>NZ_CP035300.1:2819188-3523985 GCF_004114615.1 Dyella sp. M7H15-1
TCTTCCTGGCTAAGGACTTCGGCCCCGCCTTGTTGCTCCACGCTAAAACTCTCTTGATTCCCCAGCATTGAAATGGTGCCACATCAAGCATGACGGGCAATAATTTGCGGCGTGCTACGCGACCGCATGTCTACGACAGATGGTCCATTCCGGACGGTCCACCACAGACGTTTGAGCCTGGATGCTTTTGCAACCATGCACGCGACAAGGACATGTTCAACAACAAAAGGGCGCCCGTGTCGGATCGCCCCGGAGTCCATCATCTCGGCAAGGCTCAGCTCTTCTTGACCTCGAAGGTCTTGCTCTGCACCTGCTTGCCGTTGAGCGAGATGTCTACCTTGTACTTGCCCTCCGGCCACAGGTTCGGGTTCTGCACGCGGAAGGTGGTGGTGGCTGGGCCGTCGGCGATGATCGACTGGCTGGTGTTGGTTACCAACTGGCTATTGCCTTCCAGATAACTCCACTTCGCATTGAGCGTGGCGCCGGGGGTGCTGCCACGGGTGTCGACGCTGACATAGATGGTCTTCTGGTTCGGCGAGAAGGTGGTGACTTCCTTCTTCACCTTGTGATCCGGATTGACCGCATCACCCAGGGTGATGCCACTCACCTGGAAGCCGTTGTCGGTAGCTACCGGCGTGGCTGCGGCAGGCGCCGGAGTTGCGGTGCCGGCGTGGGCAGGGGCCGTGGTGGTGCTTGCCGGGGCTGCGGCCGTGCCGGCAGCGGCGGGGTGGGCGGTGGTGCTCGGTGCGGATGGTGCGGGCGCAGTGCTGGGAGCGGCGGGCTTGTTCGCAGGCTGCTGCTCGTTCTTGCCGCAGGCGCTGAGCGCCAGCAGGCCGGCAAACGTGATGCTGTAGAGGGCGGCAGAACGTGCGGAGAGTTTCATGTGTGGGATTCCGAAATAAGGGAGCGGGAGAACCGAGGCTGACGACTTCGGACCAGAAAACAAGGCTAGCGCCGTCGATCTGAAGTGCCGATGACCAAAACGATGAAGTTTACCTGCTTGCGGGGTTATTGCCTTGCTCCCCGCACATTGACTGGCAGGCTTCTGCCTGTGCTGCGGAAGGGGTTGATATCCAGTCCACCACGACGCGTGTAACGCGCATAGACGCTGAGCTGCTCCGGCGTGCAGCGCTTCATTACGTCGACAAAGATGCGCTCCACGCATTGTTCGTGGAATTCGTTGTGCAAGCGGAACGACACTAGATAGCGTAGCAAGCCCTCACGGTCGATCGCGGGGCCGCGATAGGTGATCTGCACGCTGCCCCAATCAGGCTGGCCGGTCACTGGGCAGTTGGAGCGAAGTAGGTCGGAAACCAGCGTTTCCTCGACGCTATCACTGGCTGTGCTGATATGCAGGTAATCGGCCTTGGGCGGACCGTAGTCGTCGATCTTTACCGACAAGCTGTCAATCAATTCACCTTCGAGATCTGCAAAAACATGCTTTGCTGCGCGTGGCTCGCGGATGTACACCATCACCGGCGCACCGGCTGCGCGAGACAAATCCTGTTGCAGCAGCGCACTCAATGCGGCAGCGTTCGCCACGGGCTCCTGTGCGAAGCCATTGAGGTACAGCTTGAACGACTTCGATTCGATGATGTTGGGCGATGTGGCCGGTATGTGAAATTCCGCCACCGCTGCTGTTGGCTTGCCATGCATGTCCAGCCAGGACAATTCATAGGCATTCCAGATATCCACACCATGGAAAGGCAGTGGCTGGTGCACGTCGATGTCATCGCGCTTGGTTTGCCGTGGAATTGGGAACAGCAGGCTGGGATCGTAGCGGTTGGCGTAGACGGTGTGCTTGCCGAGCGGGGAGTATTCGGGGGCAGTCATTTTCTTATTCTAAACCAATAACAAGCACCTCCCGTTGTTGCGCAAACGGAATCCGTAACATGAGTACCTTTGGCATGGGTAGGGAGCGACACGCAGGGTTACGATCAACGGTTTGGGAGTAGCGGTGGTGCCAGCCATGCCGGCCTTTTCTGCAAGTTCAATGGGAGCAAACATGCGTTCGACAATCGGTTCGACAATCGGCATGTCGCGTCTGTACGGCGCACTGGTGTGTGGACTGCTGGCGGTGGCGTGGAGTCCTGGCAGTGCGATGGCCGATGGTCGGGTTCTGACCGCGCAAGATTATGCGCAAGCCGAGCGTTTCATGGTGTACAACACGGCGCCGCTGCTGGATCACGCAGTCAGTACCGTGCATTGGCTGGATGGTACGCATTTCTGGTATGTGGATCATGACGCCACGGGCGATCATTACCTGCAAATGGATGCCAGCAACGGCACCGTCTCGCCGCTGCTCGACCAGGCGAAGCTGGCGACGGCACTGACCGAGGCTGGCGAAAAATCGATCAAGGCCGACAAGCTCGGTCTTACCGATTTCCGTGTCGCCACGGATGGGCGCGACCAGATCGAAATGGGCGGCAAACACTATCTGTGCGACCTCAAGACCGAAGGCATATGCACGCTCGTGAAATCCGGCAAGGAACCGGGCGTGTTGTCGCCCGATCGCAAGCAGCAAGCCTTTATCCGCAACTGGAACCTGTGGTTGCGCGATGTCGCCACCGGCAAGGAAACCCAGCTCACCACCCACGGCGTGGAAAACTACGGTTACGCCACCGACAATGCCGGTTGGAAGCATACGGATAACGCGATTCTGGAATGGTCACCCGATTCGAAGCAGATCGCTACGTTCCAGCAAGATCAGCGCCTTGACGGTGACATGTACCTGGTCACCACCAAGGTGGGTCATCCGGCACTGCAATCGTGGAAATATCCCTTGCCTGGCGACCAGCATGTCACCTTGATCGAGCGTGTGATCATCGATGTGTCGACCCGCAAAGTGGTACGCCTGAAAACGCCACCGGACCAGCATCGTTCCAGCCTGTGCGACGACATAAGCTGTGGCGACAAGGGTGGCTGGGATGATGTGAAGTGGGCGCCGGACAGTAAGACGCTTGCCTTCGTCTCCACCTCGCGCGATCACAAGCATGAAACCTTCCGCATCGCTGACGCGAAAACCGACGAAGTGCGCACGGTGTTCCATGAAGACGCGCCCACTTACTTTGAAAGCGGCAACGGTGCGGTGAACTGGCGTTACCTGCCGGGTTCCAATGAGGCAATCTGGTACAGCGAGCGCAGCAACTGGGGCAACCTGTACCTCTACGATCTCGCCCATGGCCAGCTCAAGCATGCGATCACCACCGGTGAGGGCAATGTCACCGAGATACTGAAGGTGGACGACAAAACCCGTACCGTGTGGTTCCGTGGTGTGGGCCGCACCTCCGGCGTCAATCCGTACTATCAGCAATTCTGGAAGGTGAGCCTGGATGGCGGACAGCCGGTGTTGCTGACGACTGAGCCGGCCGATCACACCATCACCATGTCCGATGACGGTAAGTATTTCATCGACAGTTATTCAACGCCCGTTACACCTCCGGTTGCCGTGCTGCGTGACGCGAACGATGGCCGCATCCTCACGACGGTGGCCAAGGGCGACATCAAGCGCCTGTTGGCAACGGGCTGGCATCCGCCGGAGCTGTTCACGGTGAAAGCACGCGACGGCAAGACGGATCTGTATGGCCTGATGTTCAAGCCCACGCATTTCGACCCGCGGAAGAAGTATCCGATTGTCGACTACGTTTATCCGGGTCCGCAGAGCGGCTCCGTCGCGAGTTTCGGGTTCCTGCCTGCACACTATGACAATCAGTCGCTGGCTGAGCTGGGTTTTGTGGTGATAGCGATCAACGGCATGGGCACGCCGTGGCGCTCCAAGGCGTTCCACGACACGTGGTACGGCAACATGGGCGATAACACCTTGCCGGACCAGGTGGCTGGTATCAAGGAGCTTGGTCAGCGTTATCCGTGGATCGACCTGGATCGGGTCGGCATCTGGGGTCACTCAGGCGGCGGCAACACAACGGCGGATGCGTTGTTCCGCTATCCGGATTTCTTCAAGGTCGGCTGGGCCGAAAGCGGCAATCACGACAATCGCGAGTACGAAGATGATTGGGGCGAGAAATACCAGGGGCTGCTGGTCGGCAATAATTATGACAACCAGGCGAACCAACTCATTGCCGGTCATCTCAAGGGCAAGTTGATGCTGGTCCACGGCATGATCGACGACAACGTGCCGCCGTACAGCACTCTGCTGGTCGCCGATGCGCTGATCAAGGCTAACAAGGATTTCGACATGCTGCTGCTGCCGAACCAGCACCATGCCTACGACACGGACATGCCGTACGTCACCCGTCGTCGCTGGGATTACTTCGTGCACAACCTTGCCGGCGACACACCGCCGAAGGAGTACGCACTCAAGCCCTGGCCCTGGCATTGAAGTCACGCATGCGAGCCGCAGTAAAAGCATTTGCCTGCTGCTACGGCTTCATCTTGTTTCACCTTTGTGCTGCCTGCACAGGCTGACATGCATGCGATGTCGGCGCGGGTGTGGTCAATAGGCCATCTGGCCTGTTTCATCCAAGCCGGATGAACTGAACATCAACCACATGGAAATCGTTCCCGCACTCCATGCGCCTCTTGAGGTCACATATCCGGTGCATATTTCCAGCACGACCGGCGTTGGCCGGCACTCGTATACAGCGCAACGGTGATCTCATGACTCCTCAGGAACAACTCCTCCTCGATGATTTCCTTCAGCGCCTGGCCGCCGTGAATGGCGTAGCCAAGGACACCCAGGCCGATGCGCTGATTCGCCAGCGCCTGGCCAGCCAGCCCGATGCGCTCTATTTGCTGGTGCAGCGCAGCCTGCTGCAACAGCATGCGTTGGATGCCGCCAAGGCCCAGATTTCGCAACTTCAAGCCCAGTTGGGTGGACAGCAGGGTGGCGGCAGCTTCCTGGGTGGCCAGCAGTCGTCCGCATGGGGCGCCGCACCGCCGGCTTATCCGCCGATGCCGCCACCACAACAGGCCCCAGCCCCCACTTGGCGTGAACGCCTGTTCGGTAGTGCGTCTGCCACAACGCAAGGTGGTGGTTCCAGTTTCTTGTCCAGCGCGGCCACCACGGCGGCGGGTGTTGCGGGCGGCATGTTTCTGTTCAACGGTATTGAAGATTTGCTGGGCGGTCACCGCGGTGGTGGTTTCTTCGGCGGTGGTCAGCCGGAAGTGATCGAGAACGTCACCGAGAACAATTTCTTCGATGACGGCAATCTGTCGAACGGTGGCGGGCAGGATTTTTCGTCTACCGATTTCGATGATGCCAACTTCGATAGCGGTGGCTTTGACGACGACAATAGTTGGACCTGAGTTCGCCGCGTCATGCGGCAACAAAAACGCCTGGGCCATTTGGCTCCGGGCGTTTGTTTGGTTCGGGCGTTTGTTTGGTATGAAGCAAGCACTCGTGCTAACCCCAATGGCACTAACTTAAGCCACTCTCTCTTCAGGAAAGCTTAAGAGCTAACCTGATCGACCAGGCCCCATTCTTCGCAAGAAGGGTTACCAGCTGATGCTAAGCTTCGCGACTCCCCGTCGCGGGCGGGACCTCAAGTGATCATCGTCGACTCATCCATACGGCTGATGATCCTAGACTGGCAGCACAGCTATGAGAATTCTTGAATACATCGGCCTGGATACCGCAGGCTTTGCCAAGCCCTACCGCAAGGTCGCCGAAGCGATTGGCGCGGGTGATTTCCGTGCCGCGCAAGTCAAGAAACTGTCCAATCTGGCGCACGGCAAGTTCTATCGCGCCAAGCTGGACGACACCAATCGCTTGCTGTTCAGTCTGGTTCGGCATGGCGACGAGGTATGCGTGCTGATGCTGGAAGTGATCGCCAACCACGATTACGACAAATCACGCTTCCTGCGCGGCGCCGCCATCGACGAGAGCAAAATTCCCGACATTGATGTCGTTGAGGCCGGTCGCGATGCGCAACTGCTGCGCTACCTGCATCCCGAGCGGACCACGCTGCACCTGCTCGACAAGCCCATTTCGTTCGACGATACCCAACATGCGATCTATCACACGCCTGCACCGCTGATCGTGATCGGCAGCGCTGGCAGCGGCAAGACCGCCTTGACGCTGGAAAAGCTCAAGCAGGCCAAGGGCGACGTGTTGTACGTCACCCACTCGGCTTATCTGGCGCAGAGCGCGCGCGACTTGTACTACGCCAACGGCTTCGAGCACGCGGAGCAGGATGCCGTCTTCCTCTCTTATCGCGAATTCATAGAGTCGATACACGTGCCGCAGGGCAGGGAAGCGCATTGGCGCGACTTCGCGGCCTGGTTCGCGCGCATGAAGCAATCCTTTCGCGACATCGACGCACATCAAGCGTTCGAAGAAATCCGCGGCGTGCTTTCCGCGTCGGCGAGTGGCGTGTTGTCCCGCGAAGACTACCGCGCACTGGGCGTGCGGCAATCGATCTTCGCCGAAGACAAACGCGACGCACTGTATGACCTCTTCGAGAAATACCGCGCCTGGTTGACCGAGTCCAACCTGTTCGACCTGAACCTGGTGGCGCAGGCTTGGATGGCCCGCGCACAAGCGCGCTACGACTTCGTGGTGATCGACGAAGTGCAGGACATCACGCCCGTGCAACTGGCGCTGGTGCTGAAAACGCTCAAGCAGGCGGGTCATTTCCTGTTGTGCGGCGATTCCAACCAGATCGTCCATCCCAATTTCTTCTCCTGGTCGCAGGTCAAGAGCCTGTTCTGGAAAGATCCGGCGCTGGCCGAGCGGCAGGAGCTGCGCGTGCTGTCGGCCAATTTCCGCAACGGCCAGCAAGCCACGCGCGTGGCCAACCAGTTGCTGAAGATCAAGCACAACCGCTTCGGCTCCATCGATCGCGAAAGCAACTACCTGGTGCAACCGGTGGGCGGTGATGTCGGTGCCGTGCATCTATGGCCGGACAAGGACGCCAGCAAGAAAGAGTTGAATCAGCAGACCGCCAAGTCCACGCAGTTCGCCGTACTGGTGATGCGCGACGAAGACAAGGCCGAGGCCAGAAAACATTTTTCCACGCCGCTGCTGTTTTCCATACACGAAGCCAAGGGTCTGGAGTACGAGAACATCGTGCTCTACCGCTTCGTATCCAGCCATCGTGCCGAGTTTTCAGAAATCGCCAACGGTGTCGATCGATCCGCCCTGGCCGCCGAACAACTCGACTACCGGCGTGCCAAGGACAAGAGCGACAAATCGCTGGAGGTCTACAAGTTCTTCGTCAACGCGCTTTACGTAGCCTTGACGCGTGCGATCCGCAATATCTATGTGATCGAATCCAATACCCAGCACGAACTGTTCCCCTTGCTGGAATTGTCCGTGGCCAGCCAGACGCGCGTCGAAGCCCGGCAGTCGACCCTGGAAGAGTGGCAGAAAGAGGCACGCAAGCTCGAACTGCAAGGCAAGCAGGAGCAGGCCGATGCGATCCGGCAAAGCATTCTGAAGCAGAAGCCAGTGCCTTGGACCGTGCTGGACCAAGCGCAATCGCAATCGCTACTGGCGACCGTGTTCCAGCAGCAGGCGCCGGGCGGTAAGCCGAGGCAGCAGTTGCTGGAAATTGCCGCCTGTCATGACATACCGGTCGTGGCCTCCGCGCTGGATCGGATGAATTACGGTGCGGCTAAAACGTTCTTGCAACAACGTAACTTCCTGGCGCGTAAAACCTACGACAGCTACTTCCTGCCCAGCTTCAAGAACGTGCTGCGCCAATGCGACGAGCATGGCGTCGAACACCGCCTGCCAATGAACCTCACGCCGCTGATGGCGGCGGCATCCGCCGGCAACATCGCCTTGGTCGAGGCTTTGCTGGAACGCGGCGCCGATCGCGAAGCGAGCGATCATTTCGGCGCGAACGCGTTGCACTGGGCCATGCGCGAGGCCTTCGCCGATGCCAAATTCGCCCGCGAGCGTTTCGCGCGGCTCTACGATCTGTTGGCGCCCTCATCGGTGGACGTGAACACCGGCGAGCGCCTGGTTCGTCTTGATCGTCACCTGTCGGAATATTTCCTGTTCCAGACGCTGTGGGCCTTATTCAAAACCTGCTTTACCCATCCACAGCGGCACGCCCACGCCGCCTTCGAAGCAAGGATGATTATCGAAGCCTGGGAGTCCTTGCCGGGCGCCGTCGTCAGGGCGGAGCGCAAAAAGCGCACCCACGTGAACCAGGTATTGGCACGCAACGAAGTGGCCCGCGAATACGCCTACAACCGCGATCTGTTCATCCGCGTCGCGCAGGGCTGGTACCAGTTCAACCCCGACTTATCGGTACGGCGCAAGATCAATGGCGAGGAAACTTGGGTGCGGATGTTCCAGGTCTTGAACCTGCCGTTTCTCAAGGAACTGGCATGGCCGCAAAACGCAGCGCGGGTCGATGACTATCTGGGGTTTGCACTGCTGCCGGAGCAGCCACCCGGCGTGCTCACCCAATGGCTGGCCAGCTTGCCCAGGCAAGCCGCCGAGCCAAAATCGGTGGCAGCCGCGACGCGGAAACCCAGTCACGCGGCCGGGCGTGGCGTGAAGCGGCGCTGGTAGCGGGTGCGATGGCTGCCATCCATGCCGCCGGCAGCTGCAAACCTTGCGCTCCGCATCGCCTTACGTCAAAGTAAGGATTGTGAAGATAAGGAGGCGAACATGGCTTCTGCCACGGTAACATCGAAGGGGCAGGTCACCATCCCCGTGGACGTGCGCACCCATCTTGGCCTGGCCACCGGGGACCGGATCGAATTCGTCCTCAATGAAGCAACCGGCCGGTACGAGGTGGTGCCCGCGACGCGTTCAGTCACCGCACTCAAGGGCATCATCCGCAAGCCGGCCAAGCCGGTGACGATTGAGGACATGAATGCGGCGATCGCCGAGCAAGGCGGTTCGGCCAAATGATCGGTCTGGATACGAATGTGCTGGTGCGCTATGTCGCGCAGGACGATCCCGTGCAGGCAAAAAAAGCCGGCGCACTCATTGAATCGCTGACACCCGAGCACCCGGGCTATGTCACTCAGGTGGCCCTTATCGAGGTCGTCTGGGTGCTTGGCCGGGCGTATGGTGTTGAGCGCGGCGAGATTGCGCGGGTGATCGAGGCTTTGCTTCGCACCAAGGAAATAGTCGTGGAAGCGGCGGAGACCGTGTGGAAAGCGCTGCGGCTCTACGCGGGCTCATCCGCGGATTTCGCCGACTGCCTGATCGAACGGGCCTGCTATCAGGCGCAATGCGAGCACACGGTAACGTTTGATGCCAAGGCAGCCAAAGCGACTGGCATGCGCTTGATCAAGTAAGCGGATGGGGCGCGGCGCAGCCAGATGGAAGCGCGCCCCCCCTCGCCACGATCGACTGATTGGCGATCGCACGACTTATAACAACACCCTATCCGGATATCCCATGCCTTTGACTCTCCCCCAACTCGAACGCCATCTGTTCAAAGCCGCCGACATCCTGCGCGGCAAGATGGACGCCTCCGAGTTCAAGGAATACATCTTCGGAATGCTGTTTCTCAAGCGCTGCTCCGACGTATTCGATCAGCGTCGCGAGGAGGTGATCCGCCTGGAGCTGGAGGCCGGCAAAAGCCAGGCCGAGGCCGAAAAAACGGCTGAAAACGCGCGCTGGTACAAGCTGGAAGGCTTCTTCTGGGTGCCGCCGCAATCCCGCTACGCGTTTCTGGTCAATGACGCACATCACGATGTGGGCGATTACCTCAACAAGGCGCTTACCGGCATTGAAACGGGCAATACCAATCTGTACGACGTGCTTGAGCACATCGACTTCAAGCGCAAAGTGGGCCAAGGCAAGATTCCCGATATCAAGCTGCGCCAGCTGATCAACCACTTCAGCCTGCATCGCCTGCGCAACGACGATTTCGAGTTTCCCGACCTGCTCGGCGCCGCCTACGAATACCTGATCGGCGAATTCGCCGATTCCGCCGGTAAAAAGGGTGGCGAGTTTTACACGCCACGCTCCGTGGTGCGCATGATGGTGCGCCTGCTCAAGCCGGAGCTGAAGCATGAAATCTACGACCCGTGTTGCGGTTCCGGCGGCATGCTGATCGCCGCCAAGGAATACATTGACGACCACGGTGAAGATGGCCGCAAAGCCAACCTGCGCGGCCAGGAATTCAACGGCACGGTCTGGTCCATCGCCAAAATGAACATGTGTTGCACGGCATCAGCAACGCCGACTTGCGCAACGAAGACACCCTGGCCGATCCGCAGCACGTGGAAGGCGGCGAATTGATGCGCTTCGACCGCGTGCTCACCAATCCGCCGTTCTCCATCAACTGGGGCACCGCGGACAAACAGGCCGACGGCAAAACCCCGGTCTGGCAGCCCACGTTTGCCGATATTCGCTTCCCCTTTGGCCAAGTGCCGCTGGGCGCGAAGAAAGCCGACCTGATGTTTGTGCAGCACATGCTGGCCGTCACCCGCGACGGCGGCATGGTCGCCACGGTGATGCCGCACGGCGTACTGTTTCGTGGCGGCGAGGAAAAGACCATCCGCGCCGGCATCATCGAGGACGACCTGCTCGAAGCCGTGATCGGCGTCGCGCCCAATCTATTTTACGGCACCGGCATTCCGGCCTGTATTCTGGTGCTGCGCCAGCGCGTGCAGAACGGCGCCAGGCGCGTCAGCGGCAAACCCAAGGAACGCCAGGGCAAGGTGCTGTTTATCAATGCCGATCGCGAATACTTCGAAGGCCGCGCGCAAAACCAACTGCTGCCCGAACATATCGAAAAAATCGTCACCACCTTCGACGCGTTCAAACAGGTCGCCGGCTTCTCCGTCATCGTCGACAACAGCAGCCTCAAAGCCAACGACTACAACCTCAACATCCGCCGCTACGCCGACAATGCCCCACCGCCCGAACCGCACGATGTGCGCGCGCATCTGGTCGGCGGCATCCCCAAGGCCGAAGTCGCGGACAAAGCCGCGCTGTTCCAGGCCCACGGCCTCGATCCCATGGACCTGCTGATCGAGCGCGACGCCAAGTATCTCGACTTCGCAGCGGCCCTGGCCGCACGGCAGAACCTGAAGCCGGCCATCGAAACCAACCCCAGCCTGGTCGCACGCGAAACCGCCTTGCGCGAGGCGTTCGAAAACTGGTGGCAGGCGCACAGCCGCAGCATCGTGACCCTGCACGGTGCGAAAAGCTCCGTGACCACACGCGACGAACTGCTCACCACCTTCGCCGCATCACTGATGCCCATCGGCATGCTCGATGTCTTCCGCGTGCGCGGCATCAGCGCCGGCTTCTGGTACGACAACCTCAACGACTTCAAGACCGTGATGGCGCGCGGCCCCTTGGGTCTGATCCGTGGCTGGCGCGACACCATCGTCAGCGAACTGGACGATGAGGAGCTGAAGAGAAAAGCCAAGCCGCTGGAGCACAAGCTGGTCAAGTTCCTGCTGGGTGATTTCGTCGAGGCGATCAACGAGCTGGAGGCGAAGAAGGCAGAGTTGGATAGTCAGATCAAGGCAGCCAGTCCGAAGGGGGCTGATGGTGAGGAAGGGGATGAGGCTGTGGAGATGGAGGCTTATGACGGGAATGCTGTGGATGAGGTGCAGGTCAAGGCTTGGAGGAAGGAGCTTGCCGGGGTCAAGAAGCAGCTCAAGGTGTTGATGGATGACTTTACGAAGCACCTCAACGCTGCGGTCAACAAGCTGTCACCTGAGCAGGCAGCCGATTTGCTGTTGATCATCTTGCACAATGATATGAAGGCCATTGTTGAGCGCTATATCGCGGCTCAGCGTAAGGCCGTTGTCTGTGCGTTTGAGGGATGGTGGGATAAGTATCGTGTGACCTTGACCGAGATTGAGAGGGGGCGGGATGCGGCGGCGCGGACCTTGCAAGGATTCTTGAAAGGGTTGCGATATGCCTGATTTGCCCTTTTCCTTGATCGCAGAGGTCAATCCGTCCGTTCGAATACCAAATGGCTTGTCAGACAAGGATGCGGTGTCGTTCATACCGATGGGTGATGTATCTGAGTCCGGTCATTGGATGTTGAAGCAAGTTCGTCAACTGAAATCAGTTGACGCTGGTCTGACTGCATTTGAAGAAGGCGATGTTCTCGTGGCAAAGATCACGCCTTGCTTGGAAAATGGCAAAGGTGCTCATGTCGTTGGCCTTGAGAACGGTATTGGTTTCGGGAGTACCGAGTTTCATGTATTGCGAGCAAAGCGGGGGAACAATGCGCGATTTGTTTTCCATCTCACGCAGTGGCGTAAATTTCGGCATGCAGCAGAGAGTCAAATGGTTGGTTCGGCGGGACAACAGCGTGTTCCACGTTCGTTTTTCGACGAATTCCTCGTTCCTGATTTCGATGTCGGGCAGCAAACAGCAGTTGCTGAAATCCTCGACACCCTCGACGCCGCCATCCAGGAAACCGAGGCGATCATCGCCAAGCTCAAGGCCATCAAGCAGGGCCTGCTGCACGACCTGCTGACGCGCGGCATCGACGCCAACGGCGAACTGCGTCCGTCCCAGGCGGAGGCTCCGCATCTCTACAAGTCATCGCCACTAGGGTGGATTCCAAATGGGTGGAACGTTCACCCATTAGAGAACTTGGCCGAGGTTACTCGAGGAAAGTTTACACATAGGCCACGAAACGATCCTCGGTTCTACGGTGGTCGCCATCCGTTTGTCCAGACGGGGGACATTGCAGCCACCCAAGGCGAGTACCTTTCTTCATACTCCCAAACACTCAGCGACCGCGGCGTCTCTGTTAGTCAGGAATTTCCTGCTGGCGCTATCGCGATCACCATTGCTGCGAATATTGCCGATACAGCAATCCTTGCCATACCAATGTACTTTCCTGATAGCGTTGTGGGTGCTGTCGTCAATTCCAACCACAATATTAGATTTGTCGAACTTTCGATACGCAAGGCGAAGCGCGGGCTTGATGCAAGAGCCCCCCAGAGCGCCCAAAAGAACATTAACCTGCAAGATCTTCGGCCATTGTTACTAGCGGTGCCGGAACGAGCTGAGCAGAATAGGATTGCTGGCAGGTATGAGGCTCTCCAATTGCAACTTCAGAGCGAGCAGGAGGCATTGGCCAAGTACCGATACGAGAAATCCGGCCTCATGGACGACCTCCTCACCGGCCGCGTCCGTGTCACCCCGCTATTGGAAGGCGCCCCCGCATGAACGAACGCCCCGTCTCGCTCACCCGACCCCCAGCCGGCTACACCGTCTGGCTGGCCGAACTGAAAACCCGCATCCACAACGCCCAGCAGCGCGCTACCCTGGCGGTCAACCGCGAGTTGGTCTTGCTGTATTGGCAGATCGGACGGGACATTCTGGAGCGGCAGGGGCGCGAGGGTTGGGGCGCGAAGGTGATCGATCGGCTGGCGCATGACTTGCGCAGGGCCTTCCCGGACATGAAGGGCTTTTCCCGCGCCAATCTGATGTATATGCGCGCTTTTGCCCAGGCTTGGCCGGATGCCGAAATTGTCCAACAGGCTGTTGGACAATTGCCCTGGGGCCACAATCTGGTGCTACTTACCAAACTGAAAAGCCCGGAATGGCGTCTGGCCTATGCCCAGCGCGCCATTCAGCACGGTTGGTCGCGCAATGTGCTGGAAATCCATATCGAGACCCGGCGATTGGAGCGCGAAGGCCAGGCCATCACCCATTTTTCCGAACGCCTGCCTGCACCAGACACCGATCTGGCGCGTCAATCCCTGAAAGATCCTTACCTGTTCGATTTTCTGCGGATTGGCAAGGAGGCAGGTGAGCGGGAAACCGAAAGCGCCTTGGTGCAGCACATCGCACAATTTCTGCTGGAGCTGGGCGCAGGTTTCGCTTACGTAGGCCGCCAGGTGCACGTAGAAATTGGTGGTGATGATTTCTTTATCGACCTGTTGTTCTACCACCTCAAACTGCATTGCTATGTGGTGATCGAACTCAAGGCGGATAAATTCAAGCCCGATCATCTGGGGCAGCTCGGCTTTTATCTCACGGCGGTAGACGCCCAGGTTAAAAGTGAACACGATGGCCCCACCATCGGTCTGCTGTTGTGCAAAAGCAAGAACAAGGTGGTGGCCGAATACGCTTTGCGCGATACGGCGCAACCGATGGGCATTGCTGAATACAAAATGCTGGAAGCGTTGCCGGCCGAGCTGCAGACAGGACTGCCCAGCATCGAGCAGATCGAAAGCGAACTGGGTGCATTGAGTAGCGCTAGCGACACGGAGGAAGGTTGATGGGCTGGGAACTCGAAAACGTCGAAAAACCCTTTATCGCTCAACTACAGGCTTTGGGTTGGAGCCACACCGAAGGCAGTCTCGATCATCCTTCACTCACCGGCCGACCCCACTTTGCCGACGTCATCCAGGAATCCGTACTGCGCGAACAATTGCGCAGACTGAATCCCGGCCCGGATGGCCAGCCCTGGCTGGATGATGCCCGCTTGTCCGAAGCGGTTGCGGCCATCACGCGGTTCGCTGCGCCCAAGCTGTTGGAGGCCAACCAAATGGCCACCGAGCTGTTGACCAAGGGCTTCACCGTCGAAGGCTTGCCGGGTTGGCACGGCGGCCGTAGTCAGACCATCCACTTTATCGATTGGAACAAGCCGGCGCGTAACCGCTTCACTGTCATCAATCAGTACCGCGTCGACTGTCCGCCTGGTTTCAATTCGGCAAAGCAATTTATCGTGCCCGATCTGGTGCTGCTGGTGAATGGCCTGCCGCTGGTCGTGGTGGAGTGCAAGAGTCCGTCGATCCCCGAGCCGCTGGCGGACGCGGTCGATCAGCTGCGCCGCTATAGCAATCAGCGCAAGGCGGCGTTCGAGGTGGATGAGAACGAGGGCAATGAGTCGCTGTTTGCCACGGTGCAGTTGCTGGTCGCCAGTTGTGTGGACGAGGCGCGTGTCGCCTGCGTTGGCGCTAGCTTTGAACACTACGCGCAATGGAAAACGGTGATCGGCCCCGATGGTCGCGGCTCCGAGACCGACCTGGCGCAGGCGCTGGGCAAGTCTGCACTCAACGAACAGGAGCGCCTGGTCGCCGGCCTGTTGGCGCCGGCGCATCTGCTCGACGTGATACGCAACTTCATGTTGTTTATGCAGGTGAGCGGACAGACCATCAAGACGGTTTGCCGCTACCAGCAATACCGCGCGGTGAATCGTGCGATCGCCCGCTTGAAGCAGGGCCAGACGCGGCTACAGCACGGCGAGAGTGATCAGCGCGGCGGCATCATCTGGCACACCCAGGGCTCGGGCAAAAGCCTGACCATGGTGTTTCTGGTGCGCAAGATGCGCGGCGATACGCAGTTGCGTCGCTTCAAGGTCATCGTGGTGACCGACCGCAAAGACTTGCAAGCCCAGCTTTCCACAACCGCCACGCTGACGGGCGAAGCGGTGGAGGTGGCCAAGAGCATGGCGGGCGTGCGGGCCTTGGTCAGGCGCCATGGTCCGGGGCTGGTATTCGCCACCATCCAGAAATACCGCAATGCCGATACCGAGAACGACGCGCCGCTGACCGCGGAGGATTTGCCTCAGCCTGCAATAAGCGGGGTCGCGGAGTCGAAAGAAACGTACCAGGCGAACGAGCCCTTCGAGATAGTGAACGAGGACGACAGCATCCTCGTGCTGGTGGACGAAGCGCATCGCACGCAAGGCGGTGACATGCAGGCCAACCTGCTGGCCGGCTTGCCCAACTGCGCGCGCATCGGTTTTACCGGCACGCCCATCATCATGGGCGAGAAAAAGCGCACGCACGAGATTTTTGGCGAATTCATCGACCGCTACACCATCAGGGAAGCGGAGGCCGACGGCGCCACCGTACCGGTGCTGTACGAAGGCCGCACTGCGAACGCCGCTATCAAGGACGGCGCCAGCCTCGACGAACTGTTCGAAGATCTGTTCCGCCAGCAAACCCCGGACGAGCTGGAGGCGATCAAACAGAAGTACGCCACCAAGGGGCATATTTTCGATGCTCCGGCGCTGATCGACGACAAGGCGCGCGACATGCTGCGCCATTACGTCACCAACATCCTGCCTAATGGCTACAAAGCCCAGGTGGTGGCCTATAGCCGCCTGGCGGCGATTCGCTATGTGGCGGCCTTGAAACAGGCGCGGGATGAGCTGCTGACCGAAGCCCGCAAGCTATCGCCCACCGACCAGGCCCTGGACGACGAAGCGCTCTGCCAGCGATCGCCGAAGGTGCAGGCGGTGATTCAGGCGTGGCGCTATCGCGACACGCTGGCCGAGCTGGAGTTTGCGCCCATCATCTCCGGCAGCAACAACGATGATCCGGCGTGGAAGCCCTGGACGGATGGTGCTGCGCAGGAACAGCTGGTCAAGCGCTTCAAAAAGCCGCTGTTGCACGCAGACCCGGCCAAGCGTGATCCGCTGGCGTTCCTGGTGGTCAAGTCGATGCTGCTTACCGGCTTCGACGCGCCCATCGAGGGCGTGATGTACCTGGATCGGCCGATTCGCGAGGCCGAACTCTTGCAGGCCATCGCCCGCGTCAACCGTACCGGTCACGGCAAGCGCTGTGGCGTCGTGGTGGATTATTACGGCGTTGCGCGGCACCTGAAGGAGGCCTTGGCCGCGTACGCCGACGAAGACGTGCAAGGCGCGCTGGCCAGCCTGAAAGACGAGGTGCCGATACTGCGCGACAGACATCTGCGCGTGGTGGATATCTTCCGTCGGCGTGGCATCGAATCGCTGGAAGACACCGAAGCCTGTATCGATGCACTGGGCAGCGAGAAGCTGCGGGCTGAGTTTGCCGTCAAGCTGAAAGCCTTCCTGGCTTCGCTGGAGATGGTTCTGCCGCGCCCTGATGCGCTGCCTTTCGCGGCCGATGCCAAACGGCTTGCTTACATCCATGCGCGTGCTCGCAATCGCTACAGGGACACACCCGCGCTGGGCAAGGATGTGGGTGCAAAGGTACGCAAACTGATCGACGACCACGTGATCTCGCTGGGCATCGACCCGAAGATTCCGCCAATTCAGCTGACCGATGCCGAGTTCGACACGCACTTGGCGCGCGAGGCCAACGATCGTGCCAAGGCGTCGGAAATGGAACATGCGATCCGCTCGCACATCCGCCAGCACGTGGATGAAGATCCGGTGCTTTACCGCAAGCTCTCGGAGCGCTTGCGCGAGATTCTCAAGAGCCTGGGTGAGCAGTGGGATGAGGTGGTCAGGCAATTGCAGACGATCATCGACGAGTTGCGCAATGGCCAGGCGGGCAGGGCTGACACGCCGGCCGATCTGCCCGAACATTGCGCGCCCTTTCTGCGCACGGTGCTGGATGTGGTGTATGCCGGCGCCGCGCCTGCACCCGCCGAGCTACTGCGTTTGAAAGACGTGACCGTGGAGCTGGTGGACCACTTGGTGCAGGAGCTACGCGGCAACCGCAATCTATGGAGTCCGCACAAGCGCGCTGCTCAGGAGGGCCTGAATGGGCAGTTGTTCGATCACCTGATGCGCCTGCGCCCGCCCTTGGTGGACAGTGACATGGCCGGCGTGCTGGCCGACCGGTTGATGGAGCAGGCTCGCGCCAATCACGACAAGTTGGTGGCACTGTGATGATGCGGGTAGACGACCTGCGTTTGGCCGTGCGCCGCAGTCCGCGCCGCAAGACGCTGGAGATCACCGTAGAGCGCAGTGGTGAGCTGTTTGTCAGTGCGCCGCCTGATGTGAGCGAAGCGCGGTTGCGCCAATTCGTGCGCGAAAAGAGCTTCTGGATCTACACCAAGCTGGCCGAGAAGGATCGCTTGCAGCGTGTCGTGCTGCGCAAGGAGTTCGTCGGTGGCGAAGGCTTTCTGTATCTGGGTCGCAGTCATCGCTTGAAGTGGGTGGCCGAGCAAGAGGCGCCATTGAAACTGATGGCAGGCCGCTTTTGCCTGCGCCAGGATGCTTTGCCCAAGGCGCGCGAACATTTCGTTCGCTGGTACAGCGAACGGGCGCGGTTATGGTTGGCGGGCAAGGTGGCCGAGTACGAATCGCGTATGGAGGTGCAGCCGGCTGGCGTAAAGGTGCAAGACCTGGGCTACCGCTGGGGTTCCTGCGGCAAGGGTGATTGGCTTTACTTCCACTGGAAGACCATTCTGCTGCCCGCACGTATCGCCGAATACGTGGTGGTGCACGAAGTCGCCCATTTGCACGAGCGACACCATACCCCTGCATTCTGGTTGCGCGTGGAGCGTGCGATGCCCGATTACGCGCAGCGCAAGGCTTGGTTGGCCGAACATGGGGTCGATGTCGAGGGGATTTGAAAAGATGACGGACTATTTCACAAGCGACCACTTCAAGCTGCTACCTGATTAGTGTCGATCCTCAGCCAGGCTGTTCACTTCACACTCGTCACCCCGGCGAAAGCCGGGGCCTAGCGACTTTCAAGCCAAAGTCGCTAGGCCCCGGCTTTCGCCGGGGTGACGAAGAAATGGCAACTGAGGATCGACACTAATCAGGAGCTGCTAAATAAGTGGAAAGGACAGAAGCGCGATGAGTCCAATCCTGAGCAGAGAGGCGCTTGCGGGGCGTCGGGGTTTGCGCGCCACCATCACCTGACTTTCCAATTCATGTGGTTCAAGTCGCCGCAACCAGCTCCTTGGTCATGAAAACACGGCTGTTACCTGGCGGGTCGCAGGGAATGTTGCCGAATTCCCACCAGCCATGCTTCTGGTAGAACTCCGGCGCCTGGAAGCTGTTGGTATGTAGCAGGCCGATGCGGCAGCCGCGCTGTCTGCCTTCGTTTTCCGCCATCTTCAGCAGCTTGCTGCCCAGACCCGAGCCGCGCATCGACTCAGGCAGGAAGAACACATCGATAAACAGTACCCCGCGCGAGGTGCGGCCATTCAGGCCGCCCAGTACTTCACCCGTAACGGGATGCTTGACCAGCAGCGCCACTGGACGCTGATCGTCGATACCACTTGCTACGCGGTTGAATGCATCAAGACCACGACGGATCGCCGCAAGTTCGCTGGCTTCTGGGGTGTCGGTAAGAACGATTTGCGGTGAATCCATGCGTACGATTTTCTTCAGAACGACATGTCGAACGCAACTTCACCTTGCACGCCAACCTGGTAAGCCGACACGCGACGTTCGAAAAAGTTGGTGACTTCCTGCACATCCTGCAGATCCATGAAGTCGAACGGATTCTTGGCGCCGTACTTCTTGGGCAGGTCGAGCTGGGTCAGACGCTGATCGGCGCAGTATTCCAGATACTGGCGCATTTCCTTCGCCGACAGGCCCGCCACGCCGCCGGAAAGCACGTCCTCGGCAAATTGCGTCTCGCAGGCGATGGCCTCTTCTAGCATGGCCTCGATCTGTCCGCGCATGTCTTCATCAAACAGATCCGGTTCTTCCGCACGTACCTTGCGCACCACTTCGAACGCAAACGCCATATGTCCGGACTCGTCGCGGAACACCCAGTTGGTGCCCGAAGCCAAGCCGTGCAGCAAGCCACGCGAGCGCAAGAAGTACACGTAGGCGAACGCGGCAAAGAAGAACAATCCTTCGATGCACGCCGCGAAGCAGATCAGATTGAGCAGGAACTGCCGGCGTTGTTCACGCATTTCCAGGCGCTGCAGATTCTGGATGGAGTCGATCCATTTGAAGCAGAACGCACCCTTCTGTTTGATCGACGGGATGTTCTCGATGGCTGCAAACGCCTTGTTGCGTTCGTTCGGATCGGGAATATAGGTATCAAGCAGGGTGAGGTAGAACTGCACGTGCAGCGCTTCCTCGAACAACTGACGCGACAAATACATGCGCGCTTCCGGTGCGTTGATGTGCTGGTACAGGTTCAGCACTAGGTTGTTCGCCACGATGGTGTCGCCGGTGGCGAAGAAAGCCACCAGGCGGTGAATAAGGTGGCGGTCCGCATCGGTCATCTTCGACTTCAGGTCGGTGACGTCGAGCGAGAAATCGACTTCCTCCACCGTCCAGGTGTTCTTGATCGCGTTGCGATACATTTCGTAGAACTCGGGGTAGCGCATGGGGCGCAGGGTGAGTTCGAAGCCGGGGTCGAGGATGTGTTCGGACATGGATGTTCCTCAGTACTTAGTCGAGTTTGCGCGTGTATTTGCTGCGCACAAAACGGCTGCTGATAAGGTGGAAAGGCCGATACCTGCCTGGGACGGCATTTGCATGTTGCGTACATGCATGCGGCCAGGTTTAGCATCGGTGTATTCGTAAGTGCCACCGCGCACGAGGTGCACGAGGTGCACGAGGATGAAGCCCTTGCCGATCGCATAGGTGCTCACGCCGGAGTGGCGGCTGCGATTGCGATAGGGTTTCAGGCGGGGCATGGGTGTAAGAAAGTCACTGGGTCCCGGCTTTCGCCGGGGTGACGGATTTGAGGTTACTGACAGGCCTCGCAATACTCCGGATTCTCCAACGAGCAAAAGACCGCAGCTGTTGCTTCTTCCTGTGCATTGGGTGTGGGTGCTGCGGCAACTGTCGTTGTCACCGTCGTCTTCGCAATCTTCGTCGCCGGCCGCGAGCGCAGGTAGTACGTGGTTTTCACCCCCGACTTCCACGCATACATGTACATCGAGCTGAGCTGACCGATGTTCGGATTCTCCATGAATAAGTTCAGCGACTGACTCTGGTCGATATACGCGCCGCGTGCCGCAGCCAGATCGATCAGCGCCTTCTGCGGCAGTTCCCACACGGTGCGATAGATGGTGCGCAGGCGTTCCGGAATGGCAGCGATACCTTGGATCGAACCTTCCGCTAGCTTGATCGCATCGCGGATTTCCGGTGTCCACAGGCCCAGCGTCTTCAGTTCTTCCACCAGGTAGCGGTTCACCACCAGGAAGTCGCCCGACAGCGTTTCGCGCTTGAACAGGTTGCTGACCTGCGGCTCGATGCATTCGTAGCAGCCGGCGATCGAGGCGATGGTTGCGGTCGGCGCAATGGCGATCAGCAGCGAGTTGCGCAGGCCCTTGGCCTTGATCGCCGCGCGCAGAGCATCCCAGCGTGTCGCATCGTGCTGCTGGGAATGGGGCCAGTAGTCGAACTGCAGCTCGCCGTTGGCGGCACGGCTTTCCTCGAAGCCCGGATGCGCGCCATGCTGTTCGGTCAGCGCGTTCGACTGCGATAGCGCGTTGAAATAGATCTCTTCCGCAATGCGCGTGGACAACTCCTGTGCTTGGGCTGAATCGAACGGCAGGCGCAACTTGAAGAACACGTCCTGCAAACCCATCACGCCCAGGCCCACCGGACGCCACTTGCGATTGGCGGTGGCGGCGGTGTCGATCGGGTAGAAGTTGAGATCGATCACACGATCGAGCTGGCGCACTGCCGTGCGTACCGTGGTGGCGAGCTTGGCGAAATCGAACGTGCCATCCACTACGTGACGAGCCAAATTGATCGAGCCCAGGTTGCACACCGCCGTCTCGCCGGCGTTGGTCACTTCCAGGATCTCGGTGCACAGGTTCGAGAGGTGGATGACGTTCTCGGTCTTGGCGGTCTGGTTACTGGTAGCGTTGCTGCGGTCTTTGAAAGTCATCCAACCGTTGCCGGTCTGCGCCAGTGTGCGCAGCATGCGTGCGTACAGCTCGCGCGCCTTCACCGTTTTCACGGCAAGACCTTCGGCTTCGGCCTTGTGATAAGCGCGATCGAATGCTTCGCCCCAGGAGTCGACAAAATGCGGCACGATCTTGGGATCGAACAGTGACCAGTTGCCGTCGTGCTCGACGCGGCGCATGAATTCGTCGGGAATCCAGTTGGCCAGGTTGAGGTTGTGCGTGCGGCGTGCTTCGTCGCCGGTGTTGTCGCGCAGTTCGAGGAATTCCTCGATGTCCGCGTGCCATGGCTCCAGGTACACGCAGGCGGCGCCCTTGCGCTTGCCACCCTGGTTCACCGCGGCGACGGAGGCATCCAGCGTCTTCAGCCACGGCACCAGGCCGTTGGAGTGACCGTTGGTGCCCTTGATCAGCGAGCCGCGCGAACGCACGCGCGAATAGGCCAGGCCGATGCCGCCGGCGAACTTGCTGAGCTTGGCGACGTCGCCGTATTTCTCGTAAATCGATTCCAGCGAATCGGTAGGCGAATCGAGCAGGAAGCAGGAGCTGAGCTGTTCGTGCGCCGTGCCGGCGTTGAACAGGGTCGGTGAGCTGGCGATGTATTCCAGCGATGACAGCAGGCGATAAAGTTCCAGCGTCTCGGTAATCTCGCTACCGCCCAGCGCGCAGGCAATGCGCATGAAAAAATATTGTGGCGTTTCGATCACCTTGCGCAGTTGCGGGTGACGCAACAGATAGCGGTCATACACGGTGCGCAGGCCGAAGTATTCAAAGCGGCGGGTGGCTAGTGGATCGATCGCATCGTTGAGCTTGCGCGCGTTGGCGGCAACGAAATCACGCAAACGTGCGTTGACGATGCCCAGCTCGGTACCGCGTGCGATGGATTGCGAGAAGCTCTGGATTTCCTGGCCGCTCACTTCCTTGTCGATAAAGGCACCGAGCAGGCGTGCGGCGAGCTGGCCGTATTCGGGTTCTTCCGCGGTCAGTGCGGCCGAAGTGCGGATCGAAAGCTGGTCCAGCTCCTGCGTGGTGGCGCCGTCGTACAGGCCGCCGATGGTCTTCAGCGCCACGCGCAGCGGATCGACCGCATGCAGGCCCTCGGCGCTGCGGGTCACCGCGCGCACGATCTTGTTGACATCGACGATCTCATGGCTGCCGTTGCGCTTGGTCACGCGCATCTGGCCGGGGCTGTGGGGGGGCGTCAGTGTGAAGGGTGCTTCAGCGGTAGCGGGCATCGTTGCGTGGTTGGCAGTGGCCGGCGCATGGGCGTCGGCGGGAAGGACGGACGAGTCCACGCGGGCGTCGGCGCGCTCGCGCGATTCGGTATCGATAGGTTGCATGTTGGGCGCTCCGGGCTGTGGAGCTGTCCTGGGCCGGACTTCTCGGGTCCGGTTCGTTCGGGACGAGCTCCAGATTTCAACCGCCTGCTCCCACGCGCAGGGCTGACGTGGCGGTTGCCGCGGTAGGTTGCATCACACGGTTACGGACATCCGCGTCATGCGACCCGCCTCTTCGCGGAGGCCGTCACTTTTGGCATGACACTCCGGCCACGCCGCGTCGGCAGGTCTTCGGACTTGCGGACATGGGTCTTGCGACCCGCCTCATCGTCCTGCTTCCCGGCACCCCCTTGGGCCAGTGCACGATGGGCTTTCGTTTCCGCTTACCGCTGCGGGGCAGTCCCGGATTTACACCGGATTCCCTCAAGCCGTCCTCGAAACAGTCCGAGAGTGGCGGCCGACGGGACACAACATATCGGGGTGGCGATGATCGGTCAACCCAATAACTTGTGGATAAGCCAGTGGATAAGCCGCGGGAAGTCAGACGGGGTGCGGCCTGCGGGAATTTCGTGATTTTTGGGTATCAACCCGGTTACTGAACCACCGCAATCACAATCGCCAGCCACATCAGGATCATGCCTGCGGCAAAGGTCCGGCGGGCCGGGACAATCCGCTCGAAGCCGTCTTCCGGCACGGGGGTGGTGATTAGCCAGATCGTCGAACCCAGGGCCCCAAGGCTGAGGAAGGCCAAGCAGACCACCAGGATATCGAGCGCCTTCCAGGGGATGGGCTCATGGACACCCCAGTAGCCCAGAAAAGCCATGCCCATGGCCGACGTCGTGGCGGAGGCGGAACAAAGTCCGACGACCGAACCGGTGGGTGCGCGCATCACAGGCTCCGACGGGAAGGGGGCGGGCCGTAGAGTAACGCATGGCTAGGATGCAGATGCAGCTGGCGTGCTCAAGGGATAAAGCGATGAGCGGGTTAGAGTGGAGAAGGATGGGGCTCGATGAGTGTACTGGTGTGTGCGATGTTACCGAGAAAGGCGGCCAGATCGGTGTGCAATGCGTTTGCTCAATTCCAAATTGCTCCCACGAATTGAGGGTGGTAGTGGCGGAGGGTGCCCTTTGCTAGTTATTGGAATCACGCCATCTCTTTACGTCGAAGATTGACTGGTTTCGGTTCTGCCCGATGCGCTTGTGAGTGATTGGCGTAGGTATCCCACGTGGGCATATAACATAGCTGCGGTAAGGTGCGGGTCCGGGGCGGGTGGGAAAGCGAACCTATGGCGCAGGATGTTTGGCGATGAATGAGTGGCTAGGCATTTTCACGGTATTTTTGCTGGTGGCAGCCAATGGCTTTTTCGTCGCGGCAGAGTTTTCGCTGGTTGCCATTCGGCGCAGCCGGGTGACCGAGCTGGTCGCGCAAGGTCGTGCGAATGCCAAGGTCTTGCTGCACACCGTGGATCGTCTTGATGCCAGCCTGGCGGCTACACAGCTTGGTATCACATTGTCTTCGCTGGCGCTGGGCTGGGTGGGCGAGCCAGCGCTGGCCCACCTGATCGTGCCGCTGCTGGAAGGTTGGGCTGGCAAGTACGCCAGCGTGAGCGCTGAGGTGATTGCGGTGGCGATCGCTTTCAGCATCATCACAGCCTTGCATATTGTGCTGGGCGAGCTGGCGCCAAAGAGCCTAGCCTTGCAGCGCAGCGAGGATACAGCGTTGTGGGTGGTGCGGCCGCTGAACCTGTTTCTGTTGGTGTTTCGCCCGGCCATCGTGGTGCTCAACGGCTTGGGCAATCTCGTGCTGCGCATCTGTGGGCTGCGCCCCGGCGCGAGTGAAGAAATGCTGCATTCGGCAGAAGAACTCAAGCTGCTGGTTTCCGCCAGTCAGGAGGCCGGCCTGTTGTTGCGCACCCAGCAAGAGGTGGTAGAGCGCGTCTTCAATATTGGCGACCGGCGTATCGGCGACATCATGACGCCGCGTACCGATATCGTCTGGATCGATATGGACAATGATCGCAATGAGATCCTGCAAACACTGCGCGAATGCCATCACGAGCATATCCTGGTGGGCCGTGGTGATATCGATGAACTGCTAGGCATGCTGACCAAGCGCGATCTGCTCGACCAACACCTCGATGGCCGTGAACTCGATCCGCAGGCCGCGTTGCAAACACCCCTATCGATCCAGGAATCGACACCGATTTTCAAAGTGCTGGAGCGTTTCCGTGCGGCGCCTGTGCGCATGGCGGTGGTGCGCAATGAATACGGTGGACTGGAAGGTATCGTTACCCAGGCTGACTTGCTCGAAGCGATGGTGGGACATCTGCCGGATGCCGAAGGCGATATGCCCCATATCGTCGAGCGCGAGGATGGCAGCCTGCTGATCGACGGTGCCTGCCCGATCTTCCAGATGTTCGAACGGTTGGGATTGCGCCAGCCGGCCGAGCGCAGTGCATATCACACGGCAGCGGGTTTCGTGCTGGCCCAGTTGGCGCACATGCCACAGGTAGGGGAGTACTGTGTCTACGAAGGATGGCGGCTGGAGGTGGTGGATACGGATGGGCGGCGTATCGACAAAGTGTTGGCGACACGCGCGTAGGGGTGCAAACCCCAACACCGCCATGCATGGGCGTTGGGGTTTGCACCCCAGCCTACGGGCGATGTTCCAGCGCGAGATATTCCTGGCTCTGCATCTCGATCAAGCGCGACTCGGTACGCCCGAATTCCGCGCGCAGGCGATTGCCGTCATACAGCTCGGTGATCGGTGCCGCCGCGGAAAGAATCAGCTTCACATGGCGATCGTAGAACTCGTCGACCAACTGGATAAAACGCTTGGCAGGGTCTTCACTGTAGATAGTGAACTGCGGCACGTTGGAGATGATCACGGCCGGGCCGCTCTTCGCCAGTGCGATGTAATCGGCCACGGCTCGCGGGCCATCGCATAGGGCTTCAAAGTCGAACCACAGGATATTGTCGGCGCGTTTGCGCATGGGAATCGGCCGGTCGTTGATGATCAACTCGCCGCCGGCGATGACCTCGCCCTGCGCCTGGCTGGAAAAAATGCGGGACAATTCACGCTCTGCTTCCAGACCGGGGGGCGTGTGATACACCGGTGCATGCGTCAGTGCGCGCAGGCGCCAGTCGTGCGCCGAGATCATCTCCACCACGCGGCACTGCGCTTGGATCGCCGCAATGGCGGGCAGGAAGCGTGAGCGTTGCAGACCGTCTTTGTAGAGATTCTCCGGTGCGGTATTGGAGGTGGTGACGAGGGTGACGCCACGCGCAAACAACGCCTCGAACAGGTTCGCCAGGATCATCGCATCGCCGATGTCGTTGACCAGGAATTCATCCAAGCACAGCACACGGCAACGCGCGGCAATGCCGGCGGCTACGTCGACCAGTGGATTCTGCCGGCCGCCCAGTTCGCGCAAACTCTCGTGCACTTCGCCCATGAAGCGATGGAAGTGACGTCGCAGTGTTACGCCATGCGGCAGGCTGGCGGCGAACAGATCCATCAGGAAGGTCTTGCCGCGACCCACGCTACCCCACAAATAAAGGCCGGGCACGGCGGCGCGCGCTTCCGCGCCGAGCAGGGATTTCAGCCGGCCGAACAGGCTGTTGTTGTCGGCGCCCGCGCAGAGTGCGGCCTGTATGCGGTCGAGCTCCGGCAGCACGGCAAGCTGTGCCGGATCGGAAGTCCAGCGGTGCGCGGCGACGCCTTCTTGATAACGCGCGCTGGGGGAAATATCTGCCATATCTGAAAAGTCTCTGCACCAGGATCGTCGTCCCGGCGCAGGTCGGGATCGGGTGTCTTGCAAAGAAAGTCATGAGGCCCCTGCCTGTGCCGGGACGACGGGTTGGGGTTAATCGCGAAACGGCGGCAGCCAATCGTGGATCGCGTGCTTGACGGCGCCGCGCAGATCCATCAACCGACGATGGAAGAAATGACCGGTCTCCGGCATGCGGACCAGTTCCGGTGGCTGCTCAAGACTGTCGATCCAGTCGAACACGGCTTGCGGTTCCACGATTTCGTCTTCTTCGCCCATTACCGCCAGCCAGGGGCAGGTGGGCAGCGCGAGCACTTCCAGCGACCAGCGGCCGACGGGCGGCGCAATACTGATCAAGGCATCGGCCTTCAAGCGCACGGCGTTGCGCAAGGTGACGTAGCTGCCAAAGGAGAATCCGGCCAGCCACAACGCATCATCGGGGCGTACCTTGCGCACCCAGGCGACGGCGGCGGCGAGATCTTCGCTCTCGCCGATGCCATGGTCGTATTCGCCCGCCGATTCACCACCGCTGCGGAAATTGAAGCGCAGCGTGTCCAGGCCCGATTCATGCAGGCTGCGGTCCAGCATGGTGACTACTTTGTTGTGCATGGTGCCGCCATCCTTGGTGTTGGGATGACAGATCACCGCTGTGCCGCGGCGCGCGCCAGGACGTTCAGCCACATCGCTGATGGCTTCGAGCGGCCCCACCGGACCTTGCAGGAAGAATTCGGTGAGCTGGTCGGGGAATGAGGTGGGGGCGGGGGATGTCATGGGGCTAATGATAGCCGGGCCACATGCTCGTCATCCCGGCTTGTGCCAGTGGGATGATGGTGCAATCCACCCAAGTTAAGCACAACGCCTTGATTTGAGACAAAAACCAAAAAAGTGCTTGACAAGGCAACGATGTTGCGCGGCTGCCAATAAAGATCATTTTTGGCCTTCATCGAGTCTTCATGGATTTGGCAGCGGTCTTCTCCGGTCTTTCCGACTATATGCATTCGGCAGAGTTTCGCGATTTGGCGCGACACCCGGAACATCCCAACGCGTTCACGCGTCAACGCAAACTTCCCCTTCCCACCCTGGTGACCCTCCTGGTGAGTGGTATGCGCAAAAGCTTCCAGGCTGAAGTGGACGAGTTCTTTGCTCGCGTCAGACAACAGGTTGATTGGGTGCGTGAGGTTATCCTCAGGGCGATCGCGCTATGTTGCGCCCCCAAACAACAGCCCGCATCGATATTCCAACGTTTGGACATAGCCACAGTAACACGCACACCAGGAAGCTTAATGCTTTCATTGGAATCCCCTGAAGCTGGAAAACTTCGCCTGTGGAAGTTGACTGTGTGTATTGATGCTTACTGGTAGAACGAGATGGCGATGACTTGGTTTTATAATTGACTAAGCCAGTGGACGAACATCCAAACGAGAAAAAGTCCGACGATAAATGTTAGCAAGGTGCCCTTGGCTTTTCGCATGCGCTGCCGACGGCCTGAGCGCGTAAGCGGAATTCCAATTTTGCGAGAAACATTAGCTTTCGCAGAC
Organism: Dyella sp. M7H15-1; assembly: GCF_004114615.1. Classification (NCBI taxonomy): domain Bacteria; kingdom Pseudomonadati; phylum Pseudomonadota; class Gammaproteobacteria; order Lysobacterales; family Rhodanobacteraceae; genus Dyella; species Dyella sp. M7H15-1. The sequence continues at coordinate 2,847,191 of NZ_CP035300.1, forward strand.
GAAATTCCGACCGCTCGCTTCCATGAGAACGACAGCCCCGGAATGCCCTTCCTTCTTCTGGTCATCTTCGCTCCTCCTGTAAGTGCGTGCCAAAAGCAGACTTCGCTGGCTTAGCTATCAAGCCGGCTCTTGGAGCGCTCTGTATATCGTAGCGACCCCAGCATTGAATCTGTCCGCCAACTGAGGCACGGAACAGGGCAAACGCATAAAAAACCCTATGCCAAGAGCACTTTGGAGCGGAATTCATCGCTCCAAGCTGCCCTCAAGCGTTTTTGTTTGATGCTGCCTTTGCTGGGCTCTTGCTGGAACAAGTTCAGTACCAGATGGCGGATGGATGCCATGATGGCCGGAGCAGCACCCGTGCGGAGTCGACTTTCGTCCTCACGAAAGGTCACGTCCAAACACCAATGCAACCCATTTTCGATCCCCCAGTGCCCCCGCACGGCATGAGCAAAGCGCTGCGCATCGGGAGCGATCGCCGCAATGAAATAGCGCGTCTCGCAGGTTTGCTTGCCATCCTGAATGCATTCTCGCTTCACCATGCCAATACTCTGCAACCCGCGCCACTGCTCCGGTGCCGGCAGGGTGTCCAAACACGGCGTAATCCAGTACTTCCGCGTTTCCAGCCGACCATGGCCTTTGTCGGTCTCCTCACGATAGTCATGCGTGACGCCTTGGAAGTCCGACGCGTGTGCGGTAGTGAAAAAGTCCTGCACCGCCTCGTATAAGTTGTCTTGATTGCCCTTCAGGCCGATCACGTACTCGCCACCCTGTTCCACTATTTGCGCCGCAATGTCGCGTTGGCACCCCATGGCGTCCAACATCACGATGCAGCCCTTCAATTCCAGCAACTCCAGCAAGCGCGGGATGGCGGTGATCTCGTTTGATTTCTCATCCGTTGCTTCCTGGCCCAGCACGAGGCGACTGCTTGTCGCCCACGCGCTGACAAGGTGCAGTGGTTTGCGCCCATGTCGGCGGTTCTGCGAGCCACGCACGGTTTTGCCATCGATCGCGATCACTTCATCTCCCAGCTCAGTCTTGATGCTCGCCACCCAGTCACAAAAACACCGTGTGAACTGGGTCGGCGAAAGGCGTGCCATCACATACGCGATGCCATCATGCGATGGCACGCCGTGGCGAAGTGGCACGAAGCGCCGCAGCCAATCAAGCTTGTTGTAGCCGAACTCTTGGATCGCCAACCACCCTTCGGCACCACTGATCACCGCACACACGACCAGCACCAGAATATCCATCAAATCGTGCCGCTTGTGACGCTCAATACGTGGATCTTCTATGCGGGAAAAGTGATCGATGAAACTCGGCATCGTGTGATTTCCTGATCAGGTCCATCAAGAATCACTTTCACATAGCTGTTTGTAAAATGGTTTTTATGCGTTTGCCCTGTGGCACGGAATATTTGTCCTCTTCGCGCAGAAGCTTGACCTGTTTGCCGTGTTGGCGCTCACAGCCGATCAACTACTGCGATGGATCACGTAGCATCTATTCCTCGCCGTCGCGAACACCCCTCGGTGATGCCCGGGGCAGGCGCCTGCTGTCAAAACGAAGCGTCTGTGAACATTTCTCGACCCATCTTTCGATGTCAACCCACCAGGACGCGCCCGAATCACCATAATCTTCTGGACCCAGGCGGCAACTGGGTTCGAATCACGAGATGACGAGGGAATTTTGCAAGAGGCTCTCTGGCTATTCAATTAGGCCCGGAACCGTCGGTCGTAGACAAACTTCCGAAGCTTGATTGCACTAATGCTTGTCGCATCAGGATGCTTAGGATTGATCAGCACATTACATTCCTCCGGCACAATCACAGAAGGGACCCGCAAAATAGCGCTGCTGTTAGCGGCAAGCCATGCATCGCCCGTATTGAGTGAAACCGCGCCGGCTGGTTCTGCATCCCATCCAACCATGGCGAGATTGCTCGGGTCGACATGCTCAGCCGCGCTCCACACTGGATTGGGAATGTCGAGCCGCACAAGGTATCGATTCAACGGCAGCGAACCGACCTTGAGATGTACCAATGTCTCAAGACAGGCAAGGGCAACTGACGTTGCGGTGTAGAGCATGTGATTGCCCGGCCGATTCCATCGACCGCCCGACATTTTGGCGCCAGTTCCCGACTTATCCTCGGCGGTGTAATCCGGCGTATCGGTGCCGATCCTCCATGCGGTGATTGTCACGCGTAGGCGCCCGATTGCGCTTGCGCAAGCAGTTGCGAAACAAGTTCCTGTCCACCCGACGTATCCATGTACTTCGATGGTGGTTCGCCACCCAGCGCAGGCAAAGGCTGTTCCAACCAATGGCCAATCCACGCCGAAGCGTCAAACCCTTCAGGGTCACCACTTTCCTGCACCATCTTTTCAACCTGGCCAACCAATCTCATCACACCCAGGACCCGCTCAGACGCAGGTAGGTCCAACGGCTTCTGATCTTGAAGGCGCCGATTGAAAGTCGCTTTTGTGACCCCCATGAAACCGAGTAATTCGACTTGTTCTAGCTTCATGTCCTGGGCCAATGTTTTTACAACCTTGGCGGGCATCCCTGCTTTCACAAGTTCAGCGCGAAGCAGCGGCGGCGATTGAAACAATTCAACGTAACGTTCTTTGCGCTCTGCAACGCGGTCCCATCCTTTCGGATTGAAGACCATGACGATTTGCCTTTTTTTTCCCACTTTGTGGCGTTTGATGAACTTAGCGCCAGCATGACCGTGCACCTCGGTGGATTCGGCCAGATGTATCGGAGCGTTTTTAGACCGTTTGGGGTTTGGGGATGAGTGCCGGGTGTTCATTTTCGCTTCTCGCACAAATTGCAAATGTCTCAACTGAGACATTATCACGGCTCATGTGAGAATGTCGTAGCCCTAGGCAAGGCGATTACTTTGACTGCTCCACTATCCAGTTCACGGCGGCCTTCACCTGCGCGTCGTTCAAGCTGGGATAGTTGCCCTTCGGCGGCATCGTGTTGCCATCCGGGCCGTGGTAGCCGTTGATGGCGTGCTGTACCAGGGTGTCGATGCCTTCGGCAATGCGCGGCGCCCACGCTTCCTTGTTGCCCAGCTTGGGGGCGCCGAGCACGCCGGCGGTGTGGCAGCTCGTGCAGACGCCTTCAAAAATGGTTTTGCCATCGGTGGAGCCGCCAAACGCGACTTGCGCGGCCGCCGCCTTGGCGGCCGCGGCCTGGGCTGCTTCCATCGCTGCGCGGCCGGTATTGCCGGCGTATACGGCCCCGTTCGGGGCAAGACTGGCGGAAAGTTGTTGCGCGGCGTTTGGATTGATTTCCTTCGGCTCGTGCTCGTAGATCGTCCAGGCGGTGAAGATAAGGACCAGGGTCAGTACACCAAGGCCGGCGATAAGCAACGAGAACTGATGCAGAAAACTCCGGTCTGACTTGCTCATGGAACCACTCACGCAATACTCCAGTCATCGAACGATCAATCTGGAAAGCCGTCACGACGACCGTAACGTGCCTTGCCGCCACCCCTTGGCGACCATGCGCCGCGGTCCATGGAGTCCCCGCGGACAACGAGGCTCGAGTATAGACGAAGCCTGCGGTAAGTTTGAAAGCTTGTCCTGCAGGGCTGGGGGAAGTGTGCCGTCGGCACGTTTCATATCCATGGATAAAGGAGATTGCGCGCGTGGCCATGCAGGCACTGGGTCATGCTTCGCTGTTAGCCTTGGTCATTGCGGGCCCTGCCATGGGTCATAAGGCACCTATGTCAACCGGCATTGTCCAATCCCGTTCAGCAGATCCTATGCTTGTCAATCAGAACTTGTAAGCAAGTGGTAGGGCGGGTGCATGGTTTTGCGTCGGTGGGGTCGAGTGGCCCCCGTTTATCTCAGGAGTTTCAGCATGTCGCGTTTTTGGAAGATCGCGCTCATCGTGATCACGGTGCTTGTCGTAGGGGGCGTCGCGTTCCGCCTGCTGCATAAACCTGAAGCGACCGGTGGCTATGGCCATCATCGCGAGGCCGGTCAGGGAGGCTCTGCATCGGCGCAGTCCGGTAACAACAGTCAGGACAACGCGCCGGTACCGGTCACCGTCGAACCCACGGTGAAGCAGAACGTGCCGGTGTATCTCACCGCGCTAGGCACGGTGACGGCGTTGAACAGCGTCGTGGTCAATCCGCAGATCGGTGGCCAGCTCTGGACCATCAATTTCAAGGAAGGCCAGGCGGTGAAGAAGGGCGACGTGATCGCCCAGATCGATCCGCGTACCTACCAGGCCGCCTATGACCAGGCTGTGGCTAAGCAGAAGCAGGACGAGGCCTCGCTCGACACCGCCGTCAGCACGCTCAATCGCAACCAAGATCTGGTGGCGAAAGGCTACGTGGCCGCGCTGAACATGGACACCTACCGCAACAACGTGGCCCAATTGAAGGCCACCGTGGTGGCTGACGAAGCCAATGCGCGTTCGGCCAAGGTGCAGCTCGATTTCACCAAGATCATCTCGCCGATCGATGGCGTGGCCGGTATCCGCAACGTTGACCCGGGCAATGTAGTCACCACCACCACCTCGATCGTGACGCTGACCCAGATCCAGCCGGTCTACGTGATCTTCAGCCTGCCCGAGCAGAATCTTGAAGCGGTGCGTGATGCCTTCCAGAACGGCGCGAACAAGCTGGAAGTGATCGCGCTGGATCGCAGCGATGCACATCCGCTGGATACGACCGGCTTCCTGCAGGTGGTCGACAACCAGATCGACACCGCTACGGGCACCTTCAAGCTGCGTGCGCAGTTCACCAATCCCGACAGCAAGCTGTGGCAGGGTCAATTCGTCAACGTGCGACTGCGCGTGAGGACGGTTTCCGGCGGGCTGGTGGTGCCGTCGCAAGCCGTGCAGCGCGGTCCGGATGGCGATTTCGTCTACAAGCTGCAGGCGGATCAGACCGTGGCCATGCAACCGGTGACGGTGGCCGGTGAAGTCGGCGACAGCCACGTGATGGTGAGCAAGGGCCTGGACGAAGGCGACCAGGTCGTCACTGAAGGTCAGTTCCGCCTCAAGCCGGGTAGCAAGGTGCAGGCACTCAAGCCGGGCGAAGTGCCGGCAGCCCCCGCGGCTTCGGAGGCTGACAAGAAAAAGTGGAAGCAGCAGGGTGGCGGTCGCCGCGGCGGTGGTGGCGGTGGTTGATGCAGCCGACGCTTCGCTTTCTCCCTTTTCGGGAGATGACTGGGGTGAGGGCAACGTCGCGCGATGTTTGTTTCAGGAAAAAGCAAAAGGGCCGTGCTTAGCACAAGATCGTGTCACGCAAGGCAAGCCCGCCCCCTCACCCCAATCCTCTCCCCGGAGGGGAGAGGGAGCTGACATTTAGACGGTATTCCGCATGGGATTCTCCACACTCTTCATCCGCCGTCCCATCGCCACCGCGCTCCTGATGGTGGCGGTGATGCTGCTTGGCGTACTCGGTTATCGCGAATTGCCGGTGTCGGCACTGCCCGAGATCGAAGCGCCCAGCCTGGTGGTCACCACGCAGTATCCGGGCGCCAGTGCTTCCACCATGGCCTCGCTGGTGACCACGCCGCTTGAGCGCAATCTAGGCCAGATTTCCGGCCTCGACATGATGACCTCGGATTCATCCGCGGGCCTGTCGACCATCGTGTTGCAATTCAACATGGATCGCGATATTGATATCGCGGCGCAGGATGTGCAGGCAGCGATCAACCAGGCGCGCGGCACCTTGCCCAGCACCCTGCCGTATCCGCCGGTATACAACCGCGTGAATCCGGCCGACGCGCCGATCATGACCCTGATGCTCACATCCGATAGCCGCCAGTTGCGCGACGTGAACGACTTGGCTGACTCGATCCTCGCGCAAAAGCTATCGCAGGTGCAGGGCGTGGGCCTGGTGTCGATCGCGGGCAATGTGCGTCCGGCGGTGCGTATTCAGGTGAATCCCGCGCAGCTCGCCAATCTCGGCCTGACGATGGAAGACGTGCGCAATGCGCTCACCGAGGCCAACGTCAACGCGCCCAAGGGCACGCTCAACGGCGCCACGCAGTCCTACACTATTTCGACCAACGACCAGCTTGCCACGGCGGCCGAGTACAAGGACACCATCCTCTCCTACAACAGCAGCACCAACGCGCCAGTGCGTCTGTCCGACGTGGCCAAGGTGGTGGATGGTGTCGAAAACGATCAGCTAGCCGCCTGGGCCAATGGCAAGCCGGCCGTATTGCTGGATATCCGCCGCCAGCCGGGTGCGAACATCGTGCAGACGGTGGCGCAAATCCGCCAGATCCTGCCGCAATTGCGCAGCGTGTTGCCGGCCGACGTACATCTGGATATCTTCGCCGACCGCACCATCACCATCCGCGCCTCGGTGGAAGATGTGCAATTCACCCTGCTGCTTACCATCGCGCTGGTGGTGGCGGTGATCTTCGTGTTCCTGCGCCGCCTGTGGGCCACGATCATTCCGTCGATAGCGGTGCCGCTATCGCTGCTCGGCACGTTCGGCGTGATGTCGTTCGCCAACATGTCGCTGGACAATCTCTCGCTGATGGCGCTGACCGTCGCCACCGGTTTCGTGGTGGACGATGCGATCGTGATGATCGAGAACATCGTGCGCTATATCGAGCAGGGCAAGAGTGGGCAGGAAGCGGCAGAGATCGGCGCCAAGGAAATCGGCTTCACGGTGCTGTCGCTGACCGTTTCGTTGATCGCCGTATTCCTGCCGCTGCTGTTGATGCCCGGCGTCACGGGACGACTGTTCCACGAATTTGCCTGGGTGCTGGCCACCGCTGTCGTCATCTCGATGCTGGTGTCGCTGACGCTCACACCCATGATGTGCGCCTATCTGCTGCGTCCGGATGCCTTGCCGGAAGGCGAGGATGCCCACGAGCGCCATGCGGCAGCCGGCAAACGCACCGTGTGGAGTCGCACGGTGTCACTGTACGAAACCTCGCTGGATTGGGTGCTCGATCATCAGCGCTTGATGATCCTGGTCGCCGTCGTCACCATTGTGGTGACGGTCTTCCTCTACATCGTTATTCCGAAGGGTCTGTTGCCCGAACAGGACACTGGGCTGATCACGGGTGTGGTGCAGGCTGACCAGAACGTCGCCTTCCCGCAGATGGAACAGCGCACCAAGGCGGTGGCCGACGCGCTGCAGAAAGATCCCAACGTGGCGGGCGTGGCGGCCTTTATCGGCGCCGGCTCGATCAACCCTACGCTCAACCAGGGCCAGCTCAGCATCGTGCTGAAAGATCGCAGCAAGCGCGGCAGCCTGGATAACGTGGTAGCGAGCTTGCAGAACGCGGCAGCGAATATTCCAGGCGTGGCGCTGTACTTGAAACCAGTGCAGGACGTGACGTTGGATACACGCGTTGCCGCGACCGAATACCAGTACTCGATGTCCGATGTGAATTCGGATGAGCTGGCGCAATACGCCACGCAGATGACACAGGCCCTGCGCGCACGGCCGGAGCTGGCGGACGTCGACAACAACCTGGCCAATCAGGGCAACGCGCTCAAGCTCACCATCGACCGCGACAAGGCCAGCACCCTGGGCGTGCCGGTGCAGACCATCGACGACACACTGTATGACTCCTTCGGCCAGCGCCAGATTTCCACCATCTTCACCCAGTTGAACCAGTACCGCGTGGTGCTGGAGGTGGAACCGCAATTTCGTTCCAGCACCTCGCTGCTCAATCAGTTGACGGTGAAGAGCAACGGCAGTGGCGCACTTACCGGCAGCAATGCCACCACCTTCGGTCAGGCCACGTCGAGCAACTCCTCGACCGCCACCGGCATCGGCGTGGCGAACACCGGCATCATTCTCGGCGCGGGTGGCACCATTCCGCTGGCATCGCTGGTTAACGCGGAAGTGACGACGGCGCCGCTGGTGATCAGTCATCAGCAGCAACTTCCCGCAGTGACGGTTTCGTTCAACCTGGCGCCAGGCTATTCGCTGTCGCAGGCTGTCGATGCGATTCACGAGGTGGAGAAGAAACTCAACTTCCCACCCCAGGTACGCGGCCAGTTCATCGGCAAGGCGGCGGAGTTCTCCTCCTCGCTGAGCAACGAAGCCCTGTTGCTGCTCGCTTCGGTGATCGTGATCTACATCGTGCTGGGTGTGTTGTATGAAAGCTACATCCACCCGATCACCATCATCTCCACTCTGCCGCCGGCGGGCGTGGGTGCCTTGCTGGCGCTGATCCTGTGCAACATGAGCCTGTCGGTGGACGGCATCGTGGGCATCGTGTTGCTGATCGGCATCGTGAAGAAGAACGCGATCATGATGATCGACTTCGCGATCGAGGCACAGCGGACCGGCATGAGGCCGCGCGAGGCCATCCATCGCGCCTGCCTGTTGCGCTTCCGCCCGATCATGATGACTACCGCGGCGGCCATGCTGGGTGCTTTGCCATTGGCGCTGGGCAATGGCATCGGCGCCGAATTGCGGCGTCCGCTTGGTGTGTCGATTGTCGGCGGCTTGCTACTGTCGCAGTTGGTGACGCTCTACACCACCCCGGTGATCTATCTATACATGGAGCGGTTCTCGGACTGGCTGGGTGAGCGCAGGGAGCGGCGCGCGCTGCGCCACGCGCAGCGTGGCGCCGTCTAACATGAACATCTCTGGCCCCTTCATCCGTCGCCCAATCGGCACTTCCCTACTGGCGATGGGGGTCTTTGTGATCGGCGTGATCTGCTACGCCTTGCTGGGCGTCTCGGCCCTGCCGGACATGCAGATCCCGGTGATCTTCGTGGCCGCCAGCCAAGCCGGCGCCAGCGCCGACAACATGGCGGCCACGGTGGCCGCGCCACTGGAGCGCCACCTGGGGCAGGTGCCTGGCATTGACACCATGCGCTCGTCCAGTTCGCTCGGTAGCACGCAGATCCTCTTGATGTTCGATAACGGCCGCAACATCGATGATGCGGCTCGCGATGTGCAAGCGGCCATCAACGCGGCCCAGCCGGATTTGCCCTCGGGTTTGAACAGCCCGCCAAGTTACGCGAAAGCCAACCCCAACGACGACCCGGTCATTGCCTTCGCACTGACCTCCGATACGCAATCGGCGCGCGATCTGTACGACGTGGCCGATTCGCTGTTGGCGCAACGCCTGCGCCAGCTTACGGGTGTATCGGAGGTGGATATTCTCGGTGCTGCCACGCCGGCAGTGCGCGTTGATGTGAACCTGCGCCAGCTCAATGCGATGGGTATTTCGCCGGATCAACTGCGCAACGCGCTGACTGCCGCCAACGTGTTCGAACCGCAAGGTTTTCTTTCCGATGGCAAGACCACCATGTCCGTGCAGGCCAACGACGCGCTGCATACCGCGAGCGACTTCGCCAACCTGGTGATCTCGACCAATGGCAAGGGCGTGCCGGTACGCCTGAAGGACATCGCCAGGGTCTACAACGGACAGCAGGACGCCTATCAGACGGCCTGGTTTCAGGGCAAGCCGGCGATCCTGATGTATGTCTACAAACAGTCCAACGCCAACATCATTGGCACGGTCGACCGCGTGAAGGCGGAAGTGCCGCTGTTGCGCGGTTTTCTGCAGCCTGGCACCACACTGACGCCGTACTTTGACGACACGCCCACCATCCGCGCATCGCTGCACGAAGTGCAGGCGACCTTGCTGATCAGCCTGGCGATGGTGGTGCTGGTGATGGCGCTGTTCCTGCGCCGGCTTGCACCGACGATGATCGCTGCCGTGGCGGTGCCGCTGTCGCTCGCCGGTGCGGCGGTGATCATGTATGCGCTGGGTTTCACCCTCAACAACCTCACGTTGCTAGCGTTGGTGATTGCGATTGGCTTCGTGGTGGACGATGCGATCGTGGTGATCGAAAACATCATCCGTCACATCGATCAGGGCATGACGCGTATGGATGCCGCGCTTACCGGTGCGCGCGAAATCGGCTTCACTATCGTGTCGATCACGGCTTCGCTGGTGGCGGTATTTATCCCGCTGCTGTTCATGGGCGGCATCACTGGCATGTTCTTCAAGGAATTCACCCTGACTCTGGTGGCGGCCATCGTGGTCTCCGCGCTGGTTTCGCTCACGCTTACCTCGTCGCTCTGCGGTCATTTCCTTAGTGGCCACAATGAGCCTGAAAAGCCTTCCAGGTTGGGGCATGCACTGGATCGTTTCCATGCAGGCATGCTCAAGTTCTATCAGGTATCGCTGGACTATTCGCTGCGTCATGCCTTGCTGTTTTCGTTGACGCCGTTGATGCTGATTGGGCTGACGGTGTTGATCGTGATGTCCGGCCAGATCAAGACCAGTTTGTTCCCGACCCAGGACACTGGCCTAATCCGCGGCCGCGCCACGTCGGGAGCCACGGTGTCGTTCCAGGATTCGGCCAATCGCCAGCAACGCCTGATCGACATGTTGCTGCGCGATCATGATGTCGCTGTTGTCGGCTCACGCCTGGGCAGTACGCGCCAGGGCGCAGCCGGTACTTTCGATATCCAGTTGAAGACCCACCAACAAGGCCGTAAGGACGACACCTTCGCTGTGCTGGCACGTTTGAGCGCCAAGGCAGCGCGATATCCGGATCTCAACGTGCGTCTGCGCGCCATCCAGGATCTGCCCAGTTTCGGCGGTGGCGGCACCAACCAGGGTGCGCAGTATCAGATTTCGCTGCTCGGCAACAACTCGGTCGAGCTGGCGGAGTGGCTGCCCAAATTGGTCGACGAACTGCGCAAGCATTCCAAGCTGCGCGATGTCGGCAGCGATCTGGATACCGCCGGCTTGCAACAAAACATCGTGATCGATCGTGACAAGGCCGCGCGGTTGCAAGTTAACGTCGGCACGATCGATTCGGTGATCTACGACTCATTCGGCCAGCGCCAGGTCAGCACCATCTATTCGGATCTCAATCAATACAAAGTGGTGGTCAATGCGTTGCCTTCACAGACGGCCACGCCGAAGTCGATCGATGAAGTGCTGGTGCCTGCCGCCCATGGCACGATGGTGCGCCTGTCTGCGTTCGCGCACCAAGAGCCAGGGCTGGCTCCGACGCAAGTCACGCACATGAACCAGTATTCCACCAGGGATCTCAGTTTCAACCTGGCACCCGGCGTGAGTATGGGTGAAGCGTTGCAGATCGTGCAGGCCACCGCCAACAACATGCGTATGCCGGGCGATATCAAACTGGATGTCGGCGGCGATTTCCGTCGCTTTAAGCAATCGCAGACCGGCGCGCTGTGGCTGATATTCGGCGCGATCGTCGTGGTCTACATCGTGCTCGGCATTCTCTACGAAAGCCTGATCCACCCGGTCACGATTCTTTCGACCTTGCCAGCGGCCGGTGTAGGCGCGCTGCTGGCGTTGTGGTTTACCAATACCGAGTTGTCCGTGATTGCGCAGATCGCACTGGTGCTGTTGATCGGCATCGTGAAGAAAAATGCCATCATGATGATCGACTTTGCCCTGGTCGCGCAGCGCGAACACGGCAAGACGCCGCTGGAAGCGGCGCGCGAAGCCAGCCTGGTGCGTTTCCGCCCGATCATGATGACCACCATGGTGGCCATTCTGGCTGCGGTGCCGATTGCGGTGGGGCTGGGCGAAGGTTCGGATCTACGCCGCCCGCTGGGTATTGCGCTGATCGGCGGCCTGATCATTTCGCAGAGCCTCACCTTGCTCAGCACACCGGCGCTTTACGTGATCTTCTCCTGCCTCAGCGAACGCTGGGCGGCGTGGCGTACACGATCGCGCGAGCGCAAGGCCGCGCGGCGGCGTGTATGGGCGCGCGAATCCTGATGTATGTTGGCAAGACTGTTCAGAGCATCCTTACTCCGCCAGTGTATTTCGATATTCCGTCAACGTTTCGATGATCTGTGTGCGATGCCCCGTATCGTTGAAGCATTCATCGGGCAGCAACTGAATAAGCCGCAGCAGTGCTTGCACCACCTTATAGCGTTGGTCGTCGTCCGCATCAGGCACAATGTCGGCAATGGCTTCGGGCGTCAGCCAGATCTGTTCGATCAATTCCACGATATGCCGGAGCATGGTTTCGCCGTTGAAGGCGGGTAGTGCCAGGGCATCGGCGGCCTGGTCGCAGTGCGCTTCCAGGCCGATGATGCGCAACAGTTGCTGCAGGTCGTCGATCACGGCGGCGAGGTGGCTGCCGACAATCGGCTGGCCGCTGGCGGACAGTTCGTACGAGAGCACGCGTAGCATGGTGCGCAGTTTGCGCTGTCGTTCGTCGCGCTCGCCCAGGGTGGCTAGCCATTGCGACATTTTTTGATGCTGGGCACTGGCGCGGTGGTAGAGCCGTCGCAGCTCATGCATCAGCCCTGGAGTGCATACGCCGAATTCGAGCGTGCCGAACAACGAAAGGGACATGTCGTCATCGGCGGCCAGCTCGGCCAACGCGTCTTGCATACGCCGACGCAGAAGCCCGTTGGGTTTGCCGCGTGCGAGCGTGGCGGCCAGTAGCAGCGCAGCCTGCCCGGGATCCGGCGCTTGTTGTTGCAGCGCGGTCAGCAGGTGTGGCGACTGTTGCCAATCGTCAGGTGAATCCAGCAGGGCATCCAGGGTGATGGCCCCGACGCTTTCTATTTCGGCGACGAGTTTGTGCGCGAGTACGCGGCCGCGCACATTCTGTTGGGTGCCGGGGCCGCCGCGCCGCGTATCGCGCAGCCGGCCGCCCAAGGCAAAGCCGAGATCTTCTTGTGTTTCGGCTAGGGCGTTGCTCTGGAACTCCAGCAGCGAGGAACGGGCTATGGCGGTGGTCGATTCCGCTGGCAGGTGCGTGTTGCCTGCTGTTTGCGTGCCGAGGTCGTTGAGCTCGGCAAGACCTCTCAGGTTGACCTGATCGAGTTTAAACATAGGTTTGCCGCTCGCTCGCCAGTTGCGCCAGCAGTTCATGTTGCAGCACGGACAAGTCAACATGCACGTGCAGCAGATGGCTCTCCAGGCGAGCCTGTCCTTCGGTCAGTTGCTCGTCGGCAATGACGGTTATGGAGGTTGTTTCCGCGAAACTGTGCCGGGCTGCGGCCAGCGCCGAGGGCGTTACATGCAGTGCGATCTGTCCGTGCGGCAACAACTCGCCGACCTTGCGCTCGATACGGCGCATCAGCAGTTCGGTCTGGTCGTGCTTGCCGATAGTCTCCTTGAGCACTTGTGCGGTGAGGTGACGCCAGCGTAGTGAAACCTCGCGGGCGATCGCCTGTTCAAGGTTTTGCTCGGCGCAGAGCCACTGCACGGCTTCGGCTGCCCCGGCTTGCTGGGCTTCGCGGCGCAGTGCTTCGATCTCCTGAGCAGCTTGTCGATGGGCATCCTGCCGAATGGCGTCGGCATCCTGTCGCGCTTGCTCCAGCAAGGCGGCGGCGTCTGCATGGATGCGCTGTGCTTCGTCGTGTGCCTTCGCGATCAGGTCTGCGCAGGCTTTCCGTTCTGCCAGGGTGGCGGCGCTGATGCGCACGCCAGCGGGAAGTTCCCCGGGCAGCATGAAGAGATCGAGCCGCAATGGATTGGATGTCATAGCCATTTTCGCAGCTTGTCCAGGATAGGCATGGGCGAAGCTTTGGGCGCTTCGGCTTGAGTAGGTGCTTCAGTGGGCGACCAGAGCAAGCGCGTAGCGGCAACAGCAGGATCGTCTGCCGCGGCCAGCCAGGTCCCGCCAGCGGTGCGGGCGGTGTCGATCAGTTGCGCGGGTTCGACGCAGGCTGGCGCATCGGCGTTGGCGGGAAACAAGGTACACAGTTGCGCCAAGGTGGATTCGCCCAGTGCCTCGGCCAGCGCCAGGCGGTAAGGGCGCAGCAACAGGTAGTCCGGACAGTTCAGCGCCCACAGGCCCAGTGCGATGCACAAGGTTTCGCTGTGTTGCTCGTCATCCAGCAGCATCTGTGCTTGCGGGGTGAGCGGAGGAATGGCGCCCTGGTGGCCGAGTTGTTCGGCGATGAGTGCGTCCAGCGAAGGGCGAACCCCCGCGTGCTCGGCGTAAGGCTGTTGCCAGGCGTCCATGGACATGTGCTGCCACCAGCCGTCCGCCATCACGGCACCCGGCCGGTGCCATAGCGCATGAAGCCTCTGCTGCGCCGGGGTGATCATGCCGTTGCTGCTTTCCTGCGACCGAGCAGTAACCAGGTGGCGAAGCCGATGATCAGCAGCACCCCGCCGATGACAACCGACATGAGCGGCAAGTAGTTACGCTTGGGCGTGGGTGCAGTGTCTGGCATATAGCGATATTCGGCACGCTGCAGGCTGATGCTGATGTGATCGGAGGTGATGTCTGGAATGCCGTTGAGCACGAGATTGCGGATTTCCGCTTCACGCGCCGCCAGGTTCACTTCCGGGCTGTACTTGATGAAAACGGCGGCTGACGTGATGATCTTCTGGTCGCTGTCGGGTAATAAGCGCGGCGAAGCCACCGATACTTCGGCGTTGATGACACCATCCATGCTGGCGAGCATTTTTTCCAGTTGTTGGCTCTTCAGGTACATAAGCTTGGCTGCTTCTTGTTCGGGTGAGGAAACCAGTTGGCCGCTGGGAAATAGGTCTTCCATGCTTACCGTCTTGTGCCGTGGAAAGCCGTTCTGCCTTAGTACTTCGACGGCATCCACGAAGCGCGCTTGATCCACGCGCAGGGTGATGCCGTTTTTGGCGGCCACTTTTTCGGCGGGAATGTGGTAGTACATAAGCAGGGCCATCATTTGGTTGGCATCTGCTTCATCCAGATTGGTGTACAGGTCGGTGTTGCAGCCCGCGAGTAGCAGTGTCAGCACGGCGAGCAGAATTTTCCAGCGCGTCTTCATTGCATGTTAGTCAGTTTGTTGATCGATTGGGCGAGCGAGCCGAATACCTTGGCGGCCAGATCGGTGCCGACCGTGAGCTGGCTCAGCGCACCCTGTACGGCGAGCGCATTGTCCGACGCGGTGGTGGCATTGGTATGGGTGCTCAGCAACTCGGCAAACTGGGACTGCAGGGCTTCGGTGGGAGCGGCGGCGGGGACGGGTTCCACGCCCTTGGCGAGGGGTCCAAGCAGGTGTTGGAGGTCGGCGATATTCATGTGGGTATCTCTACGTTTAGTGCGTATGGGTGGGTGTGGGCGCCAGCAGCGCACGCAAAGCAGTGCAGTCGTCGGCAGGTAGGAGGTCTAGCTTGGCTTTGGCCGCTTTCCTGCGTCGCAGACCGAACAGCAGTATGGCTTCGCAGCGCGCGAGCTGGCTGGCGTCGTCGATCCAGTCGGGCAGTGCGGCGAGGATCGTTTTCATCTGCTCGCGCATGCCGAGATTGGTAGCAACGAAGCCTGCTTCGATCACCAGACGACGGACATCCGGCGCGTTCAAGAGGTTGGGCTTGTCCACGGCGGTTTCAGATCTTCTGGATGATGCTCATCACCATGTCTTTCATGGTTTTCATCACGGCGCTATCCCAGCTTACCGCGAGCGTGTATTGCTGCAGGGCATACTGGGCCCTGAGCATGGCTTGGGCGTCTTCGTTGACATTGCCTTGCATGGCAGACTGGGCGTTGCTGGCCATTTGGCTGACATTGCTGTTCATGTTGTTGACGAGTTGGTCAATATTCATGGCTTGGACCTCTGAATGGAATGGTAAGCGCGTGGCGGCACGAGGATGGTCCGGGTTTGCGCACGGATGGGTGGATGTTTAGACGAATGCTGTCGCTCGTCATATGGATAGTTATGAGGTCTATCATTCCCTGCCGATGGCCTGTGCCCCATCGGGTCATCACCTGAGATGCGCGCTACGGGCATCGTCATGCAGCAACCATGCACGGTCGATCACTTCCATGGCGGCCAGGCAGGATTGGCGTTGGCGTTCAAGCCGGGCGAAGACGTCGGCTGATGGGGTGTCGCGCTGTTGCTGGTTGAAATCGCTTGCGGCTTCGGCGAGTGCATCGAGCAGGGTGCGACGGGTTTGACCGAGGGGGTCGATCAACAGACGGTCTTCGAGTTCGGTGAGGGTGGACATGGCATCTCACAAGTCAGGCTTGCAGTGGTAGAAAGATCAATCGGTGACTGTCGGCGAGCGAAATACCCGATGGCACGATGTTCACGATGGTCATGCCTCGTCGCACCACGCTACCGATTTGCAGACGCACGCCGTTGCCGAGTTCCAGGTAGGGGGCGGCGGCATTGCCCCCCACATTGGAGATGGCAGCGGGCAGGTATTGCGAGGCATCGGCGGCACTGGGGGCGTTGAGGAAGCGATAGTTTTCACGCTGCTTGTCAGTATTAAGTGTACCGATCAGTTGTTGCACGGCGGTTTGGGCTGCAGGATTGAGCTGACCGGATAGCAGCCAGCCGTTGCGTGTGGACTGAATGCTCAGGCCCGACAGTAACTGGCTTTGCTTGAGCGACTGAACCAGCGACGCGAATTCGTCTGCCCGGTGATCGGTAAATTTCCAGCCTTGCAGGTTTGGCAGCCGGTCGAGTGCTTCGGCGATGCCAGTAAGGTCGGCGTTCTTGCGGATGGGGCCATCGATGACGGCGTGTCCATCGGCGCCGATCTGCACGGTGATGTCGGTGTAGCCTGAACCCTGCAATATCGCTAGTACCTCACGCTGGAGATCGTCATCACAGGTTAATTGCTGTTCCAGCCATACATTCGACTGCCGCAAACGCGCGATCAGGGTAGACAGTTGCTCGCTGCTGCGGCAGCGTCCGCTTAATTGCAGCCGGTTCTTGTCCAGCCACTGTGTGTGCAGTCCCGGGTAGTCATGCAGCACCTGGGGTAACCAGTCGTGCGGCGTGGGTGCGGGCGGTGGCGGCTTGGGATAAGACGCCCAGCCCAACATAGCCATCAGGGCAACAACAATCAGTGCGACGGGAGCGTAGGCGCGCGCCGGACGGGCTCGCGGAATGACAGCCAGATTGCCGATTTCGGCATCGGGACGGTCGATCACGATGTGGATGCCGGCAAGATCGATGGCGACGGCGAGCGGTAGCGGCCCGGTATGTGGACGACCGCGCACCCAGCACGGTGTCGTATCCGTCAGCAACACCTGCTCTTCACTGACATCGAGCGTTGCGGTCAGGTCGGCTTCCAGTGGTAGCGACAAATCGCAGTCGCCGCTGCCGATCGAGAAGGGGCCGGCTGGCAGTTGCAAAGTGCGCCCGACGAGCGGACCGTTGAGTAGTTTGAGTTTGTAATGGGCTTGCATGGCGCTGTGCTCGCGTCAATCGAGCAGACGTGGTCTGGCGTCGATAAGAAATATGCGCACGACACTGCGTGTGCTTTGCGATTTGCTGCGGAATAGCCCGCCGATCAATGGCAGATCGCCCAGCAGCGGAATTTTGCTTTTGCCCTGGACGTGCTCGTTTTGCACAAAGCCGCCCAGCAACAGAGCCTGGCCGACATTCAGTGTGGCCTGGGTGGCGATTTCGGCGTTCTGTATCTGCGGCAGTTGTTCACTCCCGCCGATGGCTGGTGCCTGTCGGCCATCCTGGATGTTGAGCGTGAGCAGTACCTTGTCTTGTGTGCCTTCGTCGTGGATCAGGCGGGGCGTCACGCGCATCAGCGAGCCGGCTGCTACCGAGGCGAGCTGTGTATTTTCCTTGCTAGAGAGCTTGGTGTAGAAAGTGATGTTACGGTCGAGAATGGCTTGCACGTTGTCCAGCGTGACGACCGACGGGCGAGAGACGATGGTAGCCTTGGATTGTTCGGCGAGCGCGTTGATGCGCGCCATGAAGCCACTGCTGTTGGATACCACGGACGAGAAGCTGTCCGAGTCCAGGCCGCCGCCGCTATTGAAGCTGACCTGACCGCCGCCGATGCGAGTGGACCCTGACCAGTTGACGCCCAGTGCTTGGATATCTGCTGCATCCACATCGATGATGGCGACCGAGATTTCGATGAGGGCCGGACGCTTGTCGAGCTTGCTGATCAGCTCGCTATACAGGGGCATGTTCTTCTTGCGGTCGCGGATCAGTACCGCGTTTTGCAAGGTGTCCGCCGAAAAGGACGGCAAGCCGCTGGTGTCCTTGGGATCCGCTGTTTTGTCGTCGGGTAACGGTAAGGCGTGCCCCTGTGCCATGTCGCGCAGCACCGACACGACACCGGGCACCACCACATTTTGGTTGCGGTAGGCATAGTTGGTATCGGCGGCGCTGGCGTATTTGAGTGGGTAGAGCGCGATCGTTTCCTTGTTTTGTTCCTGATTGAGGTTCTGCACATCGAGCTGCTTGGCCAGTTCGCCGACGCGGGTCAGGCAAATGGGCACGCCGGTCACCTGGATCGCATTGGCGCTGCCGACCGGCAGCAGGTGACAGGCCTTGTCGTCGAGCAGTTTGCTCTGCAGGATGAGTCGTTCCAACTGGGGTGTGTCGATGTAGCTGGGTGTAATCAGTGTCTGGCTGACTTCCTGCGCCTTGTACACGTACAGCGTGTTGCCGTCGTAATAAGGTAGCAACTGGTAGAGCCGGCTCAGCTCACGCAGTGCGTAGCCGGGGGGGGTATCTTGTAACGTTCCCGCGTAGTGTTCGGTGATCTGGGGGCTGACCACCACGGGCAGGCCGTAATTGGCGCCCAGGTCTTTCAGCACGGCGGCGAGGGGATTGCCACGGCTGGACACAAAGAAGGGTTCGCCCCGCCACGGGATCGGTTTGCCCCATACGGACTGGCACGCGAACAGAAAGATCGAGGCTATCAATAAAGCAGGTAGGCGCATTACGCGTATTTCACAGATAAGGGGGGGGAGGGGGAGGCATTCACGGGAGGGACGGCGAGTAAGGCCGCCAGCGTTTGCTGCTGTTTGATTAGCAGGTCCAGTTCGGAGGCAAGCAGCCGCTCGGGATAGCGGCGCAGGAGCCACAGCCGGTTGTCTGCGCTATACACCGAGTCGTCACAGGCTTCGGGTGTGGTGGCGAGCAGCAGACAGGCTTCGGCGGCCTGTGCCAAGGGGCGGTCCAGCGTCAACGCCACGGTCAGTCCAGTCACAAAATAGCGGGCACGGATGAGTCGTTGGCCAAGCTGGCCGCTCAGCACGCGGCCGCTGTTCGAGCAGACGGGCTGCTCGATACGTTGTGCCAGCCAATTGAAGGCGCCGGAGGGGTCGAGTCGACGATCAACGAGACGGTTCATGCCGCCATAGTGCCTATCATCGGCGGGTACCCCAATCCGGCCTACACCTGAGCTTATAATGATTACGTGATGGTCACGATTACGTAGGATTTTCCGACATGAGCCTTGCTACTGGTGCTGTGTTGCGTGTACTGATCGTGGAAGACCATTCCCTGCTGATCGATGGTCTGCGCCATCTGCTAAGACGGCAACCCCGCTACGAAGTGGTCGGTGCCGTATCCAGCGGGCTAGACGTTTATAAGGCTTGCCAGGACCTGTCGCCGGATATAGTGCTGCTCGACCTGGGGTTGCCAGGCATGGATGGCATCGATGTGATCCGTCAGTTGCGAAAACGGTGGACCCAATTGCGCATTGTGGTTGTCACGGCCGCAGCAGAAGAGTGGCGTGGTCAGGAGGCGCGGGAGGCCGGCGCCATGGCCTATGTGCTCAAACAGAGTCCGCAACAGGTATTGCTGGCCGCACTGCAGCACGCGGCACTTGGCAAGCCATATATCGATCCTGCCCTGCGGCTGAATTCGCTGGAGCCGTCATCGAGCCCCGCGAACAACGAGGTGCCATTGACGTTGCGGGAGCGTCAGGTGCTCAAGCTGGTGGCGGAGGGCCACAGCAATCGCGATGTTGCCGAGTTGCTGTCGATCAGCCTGAAGACGGTGGAAACACACCGCCTCAACTTGATGCGCAAACTGGATGCACACAAAGCCACCGAGCTCACCCATTGGGCTCGCAGGCTGGGGCTGATCTAGGGCAACACTGAATAAGTATCGCCCTAGACAAGCCGCCCGTTACGATATCCCAGTCGTTTCGGATGACAGTGCGGTGGCTTTGATGAGCACTCGCACGGACGTCCATTCCTCCCTGGCGGACAGATCACCGGCCTGCAACCGTTGTTCACAATGTGCAGCGGTTTCGTACAGGAAGTCCAGGCCCGCTTGCCCGGCAATGCCTTTGAAGGCGTGCAACCATTCCAGGCTGGTTTCGCATTCGCCCCGCATCAAGGCGATGTCGATACGCGTGTGGTAATCGAGCAGTAATGCACGTACGCGCGTCATCAGTGCTTGATCGTTGCCAAGCATCGGTTGTTCCGCACCGGTATTGGGCATCAGTTCCACGCCGCGCATCAATTGCAGGTCGGCGGCGTATTCGATCGCCTGTGCTAGGGTCGCTGGCATGACCGGTTTGGTGAGATATTCGTTGAATCCCTCGGTCATCAGGCGTTCGCGTTCCGCAGGCTGCGAATTGGCGGTCAAGGCGATGATCGGACAGTCAGGGTCGAGCATGCCATTGTCCTCAGAGCGCCAGCGGGCGGTGGTTTCGCTACCGCTCAGGCCGGGCATACGTATGTCCATCAGCACCAGGTCGAATATGTGCGTGCGCCCCAGTGCCAGGGCAGTTTCGCCGTCGACGGCTTCGAACGTGCGATGGCCTTGTTGTTGCAGCATACGGCCGATGATGTTGCGGTTGGTGTCGATGTCGTCCACGATCAGCACTTGCAATGACCAGGCGGACATCGGCAGTGTATCGGACGAGGCACTCTGAGCGGTTTGGTGAGGATCGAGCCGCATGCGCAATCGCGCCGGCAAGTAAGCCAGTTCGGGCGAAGCCAGCGTGGCATTCTCGCCGTCGTATGGTACATAGCCCCACGCTTTCAATTGATTGTGCAGGCGCAAAGGCGCAGCTATGGCCGTGCCGGGCACCTGGTTGGCAGGTTGTGTCGCACCGCCGGTAGGCAATTCCAATTGAAAATGCGCCCCGATTTCGCTGCGCAGCAAGCGCAGATCGCCACCCAGTAGTTGTGCCAGGCTGCGGGCAATGGGCAACCCCAGGCCGCTGCCGGGAACGTAAGTGTCGAGCTGGCTGAAGGCTGCGAATACCTTGTGTTCGTCCTCGGGTGCAACGCCAGGGCCGGTGTCGGTGACATCAAAATAGAGATGTTTGTCATCGCTCCACGCGTACAGCTTGACTTTGCCGGAGGGAGAGAATTTGACCGCGTTGCCGAGCAGGTTGATCAGAATTTGGCGCAACCGCAGGCCATCGGTATGCAGCATCGAGGGGAATTCGGTCGTGACCAGCGTGGTCAACTGAAGATGCTTGTTCAGAGCGGGCGCCTGCACGGTGAGCATGGCCTGGTCGATGATGTCCAGCGGGTCGAACAGGTTTTGAGACACCACCATCTGCCCCGATTCGATGCGCGAAAAGTCAAGCAGATTGTTGATGATCTCCAGCAGGTGGCCCGAACATTTCACCGCCGTGTCGATCAGATCGGACTGGTTGTCATCACAAGGCGTCTTGCGCAATAACACTAGCGCCCCGACCAGGCCGTTCAGTGGCGTGCGTATTTCATGACTGATGCTGGTGATCTGTTCGCTCTTGCTGGAACTGGCTTGTTCGGCTTGGCGCTTAGCAGCGTCGAGTGCGATGGTGCGCTCAGCCACCTTCGCTTCCAGTTCAGTGTAATGGGCTTGCACGACATCGAGCAGATGATTGTAAGCAAGGGCGATCTGCCCCAATTCGTCGGGCCGGTGTTCTGGCAGACGCGCCAGTTTCTGGTGAGGACCAATGACACGCACGAATGTTTTCAGCGTGCGTCCTAGGCTGTATCGGAGTACGAAATAGAACAAGCCGACCAAGATCACGAAAGCAAGCAGGGCCAGTGGTACGCGCTTTTTCAGCATCAGCTGTGCCTGATTGGTGATGCGCTCGGCGGGATAAACCTCTACCAATCGCCAGCCTATAGGGTTGACGACATTGCAAAAGAAACGCACGTTGCCAATGCGTTCCGAGAAGGGTGTGATGCAGTCGGGTATGCGAGCCAGCATGTCAGGGCTGACCAATGGCGAAAGTGGGGTAAGCGGCTGGCCGTGTCCGTCGAGCCAGAATAGCTGCGCCTGTTGAGATGCGCCAAGCGGGTAAACGAACGAGGGCAACGCCACTGTCATGCCGATGGTCGCGTCGGTGTGCGAATCGACGGCACCCACCGTCAGTTGCCATTGGCCGTTGTGGCTAAACCTGGGGCGTCCCCACTTCAATCCATTCACTGATGGAATCGAATTCAGTTGCTGAATGGATGCGACTTCAAATTGCAGATTCTTGTCGTTGCCTAACGTGTGGTGCAACGCGGTGCCCGAGTTCAGCAGGACGAAGCTATTGACAATGTTGCCGATGCCGCTGATGCCGTATGCTTCGGCCACGGCCACGGCACGCGCAAGTTGTTCGGGCGCGACAGGTGCGGCGCCGGGCGTAGGTATGAATTCGGATGTGAGATAGTGCCGGCCTTCCTTTATCGGAGTCTGTTGGCTGGCTTGCCAGTGACGCAGCAGCGTATTCACGTCATGGGCGGCTTTTCGCAGATTGTGGCTTTGGGTTCCCTCCAAGCTCTGCGCTTGGAGCTGGAGTCGTTGAACCAGCGCGTCGCGTGTATCGCGGTACACAATGCAAAAAGTAAAGATTGTTGTCGCCAGCCAGGCCAGAAAGGTCGCCGCACTGAGCACCACGCTAAGCCGGAACGACAGGGAGTGCCTTAAGGGTAACGGTGTCATACGGGGCTTTACTGAAGATTGGATGTGTCGTTGACGTTGGTTTGCGCGGAATCGGCTCCACTGCTCATCAGCAATTGCGCCAGTTTGCCTAGGTCATTCCAGCGGGAAGTGCTGGCCGACGCTGTTCGCGCAGTGGCTGTCATGGTTTTCGGCACGGACCATTCCTGACCAACGCCGCCACCTTTCAGCCGGGTGTAATAAGCGAGCACTCGCTGCACATAGGCCTGCGTTTCCGGATACGGTGGTACGGTATTGCCGTTACGCAGCACGGCATTTTCACCCGCATTGTAACCAGCGAGCACCAGATTGAGCTGCCCCCCGAAGCGTTGCTGCAGTGCTTGCAGATACGCAGCGCCGGCTTCGAGATTTTCGCGTGGCTGATAGAGCTCCGTTTTACCGAAGCGTTGCGCCGTGGCAGGCATCAGCTGCATCAACCCCACGGCGCCCTTGCTCGACAGGGCGCGCTCGTTGTACGCAGACTCGACATGGATGACGGCGTGCATCAGCATGGGGTCAATGTTGTACTGTTTGGCGATATCAGCAATGAGCGGTGCATAGCGATGGGAGCCGGCGCTGAAGGGGGCCGTTGGAGCAGGCGCCTGCGATGGTGATTGTAGCGCTGCCGCGGCAGCTGCGGGCGGTGTCGGCAGGGATGCTGGCTGAAGCGCTGGCTGAGGCGCCGCGGGGGTCGGCTGAGCAGCCGTGGACGGGTCCGCCACGCGATACCAGACCAGGCCGTCAGCATGGGCCAATGGTACGAGGAGTATGCCCAGCGCGACCGATGTAGCCAGCATCGCATGGCGAACGATGGTCCTAAGCTTCAGCATCGTCGTCTTCGCCTTCGTCTTGCTGCGCTAGTTGTTTCTGGATCATGCCCAGCACTTGCGCGACCGGTTCGAGCAAGGATTCCGGTATATAGTCGCCAGGCTGGGTATAACGGATAAGAGCGCGGGCAAGCGGGATATGCTCAACGACCGGAATGCCATGGGCTTCGGCCAGGGCCACAATATGCAGCGCGCGAGCACCGCGTCCGTACTCCAAGACCATCGGCAAAGGTGTTTCTTCCGCGGCATAGTGCAGACAGACGGCTATATGCGTGGGATTGCGCACCACCACCGACGATTTGGCCACTTTGCCGGCAAGGCTTCCGCTCTGCACCTCCCTATGCATTTCGCGGCGGCGGTGCTTGATTTCCGGGTTGCCTTCGGAATTCTTGTACTCCTGCTTGATATCCTCGCGCGACATCATCAACTGCTTCATCGTCTGGCGATGCTGCACGGCGTAGTCGGCGATGGAGAACACCGCCGTCACGGCAAGCAGTATCATCCACATCCATTGCGCCAATTGCACGCACACCGCCATGCCAGTGACGATCGGCGCTTGTGGCAGGTGAGCGAAGGAGGCAGCGTAGCGCTTGATGAGGTAGGCAAAGGTAAGGCCAAGCACGCTGACCTTGAAAAGCATCTTGACCAGATCGAACAGGCTTCGCATGGAAAACATGTTCTTGAGGTTGCTGATCGGATTGATTTTGTCGGCGGATACCTTCAATGCACCCGGTGCAAACAGAAAGCCGGTTTGCAACATGCCTATCAGGGTAATGGACACCACCAGAATGCCAGCCAGTGTGAAGATGAAATGCATCATCAGTAGGGCGATTCGGCCAGTAATCTGGTTCATGGCCGTGTGCAGTGGCAGGTTCACGGCGTCGAGGGTGGCCGTTATGGTGTCCGTCAGTCCTTGCTGCAGCGACGGTCCAGTGGCGATGAGCCACAGCAAGATCACCCCGATCTGCACGGTGGCATTGATCTCTTGGCTCTTGGCGACCTGTCCTTTCTCGCGCGCGTCACGCAGCTTTTTCGCAGTGGGTTTTTCGGTCTTTTCGCTCATCGGCTGGGCTCTAAAAAGCGTATGATGCCGCCGTCGAAATGCGCCAGCCGATGGGTAATGTTGGAAAAGCCGAACTGCATGCCGATGATCAGCATCAGCACGGTGACCGCGCTCTTGATCGGCATCGACAGTAAAAACACGTTGAGCTGCGACACGGAACGATTGATCAGACCTAGCGCAAGGTCCACCAGTACGATCATCACTAGCGCTGGCATGGCGAAGCCCAGCGCCAGGGTGTAGAGCGTCTGCCACTCACTGGACAGGAACGGCACGAATTGTTTGCTCCAATGCCAGCCCGCACCGGGCGGTAACTGCACATAGGATTGGTACAGCGCGCTCAGCAGCGCATGAAAGCCGCCTAACAGGAAGAACATGACGATCGTAAGATGCGAAAACAGCGCACCCAGCGGCGACGATTGTCCGCCGAGTAGCGGATTGAGCACGCCTGCCATCGAGGCGCCACGCAGGGTGTCCAGTGCGAAACCCGCGGCGTCGACGGCCCAGAACGGGATGGCTGCCGAAAAGCCGAGCAGTACGCCGATGCCTAGCTCGCGCGTCAAGATCATGATGTAGGCCCCGCTGGAAACCATCGGGTTGGGGATATCCATCGTCGCCAACAAGGGCAGCACCGGAATGGTGGCGACGAGTGCCAAGGCGTTGCGTGCCAGCGTTCCTCCGAGCGTGGACGAAGAAAACGCGGGTACCAGCAACATGGCGCCGAGTGGGCGCATCATCGCTATGCCCAAGAGCGGCCACCAACGGTTAAGTTCCTCCACTTCAGCTGCCCATCTGCGAAATAAGGTCGAAGCTTTGGTTCGTGTAGCGAAGCAACATACCGCCCATCCAGTGATAAGTCGCAACCAGCGTGATACATGCGGCTACCAGCTTGAGCAGGAACGGCACGGTCTGATCCTGCACCTGGGTCAACGCCTGTACTAGGCTGACCAGCAGACCAACGACCGATGCGACCACCACGATCGGCAGCGACAACAGCAGCACCAGCCACAACAGCTCGCTGGCAAGATGGATGATGAGAGCCTCGCCCATGTCGCGCTCCTCAGTGGTAGGACAGCAATAGCTGCCCCAGCAGACGGTCCCAGCCGCTGATCAGCACAAACACCAGCAGCTTGAAAGGCATCGAGATGGTCATCGGCGACACCATCATCATGCCCATCGCCAGCAGTATGTTCGACACAATCAGGTCGATGGCGATAAAGGGCAGAAACAGCAGCAACCCGATCTTGAATGCTTCGACCAGTTGACTGACAGCAAAGGCGGGCATCAGCATCAGCAAGGAATCGTCGCTGATGCGGTCGCGGTCGCTGGCAGGCCAGTTCTTTTGTGCGACATCGCGGAAAAAGCGGATCTGCGCCGGCGCGGTGTGCTTTTTCAGGAACTCCCGGTACGGGTCGAGCGTATTGTCGTTGAGTCGCGCAAGGATGCTGGCGTCAGCCGTAGTCGGTGCAGCTTGAAGCTTGTCCTGCACCGACATCGCCACTGGCGCCATGATAAAAAGGGAAAGAATCAGCGCCAGCCCATAAAGCGCGATATTCGGCGGAATCTGCTGGATGCCGAGCGCATTGCGCAGCAGTGAAAACACGATGCTGATCTTAAGGAACGAGGTTCCAATCACAATCAGTAGCGGAAGCAGTGACAGAATGACGAGCAGGGGGATGATCTGGGCAGGTTGGTAGGCCGATGCCATAGCCTATATCTCAGAGTGAGGAAGTAGCTCTATTGTCAGCATCGATCCATGGTGAGCCCATCCGGTCTACACCTTAACAGGCGGTTGAGAAAGGTGTCTTCGCTGGCAGGCAATAGATCACTCAGGTGTTTACCCGATGCCAGGCCATTCGCTATAGAGTCATAGTGCGTGCACTTACATGGCGCATGTAAGTGTTGCTTATTCACGTAAGTGTACTTACTCAGCACACTTTGCATGATCTTGAATTTAATAAAGGGTCAAAGAGAGTCAAGATGGAAATCTCAGGTAGTACGGGCTCATACAGCAGAATGGTCCAAGATGGTCAGAATAATCAATCCGTATCGCGCGAAGAAGCGCGGAAGATATTTTCGGATATTAGTAGCGATGATTCTAATTCGAATTCGCGTTTAGATGGATTAAAAGCCCTTGCATTGATGGATGATAGGTTTCTAAAGGAAACCTACATAGCAAAGATCAACCGCCTGTCTTGTGAACAAAAGCAGCTTCTTCCGATTCCTGAACTTATCCAAGAAATGACTAAGCATGACCCGGAGAGTGAAAGGCACCAGAAGATGGTTGATTTTGTGAACCATCTCGATCTGACTGGCGTGACTTTCGAAAACACCAATTTTAGCGGATTGTTCATAAAGGGACTTAAGCTTTCCAATATTCGCCTGACGAATCCAGACTTTCATGGCGCAAAGCTATCTGAATGTCAATTTCAAAATGTTGTGATGGATAACGCAAACTTTCAAGACACACGGCTATCTGAATGTCAATTTCAGAATGTTGTGATGGATAAGGCAAATTTTCTTTGTGCCAGTCTCACCAACACCCACATGATAGATAGCTCTTTATTGAATGCGAACATGCAGTATACAATACAGAGCAATAACACATACGAGTGCTGCCCTATGGAGGGCACAGATTTTGGCAGATCCATTTTCACGGACGTAGATTTAGCATCATCCCAAATTGAGGGTTGTGACTTTGAATATGTTCGATGTCATGGCAATGTGAAGTTGCCGCCGGATATAGGCCTTACAACTCAAGACGCAGTAATAGACCTCACATCTCTAGAGGACTTAATGGACATGGCATTGACGGATGATGGGGATCAAAAGCAAGCCTGTATAGCAGGTATCAACAACCTATCTTGTGAACAAAAGCACCTTCTTCCGATTCCCGAACTTATCCAAAAATTGGCTTCGTATGACCCGGATAGTCCAGAGTGCCAGAAGATAGTTGATTTTGTGAACAGTCTTGACCTGACTGGTGTGACTTTCGAAAACGCCGATTTTAGCGAATTGTTCATAAAGGACCTTAAGCTTTCCAATGTCTGCCTGACAAATTCAGACTTTCATAACGCAACACTAATTGATTGTGAATTTAATAATGTTGTGATGGATTATGTGGACTTTAATGGCGCAGAGCTAACTCATTGTGAATTCCAGGATGTTTCGATGAATTATGCAGACTTTAATATGGCTGCTCTCACCAAGATCCACATGGAGGATTGCTTTTTATTCAGTGCGAACATGTGTGAGACACAGCAGGAAAATAACATATACAAGCGTTGCGATATGCGTGGCACAAATTTTTCCGATTCCATTTTCGTAGACGGAGATTTATCATTATCCCCCCGTACTGCGGGATGTAACTTTCAAGGCGTTCGATTTTGGGGTGACGTGAAGCTTCCTCCGCCATCAAGAACCCGCGAGGAACAGTTTGCGGATATAGAAAATTCCAAAGAATCTGACATGGTCGAGAAACCAAGTTACGAAGTCCATTCCTTCGTTAATCGCCAAAAGGCTGTCACGGGTGAAGAATCAGACTTCGAGTCAGACTTCGAGTCAGACTTCGAGTCAGACCGTGAGTTAGGCCGTGAGTTAGGCCGTGAGTCAGACCGTGAGTCGGGCCGTGAGTCAGGCCGTGAGAGGAATACGGCCAAATCGGTTTCTTTTGCTTCGACGGGCTCATACCTGAAGCTCGACGTAGATAGCGAGGGCGCCACCGTGAAGGGGCAAGAGGCAAATATATCGATAAGTAACGAAGACAAGCATGGAAAAGCGCTGTCGTAAGTGCGAAAGTAGCGACACAGTATGCATGTCAGTGTTTGAGCCATCCATACGCGCTCCATTCTTTGCTCAATGATTCATGATTCGTTGTGAGGTTCAGTTTCCGTCGCAGCCATTGCAGCGGGAGCGGGCGACGCTGAAGGCTGATCTTGCCCGGAATTGAATCGCTTATGGCAACGCTGAAAAGTGCCTGCAAGTAGCAAAATAAGCCTTCCTCCACCCGTGCCTGGCTTATGAAACAGCAAGCGCTATCGATGGGTGTTGATCAGGCGGCGGCATTCGAAAAATGCCGCCGCCTGATCTTGTGAGATGTGTTCTTGGAAACGATAGAGCGACTCGTGCCGCGGGCAGAGCTATCCTCCGTTACCAACGGCGGTCGATGACAAAATCTGCGCGGCAGCCGCGATCCACCCAGATGCCGTCGTGCGACCAACCCCAGCTTCGGCCTTGCCGGCAATCTGCACTGGAGCGTTGGTTGACCATGCGGACCGAATCATCGCGGTGCAGCTCCACCGGACAAAATTGGCGATTGCCGCCGTGGCTTTCGCAACGCACTTGTCCCTGTCGTGACGGATGGTCCCAACCAGGCCTGCCCCAATCAGACCCCCTGTCTCCGTAGGAGGGGCGGTCGTATGCCGGGGCGAATTGCCCCCGACAACCGTTATTCACCCAGATGCTGTGGTGATCGAATCCCCATGTCTGGTCTCGTACGCAGCGCACCCTGGATTCTTGTTGTACCAGCACTGCATCGCGCCAGGGTACTTGGCAGCGGGCGAAGTCGCCGCCATTGCTGGCGCAATACGCACCTTGTGACCCTTGCTGTGCATGTAGCGGCGTCGTGGTCGTCAACAAACCGAATCCAACGGCCAAGGTAGCCACTCCGCTTGTTAAAAACTTTCCGATCACACTCATAAATACCCCCTTTTTGAGATAGGCAAAAATATTTCGATAGGGACGATAGTCGTATCGCTGCAACAAGTCATCAGCTTCGAATGGGGGAGTGAAAGCAGCAGTTCATATTGAGCCGGTTCAAGCCAAGATGATTGTCCTGCAACACGCTGGTCCTGTAACACTCTGATAACACGGCAGGGATAAGGCGATCTTATCTGTCATATAGGCAACATGAAGTGGCCTGATCGTAGTAAGCGGCGTACCCTCCCCGCTGAAACAAGCGTGCGTTACTTGTGAGACACCACACTAGGTAAAGGAGGAACATGAAACGTTCGAATCTGTTGTTGCCATGTATCGTTGGCCTGCTTGCTAGTGGCGCAGCCACTGCACAGAACGCCCCGCAGATTATTACCGCCGCCGGCGCCTACCATCCGCTGCCGCAGGCGGCTTATCAGCCTGATCGCAACGCTACTTACAAGGTGGTGTTTTCACTGACCAAGGCGAGCGACAAGCCGGACCAGATCAATCCTGGCATCGAACGCGTGGCTCGCACGGTGAATCTTTATACTGTTGCGGGTGTGCCGCTTGATCATCTGAAGTTCGTGGCGGTGGCGTATGGCCCGGCCACGAGCTTGGTGCTGGATGACGAGCACTACAGGGCGCAGTTCGGCACGGCCAACCCTAATCTCGCGGTGATCAGCCAGCTTCGCAAGGCGGGCATCGATGTAGCCGTGTGCGGTCAGGCGATGGCGGAGCATCATTATGCGAATGAGTGGGCATTTAAGGATGTCACACTCAGTCTGTCCGCACTGACCACCATCACCGAGCTGGAGCAGAAGGGTTATGCCCTGATGCCGCTTTAAGACAGGGAAGTGAAACATGTCGCTACGTTCGAATGGCCGTTCATGGAGTGTGATGCTGGTGGGCATGCTAGCTATGGCTTGCAGTACGGCCAGCACGGCTCAGGCCAACTACCTTCCACCCTGGAATCCACCGCCGAGCGGCGGCGTGTCGTTCGCCGTGCCGCCGTTCGATGCCATTGCCGATTTGCATGGAGACATGGTCGATCCACAACTTACGGTGTTTTTCGCCGGCAACCAGTTCATGGTGGTGCACGATCTGGTTGAAGCGTTCAAACAGCATTATCCGCAATACCAGCGTATTTATGTGGAAACTTTGCCACCAGGCATCCTGGTCAGGCAGATCGAGACGGGGTCGCTGGTGATGGGTAATCTGCGTATTGCGCTGAAGCCGGACATCTTCACCAACGGCAAAGGCTCGATCGCTGATTTGCAGAAACAGCATGAATGGTTTGCCGATACCGCCGACTATGCACGCAACCCGCTCGCCATTCTCGTTGCCAAGGGCAATCCCAGGCACATCGAAGGGTTGAAAGATCTCGGTCGCAGCGACGTGCGTGTCAGCATGCCCAATCCGCGGTGGGAAGGCATCGCCAAACAGATCGAGGCCAGCTATCGCAAGGTGGGTGGCGATGCGCTGGATCACACCATCATGGACAGCAAGGTGAAAAATGGCAGCACGTATCTCACGCGTATCCATCATCGCGAATCGCCATTGCGCGTTTTGCAGGGTGAGTCGGATGCCGCACCGGTATGGTCGACCGAGGCGTATTTCCAGCAGCAGATCCTGCATCGGCCGGTGGAAACCGTGGCGATCCCGGCGGATCAAAACGTCATGGCCACCTACACTGCGGCACGCATGAAAGATGCGCCGCACGCCCAGGCAGCGAAGGACTTCCTGGCGTTCATGACCTCGTCCCAGGCACAGGCCATCTACCACAAATACGGCTTCCAGCCACCGCAGTCATGAAGCACGCATGCCTCGCATGGTGGGTGTCATGTGCGCTTTGTGTGGGCGGCGTGCTGGCCAGCACGCCGGATGGCGCCATGATTGCGCAGCAAGGCAATGGGCACAGCGCGGCACCTTGCATGGCATGCCATGGTATGGATGGCGGTGGTCAGGCGGCTGCAGGGTTTCCACGCCTGGCAGGGTTGCCGGAAGCGTATTTGCGCAAGCAGCTCGAAGACTTCGCCGACGGTTCGCGCGACAACGCTACCATGCTACCGGTGGTCGGCGCCTTGACCGACGCCGAGCGCGATGCAGTCGTGGTCTACTACAGCAAGTTGCCGGTACCCGTTCCGGCGTCGACCGAGCCACTCAAGGAAAGTAGTGCTCAAGTCGGCCAAGCGTTGGCGGCACGGGGGCGCTGGTCCGATAGGCTACCAGCGTGCGAACAATGTCACGGCCCTGGTGGTATGGGTGTGGGCGATCACTTTCCACCACTATCGGGGCAGTCATCGGTCTACCTCAGCAACGAGCTGCACGCCTGGAAGCAGGGAGCGCGGCATAACGATCCGCTACAACTCATGCAGAGCGTCGCCAGCAAGTTGAGCGACGACGACATCGCGGCGATCAGCGCATGGTATGCCACACAACCGGTCGCGCCGGGCAAGGAGCAGCAGCCATGAAAGCGAAGTATCTGACACTGATCATGGCCAGCTTGTTGCTCACTGCTTGCGAGCATTCCACGCCGCAACCTGCTGCACCGGTTGCCAAGGCGCCGGCCCCGGCATTATCAACATCGAAGAACGAAAGCCATTTTGCGCCGCCACTCGAATCGTCGATCCCCAACGATGATTTTGGCAAGCAGATCACTTTGGGTCGGCAGATTTTTATGAACCCCGGCAAGTACGCGGGGGCGTATGTAGGCAATCAACTGAGCTGCGACAATTGTCATCTCGATGCTGGTCGACTGGCGTATTCCGCGCCGATGTGGGGTGCGTATCCGATGTATCCGGCCTATCGCAGCAAGACCGGTCAAGTGAACACCTTTGCCGAGCGATTGCAGGGTTGCTTCAACTACAGCATGAACGGCAAGGCTCCGCCACTTGGCGATCCGGTGCTGGTGGCGCTGGAAACCTATGCGTATTGGATGTCCAAAGGTGAGCCCATTGGTACATCGCTGCCAGGTCGCGGCTATCCCAAATGGCCCAAGCCCGCGCTTGCCCCTGATTATGTGCGAGGCGAAGCGGTATTCAAGCGTGATTGCGCGCTGTGCCATGGCGATAACGGCCAAGGCCAGCAAGCAGGAGGGCGTGTGGTATTTCCGCCGCTGTGGGGACCGCAATCTTTCAACTGGGGTGCGGGCATGGAATCGATCACCAACGCTGTGGGCTTCATCCAAGCCAATATGCCGCTCGGACGTGGTAACACATTGACCAATCAGGATGCCTGGGATGTGGCGTATTTCATGAATGCCCACGAACGTCCGCAGGATCCACGTTACAAAGACTCCATTCCTGTCACGCGCGCTGCTTTCCATGACACGCCCGATTCGCTGTACGGTGTGATGGTCAATGGACACCTGTTAGGGCAGGGCACGGCCGATTCGCGTACACACAGCGGCGGCTTGCGTGAAACTGAAGACGGGCACGAATAGTCGCCACCCGGAGGGGAGAGGATCCTTACCTCCAAAGGCACTAACTTAAAGCATCGTCGCCCCGGCGAAGGCCCTGTCTCTTGATCACATCTTTTTGTTTGCTATGTGCTGCAAATAACCAGCAAAACGGGACAGATCAGTCCCCTCTCCCCAAAGGGGAGAGGGGGTGCCGCAGCGTCAGATTTGTGATCAAGAGACAGGGCCTTCGCCGGGACGACGGCTCTGAATTTTTCGCAATATTCGAGCGAGATGCAGTTTAAGCGAGTGCCGTTGTCTCTAGCCCAACTTTGCGGCTTTATGTGAAACTCAGGCTTCCAGGTTCAACAGGGGGTGGACGTGCGTTTTCTGTCATTGCAAGATTTTGCCCCGCATGTGAATGAGACTTTTCATGTCGCCGTGGGCGACAGTCGCACCGATTTTATGCTGGTGGAAGTAAAGTCCCTGCCAGCGCGCGTTGTTCCCGGTTTGGTGCGCGCTCCATTTTCGCTGACGTTTCACCATGGTGCCGCGATCGTCTTTCCGCAAAAGGTTTATCCGATGAGGCACGATTCACTCGGTGAATTCGGTATTTTTCTGGTGCCGATTGCACGCAACCGCGACGGATTTTTATATCAAGCGATCTTCAATTGACCATCCAGCGCATCCGGATATAAGGCGGTTCCGGTTCGATGGTGACAAAACCTAGCCGTGTATAAAGTCGATGCGCCGCGACGTTTAGGATGTTGACATGCAGATCGATGCCAGCCGCTTTATTTTCGCACGCCATCGATTGCGACCATTGCAACAAGCTGCTGCCGATGCCTTGCCCACGCCACGTCGGCAATAAAGCGACATCGACGACCAGAAAATAAGCTTCTTGCCGCAGCAGATAGTAGCGTCCAATAGCGGTGTCGCCGGATTCGACGATCAGAAAATCGGATTCCCCGTAGTAATCCACGAAGTGCCGATGTTGCAAGGCGAATTGGTCGTCGAGGAAGAGCTTGCACATCGCCGCGGGCCATCCCGTCAGATGCAATTCTTCCATGTGCAGTTCGCCGTAGAGGTTTCGCAAGAAAAATAAATCCCGCTGCGTGGCACGACGCAGGCGAATACCGCGCGCGTCAAGTACGGCGCACGCAGGGATAGGTGCGTGAGCTGGTGGGAATGCCGGCAGTGATTCATCCAGTGGCATTAGCCGAATGATGGAAAGTTGCCGTACAAGGCGATGCAGTAATTGATGGCCAGTGACGGCTGGCAGTTTTCATGAGGTATGTTTTGACCAGTCATGCCCAACATGGTCGAAGCAAAATTCCCGTTGGGGTTAGTGCCTTGCGGTGGGAATGGATTGGCGTGCTGGGGCATCTGTAATGCGCTGTTGGCGAGCGGGCCAGCGGTGCGTTGTGTCGCATCGGTTTGGTCATAGATCAGGAAGCCGTGGTTGTGTGCAGGTATTTCCGTGGTCAGCAAGGCTACGCTGGCTTCGCCGAAGGTTTCACCTGCAGTACGCGGGCTGAGGCCCGTGCCTTGTCCCTGGCTGCAGGCTGCACGCGTGGTCAAATTGGGAAGCTGGAAGGTGGTTTGGCCATTGCCGCCGTAGAGGGTGCCGATCAACGAAAACAGCGCGGTGTTTTGCAGGACGTTCAAGGTAGCGCCGTTGCAGAATGCCCAGTCAATCGGCGCAAAGTTGAAGCCTAGCAGCTGGATTTCACCAATAAATGGCTGAGTCATGGAGATTGCCCCTGTATCAGCTTTGCGAGGGAAAAAGGCCTTCGAAGGCGATGCAATACGACGCCGTCAAAGTGGGCATGGTGTTGTCGTGCGGTTGACTGCCGCCGGTGTAGGTCACGGCACTGTTTTCCAGGTTGAAAGACCGAGCGCCGGTCAGATTGCTGGAATACATGGTGTCGGTGCTCGCCACGGTGCCGGGTGCCACGCTTGAAGAAGGGCTTGTCGCATTGGCTTGGTTAGTCGTTGCATAGGCGATGTGCGTGTGTAGTGGCAACTGGACGATTGTCAGGTCGACACTTTCGGTGCCGACACTCTGGCCCAGCGGACGAGGACTCAAGCCATTCCCCGTGCCTTGATGCAACGGCACCCTGCCGCGTAAGTCGGGGAGGCCAAAGGTATTTTGTCCATCGCCTCCATAGGTGGTGCCAAGCAGCGTGTATAGCACTTCGTAACCCGAAATGGATTGCAGGCTGCCATCACAGGCCAGCCAACCGGTGGGAATGCGTGGAAACCCGAACAGACGGATTTCGCCGACGAATGGTGTACTCATGAAGCACCTCTTTCTCTGGGTTCGATTCAACCGCGCGATGGATAGATGCCGTTCAACGCAATATTGAAGTTGATGGTGAGGTTCGGTTGCATATTGTTGTGCGGCAGCCCGGAACCGGCGTTTTGCACCTGCGCCGGATTCAGTGCAGACAGCCCCGATGCGGCGCTGGCATAAAGGGCCTCATTGGCAAAGCTGCCGTAAAGCGAGTTGGTGGGATTGCGGGAAACGCCATTTTGAGCGGTATTGGTCACGTTGTGGGTGTGCATAGGAAGGTTGGTCGTGGTCAAGCTCACCGTTTCCACGCCTAATGACTGGCCGACGGAATAAGGTGTTGGTTGCCATGCGCTATCGGCTGACGGGCCGGCGCCTACGGGCGTGCGCCCTCGCATATCAGGCAGCGCGAAATTCACGCGACCGTCACCTCCGAACTGAGTGCCCAGCAACGAAAACAACGCTGTGTTCTGGTTGATGGGGAGCAACTGCCCATTGCACTGGGCGAAACCACGCGGTGAAAAGCCGAAGCTGGTTAGCATGATCTGTCCGAGAAAGTAGTCAGACATCGTGAACCCCTTTTGGCTGGATGATTGGAACTTTGCCACTTTAGCCTAAGGATGCCATTTTGAATTAAAGTGGCAGCCTGTTGAAGGTCGAGCACGCCAAGCATTTTCGTGTATCGGCACGTTATATGCAGTTATTTTTGGCTGGGCCACGAAAGCGTGCCGTTTAAATAAATTCGGCACGAGTTAGATCGAAAGCTGCACGTTTACCACTCGCGGCCGACCTTTTAAAGGCAGGCTGCACCCTGGGGGAGGGTGAGTGATGAGGCTGCTGTCTGTTGTGAGTATCCGTTCACATCGCCATGCTACAGCGTGGGGAACGCTTGCTTGGCTGTTTTTGGCATGCTTCGCATGTTCTTCACTCACAAATCGTACACATGGCGACGGCGCGAGCCGTAGCGCTGGTCGTTTCGCCCGTATGGCCGCGCTTTTGTACAAGCTGCTGCTGGTTTTATCTTTGGCGGCATTTGCCCTTATGCCGATCACAGCGCGAGCCGGTAATTTGAGCGGCTGCCCGGCCTCGTTTGAAGTGCCGGCCAGTGGTTCGGCAACGTTGAACACCTTCAATTGTTCCGATATCTACGGCAGCCTGGATGGTCTGGGTACCAACTACCCGGCCTTCGATCCCGACAGTTCGCCGCCGCAAGGTCCGGATCAGGTCAATACCACCAACGGCACGGCCGTCAACGTCGACGATAACGATCAATATCTGCAATACACCAACAACGGAAATGGCAACACGACGGATAGCTACGTCTGGGTCGATGCCAACGACATCAACCATACCGAAACCATCAGTATTCTCAACATCAGCACAAGCAGTCTCCCCAACGCTACGGTGGGCACGGCTTATAGCAAGACGATCTCCGGCGCGGGCGGTACGACTTCCGGTTACAGCTTCAGTTCGACAACCTTGCCGGCGGGGCTGTCGCTCAGCACTAGCGGTGTGTTGTCGGGTACGCCCACGACAGCCGGCAGCTACTCGTTCACTGTCACCTTGTCGGACAGTGTCGTGTCGGTCAGCCGAACCTATTCCAGTTTCACGGTTGCCAACGCCAGCATCAGCATTTCCCCCAGCACCCTGCCCAATGGCACGGTGGCTAGTGCCTACAGCCAAACGATTACCGCCAGCGGCGGCACGTCGCCTTATACCTATGCCATCATCGCCGGGGCTTTGCCGGCGGGATTGAGCCTCAACAGCGGCAGTGGCACGATATCGGGCACGCCCACCGCAGGCGGCACGTTTACGGTGACCGTGCAGGCAACGGATGCCGGCAGCAATACGGCCTCCAAGACGTATTCCAGTTGGACGATGGCGGCGCCCACCATCACCGTATCGCCATCGACCCTGCCGGCCGCGACGCAAGGCAGCAGTTACAACCAGGCTATCACCGCCAGCGGCGGTACCTCGCCTTACACTTATGCGGTGACCAGCGGCAGCTTGCCCAGTGGTGTCACGCTTTCCAGTAGCGGCACGCTCAGCGGTACGCCCACGGTGTATGGAAACTTCACCTTTACCGTCACCGCCACGGATAACAGCACCGGCACCGGGCCTTATACCGGCAGCGCCAATTACACGCTCACCGTGAATGCATCGGCGCCGACCATCACCACCAGTACGGTGCCCAACGGCACCGTGGGTGTGAGTTACAGCACAACGATCAGTGCAAGCGGCGGCAATTCGCCGTATACCTTCTCGCTGGCGTCGGGCAGTTTGCCGCCGGGTTTGAGTCTCAGCAGCAGCGGTGTATTTTCGGGCACGCCCACCGCGGGTGGCAGCTATACGTTCACCGTACGAGTGACGGATGCGGCTAGCAGCACGGCCACCAAGACCTATTCGAATGTCACGATCAGTGCGCCGACCATCATGGTGTCGCCGTCGAGCTTGCCAAGCGCCACGCAAAACAGCAGTTACAGCCAAACCGTCAACGCCAGTGGTGGTACGTCGCCTTACACCTATGCGGTGACCAGTGGCAGCTTGCCCAGCGGTGTCACGCTCAATGCGAGCAGTGGTGCCTTGGGCGGTACACCCACGGTGTACGGCAATTTCAGCTTCACCGTTACCGCCACGGATAGCAGCAGCGGTACCGGGCCGTATACCGGTAGCGCCAATTACACGCTGACCGTGAATGCATCGACGCCGACGATCACCACCAGCAGCGTACCCAACGGAACGGTCGGCGTGAGTTATAATCAGACTATTAGTGCAAGCAATGGCAATCCGCCATATACCTTCTCGATTTCGTCCGGCAGCTTACCGCCGGGTTTGAGCCTCAGCAGTGGCGGGG
This sequence comes from Dyella sp. M7H15-1, assembly GCF_004114615.1. NCBI lineage: Bacteria > Pseudomonadati > Pseudomonadota > Gammaproteobacteria > Lysobacterales > Rhodanobacteraceae > Dyella > Dyella sp. M7H15-1. Next base: position 2,884,857 of record NZ_CP035300.1, read on the forward strand.
TGATTTCCGGTACGCCGACCGCGGGCGGCAGCTACACCTTTACGGTCAAGGTAACGGATGCGAACAGCAATACCGCGACACAGACCTACTCAGGTGTAACGATAGCTGCGCCGACGTTGTCTATATCGCCAAGCAACGGCACCGCCTTCAGCGCAACCTACGCTACAGCCTATTCGCAAAGCTTCAGCGGTAGTGGCGGAACGTCGCCGTATACCTTCCACGTGAGCAGCGGCAGTCTGCCGGCGGGTGTGAGTTTGTCGAGTGCTGGTGTGCTCTCCGGTACGCCCACGCAGGCGGGGCATTTCAGTTTTGCGATCACGGCGACCGACAGTTCCACCGGCACCGGCGCGCCGTTTACCGCCACGGACAATTACAGCCTGACGGTGAGTAACAGCACGATCACCCTAACCCCGACCACGCTTACCAGCGGTGTGGCGGGTGTCAATTATTCCGCGACGCTGAGCGGCAGCGGTGGCGTAGCGCCATACAGCTTCAGTGTGACGTCCGGCAGCTTGCCCGCGGGTATTTCCTTGAGTAGCAGCGGTGTCTTGAGCGGTACGCCAACAGCGGCGGGTGCGTTCAATGTCACGATCACCGCCACGGATGCGAACAGCTTTACCGGTAGCCAGGCGTATACGTTGACGATGACGGCCGCGACGATCAGCCTCAGTCCCAGTTCGTCGACCTTGACCGTGGCGACCGCGGAAAGCGCTTATTCGCAAACATTCACTGCTAGCGGCGGCACAGCCCCTTATCACTACACTGTAACATCGGGCAGTCTGCCGGCGGGTTTGAGCTTGACCAGTGCGGGTGTGCTATCGGGTACGCCGACGGTATCTGGTGCCTATACGTTCTCCGTCACGGCCACCGACAGCAGCACCGGTACGGGTGCGCCGTTCACGGGCATGCGCAGTTATTCGCTCTCCGTCAATGCACCGACGCTAACGATAACGCCTACCACCTTGCCAAATCCGCAAGATGCAGCGGCATATAGCCAGCAGTTGCAAACCCGTGGTGGTACGGGCACGTACACCTATTCGGTCAGCCAGGGCAGCTTGCCCGGCGGGCTTAGCTTGAGCTCGGGCGGCTTGCTGTCCGGCACACCTGCGGTGAATGGTGCATTCTCGTTTACGGTGATGTCTAAGGACAGCAACAACTTCACCGCATCGCAAAGCTATAGTGTGAATGTCGAGCAGGCCGTGCCCGTTATCAGCAATGATGAGGTGACCACGCCTGCCGATCAGCCAGTGGTCATCGCTATCGGGTCACTGGATAAGGGCGGGCCGATCAACAGCGTCGTCATCGCCACAGCACCTTCGCATGGCAATGCCAGTGTGAACGGTTTGCATATCGTGTACACACCGGCCACCCATTATTTTGGTACCGATACACTCACCTTTACGGCCACCGGGCCGGGCGGCACCTCGGCAGCGGCCACCCTAACCATTGTGGTCACATCGCTGGCGGTACCCTCTGTGCCGGAACAAACCGTGATCGCGATGGGTTCCAAACCGTTGACCATCAATGCAGTGCGCGATGCCAGTGGCGCGCCGTACACCGCGGTAACGATCACGCAGCAGCCAAGCACTGGGCATGCGGTGGTATCGGGTACCAACATCGTCTACACGCCTGATGCCGAGGCATCGGGACGGGCAACGCTGCTGTATACCTTGACCAATCCGTTCGGTACTTCCGTGCCGATCACCGTCACCATCATCAACGAACCGATTCCGATGGCGGTATCGCAAAACACCACGCTAGTCGCCGGTCGAACGGCACAGGTGAATTTGACCCAGGGCGCGCAGGGTGGACCGTTCACGGGTGCTGCGCTGATATCGGTGTCACCCGCCTCGGCGGGCACGGCATTGATCCAAGCGGTATCCGGCGGTTATCAATTGAAGTTTGTCGGCGCACCTGCGTTTAGCGGCAACGTGGTGCTGACATTCACACTCTCCAATGCGTTCGCGACTTCCACTCCGGCGACCGTGACGATTGCTGTATCGGCGCGTCCTGATCCATCGAAAGATGCGCAAGTGCTAGGCGTGCTTGCCGCGCAGGTCGACGCGACTCGCAACTTTGCACTAGGTCAGATCAACAACTTCCAGCAGCGTCTGGAAGTACTGCATGGCGGGGGTGGTAGCGGTGGATTCCAGAACAACCTGAGTTTCAGTTCCGACAGCATGATGATGGCGCAACAACGCATGCTCAATGTGCAGAATCAGGGGCCCATCCAACGCAATTGGCTTGATCCGCAACCACAAAGGGCCCCGTCCACGGCCACCACGGCGCTGCCGGATGGTTATGCGGTATGGACGGGTGGTGCGATCAATTTCGGGTCGCGCGACAGCAGCGCCAGTGCAAACGGCTTCAACTTCAACACCAGCGGGATCAGTGCGGGTGTCGATAAACGTATCTCGCCATCGTTTGCGGTAGGTGGTGGTTTTGGCTACGGCCATAACGATACCCATGTTGGTAGCAACGGCAGCCGCATGAGTGGGGACAGTTACAGCCTGGCCGCTTATGCGAGCTACAGCCCTGGCGAGTCTACCTTTATCGATGGCGTGCTTGGCTATCAGTGGCTTTCGTTCAATACAGATCGTTACGTAACGGTCGACGGCAATCGGGTCAACGGTCATCGCGAGGGCGGGCAGTGGTTCGCTTCGTTCTCGGGTGGCTATGTGTGGCGCAAGGATGCATGGATGGTCTCGCCGTATGGACGTGTCGATCTTGCGTATGCGGACCTCGACGGTTACACCGAACAAGGTGACGACATCTATGCGCTGCATTACCAAGGTGAGACGGTCAGTACTAGTACCACCAGTTTGGGTGTGCTGACGAGTTATGTCTTCAAGCTCGACAACGGTATGGTCATGCCGCAACTGCGCCTTGAATATGGGCACGATTTCCAGAGCGCCAGCGAAGCGACGATGAGTTATGCGGATCTGCAATCGGCAGGCGAATATTACAGTGCACCGGTCGATCGCCTGGCGCGCAATCACTACATGCTTGGCATAGGCGTCAATTGGCAATACGCCAAAGGGACGACCATACGGCTGGAATACGACAATGAAATGGATGGCAGCAATCAGAACAGCCAGACCATCCTGCTGGGGATACAGATACCCTTCAACCCATAAAAAACGCAAAGGCCGCGGGGTTTGCAGTGACGCCGCGGCTTATCTGTTCTTGTCGTGATCGACCGGCGCATGCTCACGTTCATGCTCGTGACGCTCCGTGGCGACATGCCGCTCATGCAGCTCTTCGCTGGTATTCAACGGCAGTTCCTGCTGCTCACCAAGCTTTTCGCTCTCGGTTTGCGTCACAGATACGGGTTGCTCTGCGGGTGCAGCGGCAGGGTGGGCTGATTCTTTCTCCGGATCGCCGCCGGTGATCTTGAGAATGGAGTGGCGCATTTCCCGGGAGAGGATGACGCGGGCGTCACGCACCATGTCTTCCAGCGCTATATCGTAGTCGAGTTTGCCCCCGTCGTCGGTCCATACCACGCGGCGTTCGCGTAGTTTATGGATAAAGCCGCGGAACAGGGCTTTGTCGAAAAATTCGGGTGCCGAAAGTTCGCTGAGCAGGCTCAGGCGCTGTGCGGTGAGCGTGCAGATGTTTTCCAGCTCGGCGGCGGAGATGGTGTGCGGGCCGTTCTTCACCAGGGCAGCAATGGTGATGTAGTAGCGTTCGAAGGCTTGGATCAGACTGCGCGCGATCACTTTAAGCTGATATGCCGCATCGTCCTGCCCGGGGCCGCGTTCCAGCACGCGGCCTTCGCCGCGGGCTTCCAGCAGGCCTCGGCGTACGAAGAAATCGACGGTGGCCTGCAATTGTTGGCCGAAGCCCTCGCTGTCCCAGGGCAGGAACAGTTCGCCCCGGATAAAGGGATAAATGATGCGGCCCAAACGCAGGATCGAGGCGCGTGTCATGCGTCGGTTGTTGAGGAAGCAGCAGGCCACCCATGCCGCTGGGGCAATGAGGTGCTGCACGTTGTTGCGGAAGTAGCTCAGCAGCACCGCCGACTCGCTTTCCACTGTCAGTACGTCGCCGAGCGGATGGCGTACGCGGGTGATCCAGCCCATCTGTTCGCCGTAAGCGCCGATAGCATCGGGTGCCATCGGTGTGAGTGTGATGCGATCCGAATAGGGCAGCTCTTGCAGCAGTGACTTCATTAACTCCAATTGCGTGAGCAGATCGTTTTCCGCCATCGCATGCTTGGGCGTGGAAAGCAGGGCCAGCGCCAGCAAGTTGATCGGATTGACGTCTGCCGCGCGATTGATGTTGATCTGGATCTGTTCGGCCAGCTTGTCGACCACACTGTTGAGCCATTCGGGTTTCGTGTTCGCATCACCGGTGGTATTGCGCCAGTCTTTGCTGGTGGCGTCGAGCATCGGCATCAGCTCGATCGGCTCGCCGAAATTCAGCGCAACATGGCCGTAGCGCTGGCGCAGTACGCTAAGGCTGCGAATCAGGCCGATCAGCGATTCTTTTTCCTTCGGCTGGCCGGATAGCTCGCCAGCGTAGCTCTTACCTTCGGTCAGCTTTTCGTAGCCGATGTAGACGGGCTGGAACAGCACTGGGCGGCGTGGTGCGCGCAGGAAGGCGCGTACGGTCATGGTGAGCAGTCCGGCGCGTGGCGCCAGCAGTCGGCCGGTGCGCGAGCGTCCGCCTTCGATGAAATATTCGATCGGTACCCCGCGATCAATAAGCTGTGCCAGGTATTCGTTGAACACCACCGGATACAGCGCATTGCCCTTGAAGCTGCGGCGCAGGAAGAACGCGCCGCCACGGCGCAGGAGCGGCCCAATCAGCGGCAGATTGAGGTTCACACCAGCGGCGATATGCGGCACCACCACGCCAGAGGCGTATAACTGATACGACATCAGCAGATAGTCGGCGTGGCTGCGATGGCTGGGCACGTACACCACTTCGTAGCCGGGCGCAGCGGCGCGGGCTTTGTCAAAGTGATGCATGGTGATGCCATCGTACAGCTTGTTCCAGAAATTGCGCAGGAGAAATGACAGCGAGCGCACGACGGGATGCGAATAGTCGGCGGCAATTTCCATCGTCATCTTGTGCGCGCGTTCCCACGCCTTGGCGTAGCTGATACCTTCCTTGGAGGCGGTAGCCGTGATCGCGGTACGCACGGGTTCGGCATTGAGCACGGCGTCGACCACGGTGCGCCGGTGCGAAAGGTCCGGCCCGATCACCGCCGCGCGAATGCGGCGGAAGTGGGTGCGCAGTACACGCGCTATCTTGCGGGCGAAGCGCTCTGGCTGCAGTTCGCGGCTTTCATCCATGACCGTGCGCAGCGACACGGGTGCGGAGAAGTGCACGATGGTGTCGCGACCATTCAGCAGCAAGGCGAGCATGCGCCGGAAGCGGCCGACCATTACCCAGTTTTCCGAGAACAGCACACGGAACCAGCCGGTTTCACGCGAAGGTGCTCGGCCGACGTAGATCGACACCGGCACGATCTGGATATCACGTTCGGGAAAACCTTTCAGCGAGCGGATCAACTGACCGATAGGCTCATTGGGTGAGTGCTTGCGGTTGCGCCCGAACACTTCGCCGTCGCGGCGGGCAAGCGCAAAGACGGAGCGCTTGCGGCGCGTATGCGCCAGCGATTGCATCGGGCTGGGCAGGCCCGCCTCGCGGCAGGCGCGATCCAGGATCAGCGCATCGGAAAAGCCGTCGCGCTCGATGACATAGCAAACCGGGGCGCTGCTTTTCAGCAGCGCGGCTGGTTCGGCGGGGTCGCGGCGGATGCGTACCCAGGGCTCAAGCAGGTGCCCGGTGAGGTTGAACCACCAGGGGGCGCGGCTGCGGTAGGTGGTTTCCGCGGTCGTCATAGTCGGCATCTGCATATTCTATCGTTAGCGGATTGGCGCCTGCTGCAGCTCCTGCCCTGTTGGGAGGGCGGTTGTGGCCGAACCGAGCTCGTGGCGCATAGGGGCCGCGCTGCATCATAAAGAAAACCCCACGGGCGATGGGCCTCGCAGGGTTATGCCGGCATCGCCGGAAGGGAAATGGCCGTTGCCCGCCGTGGATTGGAGGTCAGCAGGATTCGACGGGGCTCATGATACGGGGCTGTTTAACTTCATGCAATACTTTAACTTTATGTATCTAAGTGATTAATAGTTAAGCTAATCGATGCGCAAGGCATTGATTTTCTGCGACAGAGACAGCGTAGCGGGAGGATAGCGCAAGTTTATGACAGACTTGCCGGCACCCTGCTCTGCCATAGGCCACCCACGTGCCAGCACTTACTGATGCCTCCCGTGGTATTCGCATCACGAGTTACATCCTTGCAGCGCTTGCATTGACGATGCTGCTGTTTCTGCACCTGCTGCCAGCTTTGCTGGCGGGTTTGCTGGTGTACGAACTGGTGCATGCCATGACGCCGCTACTCGGTCGCCGCATCTCCGGTGACCGTGCACGGTTGGTGGTAGTGACCCTACTGGGCGTGATCGTCGTCGGTCTTTTGACTTTGCTGGTCGCGTGGCTGGTGAGCTTCTTCCGCAAGGAAATGGGCGACCCCGATCTTTTGTGGCAGCAGCAACTGATGCCGCTGGTGGAAAAGGCGCGCGAGCAATTGCCCACGGCGATTACCAACTGGCTGCCGGATAGCGTGGATGAATTGCGTGTCATGGCGTTGGACCTAGCCCGCAAACACGCGATGAGTCTGCAAAACGTGGGCAAGGAAACGGCGCGGGTGCTGGTGCGCATCATGGTTGGGATGGTGTTGGGCGCGCTGGTAGCGCTCAATCGCGCCCGCCCGCCGCATCAGGTGGGGCCGCTGGTCGGGGCATTGGGAGAACGTTGCCAGCATCTGGCTGAGGCGTTTCATAACATTGTGTTCGCGCAAATCAAGATTTCGCTGATCAACACGGCAGCGACGGCCATCTTTCTGCTGGGTGTGCTGCCGCTGTTGGGGATTCACGTTCCTTTGTCCAAGACGCTGGTGGTGATCACCTTTCTGGCCGGCTTGCTGCCGGTGATCGGGAACCTGATTTCGAACACGGCGGTGACGATTGCCGGTTTGTCCGTATCCGTGTGGGTGGCCGTGGCATCGCTGGGTTTCCTGATTGTGATTCACAAGCTCGAATATTTTCTCAACGCACGCATCATTGGCACGCAGATACGTGCGCGCGCATGGGAATTGCTGGTGGCGATGCTGATCATGGAGGCAGCGTTTGGTTTGGCCGGGCTGGTTGCCGCGCCGATTTACTACGCGTATCTCAAGAGCGAGCTGGAGTCGGAAGGGATAATTTAGTGTGATGTCTCACAAGTACCATCCCATCATTACGGTGTCTTTCGCCGCGATTCTGTGTTGTTCGTCGTCGCCATAGTGCCCACGATGACTACGCTTGCGCCGAATTGCCGAACGGTTTCGAGCATATGGCCTGGAATTGTATCCAGACAAAAAACGGATAATTTATTGCCGAGACGTAAATCGGACGATGAATTATCCTGCGGTGAAGCTCACGTTCTTGGGCTATACCTTTCGACCGCGCAAAGCGGTGGACTGGTATGGTCGCGTCTACATGAACTTTGCACGTCAGTCAGTTGAGATGCGCTTCGCGCTATGTCTCCACTTTCGGTTGGTATCGCCCGAGGGGTATTGACCATTACATTGCATCTTTTTTATGCCTTTTAGCAGTAACTGCGTCAGTAGTTGTTGCTTGATCTATTCGCTTCCTGGCAGCAGCTGCGCCAGTAATTGTTATACGATCCTTTTTCTTTTTATTAACGCTATCGCGATCCGTATCTCTATTTAGTCTGTCTTCAATACTCTTCGTACGCACGACCTCTCCGTCCAAGCGATTCAAAAATTGGTTTAGCTCTTCTTTTCCTAGCATTTCTTCCCATTTATGCTTATTACAATTAATATCATTAACTATCGTCAAAAGCGCTTCATGTTCATACAGTCCATGGATTTCCGCGAAGAAAATGTTTTCGGCGTTATCTAGAAGAAGATCTTCCATACTAATTTCTATTCTTTCACGTAAATTTTCGACACGTTTGCTACATTCCTTATTAATATTCGCCAAAGTATCGATGGTGTTATTAGAAGAACGTCTCGCAGCGACAAGCACGTTAAGGGAGGCGTCCGCTATACTCGATGCATTAGATGATCGGCGTGAAGGTCTCGAGTGTAATGATTGGCCCATAATCTTGTTGGCTCGATCATTATTATAAGACTTAATATCTTTATATTTTTTTTCTTCCTCCACTTCTGCCTCTTTCTGGAAAGCCTTAAGCTCTTCACTGTCCATTTCCAAACGATCAAGAACAGAGAGTTCCTTATTCACCTCCGTGGACTTTCCGTTCACTATGTTATATGAAAAAGCCATATGCTCTTTTCCTACATGAACAAGCCTTGACACATTAAGACCGGCGCCATCACCTGAAAAAGTTGCAACGCCGACCCCGGATCCTCGGAGTCCGCCGCTATCATTATTTTTAATCTTTTTACTTATCTTATTTTCAATAGATTTATCGGTGCACAAGTTAACCGATGATGTCTGATATGCCGTTTGAGGTATTTCTTCGCCATCAATATTAGGGAGTTTAGCAGTTACACCAAATCGATCACCGAATATATGTGAATTATGTAGCGTTTTATCTCGATTATTATTATAATAATTCGTGTTAACAGCGTTATTTAACTCATCCCTCTCGGAACTATCTCTTTCATCTAGCTGCGTAGTCACAACCAGAACGTTTTCAGGCTGTGTGCATCCTTGAACTACCGCAGCAGTGCGTGGACATAGCTCCTGAAAGTTTTTCCACGAAAGCCATTCCGCGCCTCCTTGCAGATCTCTTGTGGCATGACCAGTCCTCCGACGAGGTACTACGATATCTACTTCATTTGCTACCACTGCGTATTGCAAAGGCGTTATTGGTGTTGTGCTAAACATATATTATATACTGTTATTAGATATTTTAAGTTTAATGAAATAATTAACGTGAATTAAGCTTTAGAGGAAAATTTTTTAATAAAGTCAATTTCTTCATAATTATTCCTGTTCACGGCATAATTTTCATCAAAGCGTTTTGACAGATAAATAGCTGACATGATGAGGTCGACCAATTTTTTCGCGTTAATCTCAACGAGAAGCTGTTCGAAGTACATCAAAATCTCGTCTTGTCCATTAACCCCAAAATGGGCGGGTGTGCCATCGTGGCATTTATAGTTATATTCCAATAATGTTTCTAACACCTTAGGACGGCGATGATCGCGTGGAAGGGTGCATACCACAGTGATTGCATCTACACGCTCAACGCCTGAGGATTTATGCCACTTCAGCATAGTTGACACATTATCTATCTCGAATGCGCAATAGATAGGAGCTTCGTACTGCGCATCGACTTCTAGCTTTTCACTTATTCTGGAAATCTTTTCTTCCGAAATATTTAGCTTCCTCATCGCTTCAACGATGAGTTCCGAAAATTTATTTTTCTCAATAGGTAATGTATTAGCCATTTCAGCGCCATCATTTAATCTATAATTTTAAAAAATTGAATTTATGTAGTAACAAATTTAAATGGTTTTGTATTTGTAATTATTATTAATGTGCTTCACTAAACTTACTATCGTGTATTGACTATTGCTTAATGCAGATGGGAACTTGATCTTTATGATTAAGATCAAGGCATTTGCCAAAGATAGTATTGTGTGCGGAGAATCTCGTCGCTACCGGGTAAACACCTGATATTGAATCCAAATAGTAGGTTATCAAGGATGTTCTGATCGATCGCTAATGTGAAAAATAAGGCGAACACCTGAATCAGACTTTTCTTGTGCACATCTCGCGGATCGATCAACGTGGTCACAAGAATCTTTCCTCCTACATCTACCTCGCGCAGCGTCAACGTGACTGGAAAAACTTGATGCTGCTCTGGCGTCATCCCAATGGGTCTTGCCGGTCTGTTCCAGGTCACTCGATGATCGCGCACGCCAAGACGTTGACCGCGACGAAAATCCGTTGTCCGTGAATCGTGTTGCTCAAACACTACATCCACGCCCAGGCGCTGCAGCGTCGCTATGACGAAATAACTGCAGTAGAGCGCATCCGCGAGCAACACATCCCCGATGTAAAGCGTATGGAGCAACCCTCCGAACAGACTGAGCTCGCTGCTATTCGTGCGGAAAGCCGTGGCAGGTCATGGCGTGATCTCAGTGACCCGCCAGCATGGCGGCAATCTTTGCCATGTGCGATTCAGCTGTTTCTCGGACAGCTTCCTTGTCGGCTTCCAGATCTTTGCCTTCCCAGTGCAGATCGTCCTGCGGCAATTCATGCAGAAAGCGACTGGGCTGGTTGTTGTGTATTTCGCCATAGCGTTTGGTCTTGGATGACCAGGACAGTGTGAGCAATTCCTTGGCGCGGGTGATGCCCACGTACATCAGGCGTCGCTCTTCGTCGGCGCGGCCCTCGTCGATGACGCCGTCGTGCGGCAAGGTGCCTTCCTCGCAGCCCACGATAAACACAAAGCGAAATTCCAGTCCCTTCGCCGCATGCAAAGTCATCATGCGCAGCGTGTTGCCGGGTTCGTCGCGATCGGCATGATTGAGCAGTGCGAGTTGTGACGCCAGGTTGCCGACGCTGTGATTGCCTTTTTGCATGGCGCGGAACCAGTCCGCCAGTTCGCGCAGATTGCCAAGCCGGCGATCGCGCAGAGTGACGTCTGCCGTGCTTGCTGCAATATGCGCGGCATAGTTGGTACGGGTCAGCACGCGGTCCACCAGGTCGGCAGCGCTTTCGTGCATCGAGGCACTACGAAATTCATCCAGCAGATCGGAGAACGAGGCGAGTGCCGCGGCGGGGCGCGGGCTGAGCTGGCGCAGCACACTGTCGCTGCGGGTAGCTTCCAGCAGTGAGCAGTAGCGTATTTGTGCAATCTGCCCGAGCTTTTCCAGCGTCGCGGCACCGACTTCACGCTTGGGTACGTTCACCACGCGCAGGAATGCGGCGTCGTCACTGGGGTTGGTGAGCAGGCGCAAATAGCACAGCAGGTCCTTCACTTCGACGCGGTCGAGGAAGGACAAGGCGCCGGTGAGGTGATACGGCACGCGCGCCAGTCGTAGCGCTTTTTCCAGCGGACGTGCCTGGAAATTGCCGCGATAAAGGATCGCCATATCGTGCCAGCGTACCTTGTGCTTTTCGGCCAGGGTCACGGCCATGCCGGCGATGCGCTCGGCTTCGTGCTCGTTGTCCTTGCACTCGATCACGCGGATGGGCGCACCTTCCGGGTGCTCGCTCCACAGTTTTTTCGTGTGCAAATGGGGATTGTTGGCGATGAGCTGGTTGGCAGCGCGCAGGATGCGCTTGCCGCAGCGATAATTCTGTTCCAGCTTGATCACGCGAAGACTGGGCCAATCTTTGCCGAGCTGGTCGATGTTTTCCGGGTTGGCGCCGCGCCATGCATAGATCGACTGGTCGTCGTCGCCCACGCAGGTGAAATGCCCGCGATCGCCTGACAATGCTTTCAGCAGACGGTATTGCGCATCGTTAGTGTCTTGGTATTCGTCCACCAGTAAGTAGCGTAGGCGCTCGCGCCAGCCGTTGCGGCATTCCTCATCGCTTTCGAGAATGCGTAGCGGCAGGCGGATAAGGTCATCGAAGTCCACGGCGTTGAACGCGGTCAGCCGCTGCTGATACAGCTCATAAAGGGTGGCAGCGTCCAGTTCGCGCGGGCTGCGTGCGGCGACGAGCACTTCTTCTGGTGAAAGGCCGCTGTTCTTGGCCCGGCTGAGTAGGTTGCGGATGCCGAACAGCACGTCGGGCTTGGCACCTTTCGGTGCAAGTTCCTTCACGATGTTCTCGCTGTCGTCGGCGTCCAATACGGAAAAGCCACGGCGCAGGCCGGCGCGCGCGTGTTCCATTTGCAGGAACTTCAGGCCCAATGCGTGGAACGTGCACACGGTCAACGCCTGTGCATCCTCCGCACTAACCAGTTTGCCGACCCGCTCGCGCATTTCGCGCGCAGCCTTGTTGGTGAACGTGATCGCGGCGATCTTCGAGGCGGCCAGTTTGCGCCGTTGCACCAGGTGCGCAATCTTTTGCGTGATCACGGACGTCTTGCCGGAACCTGCGCCGGCGAGCACCAGCAGCGGGCTGTCGACATGTTCGACGGCGGCCAGTTGTTGGGGGTTGAGCATGCGTCGAGCAAAGCGTCATGCGCATAGGCGCGGTGCATGATGGTACCAGCGACGCGGCGCGAATGGCGTCTGATCTGCCTGGGACGGGACGAGGTATGAGTTGCCCGCAGACGGTTATCCGAGTCGCGACAAGGCGTTATCGGCAGCTTCTGCCAGAACATGGGCCAATGTTAGGAATCATTTCGGTTGGATGGGAGCCGAATGACGCAAAAATGGCAGTACCATGCAAAGTCATCTGCACGGTTGGGAGACCATGGCCAAGTTGTATTTCTCTATAAGGATCCATCCATGAGCAATCCGCTTTATTTTCCCGCCTGGCAGCGCCCGCACTGGCAGCCCAGCGATGAGGAAATCCTGGTGCAGTTCTACGTGTTCGGCGAATTCCAGCCGATCCGCGTGCCCTCTGCGCAGTACGGCAGCGACGGCCTACCGGAAGAAGTGGAGCTGACCAGTCATCATCACAGCGCATTGCGTGAGTGGGAAGGTTATCCCTTGAAAGGCGCGCTGGGCGATCTGTTCCAGAGCGATGCGCCGGAGGCGTTCGAGAAAGCCATGGCGGCGCCACAGGTATTGGTGCTGCGCGGGCGTTTCAAGGACAGCGCGGATACCGGCTATCTGCGCGATACGTTTGGTGTGCTGGCGGGCTTGCTCGACATCGGCGGCGTAGCCGTTCTCGATCCCCAGATACTCAGTTTGTTCAGCGCTGACGAGTGGCGCCAGCGTTATCTGATCAAGGATGGCGCACCCTTGCGCAATCACGTGCTGATCCTGCGCGACGAGGAAGACGATTCGGATCGCTTATGGATCCACACGCGCGGACTGCGCAAGTTTGGTCGGCCTGATATCAGCCTGCGCGATGTGCCAGCGCAAGAGATCGACCGCGCCGGTTCGCTATGCCAGCGATTGGTCGAGCTACAGGCCCTGGGTGCGCATTTCAAGGATGGGCAGTCGCTGGAAGTTGATGGCGTGTTTGGCGGAGTGACAGCGGAACTGGGCGGCGGATATGACGACCCGCGGTTCAACAATACGTATGTGGCGTTGCACTGGCCTTCCGAACCGTAGGTTGGGGTGCAAACCCCAACTTTGCCATTTCCATATGGATCGCCTGTTGGGGTTTGCACCCCAATCTACTTCTGACAGCGTGGACACCAGAACGTCGAGCGCTGTCCGATTAGCGCCTGTCGGATCGTCGCGCCGCACACCTTACATGGTTCGCTTTTCCGCCCATAAACAAACAACTCGCGGAAGAAATAACCCGGCGCACCGTCTGGATTGAGAAAGTCGCGCAAGGTGGTACCGCCGCGTTCAATGGCCCAGGCAAGAATGCGCTTCACCTCTGCGGCCAGGCGCTGGTAACGCTGGCGGGAAACCGCGCCTGCGCTGCGGCGTGGATCGATGCCAGCAGCGAACAGGGCTTCGCTGGCATAGATATTTCCAACGCCGACCACCACCGTGTTGTCCATCAGGAACAGTTTTACCGCCGCCTTGCGCCCGCGTGAGCGTTGGAACAGCAGGTCACCGTCGAAGGCATCCGTAAGCGGTTCCAGAAACCTCAGGGTCAGGTTCACTTCCTAGGCGACAGGATGGTAAACACTGACGTTCATCGTTCCCGTTCCTACTTGATGACTCTGTTTCGAATGCACATAGCGCCACACTCGAAATATGGCGCGCCAACCTAGACTCGATCTCCCTTACGTTCCGCAGCACATCGTGCAACGAGGCAACAATCGCCTCCCTTGCTTTCTCGATGACAGTGATCGTCTTCGCTACTTGCAATTACTACACGAAGCGTTATTGCACACGAACTGCCAACTCCATGCATATGTCTTGATGAACAATCGCGTACACTTACTTGTTACACCACCAGCAATAGGTGCCATCGCCCGCCTAATGCAGAAGCTTGGACGCCACTACGTCGATCAATTCAATATACGCCACCTGCGCACAGGCACTTTGTGGGAGGGGCGTTATAAGTCTTGCCTCGTCGACAGCGAAAGCTACATCTTGCACTGTCACCGCTACATCGATCTCAATCCTGTTCGTGCACGCATGATCGATGACCCTACGAAGTTTCCGTGGTCTAGTGCTGCTGTGTTCCTGCAAGCCGACCCCGGGAGGCCTACTCCCATCTTTGATACAGCATCGCGTTTGATACAGCATCGCGAGCTTTCGATCGCGTTCGTGACACACTGAATCTGACCTCAGTTTTGCCGAACTGAGGTATGGACGGTAGGCCCGCAACCGAGCAAACGACGCCAATCTCGTAGGGGGCCGCCAGCTTCTGGGCCATATCCAGGGCAGACGTGCCGCTCATTTGCCCGTTAGGCCATTCCGCCGAGCAGTCGACCAGGTCCTCGCACTTGGATCGAATGAGCACCTGGATGCTGTGCTGGCCATCGGAGATCGACGGGATAAACCGATCGACGTAGCCGGTCATCACCAAATCATCACCCATCGAAACCGTACAGGCTTGACCCGGTTGGACCATGACTTGCGCCAGCTCTCCCGGATACAGCTCGGTGAAACCGATACTGCCATCGGACGGTAGCCGCTCTACCCCTCGGGTCAGCCGGATGCCCGTCCAGCCAGAGATAGTCTGACCATGGATGGTCAGGGTGAGATCATCGGTCATGGATGAGAAGAAGGGGCCATAGTGAACGTCAGCAACCGCTGTTCCACCCAGGCTTTTCGGTGTTCGTAAGAGCACCCTTCGTTATCCGTTCGTGGCGCATGAGCATATCGGCGAAAGACTAATTCATGGGTGACCCCGAAATCCCCTAATGGCAATGGTCAAGGGCCGACCATCCAACACGAGCATTGCGGAGCGAGCTTTCTGCGACATTGGTTCAAGAACACTCGGTGGGTCAACCAAATGGGGACTCTTCTGAGGCCTTTTGTCTGGCAATACACTCCTGGACGATAGCATCCCTTTGCTTGGCATGTTGTAATTTCCGGGGTAATGTCTGGCATTCCGCGAGTCTCAGGAGCTCTTGGCGAATAAAAATAATGGGAGCCCTATCGGAATAATTCAATTTGGGTTCGGTATCATTCAATTCATTCATCCATATATTCGACCAGGATTCGCGTGGTGGGCGCGAGAAAAAATCGCGCAATCCGGTAATAAAACGTGATATAAAGCCGTCGGATCGCTGGACCGTAAATCGGTCTGCGGGGTCCACAGTGACGTTATAGTTCCTTCCGGCGAAGGTGAGGGGGATAATTACATTAGCATCCCTTTGCTTGGCATGTTGTAATTTCCGGGGTAATGTCTGGCATTCCGCGTGTCTCAGAAGCTCTTGGCGAATAAGAATAATGGGAGTCCTATCGGGATCATTCAATTCGGGATCATTCAATTCGGGATCATTCAATTCGGGATCATTCAATTCATTCATCCATATATTCGACCAGGATTCGCGTGGTGGGCGCGAGAAAAAATCGCACAATCCGGTAATAAAACGTGATATAAAGCCGTCGGATCGCTGGACCGTAAATCGGTCTGCGGGGTCCACAGTGACGTTATAGTTCCTTCCGGCGAAGGTGAGGGGGAAAATTACATTCGACGGCCGGACCGGAAAGCCTCCGGGTTGGGTGTGGGGCACTTTTGTTGCATGATTTTGGGATGTTTGCTTTATCGCTATTTCCATGTTAATTCCTGCGTAATTTTAAGAGTTCTGTTTGTAGGATGTTGTGTGACTGCTATTTTAAGGATGCTCGACCTTTGAGCGAATCGCCGCCTTGAGGTATTCCAACCACTTGGTCGCTTTCTTGAGCTTGCCTTCCGGCAACCCAGTCACCGTGCCGCGCTTGGCCGCGACCTGCCACTCTACGTCCCTGTCCTTCACGTCCTCGCGCTTCTCTACGCCGGTGTAACCCGCATCGGCAAACGCCATCTCTTCCTTGCCATGCAGCAGTTTGCCGGCCTCGTTGATGTCGGCCTCGTTCGCTGCTGTGCACGTCACCGTGTGCACCAAACCCGATTGCATGTCCACGCCAATGTGCGCCTTCATGCCAAAATGCCACTTCCATGGCACCACCTGCTCCATCTGCGCCAGAAACTTCTCTCGGCGTGTCTGCCGCTTTTTGGTGCTGTAGCTCAGTGACGCGAACGTGGTTTGCTTCATGGCGTGGCTAACTAAGGCGATGGCGGTAGCATGCCAGAAACGTGGAATAAATCAGAGCATCCCTGGTGAGGTGTTTAGTTACTAGACCTTAGAAAAACCTATGATGCAAGGTATCCAGCTTCATTATGTGACATTACTAATGTTAGATTAGTAAAAGGATGATCTAAAGTTTCCAGTGGAATTTTAGGCCCCACTGATAAGGCCTTTTTCAAAGGGAAATAAGATAGTTATGCTTGATTGCGCAAATGGCCATATTTTTCGCTAAGCCATGTCGACGACTGATTAAGGCTTGGCGCTTGCGGCTCGGAAAGGCGGCTGGCTTCGAGTCGCTGAGCCCATACCATTTGCAAGTCGATAAATGAAAAGAAGGTATCCACCAATTGAGCGACATGAAGCTCAGCAAGCGGCAGACTTTGATGGATCAACACCTGGCCTGAGTCCAGGTCCGCGCCCATGCCTGGCTCACCGTTGCGAAGCGGCTTCAAGCCCATGGCAAGCATATCCAACCAAAGTGTTGTATCCGTGTGCGTGGGCAGTGTGTCGGCCACTTGGCCAAGGAGCACAAGACAGCCGCGCGCATCATCGCGACGAAAAATGATGGGATGGCTATCATCCACCGTGAGATAGGCCATGCCGTCCTCATCAAACGACAATTCAGGCAGCCCGATCGTTGAACTAAATTCTGAGAGCAGTCGCTCGAAACTATCTTTATTCATAAGCTTTGTTACCACGATTTGCGTTAGTAAAGTGCGTGAGTAAAGGACCCGCCCTTTTGAAGAACGCCATCCATCGCTTCATAGTCAGTGACAAACCGAAGCGCCTTCGCTCCTTCGAGTTATTCAGAATTATCTTCTCGCCAAACAACGGTGACGATCGGGTATTTACCTGAGATTGGCTGTGTCTCAATAACCTGATTCCGCGCCCCCTACTCAATATACGCCACCTGCGCACAGGCACTTTGTGGGAGGGGCGTTATAAGTCTTGCCTCGTCGACAGCGAAAGCTACATCTTGCACTGTCACCGCTACATCGATCTCAATCCTGTTCGTGCATGCATGATCGATGACCCTACGAAGTTTCCGTGGTCTAGTGCTGCTGTTCATTGCGGACTTCGTCCTGATGCGATAGTGACTGCCCATCCAGCATATACAGCACTAGGCATCACAGAAACCGAACGTAGCGCCGCTTATCAGGCGCTGCTGCGTGAAGCGTTATCGGACGACGAACTCCAGGCCATACACACCTACCTACAGCAGCAACGCGCACTTGGTCATGACACCTTCCAGGCAATGGTAGAAGCAAAGACCCAACGCTTCGCTGGTACACGTCCGGCACATCGTCCGCCCAGGAAGTGAACCTGACCCTGAGGTTTGACTTCGGCGGCGAAATGGTGACCCTGTTTTGGATTAGCTAAACAAGGTCAAAAATAGTCTTTTGTGTCTTCGACTTTCATGATCTTCCATAAGTTGTCTTGCTTCCGGAGGAAAATGATCACATTCGACTTTGTCGGGCCGGAGCCAAAGGTGGCGATGATCACCGCAACCTCACCCAACATGACTGGAGGGCGGATCAGCATATGCTTGCTCCAGTCATCTTCATCGAGATCCTGAGTCTTTGTGAAATAGTCTGCGTCCCCTGGCAAGTTGTCTTGCTCGTAATCGCGGCGCAACGCATCCACGGTCTTCTTTTCGACGTAGGCATAGATGTGGTCGTCAAGTAGCGGAAATTTTGACTTGGACTCCGTACCGACGTACCACGAATAGAACGCCTTTACAGCAGCTTCAGGGGAAGAGATTCTCTGCGACGATGCTGCATGTGAGCACAGTGCATAAATCAGCAGTGCGAGCGCTGGACCGATCAAGTAAAACTTCTTCGACATAAGCCCTCTCAGTCGTGACGGTAAATCGTATAGGGTGGTCTCGCCGCCCTATAGGCAGGGCCAGGATAGAAACCTTCCGGCCCTGGTCTTTGCTTGAAATCAGACACCCAAATCGTGCCGTTAAAGCTCAGGCCAAACTTTGATTGATCAAGACGCCAAATGAAATGCTAAAAATGTCCTCAGCATTGTCAGAGATTTTGTGGGATATGTATCAGCGATCGCCCTAATGGACGCCAGCACAGCATCGCCATCACAAAGAAATCCATGTTCAGCGATGCATCAGAGCAAAATGGGGAGTGGCTGATTGATCAGGCGTCACAATGGCTTGAATATTTACGATCTCCACCAGACGAAGTGCTGCAACAAATGAGCTTTCATGCATGAAAATGCGAAAAACGTTGGGAAACCTCAGGGTTTGCACCCCAATCTACTTCTGACAGCGTGGACACCAGAACGTCGAGCGCTGTCCGATTAGCGCCTGTCGGATCGTCGCGCCGCACACCTTACATGGTTCGCTTTTCCGCCCATAAACAAACAACTCGCGGAAGAAATAACCCGGCGCACCGTCTGGATTGAGAAAGTCGCGCAAGGTGGTACCGCCGCGTTCAATGGCCCAGGCAAGAATGCGCTTCACCTCTGCGGCCAGGCGCTGGTAACGCTGGCGGGAAACCGCGCCTGCGCTGCGGCGTGGATCGATGCCAGCAGCGAACAGGGCTTCGCTGGCATAGATATTTCCAACGCCGACCACCATCGTGTTGTCCATCAGGAACAGTTTTACCGCCGCCTTGCGTCCGCGTGAGCGTTGGAACAGCAGGTCACCGTTGAAGGCATCCGTAAGCGGTTCCGGACCCAGTGCGGCCAGCAACGCATGGGTGATCCCCGGCGGCTGCCAAAGCAGGCAGCCAAATCGGCGCGGGTCGGTAAAGCGAAGGATGCGTGCCTGTTCGCCTCGCAGGGGTTCAAGCGCAATATCAACGTGATCGTGCGTGCCGGGCGCCACGTCCGGTGGCAGCACGCGCAATACGCCAGTCATGCCAAGATGCAGCAATGCGCTGCCAGCATGCGTATGCAACAACAGGTACTTGGCGCGACGCTCGACTTCTTCAATGCGTTGGCCAGGCAGAAGTTCGCTGATTTCGGGCGGGATTGGCCAGCGCAAATCAGTGCGCCGCAGCGTTACGCCTGCTACGCGGCGTCCGATCAGATGCGGTGCGATGCCTCGTCGGGTGGTTTCGACTTCCGGCAATTCAGGCATGTCATTCTGCCTTGATGTTTTGGCTTTGGGCCGAGCGCGGCATGTAGCGCAGGGAGACGATACCTACGCGATCGCCAACCTGTACATAACCATTTTGATCGATCGCCGTGATGCCGCCGAAAAGTAGGGTTTGGCCGTTCAGCTCAAGCCGGGCTTGCGGCGGGGCCAGGCCAATCTTGGTGGCGTCGTAGCCGATCAAGGGAGCCCAGCTTTGCACCGGCGCGGCAGCGATGCGAGCCAGTTTGCGCAAGCGCAAATCATCGGCACGGATGGTGTTGGCTTGATCCACACGCCACCAATGTTCCTCGCGCTTCACATAGTGTTCGGCCGGTGCGCGGCCTAGCTGCAGTTCCACTTGTGTGATGGCGTCGGGGTTGATGGACAACAAGCTACCGGGTGCGGCGAATCGGTCGCTGCGCACCTGCCACGCTACGGCCGTTAGCAGAACTATGATTGTTGCCAACAACCCGAGCTGTCGTTGCACCGCACGTTTCATGAGCGACGCCGCCGCCAGGCGATGACACCGCCGATCAACAGCAGCAACATCGGTATGACCAAGATGTAAGCGATGCTGAGGAAACTCAGCTCAGCTTGTGAAATGGTTAGCACACGATCCGGTGCGCCGTGCGAAGGCATGTTGATCAACACGTCGTCACCGAGCAGCCAGTTGAAGATGCGTTCGCCCAGGGCGCGGTTGCCGCCGTTGCCGAGATAGCTGTTCGAAAGGAAGTCGCCATTACCGATGACCACCACGCGCTGCTCAGCCTTGGCTGGGCTTGGTGAGAGGCGGCTGAACGCGAAGCCGAAATCGAGGGGGCCTTTCAACCCATGGCCGGACGAACCATCCATGGCCTGGGTGGTGGCTTGCGGACTGGAGCGCAGGAAGGGCGTGACCTGCCATTCGCGCTTGTGCACTTCCGCCAATGCGGCCACCTCGGGGAACAGCGTGGTAAGGGTAAAGCCACGCGTAATCGGGCTGGGCGGGTAATCGCCCAGCGGAATGGTACGCGGATCCTTCAAACCTAGCGCGGCATTTGACGCATCGATCAGTTCGCCGGGCAATACGCGAATGCCGAGTGTGTCGGCCAGTGGCTGCAGGCAGGGATCCTGGTTGCCTGGATCGGCCAGCCACAGCAGGTTGCCACCGTTGCCGAGATAATCGACCAGCGCTTTGGTCGCCGCGGACGACACGGCGGCCTGCGGACTGGCCAACACCACCAGGTCGGTTTGATCGGGCACGGTGGCGATCTGGGAGAAATTCAGTGGCACGGCACGCATGCCACTTTGCTCAAGCTGCGAAACGAAGGCGCCCAGATCGGCATTGGCAACGCCATCCGCACGGCGCTCACCATCGCCGGTCACGAAAGCGACGATGCGATCGTTGCCTCGAACCAGTCGTTCGAACACCTGGGCGAGGCTGCGTTCGGACAGCATATCCAGGCGCTGCTCGCGATCGCGATAACGCAGGATCAGCTCGCCGTCGACCGTGATGCCGAGATGGCGCATTGCCGCGGGATCTTTCTGTGGATCGACGAAGCTGAGATGAATATCAGGTTTGGCTTGCTGATAGCGTTGCAATACAGCCGCTATGGTTTGGCGCAGATCGCCTTGCGGATTGGCGTAGCTGACGATATCGACCGGGCCATCCAGTTTCGCCAGCACTGCACGTGTTTCCGGCGCCATGCTGATGCGGCTGCCGTAAGTCCAATCCACGACATGATCATGGCGGGATGTGAGATATCCGATCGCGCAGGCGCCAACCAGCACCAGTAGTGCAAATAGCCAACTGTGGAGACGGCGGATGATCGTATTTATCAACGTCATCAACCGCGCTCCCGATCTGCCGCAAGGCGTTGTGTGCCCAGTGCCAACGCTACGGCGATGGCCAGCAGGAACCAGGTGATGTCCGCGCTCGACACTAATCCACGCAACAGGTTTTCCTGATGTGTACTCATCGCCAGCCAGTTAACGAAGCCGTTGCTGACACCTGCCATTTGCGCGCCGAGATTGACGCAGTTCAGTGCCAGGCCCGCCATCAGGGTGGCAACCGCGGCAACTGCAGGGTGTGAGGCGAACGCGGAGCAGGCTACGCCGATGGCTCCCAGCACTGCCAGCGCGAGGAAGGTGCCCAGGGTCGCTGCAGCGAGCTTGCCCCAGTCCAACGATGTGCCGTGTGCGAGGCTGATCGGAATGGCCAGCGCTAGCAGCAACCACAAGGCAAGCCAGATCAGCACGGCGAGATACTTGCCGAGCAGGATCTGTGCCGATGACAGTCCGCTCGCAAACAACAACGGCAAGGTACCGGCGTTGCGCTCGCTCGCGAGTGTCGACATGGTCAACAACGGCACCACCAGCAATGCCAGTTCGATCACGCCGAACGGCAAGGGGCTGCCGGTGATCAGGCTGCTATCCATGCGCACGGCGACCAGATCGGTGTAGCCGGGGCCGTCGGGCAAGGCGGCAAGCCGAACCTGATTGAGCAGGAAAATCTGCAGCAGTAGCGCAAAACGCCAGCCTAGTTCGGCCAGAGCCAGTGCCGCAATAATCCATCCAAGCGGACGCACAAACAGGCGGCGCAGTTCCAGTCGCGTCACAGCAAAAAGTGTCATGCGGCTTGAGTCCTGCCGGCCATTGCGATGTCGAAGAAGGTTTTTTCCAGGGCGGCATGCTGATCCACAGGCAACGGCGCATCATGGCGCAAGGTGCCCTCATGCAGGATCGCCACGCGATCACACACAGCCGTCACGTCGGCAAGCTGATGGGTGGAAAGAATAACGGTGGTGCCGTTGGCTGCCCGCTCACGCAGCAGGCTACGCAATGCAACGACCTGCACCGGATCGAGTGCGTTGGCCGGTTCGTCCAGCACCAGCAGGGCTGGGCGATGCAGTAGTGCGCAGGCCAATCCCAGGCGCTGGCGCTGACCCTGTGACAAGACGCCCGCCAGGCGGCGCGACAGATTTTGCAGTTCCAGTGGCTCGATGACGGCATCCCTTGCCGTGTTGAGATGGCGGCCCGTCAGGCCACGCAGGCTGCCATGTGCGTCAAGATGTTCACGCACGGTCAGTTCTGGCCAAAGCGGGGCACCTTCCGGCAGCCAGCCGATGGCCAGCCGAGCCAGTTCAGGGTGTTCTGAGAAATCCTGCCCCAGCAGACGAATGCTGCCACTATCGGGTCGTAATGCACCGACCATCATGGCCAAGGTGGTCGACTTGCCCGCGCCATTAACCCCAAGCAGCCCCAGCACTTGGCCGACCTGAAGGTCCAGGCTCAGGTTGCGGACGGCGAGCCGGCCGGCACGGTGTCGGGTGACTCTTTCAAGTTGCAGTACGGGAGGTGAAGCAAGTTTCGGCGCATTCATTGCATGATTGTCAGGGTGACCCTATCCGTTGCACAACCGTACATCGTCACGAAGCGGTGCTTTAACGGAGAGGGCGTTACCATGCTGGTGGGTATGCGATCCCTCTACTACACTGCTTCAATGCTTTATCAACCTTTTCAGGCGTATCCAAGATGTTAGATGTTGTACTGCAGTTCCTTTCCGGCGGTGTGAGTGGTGCCGGGTGGGTGGAGCTCCTTGTCTACCTGTTGGTAGTCACCCAGCTCACCATCTTTACCGTCACGCTCTACCTGCATCGCTGCCAGACGCATCGCGGTATCGACCTGCATCCGTCCGTTTCCCATTTCTTCCGCTTCTGGGGCTGGCTTACCACAGGCATGGTCACCAAGGAGTGGGTGGCTGTGCACCGCAAGCACCACGCCAAGGTGGAAACCGAGGAAGATCCGCACAGCCCGCAGATCTACGGCATCAAAAAGGTGTTCTGGGATGGCGTGTCGCTCTACCGCGACGCCAGCCTCATCAAGGAAGACCTGGAGAAGTACGGCCGCGGCACCCCAGACGATTGGATCGAACGCAAGCTCTACACCGGCCACCCGTACTGGGGCCCGGTGTTGATGCTGATCATCAACTTCACACTGTTCGGTGTCTTGGGTGCGGCCGTGTGGGCTGTGCAGATGGCCTGGATTCCGTTCTGGGCGGCTGGCTTCGTCAACGGCATCGGCCACTGGTGGGGCTACCGCAACTTCGAAAGTTCCGACACCGCTACCAACCTCATTCCTTGGGGCTTCTGGATCGGTGGTGAAGAGCTGCATAACAACCACCACGCTTTTCCCAGCTCGGCCAAGTTCGCGCTGCGCAAGTGGGAGTTCGATATCGGCTGGGCGATGATCTGCCTGTTGCGCGCGGTGGGTCTTGCCAAGGTGCTGCGTGTGGCGCCGACGCTGAATATCCGCCCCAACGTGTACCTGCCGGATGCCGACACGCTCAAGGCCGTGCTGACTCACCGCTTCCACGCGATGACCGACTACTACCGCAATGTGATCGTGCCAACCCTGGCTGACGAAGCGCAGCACGCCGGCGAAAGCATCAAGGCTGTTCCGCGCCGCCTGCGTCGTGCTTTCGCCGATGGTGGCCGTTGGCTCGATGGCGAAGGCCGCGAGCGCATGCAGGCGGTGTTGGCCAAACGCCCAACCCTCAGTACGGTTTGCGATTTCCGCAATCGCCTGGCGGAGCTGATGGAGCAGCGTGGCGCCGAGCAAGCCCTGAAGGGTCTGCAGCAATGGATTGTTGAAGCCGAGCAGAGCGGCATTCGTGCATTGCAGGAATTCGCGCAGCGTCTGAAAGGTTACGCCGTGGCGGCCGGTTGATATTTGGACTGCCATGGCGATGAGCAAAGAAAACCCGCCTGTTCAAGGCGGGTTTTCTTGTTGGGAGTGTCAATGAGCAGGGCGGTAGATGTGTTGATCGGATAACCGTTCTCGCCTACTTAGGGGCATCCGATTACACACATCCGCAACATCTGATGGGTAAGCCCCTCTCCCGGAGGGAGGGGCTCACGCTCTACTCACCCGTCCTGACATCGAAAAAATAATAAACAAAAATGAGAAATGGGTAGAGCAATGCGCAAATTTGACGGACATGCAACTTCAATATGCCCATGCAGGATGATCTGCCGTGGGTGTACGAAGGGCTTGCCGATTACTGGTGCGGCGTGCTGACTGCCCACGCAGGCCTGTGGAGCCCTGATCGCTGATGCGAAGAATTCGCAGGCGCCGATCGAACTGCTGGTGAAGAATGTCGATCTCTACAGCACCGTGAAGATCGATTACCGCGACGGCTTGCGTTATCCGTATCTGGTGCGGACAAGTGGCAAAGATTTGATGGGTGCGATTCTGGCGCCTCGCAAATAACTACTTTATTCAGTAGAGGCATGCTGGGGGAACACGATGCGCATACGCGTGCCGGTTCCCTCCCAGGCATCCAGGATCTCGAAGCGCGCACGGTGGCTGCGTGCGATTTCTTCCACAATGGCCAGGCCGAGCCCGCTGCTCTGGCCATCGCTTCCTGCCGAGCGGTAGAAACGCTCACGTACGCGTTCACGCTCGGCGTGCGGGATCCCTGGACCGCTATCTTCCACTTCCAGATACGGTGCATTGTCGTGCCGCCCGCAGCGGAGTGTGATGTTGCCGCCCTTGGGTGTGTGGCGGATAGCGTTATCGAGCAGGTTGATTAGCAGTTCGTGCAGAAGCCAATATACGCCATGGACCTGGATGGGTTCGCATTCGGCGCCCAGGTCGATGTCTTGCGCCAGCGCCCGATCGAGCAGGGAGCCCGCCACGGCGCCGATCAATGTGTCGAGCTGGATGGCGACGAAGTCACTGGGACCGTGCGCTGAAGGCTCCGCCCGCGCCAGGGCGAGAAGCTGATTCGTGGTATGGGCCAATCGATCCACGCTGCCCTGCAGGCGGCCGATGCGCGCTTGCTGGGCGTTATCCTGGGTTTCATCGGCGAGCACTTCCAGTTGCGCTTTCAGGCCAGTGAGCGGGGTGCGCAATTGATGGGCGGCATTGGTCAGGAAGTGCTGTTGTGCCAGGGCCGAATCGCGCACTGTCGCCAGCAAGGTATTGAGCGATTCCGCCAGTGGGCGCACTTCGCTCGGTACCGGTTCCAATGGCAATGGTTGCAAGGATTGCGGATCACGACGCATGATCTGGTCGCGCAGTCGATGGATCGGTCGCAGCGCAATGGTGATGCCGAATAGGCAAAGTCCCGCCACCAGCAGCAACTGGATGCCATCGCTGATGCCGACGACGGTAACCAGTCGGTGCACCACTGCATCGCGCCGATGTACTGTTTCACCCACCGTTACGGTGATTGGCTCGCCACCGATTTCCGTATGGTAGCTGGCGATGCGCAGTTGTTGTTCTTTGTAGGCCGCGTCACTGTAATTGAGGTTGTCGACGATCTGGCTGTTGGCAACGGGAAGCTCCTCATCGCCTGCCAGCGTGCGTCCGTCAGCCAGGTTGACCCGATAAAAGAAGGCCGCCCTGCCACCTGGATAAAGTTGCATCCAGGACATGGGGCGGTATTCGGAATCGGACCGGGGATGTGGCCTGTCGCCGATGGGCTCGAACGGCTCATCACCTGGCGGTGGCGGCAAAGGTTCGTTGCCGGGGGCATGGATCAACGGCGGACCCGGATCTTGTCTTTCGACATAAAGGCGTCCATTGGCGCCTTTTTGCACACGCGCAGCAATCGCGACCGCCGCATGCGATAACGCACGATCGAATATCTCGTACATGGACGTGACATAGGTGCGATGATCGGCCCATATACTAACGATCAACAGCAGCACCAAGGGCAGCAGCAAGTAGCCGAGCAATCGGCCCCGGATGCTGGGGGTGCGCATAGGCCTGGAGCGGGACATCATGCCGCGTACATCGAATCGATCAACGCATCCTAGGCGTCGTCGAGGCGATAACCCAGTCCGCGGATGCTTCGCACCGTGGCTGCTTCACCCAGCTTGGCACGCAAGCGGGAGACATGCACTTCGATGGCGTTGCCGGAGATTTCCTCGTCCCAGCTCCCGATCGCCTGGATCAAGCGCTCCTTGCTCACCACGCGTCCACTGTGATGGGCTAGGCATTCCAGGATGGACCATTCGCGACGGGTCAACTCCAGCGCTCGTCTGTCATCGTTGATGGCACGGCGTCCGGCCAGATCGATACGCAGGCGGCCCACTACCATTTCGTTGGCGGCGGCGGTGGCGCGACGAATCAGGGCGCGGCAACGTGCAGCAAGCTCAGGCAGGGCGAACGGCTTGACCAAGTAATCGTCAGCGCCGAGGTCCAACGCGTTGATACGGTCATCTAGGCCATCGCGTGCTGTCACGATCAACAACGGCAGTGAACTGCCTTCGCGGCGCAGGCGGTGGACCAAGGTAAAACCATCCTCTCCCGGCAGTCCCAGGTCCACGATGGCCAGATCGTAGTGGGCGGCGTCCAGGTGGACCTGGACAGATTCAGCATCGGTCACCGCGTCGACTGCATACCCGGCGGTGGCAAGGCCGCGCACGATGGCGTCGGATACCAGGGGATCGTCTTCAACTAGCAGAATGCGCATTACCGACGAAGAAAATGGGAAACATAAAATTCTAACAGTTAGTATGCCTACAACACAGTACGGCCCCAACATGCTGATTTTAAGGGTCGGGGTGACGTCCAGAAGGCCCGCAGGCTGCGCCACGCGGCTTGAACAGACGGCCAGTCTGCCCTGCGCCGCGCACACAGCCTGCGGGCCTTCTGGACGTTATGCCGGGTGCGTAGGAATAAATCAGAGGGTCCGTGGGCATTTGGGGGCATTTCCTGCTTGTACGAATGCTGCTGAACGAGGCAAGAACCCGGTTATGGGGTCGTCAGTGAAGCATTAAATGGACTGTTTATTCATGTAAACCAACAATTTTTGGGTATTTTTGGGCTGTTTTTTTCGACTTTGTCCGATATCTGTGCCCGGCGATCTCTGGCCCAATGGCAACACTATCAAGCCAGCGAGATGAGGATGTTCTCGCTATTCCCTCCACAGCAGCTTTTTGCCCGTGAGTATGGGTTAAGTCTCTGCGTGCCGGAAAAAATGATGTTCGTTGCCAGCCTGCCTTGCGTCAAAAAGCATCTAGCACGTGTTCATCTGCTTGCCGTAGCCAGCGGCATGCTTGCTGTATGGCTGGCTGCTTATGCCGTCATCGTATCGGCGGAGGGAATGCGGGCCGATTCGGGCATGATTGCGTTTGCCGACGGTCAGCAGCCCGATTTTCTGCAGATGCTGGAAAAAAGCTGGCTCTCGCACACCAACGTTTCCAAGCGCGTTTACGCGGCGACCGCTGACAACGTGCTTGATGAGCCATCGACAGCACCGGGATCCTATTTCCGCACGCTGACGCGCATCTACGGCGCGGCCACCGATCACTTTGCGTTTGGGTACGAGTCTGATGCGCAGGATACAGACGAGCCGCTGCCGATGGATGAAGTAGCCAGGTTCCATCAAATGGAAACGCGCATGCCCATTGCGCGCATGCGCGTCACATCCGAATTTGGCCATCGTCCGAACCCCATCGGGAAAGGCCATGTATTCCATCGTGGCATCGATCTGGCGGCACCCGCGGGTACGCCCGTGTATGCCGTCGCGCCGGGGACCATCATCCGCGCGACCAGTGATCGTTCGTTTGGCAACGTTGTAGTGATCAATCACCACAACGGTTACAAGACGTTGTACGCGCACAATTCCAGGTTGCTGGTGAAGGTAGGCGAGAAGGTGAAAGCTGGGCAACAGATTGCCAAGATTGGATCGACCGGTCATTCCACCGGACCCCATCTGCATTTTGAAATTCATCGCAGTGGTCAGCGGGTGGATCCGGGGCCTTACCTCGCTGCGTTGTGATGCGGCAAGCCAAAACGCCCGACGATCGCCGGGCGTTTTGCTATTTTCGTGCAGTGGACATCAACGCTTCATCGAATTGAAGAACTCGTCGTTGGACTTGGTATTCTTCATCTTGTCGAGCATGAACTCCATCGCTGCCAGCTCATCCATCGGATGCAGCAGCTTGCGCAGAATCCAGATCTTGGCGAGCAGGTCCGGCTCGATCAGCAGATCCTCGCGGCGCGTGCCAGAGCGGTTGATGTCGATGGCCGGATACACGCGCTTTTCGGAGATGCGGCGAGACAGGTGCACTTCCATGTTGCCAGTGCCCTTGAACTCTTCGTAGATCACCTCGTCCATCTTGCTGCCAGTGTCGATCAGCGCGGTGGCGATGATGGTGAGTGAGCCGCCTTCTTCCACATTGCGCGCGGCACCGAAGAAGCGCTTCGGACGCTGCAGCGCGTTGGCATCCACGCCACCAGTAAGCACCTTGCCGGAACTCGGCACCACGGTGTTGTAGGCGCGGGCCAGGCGAGTGATCGAGTCGAGCAGGATCACCACGTCCTTCTTGTGCTCGACCAGGCGCTTGGCGCGCTCGATTACCATTTCGGCCACCTGCACGTGACGCACGGCCGGTTCGTCGAAAGTGGAGCTGATCACTTCGGCGCGCACGGTGCGGGCGATTTCCGTCACTTCTTCCGGACGTTCGTCGATCAACAGCATGATCAAGTGCACGTCCGGATGGTTGTACTGGATCGCCTGCGCGACGTTCTGCAGCATCATCGTCTTGCCGGACTTTGGCTGCGACACGATCAGCCCGCGCTGGCCGCGGCCGACCGGTGCGACCAGATCCAGGATGCGTCCAGTGATGTCCTCCGTCGACCCGTTACCGCGCTCCAGGCGGAACACCTTGCGAGGGAACAGTGGGGTGAGGTTTTCGAACAGCATCTTGTTCTTCGATGCTTCCGGCGGATCGCCGTTGATGTCGTCGACTTTCAGCAACGCGAAGTAGCGCTCGCCTTCCTTCGGGTGGCGCACGCGTCCGGTGATGTAGTCGCCGGTGCGCAGGTTGAAGCGGCGGATCTGGCTGGGGGAGACGTAGATGTCGTCGGGGCCAGCCAGGTAGGACTCGTCGGCCGAGCGCAGGAAGCCGAAGCCGTCCTGCAGAATTTCCAGCACGCCTTCGGCCCAGATGCCGCCGCCGGAGCGGGCGTGGGCCTTGAGGATGTTGAAGATCACGTCCTGGCGGCGCTGGCGGGCGACGCCTTCCTGGATGCCGAGCGATTCGGCGAATTCCAGCAGTTGAACCGGATTCTTGCGCTTGAGTTCGGTGAGGTTGATGACGCGGTCGTTGCTGCCGATGTCGGCGTTTTCGTCATCTACCGGCAGACCGTGTGGATTGCGCGGCGGGCCGCCCGGACCCTGCGGGCGCTGGCCGCGCTCGTGGCGGCGGCGGCGGTTGCGGTCATTACGGTCATTACGGCGGTCGTTGTTGCCCTGACCCTGATAGGGGTTCTGGCTGCCATTGTTCTGGCCATTTTGGGTGCTCTGCTGAGGATTCTCGCGTGGAGCCTCCTGTCCTTCATGGCTCTGGCCATTGTCGTAGCGCAGTTGCTCTTGCGCTGGAGGAGGGGGAGCTTCCGCGCGTGTTTCCGGGGTGGGAGCCGGGCGCTCGACGGCAGGAGCTGGGGCTGTCGTTGGCCTTTCATTTTGGGCGTTGGCTTCGGCTGCTGCGGCAGCGGCAGCGGAGCGTCTTGGCGAGCGGGTACGGGTGGGAGTTTCACTCACAGATTTGGCCTCGGCGCTGGTGGCGTCGGAAGAATCTTTGCTTTCGATATCGGACACGGGCAAACCTCACGGGGCGCCGTTGATGACAATAGGGAGGACGAGCGTTGCGCGGAACGCGCGAGGGAGCAGGACAGCTCCGACTGGTAGGAATCTAGCACTCGCTGCGCAGCGTCGTAAAGGGCATGCGCAGCGAGATAAGCTTTACAGCGATTCAGATCGCCTTGTCGATCATCTGGGCGAGTTGGACTTTGCTGACCATGCCGACCTGGGTGGCTTCCACCTTCCCGTTCTTGAACACCATCAGGGTTGGAATGCCGCGCACGCCGTAGTGGCTAGGAGTCTTCGGGTTATCGTCGATGTTCAGTTTGACCACGCGCAGCTTGCCCTCGTACTGCTTGGCCAGCTCCTCCAGAGCGGGGGCGATGGCTTTGCACGGGCCACACCATTCGGCCCAGAAGTCCAGCAGAACGGGGGTTTCCGACTTCAGCACTTCTTGATCGAAGGTGTTGTCGTTCACATGGCTGATATGTTCGCTCACCGTGGTCTCCGAGGTAGGCGGGTAAGGGTTTACGACCGCGTGCTGATCATCAGCTACACTATTGAAATGCCCATGAGGCGCGGGTCGATCCGGAAATGGAAGCGGTGCCGTTGCGGCAGGGTTCCATTTCAGCGTAAGTCGGGACGTGATTCAAGCGATTCAAGGGTACGCGGAATGGTTCAAATTATCCCTACGACAGGTCCGGCTGGCATTAGATAAGGTGGCTTTATGAGCCGTTTCACCTATGCCTGCGGGGCGTGCTGCCTTTTCGGCGCCGCGTTGCGAGCGCGCCGCATCCATCCACCGTCCCAAGGTTGCCAGGTTAACTGCGGGACCGGGCCGGGCGCTTCGCGCCGGTCCGTACCAGACTCTCAATTTATGTCACAAACCGTACTCACCGAAACCTTTTTCACCCAATTCGACCTGCATCCGCTGCTGCAAAAAGGCCTGGACGAGGCCGGCTTTGCACGTTGTACGCCGATCCAGGCACTGACTCTGCCGGTCGCCCTGACGGGGCGCGATGTCGCCGGCCAGGCCCAGACCGGCACCGGTAAAACCTGCGCCTTTCTGGTTGCGATGATGAATCGCCTGCTGAGCCAGCCGGCGGTCGCCGAGCGCAAAGATTCCGATCCGCGTGCGCTGGTGATCGCACCGACCCGGGAACTGGCGATCCAGATCGAAAAGGACGCCAAGAACATCGGCCGCTACACCAACTTGCGCACGGCGCTGATCTACGGTGGCGTGGACTATGACAAACAACGTCAGCTATTGAAGGATGGCTGCGACATCATCATTGCGACCCCCGGCCGCCTGCTCGACTACCACAAACAGAGCGTGTTCGGGTTCAACGGTGTCGAAGTCATGGTGGTCGACGAAGCCGATCGCATGTTCGATCTTGGCTTCATCAAGGATGTGCGTTTCATCTTCCGCCGCCTGCCAGTGCGCGAGCAGCGCCAGGTGCTGCTGTTCTCGGCCACGCTATCGCATCGCGTGCTGGAGCTGGCTTACGAGCACATGCACAACGCCGAGAAACTGGTGGTGGAGACTGACAACGTCACCGCCGATCGGGTGCGCCAGCTCGTCTACTTCCCCGCCAAGGAAGAGAAGATGCCGCTGCTGCTCAATTTGCTTGAGCAAACCAAGGCCGAACGTAGCATCATCTTCGTCAACACCAAGGCTGCGGCCGAGCGCATCACCGATCGGGTGAAGCGTCAAGGCTATCGCGTAGGCGCCTTGTCCGGCGACGTGCCGCAGTTGAAGCGCCAGAAGTTGTTGCAGCGCTTCCAGGACGGCCAGCTCGACATCCTCGTCTGCACTGATGTGGCGGCACGCGGCCTGCATATTCCTGCCGTTAGCCATGTCTTCAACTATGACCTGCCGCAGGACGCCGAAGACTATGTGCACCGCATCGGTCGTACCGCCCGTCTAGGCGCCGAGGGCGACGCGATCAGCTTTGCCTGTGATCTCTACGCGATGTCCTTGCCCGATATCGAGGAATACATTGGGCAGAAAATTCCCGCCGCTACGATCGGGCCGGAGCTGCTGGTCATACCGGAGCCCAAGCAGATGAATGCGCAGTTCGTGGCGGATGCGGCAGCCGATAGCGCGGCATTTGGCGACAAGGTCGAGTCGCGCGAAAAATCCTCAGGTGGCTCGCGCCGTCGAGGTGGTCGCAGTGGCGAGCGTTCGGGTTCCCCAGAGCGTCGCCGCGAAGATCGTCCCCGCAAGCCACGTGTTGAAGATGCTGCCGCAGCCACCGTAGCTCTGACCCCGGCGTCCGATAAGGCGCAAGGCGAAGCCGCTGGCGAGCGCAAGCGCCGTCGTCGTGGCGGACGTGGCCGCCGCCGTTCGGGTGATGCAGCGGGTGCAGAGGTCGCTACCAATCCGGCGGTCACTTCGGCCAGCAATAACGATCGCCCATCGCGACAAGTGGTGGCTCAATCGCCTTCTGGTGAACAGCCCGCACCGCGGAAACAAGGCTTCTTCCGTCGCTTGGTGAATCTGTTCACCGGTCGCTGAACCGATATCCCGTCGCCACGCCAATTTGTAGTGATAGGCCAAGCAAAGACGCGCACAACACTTAAGTCATCCCTTATCCTTGCCGTCATTGACACGGTTCATAGGTGAGGAACGCGGTGATCCGCTTCGACCAAGTCAGCAAGCGTTATGAAGGGGGGCACGAAGCCCTCTCTCAGCTCACATTCGAAGTCGCCAAAGGCGAGATGGCGTTCGTTACCGGTCACTCGGGTGCTGGCAAGAGCACCTTGCTCAAATTGCTGGCGCTGATCGAGCGTCCTTCGCATGGGTATATCAGCCTCGATGGGCAGAGCTTGGCGAAGATCGGCCAGGGAGGTATTCCCAAGCTACGTCGCAGCCTTGGCATGGTGTTTCAGGATCATCGCCTGCTGATGGATCGCACCGTATTCGCCAATGTCGAGCTGCCCCTGGTGATTGGCGGCATCGCACCGCAGGAACGCGGCCGGCGTGTGCGCGCGGCATTGGAAAAAGTCGGCTTGCTCGATGACGAGCGCCAGCTTCCCGTTTCGCTTTCTACCGGCGAACAGCAGCGTGTCGGCATCGCCCGCGCCATCGTGGCTAAGCCGAGCGTACTGATTGCCGATGAGCCAACCGGCAATCTCGACCCACAGCTTGCTGTTGAAATCATGGGCCTGTTCGCGGAATTCCAGCAGTTTGGCACTACCGTGCTGATTGCCAGCCACGATCTTCCCCTGATCAAACGCATGAAAAAACGCGTGGCCGTGCTCGACCATGGCCGCCTTGTCGCTGACGTGGCGGCGGAGGAGGTGCTATGAGTGCGTCGGACGAGACCCAGTCAATGATGGCAGCACCTGCACGCACCGAGCGCAGTCATGGTCGCCCCGTGGCGAGCTGGCGTGAACATCATGGTTGGAGTGCGGGGGCCAGCCTGCGCCGTCTCGCTTCCAAGCCCGTGGGTACGGTGCTCACCATTGCAGTGATGGGGCTTGCGCTGGCCTTGCCGCTGGCTTTCTTCCTGCTGTTGTCCAATGTGCAATCGCTGGGTGATGCGCTGGGGCGCAACCAGATCATCAACGTCTTCCTGAAATCCGATCAGGTGGCCAGCAATGCGCAGTTGCTTGCCAAGCAGGTCGAACAGCATGATGGTGTCGTCAGTGTCACGGTAAAAAACCCGCAGCAAGGCATGGAAGAACTCAGCAAGATGCAGGGTTTCTCCGATTCGCTGCATGTGCTGGACGACAACCCGTTGCCCTTTGTGCTGCAAGTTCAGCCACAGGATGGCCTCCCTGCCGATGCAGCCAATCATCTCGTCGATGATCTGCGCGGTATGCAAGGCGTGGACCTGGTGCAAGACAGCGGCACCTGGCGGCAACGCTTGGATGCCTTGCTGGGCGTGGGTGACCGCACTGTACTGATTCTGGTTGCGCTGTTTGCGCTTGCAGTGTTGCTGGTAGTCGGCAACACGGTGCGCGTGGACATCACCAGCCGCGTCGAAGAGATCGGCGTGCTGAAGCTGATGGGTGCCAGTCGTGCGTTCGTGCGTCGCCCCTACCTATATGCGGGCATTTGGTACGGCTTGTTCGCTGGCATCCTTGCGGTCGGGTTGGTCCTGGCCATCGAGCTTGCGTTGGCCGAGCCAGTGGTGCGCCTTAGTCAGGTTTACGAAGGAACGTTGCACGTCGACGGCCTGCCGCTGTGGCTGCTGCTGGCGGTGCCGTTCGCCGCCGCCTTCCTGGGCTGGCTTGGTGCCCGTCTGGTCAGCGCTTGGCAATTGCGACGGGCGGCATAGGGCATCCTTTGGATTTAGCGGGTGGTGAAATCGTTCGTAACCATTCGTCAACAGCCGGGTGCACCATACGCATATCAAACGGGTGCAGAGGGGCGCCTGCTGATGCATGAGCATGGAGGCCACGCTTGACTGGGCTGGTGAGGTTTTTTGATGAGTGCAAGCATCAG
Source organism: Dyella sp. M7H15-1 (assembly GCF_004114615.1). NCBI lineage: Bacteria > Pseudomonadati > Pseudomonadota > Gammaproteobacteria > Lysobacterales > Rhodanobacteraceae > Dyella > Dyella sp. M7H15-1. Next base: position 2,919,306 of record NZ_CP035300.1, read on the forward strand.
CAGTCGTGATCTCAGCAACACACCGCGTGTGTTGGTGGTGGATGGCTCCAAAGTTGTCCGCCAACTGATCACGCGGGTGTTGAAGACGGAATTGCCACAGGCCGAGGTGGTGGGATGCGGTACGGCAGTCGAGGCACAGCAGTTGCTTGATAAAGGCGTCTTCGACTTCATGACCATCGCGCTGCGCCTCCCCGATATGGACGGGCTGGAGTTGGCGCGCTACGTGCGCGAATTCGCGCCGCAGGTCTACGTGCCGATCGTGGTGGTGTCCGGCGACGTGGACGATCGTCTGCATCGCCGTGCCCTGGGTGAGCACGTCACTGACTATTTCGACAAATCGCTAGGCTTCCAGGCATTGGCCGAATTCATTCGCGGTTATGTCAAGCCGGACAGCGCCGCGGAAGGCATGGTGCTTTACGTGGAAGACAGCCGTGTGGTGGCCTTGGCGACACGCCGCATGTTGGAAAAGATTGGCTTGACCGTACGTCATTTAGTAAGCGTGGAAGATGCGTTGGCACTGCTCGAAGCCGAGCGCGCCAAGGGTTCGGTCGGTGCCGACGTCGTGTTGACCGACATCAGCCTCAAGGGCGAACTGACTGGCGGTGATCTGCTCAAATTCATTCGCACCGATTTCGGCTACAGCAAGGGTAAATTGCCGGTACTGGTGATGACGGGCGATGAAAATCCCGACAGTCAGGCTGCGCTGATACGTGCAGGCGCCAACGACTTGGTCGAAAAGCCGGTCGAGGAACGTTTGCTGGTCACCAAGCTTCTGTTTCAATTGCGTGTCGCGCAACACCTGCGTACACGTGAAGAACGCACACGTGAAGAAATGGACCCACCGGAATGAGTGAAGAAGAACGCATCAAGCTCGAACCCTCCTGGAAGGATCGTATTGGCGATTACCTGCAGCGTCCGGAGATGCGGACGCTTTCGGAGTTTCTGCGCAACGAGAAGCGACAAGGCAAGGTGATTTATCCGCCCGGCCCGGAAATCTTCAACGCCTTCGCGCACACCCCCTTTGAATCGGTGCGCGTGGTGATCCTGGGACAGGATCCTTATCACGGTCCCGATCAGGCGCATGGCCTGTGTTTCTCCGTGCGGCCCGGTGTGCCGACACCACCATCGCTCATCAACATCTTCAAAGAGATTCAGCGCGACCTGAATATCCCGCCACCCGATCACGGGTGCCTCACGCCGTGGGCAGATCGCGGCGTGTTGCTGCTCAACGCGGTGCTTACCGTCGAGCGCGGGCTGGCGGCTTCGCATCAAGGCAAGGGCTGGGAAGGTTTTACCGACGCAGCCATCGATGCGCTCAACCGCGAGCGCGAAGGCATTGTTTTTATGCTGTGGGGTTCGTATGCGCAGCGTAAAGGTCAACTTATCGATACGCGTCGTCATGCCGTGTTGAAATCCGTGCACCCCTCGCCGTTGTCCGCTCATCGCGGGTTTGTCGGCTGCGGGCATTTCTCGGCGGCCAATCATTACCTGGAAAAAACAGAGCAGCAGACCATCGATTGGTCGCTGCCGTCCCGAATACAACTCGCTGCATTTTAAGGCAACGCTTGCACCATCAATTCCCCACGGAGTAGGAAAGCACCGGACCCTCCTTTGGCGGCACCGAGTGCAGGGCAATCAGTTGCGTCAACAAGACGAAGGTGGACTTGCTTTCCAGATCATTGTCCGCGATATAAAACCACGCATTGCGATAATGGATGGCGACGCTTGGCGCTTCCGGTGGCTTTGAAGAGCTGTGCACCTCGAATCGTCCGTCCAGCAAATCCTGCCATTTGAACGGCGTTACGCCATCGTTCTGCACGGTTCTGGTCACTCGTCCGCTGGCGACATCGATTGCGGGTACATCAACTGCTTGCGACAGGTAGTTCATGGCGGCGATCAAAGGTCGGGTCGTGATGGAAATGGTGTGATCATCGTGTTTTTTGTCGTCTCTGGTTATGGCGATCCGATCGATGTTTGGAGCCAGATGTAGCAATTGCTTCAGCTTTTTCGCTTCCGCGCTGTTCTCGCTTCCATGCAGAAAATGAAATTCCACCGACTTGTTGCTGGCCGTGCGCCCCACATCGAGATTGTGCGTACGCTGCATTACTCGCATCAAATGAGTCGCATCGCGAAAATCGCGGTATTCCGGCTCATAGAGCGGTGTAGGTCCGCTTGCGCTTGGCGCGTTTCCCAGGCCGTTCATTTCCTGCACGGCCACCGCAAATACTCGGTCGATAGACCAGCCAGAACGTACGAGCAGAATGAGCGTTTCTAGATTCATGGGCGTCATCATCTGGCGCACGAACTTCTCTCCTTCAATGGGAGCATAAAAAATGGTCGGTTCGTCGTTGAGCGCAACAGCCGCGGGGCCCAGTCCGAGGGTCTGGCTCTGGCCGTGGCTGATCACTGACGAGGACGTTGTTCCCTTGTTGTAAGGCGTGCTCTGGGTCCACCCCGCGGACAGATTGGCACCAGCGGAGCTAAGCAATTGCTCTGTCGACACCACACGTTCCACCGTAGTGAAGTACATGTTGTCGCGGTAATGCGCCCGTACGATGTTAAGCAAGAGCTCCTGATCGCTTGTACTTTGGATTGCCATATTGTAGTCGGCGCGATTGGCGCGGATGCTTCGCGGTCCAATGTCCGTGCAGCCCCCCAGAAGAACAAGTGCAAGCGTGCTGAGAACCACCTGTTTGACGCACAAGCTCATGCGCGTATTCAAGTCCATGACAACCCCTCGGCCCATGTTGTTTCAACTTACGATTCGTCGCTGATATACAACAATGACGGCCTTCAAGTGAAGGCTGAATAAAAGCAGTTGACACTTTTATAGACATCGCATTGACGGAATGCCGTTGATGATCCGCGCACCGAAGAATCATCCAGTGCGTGCTTTGCCTGTTGGAAAAGAGGGACATGGAAAAGAGAGGCAGGCAAATTCATGAAAAGGGCTTCACTATGAAGGTGATACAAAGATTCACCATCCTGCTCATCCTTGCACTTTGCATAGCCACGGCCGTAGCCCAAGGTACTATGCCGCCACTCAGCCACTTACAACAGGCGCCAGTAGAAGGTATTACGACGGCCGGCGACAAACCCATCGTCAGCATCAATCTGGTCTCCTACGATCCGATTATAGGAGACGTGGCCGGGCGAGTGACCGTCATATGGCCGCAAAGCATGCTCAGCAAAGACTATGGGCTATACCACGATGCGCGCCTGCTGGAGGGTTACAGCATCGAGGACTCCATTTTGGACATAAAAGGCAATAAGCCATTCGTCATCTTCAACTCCAGTCTCAAAACACTCAACGAAGTGGATGGAAGCGGATCGCAGTTTCTTTACCCATTCGACACCCATCACATTCGGATGAGGATAGGTTTGGTAACTAATCTTGGGAACGGCTGGCAGCCGCTTCCCTTCGATGTCGATTGTACGAAGTGCACCTTCGAAGGCTTCTTGATCACCTTTGATGGTCAGGTCGATGCTCAGGGCTATTACAACGTCAAGTTCACCATCCGTCGCACCTTTCCTACCATGGTTTTCGCCATCATCCTGAATGTCGTCATGGTGCTGATTGCGGTGATCGTGTTGGTCATGGCCGTGCGCATCCTGCGCCAGAACGAAGTTCCGCAGATCACTTCGCTCGGCTTTATCGGCGGTCTTCTGTTTGCCATTCCAGCGGTACGCAATTTGCAACCAAAGATTCCATCGATGGGTCTGATGATCGATTACGCAGGTTTTTTTTGGGCCGAAGGCTTTCTGGTGATCGCGCTGCTGATCGTGATGATTTGTTGGCTCATGCGTGAAAAACCTAAAGAAGACTGACACCGGAAACACGGCCTTCCACACTGCAGGCCACACTGTGGCCGTATGGACTCCCTTCATTCTGGGCTTCAAAAGGGTTTAGTTTTTCGCCGAGGGCCTCGGGTCGCCCTTAAGACGCCTTAAAACCCCGTCCAAGGGCAATCATGAACATGGACAAGGCCGGAGGCATTCATGTACCATCCGGTACACAAAAGGTGTCGGAACTCGTGATGCCTTTAGCAGTCCAGGTATCAGAGTGCTAAGCTGACCCCATACCCCAGGAGATTCCAACATGTCCCAAGCCTTGGCGACGGCTACTTTGCCGGTTCCCAGCGTCGTCGGCAGTCTGGATGCCTACATCTCGGCGGTTCACCGTATCCCGGTGCTCAGCCAAGAGGAAGAGCAAGACCTGTCGCGTCGTTATCAGTCGGAGGAGGATCTTGCCTCCGCTCGCAAGCTGGTGGTGTCGCACCTGCGCTTTGTCGTTCACGTAGCCCGCGGCTATAGCGGCTACGGCCTGCAGCTTTCCGATCTTATCCAGGAAGGCAATATTGGCCTGATGAAGGCGGTGAAGCGTTTTGATCCTGACCAGGGTGTTCGTCTGGTCAGTTTCGCCGTGCACTGGATCCGTGCAGAGATGCACGAGTTCATTCTGCGCAACTGGCGCATTGTGAAGGTGGCCACCACCAAGGCGCAGCGCAAACTGTTCTTCAACCTGCGCAAGAGCAAAAAGCGCCTGGGTTGGATGAACGCCGAGGAAGTGCGCATGGTCGCCAAGGATCTGGGCGTGCCGGAAGCCACCGTACGCGAAATGGAATCGCGTCTGTCAGGCCGCGATATCGGCTTTGAGGCCCCAGCCGATGCCGACGAAGATGCCAAGCCGGCACCGGAAGCGTTCTTGATCGACGAGGGTGCTGATCCATACAAGAACGTGGCCGACGCCGACCAGGCCGACAATCAGCTCGAAACCCTGTCGAGCGCGCTGCAGAAGCTGGACCAGCGTTCGCGCGACATCATCCAGCGCCGCTGGCTCAATGAAGAGAAGGCGACGCTGCAGGATCTGGCGGATGAATACGGTGTGTCCGCCGAGCGTATCCGCCAGGTTGAGGCGAATGCGATGAAGAAGATGCGCGGATTGTTTGCGGCCTGATCCAGCGTCGCTTCAATACGCAAGTTCTGACGGCCTCCCTTGTGGAGGCCGTTTTGTTGGGGGAAAGAAGCTTTCATATGAAGTGATCGTCACGGCCCCGTCGTTTTGGCGAAGGCAGGGATCCAGTGTCTTTGCGCATCTACAAGTCGCTGGGTCTCGGCCTTCGCCGGGGCGACGGATCATAGGGAGCTATGGATAAGGGCAAGCTCGTTTCATCAAATCATGAATCAGGCAAGCCTCGCGCGATTCACCTCCATTCATGCATGACCTACCCTAATGCCCATCGATGGAACGGTCGGAATCCCGCATGCCCCACATCCTGGTCATCGAAGATGACGAAATCACCGCACGCGAAATCGTGCTGGAACTGGCCTCGCATGGCATCACTGCTGAGCGTGTGCACGATGGCCTGCAGGGCTTCCAGCGTGCGCAGGAGCCGCATTTCGACGCTATTACCCTGGACCTGATGCTGCCTGGCATGGATGGCCTGACGCTAGTGTCACAGTTGCGCGAACGAGGCATTACTACGCCCGTGCTGATGATCAGCGCGATGGGCGATGTGGACGAGCGCGTACGCGGCCTGCGCGCAGGCGGGGACGATTACCTCACCAAGCCATTTGCACCGGACGAAATGGCGGCGCGCGCCGAGGTACTCCTGCGCCGACACCGGCTGAAGCAGCCGGCGCATACCAAGCTGCGCGTGACAGATCTCGAACTGGACATGATCAGCCGCACCGCTCGTCGCGGCAGCCGTGAGCTGACTTTGCTGCCCACCGAATACCGCTTGTTGGAATTCCTGATGCGCTACCCTGGGCAGGTACTTACGCGGGCGATGATTTTCGAAAGTGTATGGGGTTTGCGCTTCGATCCTGGCACTAACCTGATCGACGTGCATATCGCGCGCTTGCGCCGCAAGGTGGACAACGATGGTGAGCCGTCGCTGATCCGCACCATGCGTGGCTCGGGGTATCGCCTTGGCTAGTCCTGCCGGCAGAAGCCTTTCGATTCATTGGCGAGCAACCACGTCGCGATTGCTGCTTGCCTATGGCGTGTTCTTTGTCATCTGGGGCACGGTGTTGATGGGTTATATCTACTGGGAAACCCTGCACTACCTGGAAACGCGCACGGACATGCAGCTCAAGCAGCAGGTGACTTATCTGCGCGGTCTTGACCAGAACCACATGCTGGTGGCGCTGAATGATTACGTCATTCTGGAGCGCACCAATTACAACGCATGGGGTTTGTTCGACGCCCACAAAAAATGGCTGTACGGCGATGTGTTGCAATTCCCTGCTGGCTTGAAAATCGATTCGGATTCAGTACGCATGCCCACCGAGCAGGTGATCAGTGGGCCGTTTGCACCGCAGACATCCAAGCTTTCGGTGATCGCCACTCATCTTCCCAATGGGCAGATCCTGGTGCTGGCGCACAGTACACGCATTGCTGCGCGTGTCGGCAACATCATTTTTCATGCCGTATGGTGGGGTATTTCGTTCACCCTGGTGCCGGGTTTGATCGGTGGTTTGATCCTTAACCGGGGTCCGCGGCGCCGTATCAGGCATATCGAATGGGCCACCCAGCCCATCATGCAGGGCGATTTGCGCCAACGCCTGCCGGTGAGCAACCGTGGCGACGAACTGGATCGTCTGGCGGCGATCGTCAATGACATGCTTGATCAGATCGAGCGATTGATGGGCGAAGTGAAAGGTGTCTGCGACAACATCGCGCATGATCTGCGCACACCGCTGACGCGTTTGCGCTCGCAGTTGTACCGCATCCAGCAGGAAATGAATGAACAGGATCCGCGCGCCACGCTGATCGAGCGCTGTGCTTCGGATGTGGACGAAGTGCTGGCGCGCTTCCGCGCGCTGCTGCGCATTTCCGAATTGGAAGACCGCCGCCGGCGCGAGGGCTTTGTCGATGTGGACCTCGGCGAAACGCTAGAGCGGGTTTACGAACTGTACGCGCCGTTAGCGGAGGACCAGCAGTTGAAGTTCGAGCTTGAAACTGAGCCGGGCTTGATCGTGCAGGCTGATCCGGACCTGCTGTTCGAAGCCCTGGGCAATCTGGTTGGCAATGCGATCAAGTTCACCCCGGTCGGCGGGTGTGTCGATCTGTCGCTGCGGCGCAGCAGTCCTGACAGGGCGTACATCGAAGTGGCCGACAGCGGGCCAGGCATTCCGCAGGCGCAACGCCATGCTGTATGGCAGCGCTTCTATCGGGGCGACGCCAGTCGGGATGCAACCGGCCACGGCCTGGGGCTCAGCATCGTGGCGGCCATCGCCAAATTGCATGACTTTGGCCTGAGCATCGACGGTGACGGCAGCGGTACCCGGATGGGCATGGACTGCCCCTTGAAACGGTCAGCGTGAGCGTTTCCCAGTGGCTAGTGGGCACCATTTAACGCCTTTTCATTAAACAATCTTCATGTTGGCGAAAGGTGTTGCGGCGCCGCAATTCGGATAATCACGCGCATCGTCAACGCATGCTGGAAGTGACCGAATGTTGGCTCTCGTGCGGATAGCGCTTGCGCGCCCTTACACGTTCGTGGTCTTGGCGTTGTTTATCCTGATCGTTGGCCCCCTAGCGGCACTGCGGACGCCGACCGACATTTTCCCGAATATCGGTATTCCCGTGATCAGCGTGGTGTGGACCTATAACGGCCTGTCACCATCGGCGATGTCGGGCCGTGTGATTTATTACTACGAACGTTCGCTGACCTCGACAGTGAGCGACATCGAACACATCGAATCGCAATCGCTGCCTGGCATCGGCGTGGTGAAGATCTTCTTCCAGCCGGGTGTGGACGTCCGTACGGCCACGGCGCAGGTGACGTCAATCTCGCAAACGGTGCTCAAGCAGATGCCACCGGGCATCACCCCGCCGCAGATCATCAATTACAACGCCTCCACCGTGCCTATCCTGCAGATAGCGCTGTCCAGTATGCAGTTGAGTGAACAGAAGATTCGCGACATTGCACAGAATTTTTTGCGTCCCACGTTGGTGTCCGTTGCGGGCGTGGCGATCCCCACACCTTATGGTGGCAAGCAGCGGCAGATCATGATGGATCTTGATCCGCAGGCGCTTGCCGCTAAGGGATTGTCCGCGCAAGACGTGGGCAATGCGCTGGCGGCACAGAACCAGATCATCCCCGCTGGAACCATGAAGATCGGGCATGACGAATACACCGTCGAATTGAATGACAGCCCGTTGGCGATCGACGAACTCAACCAGCTTCCCATCAAGACCGTCGATGGCGCCACCATCACCATCGGCGATGTCGCGCATGTCCGCGACGGTTCGCCGCCGCAGACCAACGAAGTGCGCGTGGACGGTCATCGTGCCGTGCTCATGTCCTTCCTCAAGGGTGGCAACGTATCGACTCTGAACATCGTTGCCGGCATCAAGAAGCTCCTGCCGTTGGCCAAAGAAACCCTGCCGTCGTCGCTGAAGCTGAAGTTGATGGGCGATCAGTCGGTGTTTGTGCGTGCAGCGATCAGCTCAGTGGCGCGCGAGGGCATCATTGCCGCTTGCCTTACCTCGGTGATGATCCTGATCTTCCTGGGTAGTTGGCGCTCCACCGTCATCATTGCGGTGTCGATCCCGCTGGCCGTGCTGTCCGCCATCGCATTGTTGTCGGCGTTCGGGCAAACCTTGAACGTCATGACACTTGGCGGCCTTGCGCTGGCGGTGGGTATTCTCGTCGACGATGCCACTGTCACCATTGAGAACATCAATTGGCACCTGGAGCAGCGCAAGGATGTGCACACCGCCATCATGGATGGCGCCAAGCAGATCGTGACGCCAGCCTTTGTGTCATTGTTGTGCATCTGCATCGTGTTCGTGCCGATGTTCATGCTCGATGGCATTGCCGGTTTTTTGTTCCGGCCGATGGCGCTGGCAGTGATCTTTGCCATGATGTCTTCCTTTGTGCTGTCGCGCACGCTGGTGCCGACCATGGCGATGTACTTGCTCAAACCACACAGGGCCGAAGGTCCGCCGGGTGACCATCCGGAAGATCCGTACATCAATCATCACGTCGGCGATCAGCATCCTTCGCTGAAGCGTGGCCGGGTGCGCAGTGCGCTGGTGGCATTTCAGCAGGGTTTCGAGCATCGCTTCTCGAAAATCCGTGAGGTGTATTACGGCACGCTCTCGCTGGCGTTGGGCAGCCGTCGTCCGTTCATCTTGGGATTTTTGGGTGTAGTGCTCGCCTCTTTCGTGTTGGCGCCGTTCCTGGGACGCGACTTTTTCCCGACGGTCGAGGCGGGCGCTATCGCCATCCATGTGCGAGCCCCGGTCGGCACGCGTATCGAAGATACGGCGGCCGAGTTCGACCATATTGAGGCGGCCATTCGCAATGTCATTCCGCCGGACCAGCTCGACAACATCATCGACAATATCGGCCTGCCGCTCAGCGGTACGAACATGGTCTACAGCAATACCGGCGCCATCGGGCCGCAGGATGGCGATATCCAGGTGCTGCTCAAGCTGGATCACGACTCGGCTGATGGGTACATCAAGAAGCTGCGCGCGGTATTGCCGCGTGAATTTCCGGGCACGACATTCGCTTTCCTGCCGGCGGATATGGCCAGCCAGATTCTCAATTTCGGCGCACCGGCACCACTGGATGTGAAAGTGTCCGGTCGCAATGCGCAAGCGAATGAGGCCTATGCGCTTGAGCTGATGCGCGAGATGCGCAGCATCCCGGGCATCGCCGATGTCCGTATGCAGCAATCGAACAGCGCGCCGCAGTTGAACGTGGACGTGGACCGCGTGCGCGCCGATGAACTCGGCATCACCGAGCGCGATGTGACCGACAGCATGGTGGCCACGTTAGCCGGCAGTTCGCAGGTGGCGCCTGCGTTCTGGCTGAATCCGGCCAACGGCGTGTCGTATCCCATCGTGGCGCAGACACCGCAGTACAGCGCGGACTCCATGTCAGATCTGAACAGCCTTCCGATCACCTCATCCGGTTCCGGTGCGGAGCAGATTCTCGGCGCGGTGGCCAAGGTGGTGCGCACGTCCACACCTGCTGTGGTCACTCACTACAACATCGCACCGTCATTCGACATCTTTGCCGCCGTACAGGGACGCGATCTTGGCTCAGTCGCCAGTGATATCCAGCACGTGCTGAATCAGGCGGCGAAAGATCGCCCGAAAGGTTCGACGGTCGGTTTGTTTGGTCAGGTGACGGCGATGAACACGGCGTTCTCCGGTCTGTTGTTTGGATTGCTCGGCGCGATCGTGCTGATCTACATGCTGATCGTGGTGAACTTCCAGTCGTGGCTGGACCCGTTCGTGATCATTACCGCCTTGCCGGCGGCGCTGGCGGGCATTGTATGGATGCTGTTCGTGACGCACACCACGTTGTCGGTGCCCGCCTTGACCGGCGCGATCATGTGCATGGGCGTGGCGACGGCAAACTCGATCCTGGTGGTGAGCTTTGCACGCGAGCGGCTGGCCGAGCACGGGGATGCCATGAAAGCGGCGCTGGAAGCGGGCTTCACCCGCTTCCGTCCGGTGTGTATGACGGCGCTGGCGATGATCATCGGCATGCTGCCGATGGCGATCACGCACGAGCAGAACTCCCCGCTGGGCCGTGCTGTGATTGGCGGTCTGCTGTTCGCCACTTGCGCCACGTTGCTGTTCGTGCCGGTGGTCTTCAGTCTCGTACACGGCCGCGAACAAAAAGCTACCGATCTGGACGCCATCCCAGGAATTCCCCATGTCGCATAATCCCGTCACCGTGCAAGTCGCCCAGAAACCGCCACACCTCAAGGCCGTCGGTATCGGCGGTGCAGTGGTCGCTGTGCTTGCCGTCGTCCTTGGTCTGGCGATCCGCTATCACGAGCATCACGAACTGGTGCAGTGGACTGATGCGCAACTGATTCCAAGCGTGCGGCTGGCATCTTCCCTGGATCCTGCCAAGGATCATGCCATCACCTTGCCGGGTCATCTGGAAGCCTGGTACAGCGCGCCGATCCACGCGCGCGTAAGTGGTTATCTCAAGGCTTGGTACAAGGACATCGGCGACAAGGTCAAGGCTGGTGACGTGCTTGCCACGATCGATACGCCGGAACTGGATCAGCAATTGGAGCAAGCCAAGGCGGTGCTGGCCAAAGCACAGGCCGATGCCAATCTTGCCAATATCACCTCGCGGCGCTGGCAGCATTTGCTCTCGTCCGACTCGGTTTCCAAGCAGGAGGCCGACGAGAAGAGTGGTGAAGCCGAGGCCGCCCAGGCCACGGTGTTGGCGGCGAAGGCCGATGTGGATCGCCTGGATGCGCTGGAAGCCTTCAAGAAGATCGTCGCACCCTTCGATGGTACCGTCACTGCACGCCGTACCGACGTCGGAGACCTGATCACCGCCAACAGCGACAGTGGCCCAGAACTGTTCACCGTCGCCGACACCAGCCGCATGCGTCTGTATGTGCCGGTACCGGAGGTCAACGCCGACGGCATCAAGCCGGGCATGAAGGTGACACTGAGTGTGCCCGAGTTACCCGGTCGTACGTTCCAGGCGACCTTGATCGGCAGCTCCGACGCCATCAACCAGAACTCCGGCAGCCTGCTTGCGCAGTTTGTCGCTGATAACAGCGATGGTGTACTCAAGCCGGGTGACTATGCCGACGTGAACCTCAACCTGCCGATGGATCCCAGCTTGGTCAATGTGCCGGCTAGCGCTTTGATCTTCCGTTCGCATGGCCCGCAAGTGGCGGTACTTGGACCGGATGCCCGCGTGCATCTGCACGATGTGCATATTGCGGTGGATCTGGGTACGAGCCTGCGGATCGACCAGGGGCTGAGGTCTTCCGACGAAGTGATCGAAAATCCACCCGATTCGCTGATGGATGGCGACAAGGTCCGTGTCGAAACCGATACGGATCAGGATCTGGCAAAGCAGGATGTGGTTTCGGAGAAAAGTGGTTTCGGAGAAAAACAGTGAATCGGCACATTGATCTGCGACTTGCTGCTGTTGTTGCTGCGTGCATGCTTGGCGGTTGTTCGTTGGCGCCGACATACCACACGCCTAACTTGCCGCCGATGCCAAACAGCTACAAGGAAGGCGATACGGCGTGGAAGGTGGCGGCTCCCGCCGCCGAATTTTCGCGCGGCGACTGGTGGGCGATTTACAACGACAGCACACTCAGCCATTTGGAATCGAAGCTGGATGCGGATAATCCGACCCTGGCTGCCGCGTTAGCCAGGTACGACACCGTGCGGGCGTTTGAAAGCCAGCTACACTCCGGTTTGTTTCCGAGCCTGGATTTCGCCGCCAATCCAGAGCGTGCGCGTCAGTCGAACAATCGCCCGTTGCGTGGCAGCAACCAGCCGGATGAATACGACAGCGATACGGTTGGCGTCGAGGCCAATTACGATCTGGATTTATGGGGTCGCATTCGCAACGAAGTCAGTCAAGGACATGCCCAGGCGCAGGCTTCGAAAGCGGATCTTGCCTCGGCCAAGCTCAGTCTGGAAGCGCGGTTGGCTGAAGACTATGCGCGCTTGCGCGGCTACGACATCCAAGTGGGTATTCTGCAGGACACGTTGAAGGCGTATCAGCGCGCACTTCAACTCACCGAAAACCGTCATAGCGGCGGCGTAGCTTCGGGACTGGACGTATCGCGCGCCCAGACCCAGTTGCACGATGCGCAGGCGCAGGTGATGGATGTGATGGCCCAGCGCGCGTTGACCGAACATGCGATTGCGAGTCTGGTCGGTACGCCAGCATCGAGCTTCTCGATCGCACCGGTGCAGGAGCGGTTAAACGTGCCGTTGATGCCAGTTGGCGTACCGTCGACGTTGCTGCAACGTCGTCCTGATATTGCTGCGGCGGAACGTCGTGTCTACGCTGCCAATGCGGGCATCGGGATCGCCCGCGCTGCCTTCTTTCCGGATCTGAGCCTGTCGGGAAGCTACGGTTTCCAGGACACAGGCTTTGGCAATCTGCTTTCGATCGGTAACCGTTTCTGGGCACTCGGGCCGCTGGCCGCCTTGAACCTGTTTGATGCCGGTTTGCGTCGTGCCCAACTGCGTCAGGCGCATGCCGAATTTGCACAAGCCTCGGCCAATTACCGGCAGGTCGTGTTGGATGCATTTCGTGAAGTGGAAGACGATCTGGTATTGCTGCAGGATCTTGGTGCCGAAGCGCAGCAGGAAGATCAAGCCTTTGCTGCGGCACAACAGACGTTGAAGATCGCTACCAATCGTTACCGTGAAGGCATTGTCAATTACCTTGAAGTGGTCGTGGCGCAAGAAGCCGCACTGTCGGCGCAACAACATGCCGAGAGCATCCGTACACGGCGCTTGCAAGCCAGTGTGGATCTCGTTCGTGCGCTGGGTGGTGGCTGGCAGCATGATGCCGCAGGTATTGATTCGGCTTCTACCGCACAGGCCGCCGAACCTCTGGCTGTGCGTTGAAAACATCATGCAGTGTGCTCGTGCTTGATCCATCGGATGTGTTTATGAATGGATTGACACAAGCTCGGAATTAATGAGCATCCCTTCGCCCGGGTTTGCACGACACTGCCACTGGATTTCCGGGCGTCGCGTAATGCCGTTCAATCAGTACAAATCGACCGGATCAACATCCAGCGACCAGCGCACTTTGCGTGCGCTGGGCAGTTGCGAAAGTTGCATCGCCCAAGGTCGCATGGTGGCGTGCAGATGGCGTCGACTGCTGGATTCAATCCATAGCTGCCCGCGTTGGCGTCCTGCACGCAGGGGCATGGGTGCGGGCATCGGCCCGGCGATTTGCAAGGTTCCGGTATCGGGCAGCGCTCCACGTGCTTCGCTGAGAAAAGCATCCACCACGGCGCGCTGGTGCGCGTCGCAACGCAGCAGCACTTGATGCCCATAGGGCGGCAAGCCGGTTTGGCGGCGTTCGGCCAGCAGTTCCTTTGCCGCCGTGGCGTAGCCTTGCGATAGCAGGCTATGCAACAGCGGATGATCGGGATGATGCGTCTGCAGCAGCACGCGGCCAGGTTTACGCGCACGGCCGGCACGGCCCGCGACTTGCACTACTAGTTGTGCAAGGCGTTCGCCTGCGCGGAAGTCCACGCTGAGCAAACCTTCATCCACGCCGACAATGGCAACCAGGGTCAGATTGGGCAGGTCGTGCCCCTTGGCGAGCATCTGCGTGCCAACCAGGATGGCGGATGCATCGGCTTGCAGGTTGCCGAGTAACTGTTCGAAGGCATCGCGGCGCCGGGTGGTTTCGCGATCAATGCGCCATACCGGTGTTTGTGGAAAGTGTGCGGTGAGCGCTTCTTCCAGCCGCTCGGTGCCTTGGCCCTGCGGTTTCAATTCGTTACTGCCGCAAACAGGGCAGGTGGCGGGAATGCCGGATTGATGATCGCAGTGATGGCAGATCAATCGCCGCCATGCTGCGTGCAGTGTCATCGGATGTTCGCAGCGTGGGCATTCGGCATGCCAACCGCAACTGTGGCACAGCCATACCGGCGCGTAGCCGCGACGATTGCGAAACACCAATACTTGTTCGCCGCGCGCCACGGTCTCGCTCACCGCATGCAGCAGCGCAGGGGAGAGACCGTGCTCCAACCGTTGCGCGCGCATGTCGATGATCTGCACGTGCGGCGGCCGTACCGCACTGGGGCGAGAGCGCAAGTGCAGCGCTTGATAGCGACTGGCTTCGACATTGGCCAGGCTTTCCAGTGATGGTGTCGCTGAACCGAGCAGTACTGGCACGTTCAAGGCACGCCCGCGGACCAGGGCCAGGTCGCGGGCGTGGTAACGGAAACCTTCCTGCTGCTTGTAGGCGCCGTCATGCTCTTCGTCGACGATGATCAGGCCGGCTTGCGGCAGCGGCGTGAACACGGCCGAGCGCGTGCCGAGCACTACTTTCGATTCGCCTGAGCGCATGCGCAGCCAGGCGCGGGCGCGCTCGCCTTCGGCCAGATTGGAATGCAGCACTTCGACCGGCACGCCAAGCCGCTCGCGCAGGCGCCGTACGGTTTGTGGGGCCAGGCCGATTTCCGGTACCAGCAGCAAGGTTTGCTTGTCCTGGGCCAGCGCGCGCTCGATCAGGGCCAGGTAGACCTCGGTCTTGCCACTGCCGGTGACACCGTCCAGCAGAAACGGTTGAAACTTTCCGAAGGCTTCGGCCACCACGTTGACGGCGGTCTCCTGCTCGGCCTGCAAGGTTGGCGCTGGCAAGGACGGTTGAGGGGCGAACGACATCGCCTGCTCGCCGCGTTCGATCAAGCCCGCTGCGCCCAGCCGTCGTGCCGCGGCTCGCCAGTCGGGCAGCGACATATCCAGTTCCGTAGCGCAGAGTGGCCCTGCCGACAACGCTTGCAACAGCACGCGACTACCACCGCGCCGGTTACCGGCATCCAGCGCGCTGAGACCGGTAATGGTCAACTGCCACATCGGCTCGCGCGTCTCCGGTAGCGGTTTGTCTTCACGCAGCAGCGACGGCAAGGCGTTGGCGTAAGCTTCGCCGGGTGTGCCGAGCCAGTAGTCGGCGGCCCACGCCAGCGTTTGCATCAATTCGGCGTCGAGCAAGGGTGCATCGTCCAGCACGCGAAGCACACGCTTGAGTCGCGTGTTGCCCATGTCGGATGACACGTCGGTCTCGACCACCACGCCAACCGACTTGCCACGGCCGAACGGCACCAACACACGACTGCCGACGACCGCCTCGCCTTGAGCGGGGGGCAGATAGTCGAACAAGGTGGGCAGCGGTATGGGCAGGGCGACGCGAAGGACGGATGACATGGTTTATGAGTGGGCGCAGTGCCCGATCGAGTGTATCGCGAACGTTGATCGACCCGGCTTAAGGCAACGCTGAATAAGTATCGCCTTAAAACCCGCGAAAGATGCTGAACTGGATGCTTGGCTGCGATTGTTGCCCTGTCATCTAGGAACGGAGGCTAAGTGACTCATCAACACGCGGTTTTTTCCTTATCCACAAGAGCTGTGGATAAGTCTGTGGATGTGCCGTTGAGAGGGTGGCTCAATGCGCATCAGAACGGACCTTGCGACACGCTGTTCAAGTTTTGATCAGTTAAAAATAGCCATGTTTATCAATACCTTGAAAGGTGTCTTCGATGTTGTTCTCGTCTCGTGTGCGGTCTTGGCGGGCGGATATGTCAATAGTTTGACGCTGTGTAAAACCAGGCTTTTGCCATCTGAAAAATGACCATCCATGAGCCAGCCCGAGTGCCATGGCGCCCCCAGAGCCATGGTCAATAGAAGTCGGGCGTTTTGCCTGTGCCTGTTTTTCACGGGGAAGATGGTGGCGGAGGTGTACAATCGCGGGCCACGGAGAATCCATCCCATGACCCCGTTCCGTCTCGACCGCGCCAGAGCGTCGCGGGAGATAGGCGACACTGTACGCCTTGCCTTGCCGCTGATTCTGGCCCAGCTCGCCGCCGTTGGCAGCAACGTGATCGATGCTGTGCTGGCCGGTCATGTGAGCGCGCATGTGCTTGGTGCGGTAGCGGTAGGCACCAGTATCTGGACGCTGGCCATCGTGCTGGGGATCGGCATGATGATGGCGGTGCCACCATCCATCTCGCAGCTCGATGGCGCTGGCCGCCGGCACGAGGCGGGCGGGGTATTCCGTCAGGCGATCTGGCTGGCGCTGGGCATGGGCGTGGTGCTGTGGTTCGCGGTGCGTCATGCTGAGCCGTTGATCAAATTGATCGGTGTCAAGCCGGGTCTTTATATCAACGTGGGCGAATTCCTGCGCGCCATTAGCTGGGGTGCGCCCGCGCTGACCTGCTACTTTGCGCTGCGCGGTTTATCCGAGGGTTTGTCGATGACGCGGCCGTCGATGTATTTCAGCCTGGGCGGCCTGCTGCTGCTGGTGCCGCTGGGCTACATCTTCATGTTCGGCAAGCTGGGTTTGCCGCCGCAGGGTGCGCGGGGATGCGGCATTGCCACGGCCACCGTGCTGTGGATCGAGATGATGGCTTTCGCCATCTATGTGGCCTGTCATCGCAATTATCGCGGGCTGGGCATCTTCGATCATTTCGAGTGGCCGAACCCGCGGCGCATCGGTGCACTGATACATATCGGCCTACCGATGGCGATTACCCTGCTAGCGGAAGCTGGCTTGTTCGTGGCGGCGGCCTTGCTGATCGGTACCATGGGTGAAGACCTTGTCGCCGCTCACCAGGTAGCCCTGAATGTCGCCGCGCTGTTTTTCATGGTTCCGCTGGGGCTGGCGATGGCCATCACTGTGCGGGTGGGTAATGCGGTCGGGCGCAATGATGCATCGGGCGTTCGCTATGCCGGCTTTTGCGGCATCGGCCTGACTTTGGTGACCCAGCTTGTATCGGCGGGCTTCATGCTGGGCGTGCCACATCTCATTGCCTCGCTTTATACTCGCGACCAGACCGTGATCGCGCTAGCTTCCCAGTTGCTGGTGCTGGCCGGTCTATTTCAGTTTTCCGATGGCATCCAGGTGGCTTCCAATGGCGCTTTGCGTGGCCTGAAAGATACGCGGGTGCCCATGGCGATTACCTTGTTCGCCTATTGGCTGGTGGGCATGCCGGTGGGATGGTGGCTGGCGTTCCACATGGGCCTGGGCGCGCGGGGTATCTGGATGGGTCTGATCGCTGGACTGACCATCGCGGCGGTGCTGCTGTTCACGCGGTTCTGGCGCAGTTCGCGCCGGCATCAACCCAATACGTTTGGCCCTGTTGCACCGGCGGCCACGGATGTCACGATTCTCTCATGACCTGAGCTGCGGGCGCAGCTACGCTGAGACGATAGAAAGATCCGGCGTCAACCCCAAGGAACCGACTGATTTATGACGACACCCCCGCCCCTGCGCCAGTCACGGCAACCGAACGGATTTTGGGCCTTCCTGCGCGTATTCGGGCGCGGCATCAACGTGGTCAGGCTGGTTCTGATCAACCTGGTGTTCTTTGGTTTCCTGTGTCTTTTCCTGTTGCTGATCATCGGCGTGGGCGCCGCCAAGTATGGCAGCGATATCCAGGACAACAGCGTGCTGGTGCTGAAGCCGGAAGGGCGGCTGGTGGAGCAATACAGCATCAATCCGATGCAGCGGGCGCTGTCCAAGCTCTCTGGCAATGAACCGAAGGAAATGCAACTGCGCGACCTCATTGGTGCGATCGATGCCGCGGCGAAGGATTCGCGTATCACCCGCATCGTGCTCGACCCGGGTGAGTTGCAAAGCAGTGGTTTTGCTGCGCTGACTGAAGTGGGTGCAGCGCTGGATCGTTTCCGCGCAGCAGGCAAGCCGGTCGTGGTATGGGCAGCAAGCCTGGATCAATACCAGTACCTGCTGGCCGCACATGCCGATCGCATCCTGCTCGACCCGCAGGGCGGTTTGCTGATCTCGGGTCTGGCGAACTATCGATTGTTCTACAAAGGGCTGCTCGACAAGCTGGGCGTGAACGTCTACCTGTTCCGCGTGGGGCAGTTCAAGAGTGCCGCCGAACCGTTTATTCTCGATCACGCGTCGCCGGAATCCAAAGAGGCCGACAGTTACTGGATGGGTGATTTGTGGGACGGCTACATCGCAACGATTGCAAAACTGCGCAAGCTCGATCCCACCGAAGTGCGAGCAGACATCAATGATCTGCCGGATCGCATTTCCAGCACACAGGGCGATCTGGCCAAACTCGCACTGGACGAACATCTGATCGATGGCCTTGCCACCCGCGAAGAACTGATCGAGATGTTGCGTTCCCAAGGCGTCCCAGTAGGCAAGGAGGGTCACGGTTTCCGCGGCGTGAATCTGGATCGCTACATGGCCAACATGCCCAGTCGCAACAAGCTCACCGGTTCAGGTGTCACGATAGTGGTGGCGGAAGGTGAAATTAGCGCGGGCGAGCAGTCGGCCGGCTCGATCGGTGGCGAATCCACCGCGGCGCTGATTCGCAATGCACGCCAAGACAAGCGCACCAAGGCACTAGTGTTGCGTGTGAATTCGCCGGGCGGCGAAGTCTATGCCGCCGAAGAAATCCGGCGCGAAGTGGAACAGACGCGCAAGGCCGGAATTCCCGTGGTGGTGTCGATGGGTGACGTGGCGGCCAGTGGCGGTTACTGGATCTCCATGAATGCCGACAAGATCTATGCCGAACCCAACACCATCACCGGCTCGATCGGCATTTTCGGCATGTATTACACCATTCCCAATACGCTGGCCAAATTCGGCATCAGCAGTGATGGAGTTGGCACAACGCCGCTGGCCGGCGCATTCGATATCAGCCGTCCGCTTGATCCGAAAATGGGCTCGGTGATCCAATCCGTCATCAACAAGGGCTATCACGATTTCGTCGTCGGCGTCGCGCAGGCGCGCGGCAAGGATTACTCGGCGATCGACGCGATCGCGCAAGGACGGGTGTGGACAGGTGCCCAGGCCATGCAGCGCGGCCTGATCGATCAACTTGGCGGGCTCGGCACTGCTATCGATGAAGCGGCTGATCTGGCGCACCTAGGTAAGGATTATTCCGTGCACTACCAGGAACAGCCCATGGGTACGTTTGAGCGCTTCGTGACCAGCTTCGGTCAGAACGCCGTGGTGTCCTCGTTGCAAAGCCATGGCTTAAGGCTGCCAGCCTGGTTTGCACAATGGCCAATGCTGGTGCCGGAGCTGCAGATGCTGCGCATGTCGCAGGCGGGACAGCCGAACGTGTATTCGTACTGCTTCTGCTCGCCGCACTGAGATTTTTTCTCCCCATCGAACACTTCCAGCGGTGATTTGCTGGTGTAGTCCAACTGTACTGCGGGCGAGATGATGCCGATCAGGCTGCGCAATTCGCTGACGTTCAGACGTCCATATGTCGAGCTTATTGCGTCGGCTGCTCGATCTGCTTGTCCTGGTCCGCTACCTGCTTGTTGACGACCTTTTGCACGTTCCTGGCGCGCTGCTCATCCTGCTTCATGGCATCCCATGGCGTGGATACCGAAGCAGTGGCGGTGGGAACCGATTGGGGCGCTGGCGGCTTGCCACTACAGGCCACAAGGCCGATCACGCACAGCAATGCAGGAAGGATTTTCATGGGGATGCCCTCTATCGGCGACCGCTAAAGTTTCCCGCCCCATGGCACCTTAGACAAGTTGTTCATGTAAGCTTTGTTCATGAACAATCGCATCGATGCCTGGCAATTGCACGACCACACTGCCTTGATCACTGGCGCCAGCAAGGGCATCGGTTATGCCGCCGCGCGTGAACTGGCCGGGCTGGGTGCCAACTTGCTGCTGGTGGCACGCGATGAAGATTATCTTGAACAAGTTCTGGTAGAGCTGACTGACGACTATCCCGGCATCGACGTGCTGTCTTTCGCCGCGGATGTCGGCGAAGCCGAGGATCGCATGGCCGTGTTCGACTGGATCGCTGATCTGGGCACGCCGCTGTCAATCCTGGTCAACAATGCAGGTGGCAACACACCGAAAGCGACGCTTGACTATCAGCCGGACGAGTACCGCACGATCTTCGAGCTGAATCTTTTTTCCGCCTATGAAATGTGCCGCCTCGCACATCCATACCTGGCACAGCATGCGAATGCGGCGATCATTAATGTGGGATCGGTTTCCGGCGCGACACACGTGCGCACAGGTTCGCCTTATGGGATGAGCAAGGCGGCGCTGCACCAGCTCACACGCAATTTGGCGGCGGAGTGGGCGATCGACGGCATTCGCGTGAATGCCGTCGCTCCGTGGTACATCCGCACGCAGCGTTCCGAGCCGGCGCTGGCCGATGCGGATTATCTGGATGAAGTGCTTGACCGCACACCGTTGCGACGCATTGGCGAACCGGAAGAGGTGGCCGCCGCGATAGCGTTCCTCTGTCTGCCGGCGGCGAGCTATGTCACCGGCCAGGTGCTGGCGGTGGATGGCGGGTTTCTCAACTACGGTTTCTGAGCTTCATTCCCCGCACAGTTTTCCACAGCGATTGGGGAAACTCTGGTGGCAACCCTGTGGACAACTCTGCACAGTCGTTACGCGACAAGCTTTTACATGACATTGCGCACTTTTTGCGCAGGCTCTGCCCTGAACCCAGCCTCCGTGTGGAGATCAGAACTCGACCTCGTGCTCTTCCGCGGCAAAGCCGATGGTGACGGCACCTTCGCCTACGTTGACCATGCCTGTGATGCTCATCGGCGCCTGCATCAGGGTCACACCACATTCCTCGCACGCCTGCGCCAGTTTGTTATAGCCAGGGAGCTTGGGCAGTTCGGCCAGATTGCCGCCATAGGCGGTGCACATGACCGGTACCAGCAGGCCGGCGCGCACGCGATCGGCTGCGTACTGGAACAAGGTCTCGCAGCCATGTTTCCAGCCGCGCACCTTGCCGACCGAGCTGGTATCGCCGCGGTAAGCGCGCAATAACGGCTTGATATCGAGCGTGGAGCCAAGCACGGCGCTGAACAGACCCACGCTGCGGTCGCCTTTCTTCTTGGCTCGCACGCGCAGGTAGTAGAGATCGTGTGGCAGCATGTAACCGTAAGAGTTCTCGGCGATGAAGGCCAGGCGCTCGCGAATGGCCGCAGGCGTTTCGTTGGCTTGCATCAGGCGCACCGCTTCCACTACGCATGGGGCGGATCCTACGAACAGGCTGCGCGTATCCAGCACGCGCATCAGGAAGGGGCCGGGAATGCCAGCAGGTTCGCGCACCTTGCGATAGTTCTTGAGCACCGCAAAGCTGGCTTTGACTACGTGGTCGTAAATCGGGCTGCGGGTGGCGGTGATGGTGAGGCAGAACACGCAGTCCTTTTCCAACACCAGCTTTTCCAGGAACAGTTTCTGCACATCTTCGACCGAACATGGCTCGGTTTCAGCGGAGTGGCTGCGGTTGCCGAACTTCAGGCTAAAGAAGCGCTCGATTTCGGCGGGATCGCGATCATCCTTGAAGGTCGTGGTGTCGACCTGTACGGCAATAGGCATGACGGCGATGTCGTGTTGCTTGAGAAAATCCGGCGGCAGGTCGCAGGATGCATCGATAGCTAACCCCATTCGCATGCTGTCGCCCCCTCACTTGCCATGGCGTACCGAACATAGCACGCGTTATGGATAGGTGATTGTCGCAGTGCGTCAAGGTTCAAGCGAGCACTTTGCTGTGCGTTTGTGCAAGCACCTTCCCGGATAGGATATCCGCTGGCATGCCTGCCGGATGGGTAGCCTTTGCATAGTCACGCATGCACTGCCTCAGCTTGCACAACGCAGCTACGTGAACAGGGTGGACAGGCCCTAAGATAGCCACACATTGTCATCTGGCGTCCTGCCGGCGTGGCGTCGCTGGTCTTGCGTAGCGAAGGTGCGCTGCGTTCCGCTAAAGAGTCCTTATGAAGACCAAACATGAAATCGTCACCAACTGGTTGCCGCGTTACACCGGCGTGCCGCTGGAGCAGTTCGGTCCCCACATTCTGCTGACCAATTTCGGCCACTACGTGGACTTGTTCGCTGAATGGCATGGGGTGGAGGTGCAAGGGAGTGACCATCCCATGCCCAACGCCACGGCTGATGGCATCACCATGATCAACTTCGGCATGGGCAGCCCCAATGCCGCCACCATGATGGACTTGCTCGGCGCCATCCAGCCCGGTGCGGTGCTGTTTCTGGGCAAGTGCGGTGGGGTCAAGAAGAAAAACAAGCTCGGCGACCTGATTCTGCCCATTGCCGCCATCCGTGGCGAGGGCACCAGCAACGATTATCTGCCACCGGAGGTGCCGGCACTGCCCGCATTCCAGCTCCAGCGCGGCGTCTCCACTATGATTCGCGACCTCGGTCACGATTATTGGACCGGTACGGTCTACACCACCAACCGTCGAGTGTGGGAGCACGACGAAACCTTCAAGGATTACCTGCGTCGCACTCGCTGCATGGCCGTGGATATGGAAACGGCCACCATCTTTGCCGCTGGCTTTGCCAATCACATTCCCTGCGGTGCATTGCTGTTGGTTTCCGACCAGCCGATGATCCCGGAAGGGGTGAAGACTGAGCTGAGCGACCACAGTGTCACCGCCCAGTTCGTAGAAGCACACATCCGCGTCGGTATCGAGGCTTTGAAGCTGGTGCGTCGCAACGGGCGAAGCGTCAAACATCTGCGGTTCGAAGAAGATCTCCTGGAGTAGTCATCGGTGTCAAGGTGGCAAGATACTGTCTTCATAAGCTTATGGAGATGGTCTTGTCGCCTTTGCTTTTGTTAGTTTTACGACAAGATGCTGCATTTTTTTGACGTAAGTTATTTCGATAAATAAGTGATGCTTCCTGAATTATTCAATTAGCTCGTTGAATTATAGGTAATTTCACTGCGGCATTATTTTTCGTTTTGAATCGCAAATTATTACTGTTGACTTACGGTTGACTGACGCCTAAGTTCAACCCGCAGATTGCTAAGGGACCGTTAAAAGTGCTTAGGGCACTTGACGGAGTGATTTGCGGGGGGTGCGGGAAGAGTAAGGGCATCGAGTCCTTCGGGCGTGACTCTTCACATACCCCTGAATGTGCGATTCAACTTTGGAGGGTATTTTTATGATTCGAAACAAGCTAGCGCTTGCACTGGCAGGATTGTTGTTGGGGCCTGCTACCAGCGTCACGTTCGCCCAGGGTGTTCCTGCCGGCACACAGGATCAGGCGCAAGGTCAGTCCCCGACCAGCAACAATGCCAAACAGTTGCAAACCGTCACGGTGACGGGCTCGGCGCTGCCCCGCGTCGACACGGAAACGCCCTCTCCGGTGACGGTCATTACCGCCCAGGACATTGCGCGTTCGGGCTTCACCAGCGTTTCCGATGTGGTGCGCGCCGTCTCCGCCGACAACAGCGGCACCATCCCGCCCACGTTCTATGCGGGCTTTGCGACAGGTTCGGCGGGTGTCGCGTTGCGCGGCTTGACCGTGAATTCCACGCTGGTGCTGATCGATGGCAAGCGTGCGGCAAGCTACCCGTTGGTGGATGACGGTATTCGTTCGTTCGTCGACCTTCAGACCATTCCGCTGGCTGCCGTCGAGCGCATCGAAGTGCTGAAGGACGGTGCTTCGTCGATCTACGGCTCCGATGCGATCGCTGGTGTGGTCAACGTCATTCTCAAGCCCGGCTTCGAGGGTATCCAGGCCAGTGCCGACATCGGCGATTCGCAACGTGGTGGTGGCTTTACCAAAAAGGCCACGCTGTTGGTCGGTCATGGTGATTTGAACACGGATCACTACAACGCCTACTTTAGTGCGGAATGGGAGCAGGACCAGGCGATCCCGTTGAGGAGTCGCAGCTACCCCTTCAATAGCTCCAACTACACCGGTATTGGCGGTCAGGATCTTCGCTGGGGTAATCCGCTGAACAACCAAGGTTCCACCATCGGCTCGGTGACGCCGGCCGGGCCAACGCCAGGCGGCTTAGCCACAGGCCCCACCCAGCCGCTTGGCGCTTGCGCTGGCGGTACCCAACTGGTGACGTTCGCCCAGGGTTCGTATTGTGCGCAGGATCAGCAAAATCAGTATGGCTATGCGCAGCAGTACACGAACCGCGGGGGTATCTACGGCCGATACACGTTCAAGTTCAGTGACACCACCAAGGCTTATGCCTCGTTGAGCTACTACGAGTCGAAACTCGACGCCAATGGTTTTCCGGCGCAGATTCAAACTAGCGTGCCTAACAACACCAACACTATCGAACTGCCACCTGGGAATCCATCCAATCCATTCCCCGGCCAGTACGCCTATATCAACTACGCGTTCGGCGATATTCCGTCACAGACGATCACCGACGACCACAACCTGCGTGCCGTGCTCGATCTGCAAGGTGCGTGGGGCGACTGGAACTATGAAGCCTCGGTGGCGGCCAACCATCAGTGGATGCAATACTCGAACCTGGGTTTGCTCAGTTATCAAGGGTTGCTCAACGCGATCGCGAACGGTACGTACAACTTTGCTAATCCGTCGTTGAATACAGCTGCCGTCCTCAACGGAGTTGCGCCTCCCAATACCGTGACGGATAACGCGGACATGGATGTGTTCGATTTCACCGTCAACCGCGAACTGTTTGATTTGCCAGGTGGCGCCACGGGTTTCGCGGCTGGCGTTCAGTTCCGCCACGAAGCACAGTTGGAGCAGCCACTCAACCCGGGCGGTATCTACCAAGGCCTGGGCTCGACCAACATCGTGGGCAGCCGCAACATCAGCGGTATCTATGGTGAATTCGATGCGCCGCTGCTCGATAACCTGGAAGCTGACGTTTCAGGTCGCTTCGACCATTATCCGCACGTTGCCAACAACTTCTCGCCAAAGGTCGGCCTGAAGTGGAAGCCGACCGATTGGTTGGCCGTGCGTGGTACCTATTCCAAGGGTTTCCGCGCGCCGCAATTTGGCGAAAGCGCCGGCAGTTACACCGCGGGCTTCGTCAACGGTTCGGTCGAAGCCCAGGGTGCGCCGGACTCGTTCCTCGCGGCACACGGCTATTCGAATTATGTGACGGTGCCTTATCCGCTCGAAGAGGGCAGTTCGGGTAATCCCAAGCTGAAGCCGGAAAAGTCGGATAGCTTCACTTTCGGCGTTGTGGTGCAGCCGGCTAGTTGGTTGAACGCTTCTCTGGACTACTACAACATCAAGAAGAGCAACGTGATCGTGCCGGCGGATCCAGGTGTCGCCTTGTTGAACTACTACACCAACGGCACGGTATTGCCGGGCTACACCATGGTGTTCGACACACCTGACCCGTTGCATCCCAATGCGCCGCTGCGTCCAGTCTTCGTGGGAGCCGATTACATCAATGGCAACTGGCTGAAAACCACGGGCGTCGATCTGGACTTGCGAGCACATTTTGAGTTCAGCAACGGCATCAAGTACATCAGCGAACTGCAAGGCACGCAGATCTTCCAGTGGAAGCAAGATGTTGCCGGCCAGGTTGAGAGCTACGTCGGTACGCAGGGTCCGTACAACCTGTCCTCAGGTGCCGGCACGCCCCGTACTCGCGGTAACTGGGCGAACACCATTGAGTACGGCCCGCTCAGCCTGACCGCCACGGTGTACTTCACCAGCCATGAGTATGAATCGGCACAGGACGTCACCGGTACTACGGCGTGTTTCGATACCCTGGGTGCGAACGGTGGTCCGCTGGCCAACAACTGCACGATGGCCTCGTTTACCTACGGCAACCTGGTGGGCAGTTACAATATCAACGATCACGTCACGGTGACGGCCTCGGTGGATAACGTGACGGACCGCAAGCCGCCGATCGATCCGCTGAACTATGCAGCCAATCTGTACAACCCTACCTACGCTTACGCCGGCATCGTCGGCCGCTTCTGGAACCTGGGTGTGAAGGTGAAGTTTTAAGGACAGCAGTCGATAAGCTGCTCTGCAAAATCGCGCGGCGCGTTGGGGAGCCAACGCGCCGTTCTTATGAAGCAATGGGTCGAATGGGTGTCCGCCATTTTTGCCCTGATGAAAGTGGTCATACGGAATGCTCCCTGCTTACGTCCTCAACCCCTTCGCAGCAAAATCTCCAGCATCTGCCTGAAACGCTTGCCATAAGGCGGATTGAGCAGCCTGGTAGCATTGATGCGGGTTTGATGAAACACCGGTTTCATGTGTGAGAACGTGCGAAAGCCTGCTTCGCCGTGATAGCCGCCCATGCCTGAAGGGCCGACGCCGCCGAAAGGCAGGTTGTGCTGAACAGTGTGATAAAGCGTGTCGTTGAGGCTGACGCCGCCGGCATGCGTGCGTGTCAATACCTGGTCGATTTGCGCTTGATCCTGCTCGAACAGATAGAGCGCGAGTGGACGCGAGCGATGAGCGATGTAATCGATAGCGTCGTCGAGGTCGTCGTAAGGCACCAGTGGCAGCAGTGGGCCGAAGATTTCTTCCTGCATCACCGGCATGTCATCGGGCACGTCGGTAAGCAGTGTCGGTGTGAGCAGGCGTTGCAAAGGGCGGTCTTCCACTCCGGCCAGTTTTGCGCTTTGCGCACCAGCCTGCACCGCGCTATCGCGCAGATGGGTCAGGCGTTGATAATGGCGATCGGTGGCGATGCTGGCGTATTGCTTGTTGTTGGCAAGATCGGGATACAGTCGTGCCGTCGCATCGCGAGCCGCCGCGATAAAGCGCGGTACGTCAGCGCGAGGGAGCAGCACATAATCGGGCGCGATGCAGGTTTGACCGGCGTTGACCATCTTGCCGAACACAATGCGTTCCACCGCATGTTCGAAGCGTGCGCCGGGGCCAATGATCGCCGGCGACTTGCCACCGAGTTCCAGTGTGACCGGCGTGAGATGGGTCGAGGCTGCGCGCATGACATGATGGCCGACTGTCGTCGAGCCGGTAAACAACAGATGATCGAACGGCAGGCTGGCGAACGTCTGGCCTACCGATGCATCGCCATTCACCACGATCACTTCGTCCGGCTGGAAATGTCGCGCCACCAACTCCGCGAAAAACTGCGAGAAACATGGCGTATATTCGCTCATCTTCACCATGGCGCGATTGCCCGCGACCAGCGCATCCACCAGCGGTCCCACAGCCAGAAATAGCGGGTAATTCCAGGGCACGATGATGCCGACCACACCCAGCGGCTGAGGACGCATCTCCGTACTTGCCAGCAAAAAAGCGAGGCTTGCCCATTCACGCTTTGGTTTCATCCAGCGGCGACCATGGCGTAGCGCGTGGCGAATGGCCGATAGGCAGGGAAAGATCTCCAGCATCTCCGTTTCTTCGCGCGGGCGACAGCCGAAGTCGGCATGGATCGCATCGGCGATTTCCTGCCGATGCTCGCGGACCACCGCATCGAGCGCACCCAGGCGGCGGGCGCGGGTAATCCAGTCTGGCAGTGGTTGCTGCGCCTGCACTTCACGCAGACGTTTGAGTTCGCTTGGCAGGTCAAGGCGATCAGGTTGATTCATTGGCAGTGTCATCCTCGCTCAGAACTTCGTTCTCAGTTCAATACCATATACCTGCGGAGGTGTAATGACCGTATACAGCGTACCGAAGTCTTGGGTGCGAGGCCCTTACCTCGATGGCGCAGCTACGGTGGACGAAATGTATCTGCGATCAAGATCATGCCCGCTGGGAGCAGGCTTTCTTCTGCGACAATCACATACGCGGTCAAACAGGGAAACTACGGCGAGCTAACTGCGGTCGCATGCACATCGGCATGGAATGGCCTGCGCCTCAATCTGCAACTAGTAGGCGTACGCTTGCGTCCAGCGAACGGTGAACGATGCGTCCGATTGGCAAGCGACGCTGGCGAGATAATCAGGCCCCATGTCCAGGTCGGCGATGCGATAGGGCGCATCGGGTCCGTTTGCGACCACGTCAATCGGTGCGGGGGATGCAGGCAGCGGGAATTGTCGCAACGGCAGGTCCAATCCCAGGCCGGTGGCTTTTGCCAGCGCCTCTTTGCGTGTCCACCATTGCAGTCCTTGGACGTGACGTGTCGCGGATGGCGCTTCAGCGTATTGGCGGCGTTCCTGTTTCGACATGAAGCAGTTCGCCAGTGCATCGATGTCGATGGCGCGTTGGCTTGGTTCGATGTCGATGCCGATGTCGCGGAACAAGGTCACGGCAAGCAGCAGGCGTTGCTGGCAATGCGATAGCGAGAAACGAATCGGACAATCGGGCAGGTCGATGCGCGGCGCGCGCCGAGGCGGGCGAATCAGCGGAACGCGATCCAGTGGCAATCCGAGTGTTTTCCCGGCGATGGCGCGCACCATCGCATAAGCGGGTTCCGAGCCGGCGCTAGGCCAGTCGTAGAGATCGACGACGTCCATGCAAAGCTTCATGCCAAGGCAGGATCGGCCCGTACGAGCGGCGTCGGTACGGCATGAAAGCGGCCCGTGTCCCATTCGAATTGGGCCCACTCAATCGGCATGATGCCGGCGATTTCCAGCAGTATCCGGCCATCCGGCGCCAGCGCGACCAGGCGTGGCGAATTCGCTCCCTGGTGATAATGCAGATGCAACGCCGAGCCGTAAGCACGATACAAGTCGGCATCGTTACCCGTGGTGTAAACGTCGATGCGTGCCACGCCACCGAATACGGATACCGTTTGGCGCCCACCGTGAAGCGACAAGAAGCGCGTGCGTGCCAAGGCGTCCATGGCGATGCTGGGAATCACGAACTGACGCAGGCTCGGGTCTTTCTCGGCAGCGGAAAGATCGAGTGATGCGCGGATGCCGTCATGGTGTTCCCGTAGATTGCAGATCGCATGGAACGCATGGCGTAGCAGGATCGGGCCACCGTCCAGGCAATACGGGTCCAGCAGCGATTGGCCGGTATCACGCGAGTGATCGGACGGCCAAACGGCGTTACACGAATGCGGCGCGGCGCCAAGTTCGACCGTGATGGCTGCATGTCGTCGGGGCGCGCCGAGGTGGTAACCATCCTTGGTCACGGTCTGGCTTTCGATAAACACCTGCACGACGGATAGCCCCGCGGTAGCGCTGACGAGGTCGGCGGTCACCGTGATCTCGGCAGGCCACCACGCGACAGGGCCACGCAAGAAATGGGAGAAAACCACGTCGCGAAAGGCATGGATGGTCAGCTCTGGTGCCAACGCCTTGGCGGCTTCCGCAGCAATTTCCAGGTGAATGGTTCCGGGTATGCATGGCCGCCCGTCGACCAGGTGATCGAGCAGGTACGCATGCCGATCCAGCCCAATCGTGACGTGCCAGCTTCCGTGCGTTGCAGTCTCGGTTTTTTCGTCGATAAAGCCGTACCTGCGGGAAGCGTCTGCAACGGATGCGGCATCGGCGAGTTTGCCGAGCGTGCGAAACTCAGCTTTCCCCAGATAAATGCTATGGGCGTCGCGCGGTGCGGGCTCGGCGATATCGTGCAGGAAATGCGCTGTGGCGTGTTCCGTCGACATGCCGCTAAACAATTCTCTGCGCTGCATGAGGCCGCGGAACACCGGCTGCGCGGCAAAGCCGGCCTCCTTCCACAGCGGCCAGGAGAGCGTGAATTCGTCGCTGCCGCGCACAATGTGCGCATGCTCGGCCGCGGTGCAAAGAAAACCGTTGGCCGATGTGTAGTCCTGATCGCCTTGCGCGCCGATGTAGGCGGAAACCGAGCCGATGTTGCACCAGATTGCGGGCGGTGCGTTGGCCAGGGCGTGCTTGAGGTTCAAATACCCTTTGATCTTGATGTCGCGAACGGTCTTGAAAACATCCAGCGGCTTTCCCTTGAGCGACGTGCGGTGCACGCCCGCGCCGTGTACCAGCAGATCGATGTGGCTCTCCGCGCCAAGCACTTGGCGCATCGTGTCATCGACGGCTTCGGCGTCGGTGGTGTCGCACGCCAGGTAATGCACGTGCTCCGCGCCGCAGTACCGCCGCAAGGCAGCCAGGTTACGAAGCTTGAGGGCTCCGTCTTGCAGGCGATCGAAGCGTCGGCTCAATGCGGCAATCGACACATTTGGTTCACACTCGCGCCATTGTTCGAGCAGTACCGCCCGCCCCGCAGCAAGCATCGCTACATCGGCTTCGTCGGGCAGCGGCTGACTGCCTAGCAGCCACAATCGCAGCGGTGTACGTGCGGCCAGAGTGAGCAGCATCTGTGCGGTGATGCCTCTGGCGCCACCGGTTGCCACCACCACGGGCGCGGTTCCAAGGCGTGTTCCAGCTTCGCCGTCTTTGCTGTCGGGGGCGGCCTGAAATGCCAGCTCAAAGCGCTTGCCCGCGATGTGATAGGTGACGGGATGGCGCCGCGCTAGCAACATTTCTTCATTCAGCGCCTGCAGGCCGGGTTCCAGTGACTCGATGTCGCTGACCAAGCTGCAAACCAGGCATCCATGCAAATCCCACGGCAGGCTTGCTGCAAAACCGGTGAACAAACCCACGTGCGGTTTGGGTGTGCCGCGTTCAAACGCCGAAAGCAGCAGGATGCCGAACGAACCGTGTTCGTTCAGCGGTTCGCGGTGCCGTTGCAGCGCCAGGAAACAGCAGTCGTGCAAGGCTTCGGTGCGCTTGGGCAACGGCAGCGCGCCGCCGGCAACGATCACCCGGATGTGCCGGATGATGTGCTCGCCGATGGCTGCGGCGTAGTCGTCTTCGGTCATGCGGGCACTCGCCAAAAGAACCAGGCTGTCGTTGCGTGCGATAATCGCGTGCGCGATCTCGACGCTGTCGGTCAAGGTGATCGTTTCCGCTGCATGGGTGACCAGCGGCGCACGAGCCTTTTCCGTTGGCGCAAGCTGCATGACCTGGATATGCCGCTGCACGATATCCGTTTGGGCATCGCTGACCCGATCGGGCGCGTGGGTCTTCGCCGGGGTGATGCGCAACGCGAGACGATGTTGCATGTCCTGGCATGCAAGTACTTTTGGCGTATCGCGCGTCATGGCGCGCAACAACCGCAGTGCGCTGTCGGCGCCCAGCATCGTGCGGTGTGGTGGAATGCTATCGGCTGCGTGGTCTTGCAAGGATGCATCGGCGTCAGGCATGCCGTGATGCAAGACCTCGAGCTGGGCCAGTTCGGCGATGCCGTGGGCGCGGGCGATCGAGCGCCGCGTCAGCGCGAAGCCGAACGCGCCTTCGGCGGGCACTGCATCCGGCGCGACGGTCTTCGTCATCTCCGGGTCGGTATAGGCGTTGAGTGCGAACACCAGCGCGGCGTCGATGTCTCCCGCCTGTACGTAGCGCGCGGCGACCGCCAGCGCGCATAGCGCCGAATCGCGTCCGCCGTCGATCGCCATGTTGGGGCCGCGCAGGTTGAGCAAAGCTGCTACGCGAGCTGCGGTGACATTGGGCATCAGCCCGGGCAGGGTGTCCATGTTGGAAGGCATGGTCCGTGCGCGAGCGTGCGCGGCCAACTGCGCGTGCTGTTCCGGTGCAAGCACGTGCTTGAGCGTGTGCAGGTGGCAGCGCAGCGCGTAACGTGCGCCCGCCTGCGCAGCGCCCATGTGACCAAGAAACACGCCCACTTTGTCCGGCTGCTGCAACCACGCGTTGCCGCTGCCGGCGGCCAGCATGTCGGCACAGCGCATGATGATCAATTGCGAACGATCCACGGCTTGCATGGCCGCCGGGGTCATGCGCACGTCCTGCGGTGGCGGCAAGGGGTAGTCGGTGAACATCCCCGATGGCGCATCGCGTCCGCTCTGCAGCCAGGCGAGTATCCGTTCCCGCGATGGATCGCCCGGTAAATGGGCCGCCCAATCGATCAGTACCAGCGGATCGTCGTGCTCGGCCTGCATGCGATGTGGCCGAGGCGTTTCTCCCGGCAGCGGCGGTTCCTGGATCAGCGCAAAAGCATTGGTGCCGCCGAATCCAAAACCGGATATGCCCACGATGCGTGGCCGGCGTGGCTGGCGGGGCCAGGCTTCGGCGATGCGCGGAATGCGCAGGCTTGGCGCCGTCGATGCCGGGTTTTCCGGGCTACCAAAGCGGGGTTGCGCGGGAATCGCGTCATGCTGCAACCCAAGCAGTGCATGGATGACCGATACCGTGCCCGCCGCCCAACCGGTGTGGCCGACCAGGGCCTTGTTGGACGTGACCGTCCAATGTGCAGTGTCCGACGCCACTGCTCGCAGGGCGTCCAACTCGGAAAGGTCGCCGCGCGGCGTGCCGGTGGCATGGGCGATGATCCAGTCGACATCCGCCGGTGCGATGCCCGCCGCGGAGAAGGCGCGCGCGATGGCGAGCTGCTGCCCTTGCGTGTTGGGCGCGTTGATCGCCTTGCCGCGCCCATCGGAACTGGTGCCTATGCCGGCAAGCATGCCAAGCACCGTATCGCCGTCTTCGACCGCTTGTTTATAGCGCTTGAGCACCACGACCGCTGCGCCATCGGAAAAGGCCGTGCCATTGGCATCGCTGGCGAAACTGCGCACTTCATTGCTGGCGCTGATGCCCTGCAGTTTGGAAAAAAGTGTGAGAAAGCGTGCGCCGAGCGCAAAGCTGCCACTGCAGACCGCGATGTCGGCATCGCCCGTGCGCAAGGCTTTGGCGCCCAGGTCGATCGCATAGAGCGAAGAGGAGCAAGCGGTGTCGATCACGACGATCTCGGTGTCGGCGGGAAGGATGCCGTGGATCGCCAGCGACGGAAGGCGATGCGGCAGCACGCTGCTGAGGTCATCCACGGCGTGCGGATAATGGCGCTTCAGTGCTGCGTGAATCTGCTCATCTGGCAGCAAGCGATCGACAGCTTTCGCGACCAGGGTTTCGTCCAGGTGCTGGTTTCCATCCAGCGCCGCACCCACGACGAACTGAAAGCGATCCGAATTGCGCGACGCGACGCCATCCAGCGCCTGCAGCACCGAGTGCCGCAGCCATCGCACGCTATGCTCATCGGGTGTCAGTGCGTCGGCGTTCAATTCGGCCTGCAATCGCGGGTGAGGTTCGAAATGGCGGAGATAGCCGGCTTTTCTCGCGTAATAGCGATCTTCTTCGTTGGCGTCGGCAGACCAAAAATCATCGATGTCGTGTCGCTCGCCGGGCTCGGTGAAAACGTTCTTGTCCTGTTGCAGTAATTGCCAGAATGCTTCGGGCGAGCTGGCGCCCGGCACGGCCATACCCATGCCGACGATGGCGATGAGCGGTTCGGTTTTTTCTGCTGCCGGATCCTTCGTTGCTTGAGCCTGCAGCGGCTCGGCGGGTGTTGGCGATACGTCGGCAACAGTTATCGATGGTGGCGGCAAGTTGGGTTCTTGCGGCGCGGTGCCGCACTCCGGCGGAAAGTCCGGAATTTGCACGAACGCCATCGACTGCGCGGGTGCAAGCGATCCTAGGCCACCATCCGCGCAGACGATCTGGCCCGTCATCCAGCGTGCATCGTCGCTGACCAGCATGGCCACCAGACGTGCCAGATCGTCATGTTGGGTGGTTCGTCCCAATGGCGTGATGTGCTCCATGGCGTGCAACATGTGCGCGCCCATAGGGAAGCTGCGAAACGCGGCACCATCGATCGGCGCACAGGACGCGGCATTGACTCGGATGCCGTAGGGGCCGTATTCCACCGCCAGATAACGCGTAAGGGATTCCAATGCGGCTTTGGACGTGCCGACCGCCGAATACTTGCCGACGACGTGCTCGCCGCCGGGCGAGGAAATATTGACGATAACACCGCTGCGTTGCGCCACCATCATCGGCAGCGCATGCATGCAGCATAGGCGCGCGCCATGGAAATTGACGTCGTGAATGCGCCGCCAGTCGCGTTCGGTCAGCTCGCTGAAATCGTGGAAGGCGCCGATGGCCGCGTTGTTGACCAGGATGTCGAGGCGGCCGTGGCGTTCGCGGATCTGGCCGAACATCTCGGCTACCTGCTCAGCCTTGGCCACGGACGCGCGCGCAGTCTCCACGGACCAGCCGTTCTGGTGCATCTCGTTGCAGGTCGATTCCGCGCTTTCGCGATCGTGAAAGTAGTTGATGACGATATGCGCACCGCGCATTGCCAATTCGATGGCGATCGCGCGGCCTGCGGACCGGCCACCGCCGGTCACCAGTGCAACGCGCCCTTGTAGCGAAGCAGTCATGGGTCGGCTCCTGCGGCAGGTCCGCCTTCAAGCGCAAGCTGAGCGATTGGGGCTGGAGCTTGCGCAGTGTTTCGTGTGCTATGACCGTTAATGAATTTGCGGGTTTTTCAGGTGATCTTGGATATAGCCGGCGACCGACTTCAGGGTCGGGTAGTTGCCGATGCGAAAGCCATCGGAAATGCCCGCGGCGTGGTAGCGCTCAATCGCACGCGCGAGCAACTCGCTTTGCTTGAGTGAATCGATGCCGAGGTCCGATTCGAGATCGGCCGAATCCGTTAGGTACTGCTGCGGATAGCCCAGCCATTCCGCATAAAGGTTGCGTAGTTCGGCAACCAGATCGGCCGGTTTGCGTTCTGGCGGTTCCTCCTGGCGTACGTGCGTGTCTCTCGATGCCGAGGCAGGTAAAGCGACGATTTCGGGTGGCACGGGGAGGGATGGCATGGTTTGCGCGCGGTGCGGTGCGTCGCTGAAAGTGCGTGCCTGCACGTGCGGAACACATTGATTGACCAGCCTCGTCAGCAAGGAGGTGGCACTGCATTCGATAAAGTCATCCACGCCCCAGGCATGCAGGGTCCGGATGGCATCCATGAAACGCACCGGTTGCAAGAAATGCCCGGCGATCCGCCCGGCAATGTCGGTGGCCTTGTCGTAGAAAGCTCCGTCAATCGGCGAATAGACCGCGCGTTCCGGCGTGTTGATGGTGATGGGGCGGATCGCTTCGTGGAATTGCCGTGCGGCGGCTTTTAGCAAGGGGTTATGGAAGGGGATGGGCGAAGGCAAGGTGATGCACTTGATGCCTAGGGCGGTAGCGACGGCGCTCACGCTTGCCAACGCCTGTGGTGTTCCGGACAGCACGGTCTGGCGCGGTGCGTTGGCGGCAGCAACAGCTAGATCGGCATGTCCGATGGCAGCCACCAAGTGCAGCGCACGTTCCATGCCGATCGCTATCGCCATCATGCCGCCGGCGGTCGATGGGTCCGCCTGCGCCGCCTTGGTGCGTGCGACGACGATCTGCGCGCCATCGTCGACGCTCCATGCGTTGGCGAGCGTCAAGGCGGGAATTTCACCCAGGCTGTGGCCGATCAGGATGGTGTCGCGCGGCGCACGCTCGGCGGCCAGATGCCCGAACGCAAGTGCTTGCGCGTAAAGCGCAAGTTGCAGGCGCATAACATCGTTTGCCAAGAGGCTGGCTATCGGAGGTGAATAGGGATCCAGCAGCAAGGGCGACATGGGCGCTTGCGCGTGTTGTCTTGCCACGTTGTCGGTGGTGGTGAGGATGTCCGAAACGGCAGATAGTTGCGCGAAGGCTTGCAGACATCCTGGTGCATACGCGCCCTGGCCTGGAAAGAGTAAAGCAGTAGTCGTTGCGTGCATGACACATCCTTGACGTGATGACGACTAGGGTAAGGATTATCCAAAGACGACCTGTTTTCTCTTTGAGAAAGACGGGTGTGTTTGGCGTAACGAAAAAGAGGGACACATTTGAAAGTGAGAACGGGTTCCCATGTTGCATCCAGCCCTTGTCAAAACCTGCATGGACCATCGCTTGATGCTGTGACCTTGATGCTGCGACGTTGCCTCATGCAATGCTGGATCATCGCGCCAGGTATCGCTGGCAAACGGAGCGTGCCGTATGTCGATGCGTGTACAACATCTTGAAGGCCAGGTGGCGATCGTTACCGGTGCGTCGCGCGGGCTGGGGCGCATTTACGCCGAGAAGCTTGCCTCGCAGCGCATGACCGTGGCGTTGCTGGCGCGCGATCGTTTCGCACTGGATACGGTCTCGGAACATATCCATGCGGTGGGGGGGAACGCTGTCGTTATCGAATCCGATGTCGGTGACCAGGCCTCCATTGCCGACGCGTTCGCCCAAGTGGATGAGCGTTTGGGACGCGTTGATCTGCTGATCAACTGCGCCGGCGACACGCCCGCCGTGGGCCAGGCGTGGGATATCGACCATGCACAGTGGTGGCGCACGATGGAAGTGCACGTGCGCGGAAGTTTTCTGTGCATGCAGGAAGCGATGCGACGCATGGTTGTCAGCGGTGGCGGCCGCATCGTCAACCTTGCCAGTCGGGCAGGTGCTCCGCGCTGGGCCACCGTGTCGGCTTACTCGGTGGCCAAGGCCGCCATCATCAAGCTGACCGAGAACGTTGCCGAGGAGGCGCGCGAAAAAGGGATATGCGTTTTCGCCTTCAACCCCGGTGTGGTGCAAGGCGTTGGCATGCTTGAAACCGCGAGCCATGTGGCGACGGAGCCTGGTACGGTTTGGGCGGATCTCGGCGACTGGTTTCGCCGAAGAGGCGAAACGGGACACTTGGTTTCGGCCGAGCGGGGTGCGGAGATCATCGTGGCCTTGGCGAAAGGCGAGTGCGATTTTCTCAGTGGACGTTACCTGGCGGTTGGCGATGATTTTGCCTCCTTGCGTAAACAGGCGCGTATGATCGAGAACAGCGACGTGTTGACCATGCGCATACGGGAAGTCGATTGGATAGCCCGAAAGCAGCCGGCAGAGGTCTCTGGGGCTGGGTTGCGCTAATCAATCTGCGATTGCGTCAATGTGTGTGATCAATGCGATATCGCTGGCGAGGCTTTCTTCCATTGCTCTATCCAGATCAAAGGTGATGGATACCAGATCACTCGCCGATCGTCAGCAACGAGGCGTTGCCACCTGCCGCTGTGGTGTTGATGGTGAGCGTACGCTCACCCGCAAAACGCAACAGATAGTGCGGACCGCCGGCTTTCGGGCCGGTACCGGACAGGCTTTCGCCCCCGAACGGCTGCACGCCGACCACCGCGCCGATCTGATTACGGTTGACATAGCAGTTGCCGACGCGGGCGTGGCTACGAATGTATTCCACGGTGTCGTCGATGCGGCTGTGCACACCGAGGGTGAGGCCGTAGCCGGTGCCGTTGATGGCGTCGATGACCTTGGGCAGTTCCGCACCCTTCCAGCGGATCACGTGCAGCACGGGGCCGAACACTTCGCGCTTGAGGATGTCGAGCGATGGGATTTCATACGCGCGCGGTGCGAAGAAGGTGCCGTTGCCAGTGGTGGCCGGATCGAGCTTGGCTTCGGCGATCTTCTTGGTTTCCTTGTCCATGCGTGCGGCATGGTCGTTGAGGATTTTCAGTGCGTCTTCATCGATCACCGGACCCACGTCAGTGGAGAGTTGGCCCGGATCGCCCACCTTCAGTTCGGCCATGGCGCCAGCGAGCATGCCGATCACCTTGTCGGCGATGTCTTCCTGCACGAACAGCACGCGTGCGGCGGAGCAACGCTGACCGGCGGACTGGAAGGCGGAGGCGATCACGTCCTTGACGATCTGCTCGGGTAGGGCGGAGGAGTCGGCGATCATCGCGTTCTGGCCGCCGGTCTCGGCGATCAGGGCGGCGATCGGTGCGTTGCGCGCGGCAAGCGCGCGGTTGATCGCCCAGGCGGTTTCGGTGGAGCCGGTGAAAGCGACGCCGGCCACGCGTGGATCTTTGGTGAGCGCCGCGCCAACCACGGCGCCATCACCCGGTAGGTATTGCAGTACGTCGGTGGGTACGCCCGCTTCGTGCAGCAATTTTATCGCGGCATAGCCGATCAGGCTGGTTTGCTCGGCGGGCTTGGCGATCACGCTGTTGCCGGCAGCCAGAGCAGCGGACACTTGGCCGAGGAAGATCGCCAACGGGAAGTTCCACGGGCTGATGCAGACGAATACGCCGCGACCGTTGAGAAAGAGCTGGTTGCTTTCGCCGGTCGGGCCAGGCAACTGTTCCGGATGGCCGAACAGACGACGCGCCATCGCAGCGTAGTAACGCAGGAAGTCGGCCGCTTCGCGGATTTCGGCGATGGCGTCGGGCAAGCTCTTGCCGGCTTCGCGTACGCACAGTGCGATGAATTCGCTGCGGCGCGCTTCGAGCTGGTCGGCGGCATGCTCAAGAATGGCAGCGCGGCTGGCGGCCGGAAGACGGTCCCAGTTCGGTTGCGCGGCTACGCCGTTGGTCAGCGCTTTGTCGACCAGTGCGGCATCAGCGCTGACATAGCTGCCGACAACGTCGCGACGGTCGGCTGGATTGGCGACCTGCACGGTCGGGCCGTTGCCCTGGGCGCCCGGCACCAAGGCCATGGCATTCCACGAGCCGGACTTCGCATTAACCGCCTCGGCGAGGGCCTTCAGTTCATTGTCGTTGGAGAAGTTGACGCCCATGGAGTTCTTCCTGGATACCGAATTGGAATCTTGCGCAAGCGCAAAATGGTCACCGAAGAGATTGATCGGCAGCAGAATACGTGGATGTGCATGGCTGCCATGATGGGCAGTGGCGAAGCGGCGCACTGTTTCGCAGGGATCGGCCACCAGGTCGCGCACCGGTAGCGTTTCATCCACCACACGGTTGACGAAGCTGGTGTTGGCGCCGTTTTCAAGCAGGCGGCGCACCAGATACGGCAGCAGGTCTTCGTGCGTGCCAACCGGCGCATACACGCGGCAGGGTACGTTGAGCCCGCTTTTATCGGTTTGGGGTGTGCCGATCACTTCGGCGTAGAGATCCGTGCCCATGCCGTGTAGACGTTGGAATTCGAACGGACGGCCGCGCGCAATGTGATGCGCGGCGGCGATGGTGTGCGCGTTGTGTGTGGCAAACTGCGGATAGATCAGATCGCTGCCCGCGTCGAACAGCTTATGCGCGCAGGCCATGTAAGAGACGTCGGTGTTCGGCTTGCGCGTATACAGCGGATAGCCGGACAGGCCAAGCTCCTGTGCACGCTTGATTTCGGCATCCCAGTACGCACCTTTCACTAGGCGCACGTACCAGCGGCGATCAGCGGCACGGGCGGTTTCGATCAGCCAGTCGATCACCAACGGCGTGCGCTTGGAGTAAGCCTGCACCACGATCCCTAAGCCATTCCAGCCTTGCAACGAAGGATGCGCGAAAACGTCGCCGATGATGTCGAGCGAGAGTTCCAGGCGATCGGCTTCCTCCGCATCCACGGACAACGCAATGCCTTGTTTCATCGCGAGCTGCGACAGTTCCAGCAGTTTGGCGGTGAGATCGCGGCGTGCGCGTGTGCGGTGGGCGACTTCATAACGCGGATGCAGCGCGGAGAGTTTCACAGAGATCGACGGCGCATCCGTGTGATTGGCGAATGGCCCGCGCCCGCCGATGGCGGCGATGGCGTTGCGGTAATCCTGCTGATAGCGCTCGGCGGTTTCGCGGGTCAGTGCCGACTCGCCCAGCATGTCGTAGGAATAGCGATAAACGGCATATTCGGGTTTGGCGCAACGATCGAGCGCTTCGTTGATGGTCTGCCCCATCACGAACTGATGCCCCATGATGCGCATGGCCTGGCGCACGGCCAGGCGAATCGCTGGTTCGCCCGCGCGGCCGACCAGGCGGCGCAGCGCACCGGTGAAATCGTGGCGGGTTTCCTCGGCCAGGTTCACCAGCTTGCCGGTGAGCATCAAACCCCAGGTGGAGGCGTTGACGAACAGCGACTGGTTTTGGCCCATGTGCTTCTTCCAGTTCGCGTCGCCCAGCTTGTCGCGGATCAGCTTGTCTGCGGTGGCCCTGTCCGGAATGCGTAGCAGGGCTTCGGCCACGCACATCAGCAGCACACCTTCCTCGCTGGAAAGGTCGTACTGGCGCATGAAGGATTCCACCGCGCTCTGGTCTTTGGCACGCGCACGCACGCGGGTAACCAGGTCGGCGGCCAGGTCGATCACCTTTTCGCGTTCGACCGGCGGCAGGGTGGCTTGAGCGAGCAGGTCGTTGACGGCTTCGGTCTCGTCGCGCAGCCAGGCAGCAGTAATGCGTGCACGGGCCGGCTCGGTGCCGGTCGGCAGTTCGGGTGTGAGAATAGGTTGGGTCACGTTGGCGTGGTGCGTTGGGAGTGGGGCGTCGGGGATTCGCGATTGTACGGTGGGGTGGGGAGGGAACGCATTCGTACAAGATGAGTATGGCGTGGGGGCTGGCTCCTCGATGTTGAAGGAGTGACGCTGCAGAGGAAGGCAACGCCTCGCCCCGCGACAATTTGTAGCAACGGCAGAATCGGTTACATCGTTCCGCGATTCGCAAATCTACGACAACCGCAAACGGCGTGTAACGCGTATATCCGTGCAAATGCTCATATTTTTGTGCGCAAGCGAAGCCTCTGGCGATGCGCTGCGCACGCTGCACTCATCCTTGCCCCCTCCTGCCTCGCGGCCTATGATCGGACCGTTCCAGGCACGCCGGACTTTTCATGATCGTGCTTCGACCAGCCGTCGGCGGCCTGCCGTACGTGTTGTGGCTAAGGCCCAATCGCGTGCTCAGTCGGCGCGGTCTGAGTCGTTTGATCCTGGTGCTGGCTACCCTGGCGTTGATGACGGCAGGTCTGGGAGCGTGGCAGGGTAATGTGTTTGCCCCGTTGTTCGCCCTGATCGAGGCTTCCGCCGTGGCTATCGCGTTGAGCGTGGCCTGGCGGGCAGGCGACCGCAGCGAACGCATCACCCTCGACGCTGAGTCGCTGGAGGTGCAAATTCTGCCGGGGCGCCGTTGCACGCGCTTCCAACCCTATTGGGTGCGCGTGCTGCTGGAGTCTGGGGAAGGGCGTTACCGATTGTTGTTGTCGTCGCATGGATGCAGGCTGGAAGTTGGAGCTTTCCTCGCGGAGGAAGAACGCGCCGAGCTGTTCCGGAAACTCAGGGTGCTGCTGGCCGATGTCCAATCCCAGCCGCGCGGGAGGATGATCTGAAAAGGTGCAAACATGAGAGCTGGCGGTATCGGGAAGCACGGTATTAGGTTCAAGGCAAAGCAGACAGTTGTGGCATGGGGGTGGGCAGCCCTTGGTTTGTTCGGTGGCACCGTCCAGGCGAATCCGCAGCCGGGGCAGTTGAATCTCACGCCTGGCGTGACGACGTATTCTCACGTGCCCTACGTGCTCAACAACGTGGCGCTGGGTGTGTGCGTGGTGATCGGCATTCTGGTGTTCGGCGCCATGTTCATCGCCATGTTCCGTTTTCGCAAATCGCGCGGCGCAGTGGCGGGGAAGTGGTCGCACAACACGATGGTCGAGATCATCTGGACCGTCATTCCCGTTCTTATCCTGATTACGCTGGCCTGGCTGGCCACCAATGGCCTGCGTGAGTTCTCCGACACCACGGGCGCGCAGATGACGGTGAAGGTCACTGGTTATCAGTGGAAGTGGCGTTACGACTACGTTGACTACCAGGGCAAGGCACTCAGCCACGTCGATTTCATGTCGAAGCTGGATGATCAGAGCAATGCTACCCGCCAACTCAATTCCGGCCTGGATCCGTGGGCCGTCAAGGCTGATGGCGAGCAAACCTATCTGTTGAACGTGGACCATCCGCTGGTGGTGCCGATCCACACCAAGATCCGTTTCGTGATCACCGCCGACGACGTGATCCACTCCTGGTTCGTGCCGGCGCTGGGTTGGAAGATGGACGCGATTC
The DNA here is from genome assembly GCF_004114615.1 of Dyella sp. M7H15-1. Lineage (NCBI taxonomy): Bacteria > Pseudomonadati > Pseudomonadota > Gammaproteobacteria > Lysobacterales > Rhodanobacteraceae > Dyella > Dyella sp. M7H15-1. Next base: position 2,961,100 of record NZ_CP035300.1, read on the forward strand.
CGGGCGTAGTGAATGCCGCGTGGACCAATATCAACACGCCAGGCATCTATCGGGGCCAGTGCGCGGAACTGTGCGGCCAGGATCATGGTTTCATGCCGATCGTGGTGAAGGCGGTGTCGCAGGAAGACTTTGCCAAGTGGCTGGCCGAACAGCAGAAGCCCGCCGCGGCCCCGGCTCCGTCCTCCACGGTGGCGACGCCTGCGCAGGCTACGGCGCAGGTGGCACCGGCACACGCCCCACAGGGCTGATCATTCGGCTGCTTGCGCAGTTCACCCGAAGCAGTTTTATGTCGACGTATTCAAAGGTAGAGGTTCAAGGTTATGGCCCAAGCAGCCGCCCACGAACACCACGATGAGCATCACGACGAACACCACGAGCACCTGAACTTCGTTCAGCGCTGGGTGATGTCCACCAACCACAAGGACATCGGTACGCTGTACCTGGTTTTCTCCCTGCTGATGTTTTTCATCGGTGGCAGCTTCGCAATGATCATCCGCGCGGAACTGTTCCAGCCGGGTATGCAACTGGTGCAGCCGTACTTCTTTAACGAGATGACCACCATGCATGCGCTGGTGATGATCTTCGGTGCGGTGATGCCGGCCTTCGTGGGCCTGGGCAACTGGATGATTCCGTTGATGGTCGGTGCGCCGGACATGGCGTTACCGCGCATGAACAATCTGTCGTTCTGGATTCTTCCGTTCGCGTTCGCCTTGTTGCTGTCTACCTTGTTCCTGCCAGGTGGTGCCCCGGCCGGTGGGTGGACCATGTATCCGCCGCTATCACTGCAGAGCGCGTCGCTGGCTTATCTGGTGTTTGCAGTGCACTTGATGGGTGTCAGCTCGATCATGGGCGCGATCAACATCATCGCCACCATTCTCAACATGCGCGCGCCGGGCATGGATCTATTGAAGATGCCGGTGTTCGTGTGGAGCTGGTTGATCACCGCCTTCCTGCTGATCGCGGTGATGCCAGTGCTGGCTGGCGCGGTGACCATGTTGCTCACCGACAAGTATTTCAATACGCACTTCTTCGATGCCGCTGGGGGCGGTGATCCGATCCTGTTCCAGCACGTGTTCTGGTTCTTCGGTCACCCTGAGGTGTACATCATGATCCTGCCCGCATTTGGGATCATTTCGGAGATCATTCCCACCTTCTCGCGCAAGCCGATCTTCGGCTACAGGGCGATGGTGTTCGCGATTGCGTCGATCGCCTTCCTGTCGTTCATCGTGTGGGCGCACCACATGTTCGCGGTGGGTTTGCCGCTGGGTGCGGAAATTTTCTTTATGTACGCGACGATGCTGATCGCGGTGCCGACCGGCGTGAAGGTGTTCAACTGGGTCGCCACCATGTGGGGTGGTTCGATGACCTTCGAAACGCCGATGCTGTTTGCCATCGCCTTCGTCATTTTGTTCACCATCGGCGGCTTCTCCGGCCTGATGCTGGCGCTGGTGCCGGCTGATTTCCAATATCACGACACCTATTTCGTGGTGGCGCACTTCCATTACGTGTTGGTGACCGGTGCCATCTTCGCGATCATGGCCGCTACGTATTATTGGATCCCCAAGTGGACCGGTCACATGTACAACGAGTTTTGGGGCAAGGTGCACTTCTGGAATTCGGTGGTGTGGGTGAACGTGTTGTTCTTCCCGCAGCATTTCCTGGGGCTGGCCGGCATGCCGCGTCGCATCCCGGATTACAACGTGGCTTTTGCCAACTTCAACATGATCAGTTCAATCGGCGGCTTTCTGTTCGGCGCCTCGCAGTTGATCTTCCTGGGGGTGGTGATCCACTGCGTGTGGTTCTCCAAGAAGAAAGCCACCGATCGGGTGTGGGAAGGTGCCAAGGGACTGGAGTGGACGTTGTCGTCGCCGCCGCCGCACCACTCTTTCTCGGTTGCACCAGTGATTCATGATGAAGAACTCGCGCATGGCCATGTCGAGGACTGATCGATGAAGCTGGATCACCAGACGCTTGAAACAGGACAGGCTCAGCGACTGCTCCGCGCCAGGCGCACTGCGGCGGTGGTCGGAGCCATTGCCTTGGCGGTGTTTGTGTTTTCGATTGCGCAAATGCTTTGGCTGCAACATCATCCACAGGCACATGCGCGGGCAGTCCAGGAAGCGCTCATGCAGTAACCCGCCACAGCGGGGGAGAACGTAGGTCACCAGCAACATCTACGGAATACACATCATGGGTCAGCAGCACGATATCTATTACGTACCGACCAAGAGCCAGTGGCCGATCGTGGCTGCCATGGTCATGTTCCTCACCGTATTCGGCGCGGCGCACTGGCTCAACGCCGAACCGGGTGAGAGCAGCCTTGGCAGGACGCTGCTGCTGATCGGTTTCGTCGGCATCCTTTGCATGTTTTTCGGCTGGTTCCGCTCGGTGATCCACGAGTCGATGGCCGGGCGCTACAACAGTCAGGTGGATCGCTCCTTCCGCATGGGCATGATGTGGTTCATCTTTTCCGAAGTGATGTTCTTCGGCGCCTTCTTCGGTGCGCTGTTTTACATCCGCATGTTTTCGGTGCCCTGGCTAGGTGGTTACGGCCATGGTGTGTTGACGCATCAATATCTGTGGAGTAGCTACGCTGCATCGTGGGGCTCGGGTGGCGGTAATGGTCCGGCGCATGTCGGTGGTGCGTTCGAGACTGTGGGGCCATGGGGCTTGCCGCTGCTCAATACGCTAATCCTGCTCAGCTCCAGCGTGACGGTGACCATCGCACACCATGCCTTGAAGGCAGGGCATCGCGGCAAGGTGCTGCTGTTCTTGGGCTTGACCGTGCTGCTGGGCGCCGGCTTTCTGTTCTGTCAGGCGCACGAATACATCGAGGCCTACAAAGAGCTCAATCTCACCCTGGGCACCGGCGTCTACGGCTGCACGTTCTTCATGCTCACTGGCTTCCACGGCATGCATGTCACGCTTGGCACGATCATGCTCGCCATCATCTGGCTACGCGTGTTGGCTGGCCACTTCAACAAGGAACATCACTTCGGCTTCGAGGCGGTGGCCTGGTATTGGCACTTCGTGGATGTGGTGTGGCTGGGGTTGTTTATGCTCGTCTACATCCTTTAGGGGTTCTTCGGCGAAACAACAATCGTCTCGCGCTGATGTCCCATGCGTCTTGTCGTCATTGCGGCGAATGCCGCAATGACGACAAGACTGCCCTGGTTACTGCCCCACCCCATGCGGGTGAATCCACCCCATCTTGATGCCAATGATGACCATCACAATCAGCACCAGCGAAAAGCTGATGCGCCGGGTCAGTGCCCATACCGTGCGTTTACTGCCGTCCTTGTCGGTCATCATGAAATACAGCGCCTGGCCAAGGTTGAACACCACCACCAGGAACATGATCACCAACGCGACTTTGTAGATGGTTTCCACGTGATTGACCTGAGCAGGCTCGACATGGCCAGTATAGCCATCCATATAGGAGTCGCCGCATGAGCTGGATGCGCCGACCAGCATGGTGGTCAGTGCTGCTGACCGTGGCTGGAGTGCTTGTTTTTGTGCGTTTGGGCGTCTGGCAACTGCATCGCGCCGAGTATAAGGACGAACTTCTGCGACGGTATGCCGCAGCGGCCGGTGCGCCGGTGCAGGACTTTGCGGTCGCGGTGGCTAATGTGGTCGAAAACGTGTATCCGCGTGTTCGTGTGCAAGGACATTACCTGATCGATCGTCTTTACCTGCTCGACAACCCCAAGCATGACGATATGGGCGGCGTGGAGGTTTTCGCGCCATTCCGTCCAGATCATCAGGACAAGCTGCTGCTGGTCGATCTGGGATTTTTGCCCGGCAACGGTTCAGACAAGGCGCCGCAACTGTCGCCATTGCCGACCAGTCCGCAAACCTTGCACGGGCTGTATCAGCCACCACCTGGCAAGGGTTTTGAAATGGGTGGAAATGCACTGGCGCAGCAGGCGCAGTGGCCCAAGACGTCGATCTATCTGGATCTGGGCCAGGTCGCCGCTGATTTGCATGCATCGCTTTATCCGCGTGTGCTGGCACTGGATGCGGATCCGGTGGCGATCTATGTGCGTGTGCATACGCTGGATCTTTCTTCCATGCCGCCGGCGCGGCATCGGGCCTATGCTTTTCAGTGGTTCACCTTCGCTGTGGTGGTGGCGGTGATGTTTGTGGTGCTGCATGGAGCCAAGCGTCGTCCGAACAAGAACAAATCATGACCCAATCAACCGACCACGCCTTGCGCGCAAGCCGCCTGAAATTCCTGTGGGTGATAATCGTATTCGCCGCGCCCATCATCGCGGCGGCCTTGCTCAATGTGAGTGGCTGGCAGCCGACGGGCAATGCCTACGGCGAGCCGATTTTGCCCCAGCGCAATTTTGAACAGGAACACGTGCAGGTACGACTTGCTGACGGCACGTTCTGGGCCTGGCGCGACAGCTCACCCCGCATGACCTTGGTCGCACTCGTGGGCCCGGTCTGCGCGGCCCGCTGCATGGATACGCTGACCAAGGTGGCCGCCGCTCGCATCACCCTCAACAACAACATGACGCGTCTGCGCCTGCTTTACGTCGGCCAACCGCCCGCGGATGCGGCCGCCAGCGGTATGCAGAATTATTGGGATCTGGGCACCGATGTGGGTGGGAATCTCGCTGCCTATCGTCCCAGTCGCCCCGATTCGGTGAGTGCGTTGCTGGTGGAATCCGACGGAACGGTCCTGACCCTGTATCCTGATGAGTTCGATCCAAGCGGTTTGCGCAAGGATCTGCAGAAGGTGATTCGTTAAGGATGCTCTGAATACTCATGTCGCTACGTGTCCGGAAAATCGTGCCCTATCTTGCCGTGCTGGCGGCGATCTTCGCCTTTGGCCTGGTGATGTTTGGCGCGTTCGTCAGGCTTTCCAACGCCGGCCTGTCTTGCCCGGACTGGCCTACCTGCTACGGCAAGGCAACGTGGCCGCAGCACGCGCAGGCGGTGGTGCAGGCCAATCAGGCTTTTCCGGATCGTCCCTTCGAGGCGGACAAGGCGTGGCGCGAACAAGTGCATCGCATGCTGGCCGGTACGCTAGGCGTGCTGGTATTGCTGCTGGCACTGGTGGCCGCGCGCCGCGATTGGCTCATGTTGTTATTGATCCTGCTTAGCGCCATTTTTGCTACGGCGGGGGTCACGCTCTATTTGCATGGCGCGCACCAGGTGGCCTCGGGGCTGGCCTTGCTGGCGATCCTGCTTCCAATCACTGGGGCACTTTGGCTGCGCGAACATGGCGCGTTGAAGATGAGCGTGCTGGCACTCGCCGTCATCATCTTCCAAGCGATGCTGGGTATGTGGACAGTGACCTTGTTGCTCAAGCCGGTTGTGGTAATGGGGCATCTGCTGGGTGGCCTGACCACGTTCGGGTTGCTTGCGTATGTCGCCTTGCGCTACAGCGGTGTTGGTGCACCAAACAATCGCTACGCGTCGCTACGCCGGCTGGTCGTGTTGGGCATGGTGTTGCTTGCGTTCCAGATCGCGCTCGGCGGATGGACCTCCGCTAACTATGCAGCGCTGGCCTGCGGTACTGATTTCCCGACCTGTCTGGGACAATGGGCACCGCCTACCAATTTTCATCAGGGCTTTGTGCTGTGGCGCGAAGTCGGGGTGAACTATGAAGGTGGCGTTCTCGACACGGCCGCGCGCAGCGCCATCCAGATCACGCATCGGATCGGTGCGCTGGTGGTGTTCTGTTATCTGAGCTGGCTGTCGTATCGCTTGATGCGCAGCGGCTTTCGATGGGGCGGTATCGCGGTGTTGGCGGTTTTGATTTTTCAGGTGCTGCTGGGTATCAGCAATGTGCACCTCGGCTTGCCTTTGGCCGTAGCGACCATGCACAACGGCGGCGCAGCGCTGTTGCTGTTCGTGCTGCTCGCGAATTTCACGCGAGTGCAACCATGGCGGACTGATGTGACGGACGTACTGATATGAGCCTGGTTCGTGAATACCTGCAGTTGACCAAGCCGCGCGTGGTCGCGTTGCTGGTGTTCTGCGCGGTGATCGGCATGTTTCTCGCGGTACCGGGCATTCCGTCGTGGCACGCGCTGGTGTTTGGCACGCTCGGCATCTGGATGGCTTCCGGCTCGGCGGCGGCTTTCAATCACCTGATCGATGAGCGCATTGATAAGCTGATGGCCCGCACTGCGCGTCGCCCGTTGGCCACGGGCAAACTCAAGCCGCGGCAGGTGCTGGTTTTCGCCATCATCCTCGGTATCGTCTCGATGCTGGTGCTGGCGTTGCTGGTCAACGGCCTAACCGCATGGCTCACGTTTGGTGGCCTCATTGGTTATGCCTTGGTCTATACCGCCTACTTGAAGCGTGCGACGCCGCAAAACATCGTGATCGGCGGCCTAGCGGGAGCGATTCCCCCCGTGCTGGGCTGGACCGCCGTCACCGGTGCGCTGCATCCGTTCGCCCTGCAGTTATGCCTGATCATCTTCGTCTGGACCCCGCCGCATTTCTGGGCGCTGGCCATTTTCCGCCGCGACGACTACGCCCGCGCGGACATTCCCATGCTGCCCGTCACCCACGGCGTGCGCTACACCCGCTGGAACATCCTGCTCTACACCATCCTGCTGGTGATCGTAAGTTTGCTGCCAACTTTCACGGGTTATACGGGACTAATCTATCTCGGCGGCGCAACCGTGCTGGGTGTCGGCTTCCTGTATTACGCCATTCGCATGATGAACCCGCCGGACGAATACTTCGCCATGCGTACGTTCAAGTATTCTATTATCTACCTGATGGCGCTGTTCGCGCTTTTTCTAGCTGATCATTGGATTGCATCGCCGTTGCTGCATAGCACTGCGGCATAGATTCAGTATTCAAGTTCCGTTTCGCTGCGGCAACTTAATTCAGATCAGGCGGTGCGTGTAACGCTCGTCATGGATAAAGGGTTTCTGCGTGAAGCAATATTATTTCGACATTATCAAGGCATGTTCCACGTTTGTCGCGCTTGACGCCGCCGACATCGCATCGCTCGCTAGCCTCGCAGTCGAAACTTCGCTAGCGAGCGGCGAGGCTCTGATGTACAAAGGGGACACCTCCCGTGACCTGTACATCGTGATTAGCGGACAATTGGTGGCTACAACCGGCACGCGCGTGTGCAGCAGCGACTCAATTGGGCAGATATTACCGGGCGAAGTGGTCGGCGAAATGAGCCTATTGACCGGTGAGCCGCGTTCTTTGTCGGTGCTCGCCGTGCAACCATCGGTATTACTCAAAATCAGCTACGATAATTTCACGCGCTACTGTCGTGACAAACCAGGCGTCGCGCTTAAGTTGTTGGAAACTGTCGCTAGCCGTACCCAGGGCGTGATCAGGCACTTTGATAAATCGTATGCGCCCAAATTTATCGCGTTAGTTGCTACTTCCCTCGAGGTTGCATTGGACCCGCTAATAGCGCGACTGCAAATGGTGTTGAACGATCAGTGCGGTGTTGTTGCGCTCGAACCACATTCTTTTGATGGCATGGAGGCCGAACATGTACATAACGTATTGTTCAAGCACAAACACAATGCCGACATTATCATCTATCCGGTGACACAATTTGATGACCCGGACAAACGCCGTTGCTTATTGCAACAAGCCGAAAAAATCGTTATCTGCGCCAATGGTAGTCAAACGTTCGATCGTGCTATCGCCGACGTTATCATGTTACAGCAGCTCCAAAGCAATGCGTCGAAATACAAAAAAAACCCGTGCGAATTGGTGTTTCTCTACCCACAGGGCATGGTTAAACCATGCGATGTCGATACCTGGCTAGATACAGGATATTTTTCGCGCCACCACTATATTTGTCTGAATTCAGAATCTGACATTAGGCGTCTGGCTCGTTTTCTAACTGGCAATGCTATTGGCTTGGTGCTGGGTGGCGGCGGCGTGATGCGCGGCTGGGCACATCTCGGCGTACTGAAGTACATGCTCGAACACAACATTCAGGTTGATGCCATTGGCGGCACTAGCATAGGCGGCATTGTCGCCGCGTGTTATTTACTCAGTTCTTCGTATGAGGAAATGGTCGCCCTCTATCGTAGGGTCAGCATCGCGTTGCTGGAAACCACGGGGCTCAGAGGCTTAGTGTTTCCGGTAATTTCGTTGTACAGCGGCAAAGCGGCTACTGTGACCGGACAGCAAATCTTCGGAAGTGAAAAAATTGAACATTTACGCAAGCCCTTTTTTTGTGTGTCGTGTAACCTCACCCAAAAACGCGAAGAAATTCACATGCGTGGCTTGTTATGGGAGTGTTTGCGCGCGACCGCGTCAATACCGGGTATAATTCCGCCCGTAGTTTTGCATCAGCACTTGCACGTGGACGGCGGGGTAATGAATAACCTGCCAGTCAACGTCATGTCCAACCTGTTAGAAAGCACTGGAACTGTGCTGGCGGTTTCGTTATCTAACTATCTCCCAAAAGAAGAAACATATTGCTTTCCGCCGATTATTTCATTTTGGGAATCGATGCTGATTAAAATGGGAGTTATCCGACATTATCGAATACCAGAGTTTTTCAGCACATTTCTCGAAGCGTTGCTAATGGGGTCGCATCGTCAGATAATGCAAAATATGCACGATGCTGACATTTTATTAGTGCCTGATCTAGAGGGTTATTCGACGCTTAGCCGTAAGGGCTCTTCCGAAGAACTGATAGAAAGAGGCTACCAATGCGCACAAAAATTTCTCAATCATTTTCAAGTTCCGTTGTCCTAATTATCTAATGGGTTGCGAGTGACCTAAGCGGCTATGTCTGGAGAATGGGCCTGAGCTTATCAGTGCTGCATTGCGCCAGTGGGCACAGTAATGTGGCATCGAACTGATCCACCTCCAGCCGGGCAAGCCGACTCAGAACGCTTACATCGAGCGATTTAACCGCACCTTCTGCACGGAAGTACTGGGTCGCTACGTCTTTATCCCACCTCAACGAAGTACGCCGTATGGCTAAGAACTGGCAACATCGTTACAACCATGACTGGCCACATCGATGGCCGACCTATTACCCATTCGCCATGCCATGGCATCACCAACCCCCGACCCCTACGTCTGAATGATTCTCGTAAGATTTTGCTATTTTTCGTAATTTAGCACCGCACGAACAAATATCTTGATATCGCCACCACAATATGGTAATCCAGTGTCAACGCGCGGTACTAACCATATGATAGGTGGATGAAATGCGCATCGAGATAAGAATTGGGCTCCTGCTGTGTATCAGCGGAGGCATTAACTCAGCTTTAGCCACGGATGGGATGTACTTGGAAGGCTATGGCCCTATCGCAACAGGCGTGGGCGGAGCGGCAATGGCTTTTGATAATGGCACCTCAGCCATGATGAATAACCCTGCCACATTAAGTTTGTCTCAAGATCCTTCACGATTCGATATGTTGGCCCTATATCTCGGTCCTGATTTATCTACGAATGGACAAGACTCTGGATTTAAAAATATCGGTATGGCTTTCGGATATGTCAGACGGCATCAGAACGTTTCGTTTGGCTTCGGTATTTTTCCACAAGGCGGAATGGGAACTAGCTATTCGAATTCCTCATTCCTTGCGCCCATGCATTCGCTTGGAGGAATGCCGGTGGCGCCGCCTGCACTGCAGAATGAGAGTATGTTGGGCGTTGGAAGGGTAATTTTTCCGCTGAGTGTTCAGGTCAATAACAATTTAACTATTGGGGGCAGTATAGATTATGTTTGGGCGACCATGAATCTCAGTATGGTCATGGATGGGCGAAATTTCGCTGACTACGCAACAAGCTTAGGGGGGAGTGGGCGTTTTGGCACCGTGTCTGGATCGTTAATGAACATGTTAGCCAATCCACAATTGGGTGATGTTAATTACGGCTATTTTGATTTTAACAATGGAAATAATTATTTTGGAGCCGCCAAAGCGAGTGGTTGGGCCGCAAAATTTGGTTTCACCTATAAAATTGCGCAGGATTTGACTATAGGCGCCTCATATCAGAGCCGTACTCATCTGGGCGACCTATCAAGTAACGGTCGAGTTTTATTCTCGACAACGGGAATGGGCATAGCGTCAGTTGGTGGTGCTATTCGTGTGCAAAACTTTCAGATGCCTAATGAATATGGTGCAGGATTAGATTGGAAAATCTCAGACAATATGAATTTCATGATGGATTATCGCCGGATTGACTGGGGGGGGGTTATACAGAATTTTCAAATGTTATTCTCTAGTCCGCAAGGAAATTTGGACGTGACGATGAAACAAGGTTGGCACGATCAGAATGTGCTAATGCTGGGGGTTGCGGATCGCGTGAACGATCACTGGACATTACGTATGGGACTCAACCTTGCAAATAACCCGATTCCAGCCACGTATACCAACCCGCTGTTTCCCGCAATAGAAACAACCCATGCGTCATTCGGTGCCAGTTACGCATTCACTCACAAAGATTCGTTACACATTTCTCTGGTGCATGCATTCAACGTCCGCGTTACAAATGGGTACGGACAAGACATCGATCTTAGCGAATGGAATGCGCAGTTAATGTATAGTCACTTGTTCTGATGTAAACAGATTTTGTCCGGTTTAATAGAGCATTTTTGAAATTACATCATAACACGCTTTAATGTAGCTTCTGTTGGAGACTGAGTTATGAAGATGCAGCGCGGAGTAATTATTATAGCCGATATTAGTGGTTATACCAATTTTGTAAAAATGCACGCTATTTCCATGTTACATGCGGAATGGGTGCTCTCAGAATTGATGAAGGTATTAACATCTTCGTTCACGCCGCCGGTGACGCTGAATAAATTAGAAGGCGATGCTGCTCTATTTTTTGCTCCGTTTAAGGAAGGAGAAGAGATGGCGGCCATTGAAAAAATTACAAAACAGGCAATATTGGCCTATCAAGAATTTAAGAGGACACGAGATAGTTTTTTGAACTCGAATATTTGCATTTGCGGCGCTTGTTTAGGTATGAAAAATTTGACTATTAAAATAGTCTTGTGTCTGGGGGATACAGTAGAGAAAAAGTTGCTTGGAAAAAAAGAACTTTCAGGCAATGTTGTAATTATAGCGCATCGGTTGTTAAAGAATTCTATTCAAACTCATGAATATATATTGATGGACAATCATTTCTACGAGCATGCAAAAATTACTTTTGGACATGAGGCAAAAATGCAAAATGAAATGGTGGATGGCTACGGAGAAACTCCAGTATGTTTTTTTGATGGAGAGATGTTGGATAGTATTATTGAAAAGCTGCCTCCTTCGAGACGATCTATTTTCAGGGGGTTTTATCAGATATTTCGTGTCCAGTATTTTATGCTTAGGCGCGGTATGGGTCTGCTAAAGAAACAAGCATTTACAAACCTGGTAGCACACAAATGAATTTGATTTTGGGGCTCTTAGGTGATAAGAGCCAACAAGATTTGTGACCAAGACTTGACAGTTCTGCACCGCAGCATGACAATGCACGCGCCCACCGGCGCACTATGGCCGACCGGGCCTCTGTCCGAACTAACCAAGGCATATGGACGTTTACCCTAGTCGCAACGTCGACATCCGCAAGCATCGGGTGCCGGCATTGCATAACAAGCTGATCGTTCGCGGCAACCGCCAGCGGTTGGCCGGCGCTTTCCTCGACTAGGGAAGTCCGGCCTGCTCCTAACGGTGCCGCGGCACCGTTTTAAGGAGATGGGCCATGAAGCTCATTCGCGATTTCTTTCGTCTACGCACCGCGGGTCGATTCCCGTTGGCTGGCCGCCGTGAGGCCGTGCGTGTTCCCCTGACTGTGACTGTCCCTCAGCCGCTGAACAAGCAGGCTGAACGCGCACCCATCGATATGCATTGGCAGATCGAATCCACCCAGGGCCGCCCGCTGTCCCGTTGGCATGAGCACCAAGGGGACCATCCGCGCATGTCTCGTCATCTTCATCTGATATCTAGCCACTAATGCGCCGTTGCGATCTGCGCAAAGGGTGGCCTCCCCCTGGTTGGTGATCCGACCGGGGTGGTTTTCCCCTTGCACGGATCGCTTTAGCGGAAGCCAGTCGTTCCAAGCGCTCGCCTCCGAACCGCATGCAATACCTTTCCACGGAAGCGAGACATGATGAAGCACTCCACCCAGGCTGTTATGGCCAAGGCGGTCGGCAAGACCACGGCCGCGCCCCCGCGTGTGGCTGCTGCGCAGGATGCGTTCAAGGAAAGCGAAACCCTGCTAGCTGGCTTGAACACCAGCACGGCTGGCCTGAACGAAGAGCAGATTACCGAGCGCCTTGAGCGCGATGGTGTGAACGAGGTGTCGCACGAGAAGCCGCCGCACTGGACGGTGCAGTTGCTGCGTGCGTTCAAGAATCCCTTCATCATCGTGTTGCTGATCCTGGCGGTGGTGCAGGTGTTTCTGACGCCGGATGATCTGTCCGGCCCGATCATCATCGCGGTGATGGTGGGCATCAGCGTATTGCTGAGTTTTACCCAGGAATACCGTTCCTCGCAGGCTGCCGAAAAGCTCAAGGCGATGGTGCGCAATACCGCCACCGTCACGCGCCGCGCTTCGGATGGCCATAGCGAGCGTATTGAAGTGCCGGTAGGTGAGCTGGTCGTCGGCGACATCGTGCACCTGGCCGCAGGCGACATGGTGCCCGCAGACCTGCGCCTGCTCAACGCCAAGGATCTGTTTATCAGCCAGGCCATCCTCACCGGCGAATCGCTGCCGGTGGAAAAGGCCAGCCCGACCCAGGCACATGGGATGGAACGCGGCGAGCACGGCGTACAGCAGGGCAATCCGCTGGACTTGCCCACCATTTGCTATATGGGCACCAACGTAGTCAGTGGCACGGCTGCCGCCGTCGTCGTGGCGACCGGTACACGTACTTATCTGGGTTCGCTGGCGCGCAGCATCGTGGGCGAACGCGTGCAGACCAGCTTCGATCGCGGCGTGAGCGGTGTGAGCTGGCTGCTGATTCGCTTCATGTTGGTGATGGTGCCAGTGGTGCTGGGCATCCAGTGGTACAAGCACGGCTTCCTTGATGCGCTGATGTTCGCGCTGTCGGTAGCGGTTGGCCTGACGCCGGAGATGCTGCCGCTGATCGTAACCGCCAACCTCGCCAAAGGCGCGATGGCGATGTCCAAGCGCAAGGTGGTGGTGAAGCGCCTCAACGCGATCCAGAACTTTGGCGCGATGGACGTGCTGTGCACCGACAAGACCGGCACGCTCACGCTCGACAAGATCGTGCTGGAGCGTCATCTTGATCTCGACGGCGAAGATTCGGAAGACGCGCTGGAATACGGCTACCTCAACAGCCACTTCCAGACCGGTTTGAAGAACCTGATGGACAAGGCGGTGCTGGCGCATCGCGATCTGGAGCCGATTGTGGCGCGTTATCGCGTGGTGGATGAAATTCCGTTCGATTTCCAGCGCCGCCGCATGTCGGTGGTACTGGCCAATGGTAATGGTCATCATCTGCTGGTGTGCAAGGGCGCGGTGGAAGAGATGCTTTCCATCTCCTCGATGGAGCGCGTCGGCGACGAGATCGTGCCGATGACCGACGAACGTCGCCGCGAGATCAAGGCGATGACGCGTCGTCTCAACGAAGACGGCCTGCGCGTACTGGTGGTGGCGGTCAAGCAGGAAGAGCCACACAACCGCGCCTATGGTGTGGCCGATGAAGCCGGCCTTACTGCCGTAGGCTGCCTGGCCTTCCTCGATCCGCCGAAGGATACGGCCGCCACCGCGATCGCGGCGCTGCATCACCACGGCGTTGAAGTGAAGGTGATCACCGGCGACAACGAAGCGGTAACGCGCAAGATCTGCCGCGAAGTGGGCCTGGATGTCGAACACTCCGCGCAGGGCCGCGATATCGAGCCACTGGATGATCCGGCGCTCGACAAGCTGGTCAAGCGCACCACCGTGTTCGCCAAGATGTCACCGCTGCAGAAGGCGCGCGTGGTGAAATCATTGCAGCGTCAGGGCCACACCGTCGGCTTCCTCGGCGACGGCATCAACGATGCGCCTGCCTTGCGCGAGGCGGACGTGGGCATCTCGGTGGATACCGCCACCGATATCGCCAAGGAGTCGGCCGACATCATCCTGCTGGAAAAAAACCTGATGGTGCTGGAAGAGGGCGTGCTCGAAGGGCGCGTCACCTTCGGCAACATCATCAAGTACATCAAGATGACCGCCAGCTCCAACTTCGGCAACGTGCTGAGCATGGTAGCGGCTGCCTTCTTCCTGCCGTTCCTGCCAATGCTGCCGCTGCAGATCCTGGTGCTGAACCTGCTCTACGACATCTCGCAGTTGTCGATTCCGTTTGACCGCATGGACGAGGAGTACCTGCGCAAGCCGCGCAAGTGGAATGCCAGCGACATCGGCCGCTTCATGTTCTGGATCGGTCCAACCAGCTCGATCTTCGATATCACTACATTTGCACTGTTGTGGTTCGTGTTTGATGCCAACAGCGAAGCACATCAATCGCTATTCCAATCGGGTTGGTTCATTGAAAGCCTGCTGACCCAGACCCTGGTGGTGCACATGATCCGCACGCGCAAGATTCCGTTCCTGCAGAGTGTGGCCGCCGCACCGGTGCTGGGCTTGACCACGGCGATCATCGTGATCGGCATGATCATTCCGTTCACCACGGTAGGCACCAAGATCGGCATGGTGCATTTGCCGGGCGAATACTTTGGCTGGCTGGCGGCGACCGTGGTGACTTATTGCGCCCTGACCCAGTTGGTGAAGGTGCTTTATATGCGTCGCTTCGGGCGTTGGCTATGAAGTGGGTTCACAAGCCGTAAAGCGCCCCCGGCCTTCGTCGGGACGACAAGTGAAAAAGCGAGCATTTGTTTTGGAGTTGCCGACATGAAAAGCACATTCGCACTATTTGACATTGCCGGCTACGTCGCGCTCCTGCTGTGGGGCACGCATATGGTCACCAGCGGTGTGCTGCGCGGTTATGGCAGTGCGCTGCGTCGTTCGCTGGGTCGTTTTCTCGGCAGGCGCTCGGCCGCCTTCCTGTTTGGCGTGTGCATCACAGCGCTTCTGCAGAGCAGCACCGCTACCGGCATGATGGCCACCTCGTTCGCCGCGAATGGCTTCTTGGGGCTGGCTCCCGGTTTGACGGTGATGCTAGGTGCGAATGTCGGTACCACGCTGATCGTGCAGGTGATGTCGTTCAACATCGCCTTGGTTGCCCCCATCCTGATCCTGCTCGGCACCGCGCTGCATCGCCGCAGTGATGACGCGCGTTACGAGAACCTCGGTCGCGTAGGTATCGGCCTGGGCCTGATGCTGCTGGCGCTGCATCTGCTGGTGCTGGCGATGGCGCCGATGGAGAACGCACAGCTTCTGAAAGAAGGCATGCAGGCGCTGTCTGGCGCACCAGTGATGGCCGTACTGGTGGCGGCAGCATTGACCTGGCTGTGTCATTCCAGCGTGGCCGTGGTGTTGCTGATCGTGTCGCTGGCGACCGGTGGCGTGGTCGATGCTCCCGGCGCGATGGCGCTGGTGCTAGGCGCCAATCTCGGCGGCACCTTGCCCGCCTTGCTAGAAGCGCATACGCCGGTAGCGCGCCGCCTGCCGCTGGGCAATCTGCTGGTGCGCGCCTTTGGCTGTGTGATCTGTCTGCCGCTGCTACAACCGCTGGCGCACTGGCTGGCGGCACTCGGCGATTCGCCGGCACGCATCGCGGTGAATTTCCACACCGTGTTCAATCTAGGGCTGGCAATCCTTTTCATTTTGCCAGTGCAAAAACTGGCCCAACTGCTGGTGCGCCTGCTGCCCGAGCCGCCACGTCCTGCAGATCAGGGGCTGCCGCTGTACCTCGATGAGGCTGCACTGGAAAGCGCCGGCGTCGCGCTGGTGAATGCCACGCGCGAATCGATGCGCATGGCTGATATGGTCGAAGGGATGTTGAAGGGCTTGGTCGAGATTTTCGGCAAGGACGATACCTCGCGCGCGGCCACCATCAGCAAGATGGATCCCTTCCTCGACCGCCTCGGTGTCGCCATCCGTCAATACCTGGCCGATCTCGGCGGTGAAGCCTTGAACGAAGAAGATGGCGAGCGCAGCCAGGAAATTCATGCCTTCGTGATCAACATCGAGCACATCGGCGATATCACCGCGAACAATCTGATGGAATTTGCCGCCAAGAAGGCCGAGCGTGGACAAGACTTCTCCGCGGACGACATTCAGGATCTTGCGAACATGCACACGCAGGTGATGGAAAGTCTGCGGCTGGGCATTGCGGTCTTCATGCGCAGCGACTTGCGCGCGGCCCAGCACTTGATGGAGCGCAAAGAATTGCTGTGGCGCCTGGAAAACGATGCGTCCGACCGGCATATCCGCGACCTGCGCCAGCAGCGCGACGGTGGTGGCGACGTGTATCTACGCATTTTGCGTGACCTGCGCCGTATCCACTCACATTTGGCCGCCATTGCCTATCTGCCATTGGAGCGTGCTGGCCTGCTGCAGGGTCGATTGGTCCAGCCTCCCACCAATACTTTTGCAGAAGAAAAAGTCTGAACTAGGACAATCACACGCAAGCCGAATCTCCCAGTATGAGTCCGCCTTACTGATCCTGTCGTCGTGTGCGCTCCATCGGGGACCTGCTCGGATACGGTGATTTTGGGCGGCCAAACCGCGGTCCGGGGAGAGGTATGCCAGCCATTTCATGCGCTGGCAGGCTTCCCTTCACCGTATTGCAACAGCTCTGTGGCCGTGTGATGACGGGGAAGCATTCGAGCACCAAGCCGAGGGGAAAGCCTTTATGTTTCATCAGATGATCAAGAATGGGTCGTGTCTGTCCACGGCGATCGCCGTCGCATTGAGCATGGCCGCCTGCTCGCACGGTAACGAGGGCACTGAACCGCCGCCGGCTTTTACGGTGGACCATGGCTTGTACAAGGTTCCCGAGGGCTCGCCCTTGCGCAAGGAGCTGGTGGTGCAGTCGGTGGAAATGCATCAGGCACCACACGCCAAGACATTCCCAGGGATCGTTGAAGCTGATCCCACGCACACCGCGAACGTGTTGCCGCCACTCACCGGCAAGGTGATGGAACTCAACGTGGGGCTTGGTGATCACATCACGCGGGGCCAATGGCTGGCAGTCATCGATTCGGGCGACCTGGCCCAAGCCTATGCCGATGAGTACAAGGCGAAAGACGCACTGGGTCTCGCTAAGAAAACGCTGGATCGCACACGCGCTGTGAAGGCGGTCGGTGGCAACGCCGTGAAGGAACTAGAGGCCGCACAGAGCGTCTATAACCAGGCTCTGTATGAATTCAATCGTGCCCAGGCGCGCCTGGGCGCCGTCGGTGGTACACAAGGCGCGCAAGCCACGCGCCCGATGCGGATCACGGCACCGGCCACCGGTTACGTCACAGCGCTGTCCGTGGCGCCGGGCACGTATGTCAACGACGCGACAGCGTCGATGATGACCATCTCCAATCTCGACTCGGTATGGATCACCGCGGACGTGCCGGAAAGCGATATAGCCCAGGTGGCCAAGGGCGAAAAGATCCATGCGGTGCTGACAGCCTATCCGGATCAGATTTTTCAAGGCACGGTGAGCTTCGTCAATCCGGTGTTGCAGCCGGATACGCGCCGTGATCGGGTACGCGCGGTGTTCGCCAATCCGGATATGCACCTAAAGCCCAATATGTTCGCCAATGTCAGCATCGATATTCCGCAGCCGGATGAAGTGTTCGTGCCGCAGTCAGCGCTGCTGATGAACAACGACAACATCAGCGTGTTCGTCGAAGTGTCGCCGTGGACGTTCGAGCGCCGCACGGTGGACCTAAGCTATGACGAAAGCGACGGCACCCGCGTGCTGAAGGGTTTGAAGGCGGGTGACCGCGTGATTGTGCGCAGCGGAGTGCTGCTCAATGATTAATCAGCTCTTCCGCTTCTGCTTCGAGAAGCGAATGCTTTTCATCGTGGTGACGATGCTGGTCATCTGCTTCGGCTACTACTCCTGGACCCAGCTTTCGATCGAGGCTTATCCGGAACTGAGTGACGTGACAGTGCAGGTGACGACGCAGGTGCCTGGCCTGGCCGCGGAAGAGGTCGAACAGCAGGTCACTACGCCGTTGGAACGTGGCCTGGCTGATACGCAAGGCCTGGTCAGCATGCGTTCCAGCAGCACCTTCGGCTTGTCGCTGATCACCATGGTGTTCAAGGATGGCGCGGATGATTACTGGGAACGCCAACGCATCATGGAGCGCATCAGCCAGGTGACGCTGCCGCCGGGCGTGATGCCGGGACTCGACCCGGTATCCGGTCCGGCTGGTGAGATCTATCGCTATACGCTGGAGTCGAAAAGCAAGAACTTAATGCAGTTGTCGGAAATCCAGAACTGGGTGGTGATCCCTGCGCTGAAGCAGGTGTCCGGCGTGATCAACGTCGACAACTTCGGCGGCTTTACCAAGGAATTCCAATTGGAACTGGATCCGCAGCAACTGCTGCACTATGGCGTCAGCGTAAGCCAGGTAACGGCGGCGATTTCCGCTAACACGTCCAATGCGGGCGGCGGGCGCATCACGCGCGGCGAGCAGTCCTACATCGTGCGCGGCATTGGCATGGTGCATTCGTTGAAGGATCTGGGCGATGTCGTCGTGACCCAAAACAACGGCGTGCCGGTGCTGGTGAAGGACCTTGGCAAGTTGCGCTATGGCCACCAGGTGCGCGAAGGCATTCTGGGCAAGGACAACAATCCTGATACGATCGAGGGCATCGTTGATCTGCTGAAGTACGAGAATGCCTCCAAGGTGCTTGAAGGCATCCATGCCAAGGTCGACGAGCTGAGCAAGCAGCTCAATCCGCAAGACATCTACATCGTGCCGTACATCGATCGCGACGATTTGGTCAACGCCACCAAGGAAAAAGTCTTTCACACCGTGATGGAAGGCATCGGCCTGGTGTGCATCGTGCTGATCCTGTTTCTCGGTAGTCCGCGCTCGGCGCTGGTGGCCGCCGTGGCGATTCCGATGTCGCTGGTGACAGTGTTCATCTTGATGCAGTTCACACACATGTCGGCGAACCTGTTTTCGCTGGGGGCGATCGACTTCGGCGTGATCGTGGATGGCGCGATCGTGATCACCGAGGCCATTCTGCGCCAACGCGAGCTGAAGTCGACCGAAGTGCTAACGGAAGATGACGTGATGACGGTGACGGGCTACGTCGGCCGTTCGATTTTCTTCGCCACGCTGATCATCGTTACTGCCTACGCACCGCTGTTCGCGTTCGAACACGCCGAAGGCAAGTTGTTCCGCCCGATGGCATTTACGGTGGGCTATGCTTTGCTTGCCGCGCTGCTGTGCACGGTGACACTGACGCCCGCACTCGCTTATCTGGCGCTGCGCAAGCCGCGCAAGATCTTCTACAACAAGCCGTTGCAGAAGCTGCAGTTATGGTTCACCCACGCTCTGGGCAAGCTACTGCATCAATTGCCGGTTGCCTACACGACCGCTGCGATCGCGCTCTGTGGGGTGCTGATCCTCGGCTCAACCATCGGCCGTGAATTCCTGCCCGATCTCGATGAAGGTTCGTTGTGGCTGCAGGTGCAAATGCCAACCGGCCTGTCGTTGGACAAAGCCAGCCAGATGACAGCGGAGCTGCGCAAGGTGGTGCGTGAGTTTCCGGAGGTGTCTTACGTCGTGACGCAATTGGGCCGCAACGACACGGGTACCGACCCATGGACGCCCTCGCACGTGGAGTCGGCGGTAGGTCTCACGCCTTACAGCACCTGGCATGGTGAAACGAAAGCGGAATTTCTGCGCAAGTTCAATGCGCGTCTGCAACAGATTCCCGGCATCTCCGTAGGCATCAGCCAGCCGATCATCGATGGCGAGAACGATATGGTCGCCGGTGCGCATGCGCCGCTGGTGCTACGCATCTATGGTGATGACCTCCACGAAATGCGTCGCCTTGGGGGTGAAATCGTCGATGTGCTTCGTGATATTCGTGGTACCGCTGATGCGTCGATTTTCCAGGAGCCGCCGATTCCCCAATTGTCGATGACGGCCAGTCGCGACGCGGCTGCGCGTTATGGTGTCAACGTCGGTGATATCACCCATCTAATCCAGACCGCCATCGGCGGTGCGGCCATCACACAGGTGTATGTGGCTGATCGCATCTACAACGTGACAGCACGTGTTTCGAATGATGTGGCCAACAGCTTGCAAGCGGTAGGGGAGCTACCATTGAGTTCCACCAGCGGTGCGCAGATTCCGCTCAAGGAAGTCGCCGATATCAAACTCGCGATGGGCGAGAGCACCATCGCGCACGAACATGGCAAGCGTGAGCTGACTCTTCGCATCGATAACCGCGACCGCGCGCTGTCGGATTATCTGGCCGACGCACAGGCGCACATCGACAAGAACGTGCATGTCGACAAGCAGAAGTATCAGTTGGAATGGGCGGGCAACTTCCAGAACGAAGAGCGCGCGCAGGCCCGGTTGATCGTGGTGATGGGCATGGTCATGGCGATCATGCTGGTGCTGCTGTTCTTTGAATTCGGCAAATTCCACCAGGCCATGCTCGTGCTTGGCGTGGTGCCGTTGGCCACGGTAGGTGGACTGATCGCCCTGCATGTGCGCGGTGAGACGCTGAACATCGCCACCGCGGTCGGTTTCATTGCCTTGTTTGGTGTGGCGGTACAGAACGGCATCATCATGGTGTCGAACATCAATCGTGTGCGAAAGGAAGGTTTGTCGCTCAATGAAGCCGTGCTAGTGGGCGCCACCGAGCGTTTCCGCCCGGTGTTGATGACGGCCACCGTGGCCAGCATCGGCATGCTGCCGGCGGCTTTGGCGACGGGTGTTGGTACCGACGTCCAACGTGGCCTGGCGACCGTGGTGGTGGGAGGTTTGCCCATCGCCACGCTGCTGACGTTGTTCATCCTGCCCAGCCTGTACTTCGGGATGGAAAACTTCATCCACAAGCGCTGGGGCCATCCGCCTTCGGCGGGGGAGATCTGACCATGCCCGTGACCCAGACACTTGTATTGCAGCGCGCCGGTCGCAGTTTGCTGACTATTGGTATCGCCCTGACGCTTGGCGCTTGCGCGATTGGCCCGGATTTCCACCGGCCGACAGCGCCCGACAGTCAGGACTACGCGCCGATTGCCACGCCGGTGGCTACGTCGGCCACGGTTGGCCCCGATGGCGGCGCACAACAATTCGTACGCGACATGGACATTCCCGGCCAATGGTGGACGCTGTTCCATTCCAAGCCGCTGAATGCGTTGATCGACGATTCCATCAAGCACAACCCCGACGTGGCTGCAGCTCAGCAGGCGTTGCAGGCGGCGATGGAGAACGTGCGTGCCCAGCAGGGCCAGTTTTTCCCGCAGGTCAGTGCAAGCATTGACCCTACGCGACAAAAGACGGGCTCGGTGATCGCCAGCGGGGTCGTGTCCAATGCCAAGCTATACAACCTCACGACGACGCAAGGGAGCATTTCGTATAGCCCTGACCTTTGGGGGGCGAATCGACGTTCGGTGGAATCGTTGGTGGCGCAAGCCGATGCGCAGCGCTTCCAGCTCGAAGCGACCTATCTCACCTTGACGACCAGCGTGGTCAATGCGGCGGTAACGGAAGCTGCGTTGCGTGAGCAGATCGCGGCCACACGGGACATGATCGACAGCCAGCAGAAAATCCTCGATACCAACCGCAGGCAATTGACATTGGGCGATATGGGTGAGAGCAATATCGCCGCGCAGGAAGTGACCCTGGAGCAGACGCGCGCGAGCTTACCGCCGCTGCAGAAGCAGCTCGCCCAGCAACGCGGTCTGCTGGCCATGCTCGCTGGCCGCACGCCAGATCAGGATGTGCCGGCGCATTTCGAGCTTGATGGCCTGCAATTGCCCCAGGATCTGCCAATGAGCCTGCCAGCTCGCCTGGTGGAGCAACGCCCTGACGTGCGTATGGCCGAAGCGAATATGCATGCTGCCTGTGCGCAGGTTGGCGTTGCTTTTGCGGCACGCCTGCCGAACATCAACATCATCGCCAACGGCGGCAGTGCGGCGGATCAGATGCGCACCCTGTTCGGCCACGGCACCAGCTTCTGGAACATCGGTGCGGCGATCACGATGCCGATCTTCAGTGGCGGCACGCTCAAACATCGTCAGCGGGCCGCGGAAGCCACCTACCGACAGGTGGCCGAGCAATACCGCAGCACGGTCATGTCAGCTTTGCAGGACATGGCGGATTCGATGCACGCGGTGCGGGCCGATGCGGATGCGTTGGTTGCCAATTCGCGCGCCGAACAGGCTGCTGCCCGCAGTCTTCAGATCGCGCAACGTCAGTATGTGGTAGGCGACATCAGCATGGTGGTCTTGCTGGCGGCGCAGGTCACCTATCGTCAGTCCGAGCTGGCCTTGATCCAGGCACGCGCTGCCCGCTACTCCGACACGATTGCCTTGTTCCAGGCCGTAGGCGGAGGTTGGTGGAATCGCCAGGATGTTGCGGCATCCACTGGCTTCACGACAAAGTAGATGCGGGTCCGGTTGAAGTCCGCGGCTGCGAAGCAGCTGAGCGGCTGCACCATGCGGCCGGTTTCGGCCCGGCCCCGGCGCGCTACGAAACCATGTTTGAGGTCGTGCAGCGCCAACAAGCTGCGATCCCGCCAAAGACAGCATTGGCCTTTTTTAGGACCAAGACGGAGAGCTATGATGATTCAGGGTGTTGCGGGATTTGTTCAGCCCGGTTGACTCAGCCCTTGGGGCCGCCTCCATGCTAGCTGCACCTAAGTCAACGCCCAAGAGGGTAATTATGTGTTCAGCTCGTTCGTGTGTGAACGTTTCCGAAGCAGCCAGACAGCTCGGCGTGTCGATCAAAGCCCTGCGACTATATGAACAACGTGGCATGGTAAATCCTGGCCGGACAGCGGCAGGATATCGGGTGTATGGGCCTCGCGATATGGTCCGTGCCGCCGAGATTGTGGCTCTGCGCACGCTCGGGCTGAGCCTGATTCAGGTTGCACGCGTATTGGACGGAGACTCCGAAAGCCTAAATGATGCTTTGGCATCCCACGAAATGGCACTCGACGATGAAATTCATGAGTTAATCCGGAAGCTGGACAAAATTCGCGGCATACGGGCTGGCCTTGCTCAAGGCCAGATGCCATGCGATGGCGAATTGACTAAATTGCTGGACCGCTTCCCAGAAATCAGCGCCGCGTTTGAGCTTCCGTGGCCTTGGGGTGGGGAGTGGTTCGAGGTTCGCGACGTTCGCCCACTGAACTACATCATCGGCTCGCTTGGCAGCGGAAAGACTCGGCTGGCTCGTCGTTTTGCAGAGACTCTGCCTAACGCAGCTTTCTTGGGGCTGGAGCGGCTAGACAACGGATGTGCTGTATCGAAGGCATTATTGAAAGCCGATTCGGCTCTCAAGTCGCGTGTCGATCACGATTTGGAATGGCTCGCCGGCGAAGGAGCGATAGAGTCCGAAGCCCTGATCGCCTTGCTCACTGGCTTAGAAGCGGAAGGGCCTGCGGTCTTAGTTGTCGAGATGGTAGAACAGGATCTCGAACAGACTACGCAGGAAGCTTTGATGGCGCACCTTCGGCGCCGCGCGAAAACTGGAGGACGGCCGCTATTTTTAATGACACGTTCTTCATCGATCCTGGACCTAACGGCGATTGGGTCGGACGAAACAATCATCCTTTGTCCTGCCAATCATAGTCCTCCCAGCCGTGTGTTGCCTTTCCCCGGCGCACCGAACTACGAAGCCGTTGCGACGTGTCTGGCATCCCCGGAAGTGCGAGCACGGATCGCACGACGTCCCCAGGCCCTTTGACAGCACCTGATTCCGTTATGTCTTCAATGCTGGCAATGACGGTTAGGCTAAGTAATCGACTCATTGGAGGCTCCATGGAAGCCAGTCGCGATCTTGAATTCCTGCCCCACGATGAACCGCTACGCGAGGATGTGCATCGCCTCGGCGCTATGGTGGGGCGCATGTTGGCCGAGCAAGGTGGCGACAGCTTCTATCAGCGGGTGGAGCAAGTGCGGATGGCATCCATTCGCCGCCGGCGCGAGGGCCGCGCGGTCGATGATCTGGCTGAATCGCTGGCGGGGCTGGATGCTGAAGCAGCCGAAGCGCTCGCCCGCGCCTTTGCGACTTACTTCCAGGCAGTGAACACCGCTGAGCGTGTGCACCGTATCCGCCGTCGCCGTGACTATCAGCGCGAAGGCGGCAAGCCGCAGCCCGAATCGTTGCTCGACGTATTGCAACGCCTGAAAGAGCAAGGCGTGGGCGTGGATGAATTGCTAAAGTGGCTTTTCAAGCTCAACGTTGAGCCGGTCTTCACGGCGCACCCCACTGAAGCGATGCGTCGTTCCCTGCTGGAAAAGGAACAAGCGATCGTGCGCGCGTTGGTCGACAACTTCGACCCCACCCGCACGCCGCAGGAACGCAAGGAGGACGACGATCGTATCTTCATGGCGCTCTCGGCGGGATGGCAGACGGCCGAAGCATCGCCGATTCGCCCGAGCGTGCAGGATGAGCATCATCACGTCGGCTTCTATCTGGCTAACCCCATATATCGCATCGTGCCCGCTTTCTATGAAGCGCTGGCCGATGCCTTGCAAGCAGTTTATGGCGTAGCGGTACCGCTACCGTGCCTGCTCAGTTTTGCCACCTGGGTCGGTGGTGACATGGATGGCAATCCCAATGTGGGTGCCGAAACCATTGCCAGCAGCCTGGCCACGCAGCGCGCGCACGTGCTTGAGCACTACGTCGCGGACATCGATGCACTCTCACGCTTGCTCAGCCAGACAGACGACCGCGTGGACTTTGATCCGGCGCTGCTGCAACGGCTTGAGCGCTATCGCGAACAATTTCCACGCGCAGCAGCAACCATTCGTCCACGCCACGCAGACATGCCTTACCGCTGTTTGTTGACACTCATGCGCGCACGAATCCAAGCCACACTGGAAGAGGGGCATGCAGAGGGTTATGCCTCTGCCGAGGAATTGCTCGACGACTTGCTGCTGATCGTGCATAGCCTGATCGGTCACCGTGGCTTGAATGCCGGCGACTATGCCGTGCGTCGTCTGATTTGGCGTATACGCACCTTCGGCTTTCACATGGCGCGGCTGGATGTCAGGCAGGATTCGCGCGTACACGACGATGCATTGGGCGCCTTGTTGCACGATGAAATGTGGACGCAGCGCCAACCCGCCGACCGCATTGCGACATTGCGGTCTTATGCCAGCGGCGAGCAAACCTTGGCTCGGGTCGATGATGCGCAAGCCGAATCATTGCGCGCTGTTTTTGCTACGCTGCATGAATCACGCGGGCGCTATGGCAAAGATGCCATCGGTCTTTACATCATCAGCATGGCGCGCTCGGCGGCCGACGTCCTGGCAGTGCTTGCGTTAGCCAGGCACGGAGGCTTTGTCGTCAACAACACCGGTGGCGAAGTTCCCATGGATATCGCACCTCTGTTCGAAACCGTGGATGATCTGAAAAACGCGCCAGCGACATTGTGCGCTTTGCTGGATGATCCGGTCTATCGTGCGCATCTTCGTGCACGCGATGATCGTCAATGGGTGATGCTGGGCTACTCGGACAGCGGCAAAGATGGCGGCACGCTCGCTTCGCGCTGGGGACTGCAACGTGCCCAGATGGAATTGCTGGAGGTGGCACAACAGGCGGGCATTCGGCTGGCGTTCTTTCACGGTCGCGGCGGTTCAGCCAGTCGCGGTGGCGCGCGTATTACGCCTGCACTGATGTCGTCCCCGCGTGGCTCGGTGGGCGGTGTGCTGCGTGTGACTGAGCAAGGCGAGGTGATCCACCGCAAGTACGGCATTCGTGCCCTGGCTTTGCGCAATCTGGAGCAAACAGTGAGTGCGGTGCTGCGAGCCAGTTTGCGTCCGCGTGAAGATGAGCCATGCGAAGGGAGTTGGCGCGAGCGCATGGCGACGCTCGCCGCGGACAGTCGTCGTGCCTATCGCGAGCTGGTCGATCGCGATGGTTTCGTCGATTATTTTCGTGCCGCGACACCTATCGACGTGATCGAGCAGATGGCCTTAGGATCGCGCCCATCACGTCGGCGCAGCATGCGCGGCGTGGAGGATCTGCGCGCCATTCCGTGGGTATTTGCCTGGACCCAATGCCGGTCGATCATCACCGGCTGGTATGGCCTCGGTGCTGCGCTCGAACAGGCTGTGGCAAGGCATGGCGAAGCTGTATGGATTGAAATGGCGCGTGATTGGCCGTTCTTTGCCAACCTGCTCGATGACGTGGAAATGGTGTTGGCTAAGTGCGATCTGGATATTGCCGAAGCCTTTTCAAAATTGTCTGGTCCACTTCATGACACGTTCTTCACGATGATCCGTGACGAATTCAACCGCACCCGGTATTGGTTGCTGCGCTTGAAGGGCAGCGAGGATCTCTTGCGCGATGATCCACGGCTGTCTCTGTCGATCCGCCTGCGCAACCCGTACGTGGATCCCATGAGCCTGATGCAGGTCGACTTGTTGCAGCGCTGGCGCGCAGCGGATCGCAGCGATGAACATCTGCTGCGTGCATTGGTGGCTTGTGTCAATGGCGTGGCACAAGGTTTGCAGAACACGGGCTGATGCCAGTGTCTTGATTGCGTTCTCGCGGAGCCGCTAGGCTGATGGAAATTTCCAGGAATAACCACTTATGGAACAGCCCCATCAGCCTCGCCTCGGCTCGCTGCCGATTCTCATCTTCGGTTCGCGCTGGTTGCAGTTGCCGCTTTACGTCGGTTTGATCGTTGCGCAATGCGTCTACGTGTACCTGTTTGCCAAAGAGTTATGGCATCTTATCCACGAGGCGCCGACGCTCGGTGAGCAGGACATCATGCTGATCGTGCTGGGTCTGATCGACGTGGTGATGATTTCCAACCTGCTGATCATGGTCATCGTTGGCGGTTACGAGACATTCGTCTCGCGCCTCGGTCTTGAGAATCACCCGGACCAACCCGAATGGTTGTCGCACGTGAATGCATCCGTGCTGAAGGTGAAGCTGGCGATGGCGATCATCGGTATTTCATCCATTCACCTGCTCAAGACCTTTATCGCGGCCGGCGCACTTGAAGGCTTGCCGTTCTGCTCACCGGAGATGTTGGCCACTATGGCGCAGAGCGATGGCACTGGAGCCATGCTCAAGTGTGCCACGCTTACACAGGCGGGCGTGATGTGGCAAACCATCATCCACATTGCCTTCATCCTCTCCGCGATGGGTATTGCGTGGACGGATCGCTTGATGCATTCGCACGTTGCGAGCGCGAATAACCCACATTGAGCTCGCGCTCACGCAAGTGTGACCAGAAGATAGTTGCCAGGCAGGGGAAGGGCAGGGCTTGTGCTCAGCCTTCCAGCTCAGTCCAGCGTGCATAAGCCGTATCCAGCTCGGCTTGCACTTTCGTCAGGTCATCATTTGCCCGCTGAATCGCCGCGCTGTCCTGCTGATAGAACGACGGATCATTCATCGCTTCGACACGCGCGGCGACATCGGCTTCCAGTTGCTCGATACGTGCTGGCAGTTGCTCCAGTTCGCGTGAATCTTTGTAGCTGAGTTTGCGCTTCGACTTTTCGCTGATGTCGGCAGCCACGGTTGCCACCTTCGACGTGACAGCGACAGGCGTGACGATTTCGGTAGCATGACGCTCCATCGGTTTCTGCCGCAGCCAATCGCTATAGCCGCCTACGTATTCGCCGACCTTGCCTTCGCCTTCCAGCACCAAGGTGCTCGATACCACGTTGTCGAGAAATTCGCGATCGTGCGAAACCAGCAACAAAGTACCTTTGTACTCGGTCAACAGCTCTTCCAGCAGTTCCAACGTCTCGACATCAAGA
Organism: Dyella sp. M7H15-1; assembly: GCF_004114615.1. NCBI lineage: Bacteria > Pseudomonadati > Pseudomonadota > Gammaproteobacteria > Lysobacterales > Rhodanobacteraceae > Dyella > Dyella sp. M7H15-1. The sequence continues at coordinate 2,988,890 of NZ_CP035300.1, forward strand.
TCATTGGTCGGTTCGTCCATCACCAGCAGATTGGAAGGTTGCGCGAACAGTTTGGCTAGCAACAGGCGATTGCGCTCACCGCCGGAAAGTCGCGTGATCGGTGCGCGTGCACGCTCGGGCGAGAACAGGAAATCCTGCAGGTAGCCTATGATGTGCTTGCGCTGGCCGTTGAGCTCGATGTATTCGCGACCTTCAGCGACGTTGTCCAGTGCATTCAGTGCATCGTTGAGCTGGGCGCGATGCTGATCGAAATAGGCGATCTGCAATCCGGTGCCCAAAGTGACCACACCGCGCTGCGGCTTGAGTTCGCCGAGCAGGATCTTGAGCAGCGTGCTCTTGCCGGCGCCATTGGGGCCGATGATGCCCACGCGATCGCCACGCATGATGGTGGTGATGAGATCGTCGATCAGCACGCGACCGTCATAGGCTTGGTGGACATACTGCAATTCGATCACTTTTTTGCCGGAGGCCTGCGCGCTGGCAAGCGCCATCTTGGCATTGCCACCCAGCTCACGGCGCTCGGCGCGTTCGCGGCGCATGACTTTCAATGCGCGCACGCGGCCCTCATTACGGGTGCGGCGTGCCTTGATGCCCTGGCGTATCCACACTTCTTCTTGCGCCAATTTTCGGTCAAACAACGCATTGGCTTGTGCTTCGGCGTGCAGGCGCTCTTCGCGTCGGCGTAGGTAGTTGTCGTAATCGCCGGGCCAACTGGTGAGCTGACCGCGATCAATTTCGACAATGCGTGTTGCCAATGCGCGCAGGAAACTGCGGTCGTGCGTGATGAAAACGATGCTGCCTTCGAATGGCTTGAGGAAACCTTCCAGCCAGTCAATCGCTTCGATATCGAGATGGTTGGTCGGCTCGTCCAGCAGCAATACATCCGGCTTGCGCACCAGTGCCTGGGCCAGCAGCACACGGCGCTTCATGCCGCCGGAGAGGGCGGCGAAATCGGTGTCGGCCGGCAGTTCCAGCTTGGTGAGGACTTCGCTGACGCGGCGATCCAGATCCCAGCCGTGCTGTGCTTCGATTTTGTTCTGCACGTCACCCAGCGCTTCAAGATCACCTTCCGCCAGCAGATGGTGATAGCGCGCAAGCAAGTGGCCGAGATCGCCGAGACCGTCGGCGACCACATCGAACACACTGCCGGATGTTGCCTGCGGCACCTCTTGCGCCATACGTGCAACGACAACGCCGCCTTGCACACGCACTTCGCCATCGTCGGCGTGCAGTTCGCCGGCGATCAGCCTCATCAGGGTGGATTTGCCTTCGCCGTTGCGACCGACGATGCACACGCGCTCGTTCGCCTCGATGGAGAGGTCGACATGTTCGAGCAGAAGGGGGCCGCCGATGCTGAAGTCGACGCGCTGAAGTTGGATCAGGGACATCGTTTCATTCTACCGGTTGGCCCGTCGAAAGCCGCTATTCGGGCCTGCGCTAAAGGCGCACGCAGAGCATTGTGTCGATAAATAATGCAGGCCACCGTCACGGATGCGTAACAATATTTTGCGTTTCTGATGGCGTTAAAATTTACAAAAACATGTACTTAGCATGGCCGATTAAAGTATTTCCTCTGGAAATTGTGGTGACTATGCATTAAGGTTGCATGGCGCGGGATAGAGCGCGTTTTTGAACGTGAGGAGGTCATGGTGAATATTGTCAAGCGTATACAGCCACGACAGTCACTGGGCCGCCTCATGGGCCTATTTGCGGTGATGTTTGTGCTTGGCTTGGGCGCTTTTAACGGCGTGGCCCATGCCGGTTATGCCGCCATCGTGATCGACCCGGTCACCGGCGAGGTGCTGAGCGCGGTGAATGCCGACGAGCAGAACTATCCCGCCTCGCTCACCAAGATGATGACGCTGTACCTCACCTTCCAGGCGTTGCAAAACGGCAAGCTGAAGGTGGATCAGGAACTATCCGTATCAACCTGGGCGGCTTCCCGTGCGCCGACCAAACTGGACCTGCGCGCTGGCCAGACCATCTCGGTCAACGATTGCATCCTGGGCATGGTGACCAAGTCGGCCAATGATGCCGCGACCGTGGTGGCCGAAAGCCTGGGCGGCGGCTCCGAGAGCAAGTTTGCCGACATGATGAATGCCCAAGCGGCACTGCTCGGCATGTCTTCCAGCCATTTCGCCAACGCTAATGGTCTGCCCGATCCGGACAACCGGACCTCGGCGCGTGACATGGTCAAGCTGGCCATGGCGCTCTACAAGGATTTCCCGCAGTACACCCATTACTTCGCGACCAAGGAATTCGTGTTCCGTGGTCAACTCATCCGTGGTCACAACAATCTGATGGATCGCTACCCGGGCATGGATGGCCTGAAGACGGGCTTTACCGATGCCTCTGGCTTCAATCTCGCCTCGACCGCTGTTCGTGATGGCCACCGCTTGTTTGCGGTGATGCTGGGCGGTCGTTCGGCCCGTGCTCGCGACAACCTGATGGCCCGCCTGCTGGATGATGGTTTCGATCATCGTCCCACCCCCGACGCCCTGGTGGCTCAGGCCGGCGTAGGTGGCTCGACGCGCCGCGTGCTGGCAGCCCTCTCGCCGATCGAAACGGCGGATGCCGAGGATGCGCCGCTGACGCACCGCCGGGCTCATGCTTCAACAGCACCCAGCTGCAAGCCGCATCGCGGCAAGACCTGCCCGCAGGTCAGCAAGTCGGGCAAGCCCAGGACCAAAGCCAAATCCAGCCAGGGCACCACTCGCCTGGCGCATCGCGACCGCAAGGCCAAGAAGCCGGTGATGCTAGCGGCGTCGCAGGACAAGCACGAATAAGGGCGGGGACGCCCTCTTTGAAAGCCCTCTTTCGAAGCTTCTGGCGCATTGAAAGAAAATTTGTTTTTTCTTTCAATGCTAGCTACAGTGTTCCCCGACTATCCAGACGTATCGGGGGAATACCAACGCAATGGATGCCACGGATTTTCAGGCCCCTCAGGCTGGAACAGTGGTGCGCACGCCGCAAGGCTACCCAGCCTTTCATCCCGCCCCCTTGCCGCCAGACTTGCCTGCCTTCGGTTTTGGCGATCCTCTAGCGCTGGCTTTGTCCCGCGCCGATACGGCGCTTAGCGAGCTATCCGGCCTGGGGCGCCAACTGCCGAACCCGCATCTGCTGATCGCGCCCTATCTGCGTCGTGAAGCCGTGCTGTCCTCGCGCATCGAAGGTACCCAGGCCACGCTGGAAGATCTGCTTGCCGACGAGGCAGGCCAACATCCACAGGCCCCAGTGAACGATGTGCTGGAAGTCCGCAACTACGTATCGGCGCTGGAATACGGCATCCAACGGCTGGATACATTGCCGCTGTCGCTAAGGCTGGTGCGCGAGCTGCACGAGAAGCTGATGGACGGTGTGCGCGGCGAACAAGCTTCACCCGGTGAATTTCGCCGCAGCCAGAACTGGATCGGCCCACCCGGCAGCACGCTCGCTACCGCTACCTATGTTCCACCGCCTCCCGTGGAAATGAAACAGGCATTGGAGTCATGGGAGAGTTTCCTGCACCAGCGAGACACCTTGCCTGAGCTGGTGCAATGCGCCTTGATCCACGAGCACTTCGAAGCCATCCATCCCTTTCTGGATGGGAATGGACGCATCGGCCGCTTGCTCATCACCTTGTTTCTCATCGAGCGCGAACGGCTAAGCCAGCCACTGCTTTACCTGTCGGAGTACATCGAACGTCAACGCGATGCTTATTACACATGCTTGCAGCGCATTCGCACGCAAGGGGACTGGGTGGGTTGGCTGCATTATTTTCTTAACGGTGTGCAATGGAGCGCACGCCGCGCCGCGACCCAGGCACGCGAGTTGATGGACTTGCGCGAGCAGATGCGTCGCAAAGTTCAGCACGCATCCAAAGCGTTGGCATTGGTTGACGAACTGTTTGTCAATCCAAATATCAACACCGCGCGCGTGAAACAACTGCTCGGCGTTTCTGATCCTACCGCGCGCGCCGCATTGGGCGAGTTGGAACAAGCCGGATTGATTCAAGAACACAGCGGGCGCCAATGGGGACGTCAATATATCGCGCGCGGCGTGCTGCGCGCGATTGAGGCCCCTGCAAGCGACGCCAATACGGACGAGAACACTACGCATGCCTGAATTGAACTGGCTGGGCGATTACAAGGCCCGTAAAGCCGCCGCCAAAGTGCGGTACCGGCTGCTGCAAGCCGAGGTGCAAGTGGGTGATCCGGCCTCGATGCTTTACGAGCCGGAGTTATTGGCTGAGTTTGCCGATTTTTCGCTAGCAAATTTGCCCGTCGATCTTCCAAGCTTTCAGCGAGAGTCCAGCGTCCGCCCTTATTTGATCGACGTGGAGCGGGGGCGCATGCGGGTGGAAGAGGATTCTGCCCAATACAATCTGGATATCGATAGCGGGGATGATGGCATTCGCCGTGAAGACTTGCTGCGGGCGCTGGATCGCCGCTTGCGCCGCGACGATATTCTGCAGGCGGACATGATCGCTTGGCTTGGCCGTGTGCTGGACGGATTGCAGGCGCGTGGTTTCGAGCTGGCTTATCTGATGCGGCATGCGCGGACGCTGGCAGATGTCATGGCAGAGAGACTCGCTTATCTGCTGAGGCAAGAGCGGCATGCTGCATTTCAACAATCGCTGCTTGATGGTCATAGTCGTATACGCATCGACAGCCGCATGGCTTTTCAGTTTGATTCGGCAAACTATCCAGCGCGCTGGTGGTACGACGGAACTTATCGCTTCAAAAAGCATTATTACCCGTTGCCGGGTGAGTTGAAGGGTGACAATGACGCCGAAGAGACGCAGTGCGCCATTGTGCTGGACAGTTCCGCCACGGTGGAACGTTGGGTGCGCAACTTAGAACGGCAACCGATGGCCTCCTTTTGGCTGCCGACTTCGACAGATCGTTTCTATCCCGATTTTATTGCCCGCTTGAAAGATGGACGTTTGTGCGCGGTGGAATACAAGGGCGGTTATTTGGAAAGCAATAACGATTCGCGCGAAAAGCGCGATATCGGCTCGGTTTGGGCCGCCGCCAGCGAGGGGCGCTGTGTGTTTGCCATGGTCACCGACGCCAAGACGGCGGGCTCGTCGATGGAGGCGCAGTTGACAAGGGTTATCGGCGAATAGGGTGATGGCAGCTTTTCGATGTACTGCGAAGCTTTTGAAGGCGATGAAGGCTGTTCCCGTAAGTGATCCTCAATTACCACGCAATCGCCTCGGTGAATGGACGGCCAATCTTGTTCGAGTGTCACGTATTCAATTGGTGATTGCAGTCAGCGAGCCGACTCGCTTTGGGGTGGTCTTGGACGCCGCCCCCTATGTATTGATGCCGGAGCGATTTCAGCAAATGTTGTTTCATGCCTTGCAGTACATCGGCATTCCCGCTGATGCGGCCGTCGGAGAGGCAGAGGCGATGTGGCCGCTTGAGCTGGCCGCGAGCAATTCACGTTCGGTGCTGGGCACGCTCAATCAGTTCGCGGAGGAGGTGGCCAGCGCTGTTTACCACGGCCAGGCATGCTCGGCGAGAGAGTTGACGCAGAGGCTGAGCGGGACGCTAGTCCTGAGCCCCAAAGATATTGGGTCGCCCGCGGATCGCGTGCGCGAACGTTTTGGGTTGCCGCCGATCGACTGGCAAGCGAGGGGGCAGATGCAGATGCCTCTGGGGACGCTGCTGCATTGAACCCGCGTAAACGCAAACGGACCGCTCAAGGCGGCCCGTTTGGTGAAAGCGCAACTGGAAGGGCTTACAACTTAGCGTCAGCGCGCAACGCGTCAGCCTTGTCGGTCTTCTCCCAGGAGAACGCTGTGTAGGTCTTGCCGTCCGGATCCTTCACTTCATACGGGGTGCGGCCGAAGTGACCGTAGCTGGCGGTCTGCTGATACATCGGGTGGATCAGGTCCAGCATCTTGATGATGCCGTACGGACGCAGGTCGAAGTGTTTGCGGATCAGCTTTTCGATCTTGTCGTCAGCGATCTTGCCAGTGCCGAAGGTCGTGACCGAGATGGAGGTGGGCTCGGCCACACCGATGGCATAGCTCACCTGCACTTCGCAGCGGTCGGCGATGCCGGCGGCCACGATGTTCTTGGCCACGTAGCGGGCGGCATAGGCAGCCGAACGATCCACCTTGGACGGATCCTTGCCCGAGAACGCGCCGCCACCGTGACGGGCCCAGCCGCCGTAGGTGTCGACGATGATCTTGCGGCCGGTCAGGCCGCAGTCGCCCACTGGGCCGCCGATCACGAACTTGCCGGTCGGGTTGATGTGGAACTTGGTGTTCTTGTGCAGCAGCTTGGCTGGCAGCACCGGCTTGAGGATGTGCTCGCGTACGGCCTCGACCAGATCCTTCTGCTTTACATCCTGATCATGTTGAGTGGAGAGCACCACGGTGTCGATCGCTGTTGCCACACCGTCTTCATAGCGCAGGGTGACCTGGCTCTTGGCATCCGGGCGCAGCCACGGCAGCGGGGAGTTCTTTTTTTTGCGGACCTTGGCCTGCTGCTCCACCAGGCGGTGCGAGTAGTAGATCGCCGCTGGCATGAAATCCTTGGTTTCATGGGTGGCGTAGCCGAACATCAGGCCCTGGTCGCCAGCGCCCTGCTCTTCGGGCTTCTTGCGGTCCACGCCCTGGTTGATGTCGGGGGACTGCTTGCCGATCAGGTTCAGCACGCCGCAGGTCTCACCGTCGAAGCCGACTTCCGACGAGTCATAGCCGATATCCACGATGACCTTGCGGGTCAGGGCTTCCAGGTCGATCCAGGCACTGGTGGTGATTTCGCCGGCGACAACCGCCACGCCGGTCTTCACCATGGTTTCGCAGGCCACGCGCGCGCGCGGATCCTGCGCAATGATCGCGTCGAGGACAGCGTCGGAAATCTGGTCGGCGACCTTATCTGGATGACCTTCGGAGACCGATTCGGAGGTGAAGAGGTAATTGCTCATCGTGGCTTATATCCTTCTTTACGGATAAAGAGATGGAAGATGGAGATTGCGAATCATACACGCAGCTACCCGGTTTTTCACCGCCAAGTCTGGCGTATCCACACGACAGTGAGGCTGGATTCAGGCGCGGATGGCACTGCCCGGCCGAAGCCAGGGGGGTGCCCAGCCCGCGTCCGCAATGTAAGTCACCACTTTACGTCCACCTGGTACTCAGCAACTGGCTCGACGGCACCCCGTGGGACGTCGGCGACTTCGCCATCACCACCCCCGGCAGCTTCGCCTTCGACATGCCCGACTGGCTGCTCAACCGGGTCGCCGCGTGGAGTGGGTTAGTGACCTTCACCATCGATGCCACCTTCATCGACGACCACCTCATTCCCGCCGCCGTCTATCTGGCGGAAGGCTACGTCCAGCTCGGCAACCGGCGCGATCCGTACGGCGCCATCACCGTGCCAGGCAACGTCTACGAACTTAACTTTGATCCGCGCGACGACGTCGGCACCTCGAAGCGCAGCGTGCCAAGGACACCCTTGCGCAACTGCGTCCAACACAATAGCCCACCTAAAACAGGCCCTGCCACTCCATTTCAAAATCCAGCCCATCAAACGTCTTAGGAGCACTGTCAAACATCCCTTGGGGCGAATGCCTTGAACAAAACCAATCATCCCCCCGCTGGCGTCCTCGGTATCGGTATGGAAGCTTCCCTCTCCTCTGGCGCTTATACAGCGGAATTGCAGCGCTTTGACCGTAATTCGTTGTCCTCCCCCGAAAAGAGTTGTGACACCGCAACAGAGCCTTCCGCCGTTTTTGTCCGCAGCGCACTTAAGAATCTGCTGACTTCCTTCCGCCATCGCTCGGACTGGGTTGGTCCATGGCACAAACGAGGCTTGATGGCCTTCAAGTACATGTTGCGTTCCGCTTGTGTACCGCTGCGACATGCGCGCTTTCTATCTTTCGTTGCAGCCCACCCGCAAATGCGGGCTTATCAGCAGCGCGATCCTCGCATGTTGGAACGTCATAACCATCGTTATATGAACGTGCACTCGAGTCTGCGTGAACGCGTGGAACAGGTGCGGCAGCATTATCGTTTTGCACTGACACAGCTTCCAAGCGACCTGTTCGAGCTGATCTATGTCTTTGGCTATGCCAGTTTGGGATGCCTGAGTGCCAAGGATGGCTCCCTTCTGACTCTTTTCCTGCGGCCACCGATTTCCAATGGCTGCGAGGGTGAGCTTTACTTGCAGTTGTGCGATAGCAATGAAGATCCGCTCTACAGCATCGTGTTCACCGTATCCGATGAAGAGCCAGCGATCCGGATCGGCTGTCTGCAAGGTCCGCGAGGCGAAGGTGCGAAAGAGTTGGTTCGCGAACTGACGCGCAATATGTATGGCATGCGGCCTAAGCAATTGATGTTGTCGCTGGTCTATGCCTTTGCGAACCACTACGGTATCAAGCAACTGATGGGGGTCAGCAATGAAGCGCATCCGCTCCGGCGCAAAGGGCGTGCGATTTTTTCCGATTACGACGCCTTTTGGGAAGAGCAGCAAGGCCAGTTGACCAAGGGTGGCTGGTATGCCTTGCCGTCAACGCCGACGCATAAGAGTGAGGCGGAAGTGCCGAGCAATCATCGCTCTGCCTTCCGCAAGCGCGAAGCTTTCCGCCTGCAGGCCGAGCGATTGCTGATCAACGCACTGGTACAACCTATTCCCAAGTTGCCTGACTTCCAGGTACCGGAGCGTCAGAAGGCCAAGCGTCCGTTGCGGGATCTCCGGGTTGAAGCGTCTTGGGTAAGCTAGGCGCATCAGCCGCTATGGCTACGACGACGGTATCGCTGCCTATGCATGTGGACGAGATCGAGAAGCTGTTCCGCGAGCATAATCGCGCCCTGGTCGCCTTCCTGCAATGTCGGTTGAATTCGCGTTCCGACGCCCAGGAAGTCGCCCAGGAAGCCTACTTGCGCGTTCTGACCATAGACAACCGGGATGACATTGATTCCTTGCGCGGTTACTTGTTCAAGATCGCAGGCAACCTGGCCATTGACCGGCTGCGCAAGCGCAAGGTGCGCAGTGATTTCGCCGTGGCGCAGGCAAGTGAAGAACCAGTCGGTGAATCCACGCCGGTGCACCACGCGATGGCGGTAGAGCAAGTGGCGGGCATTCGGCGCGCGTTGCGCGAATTGCCGGCCAAGGTCAGTCAGGCGTTTGTGATGCACGTTATTGAAGGGCGCGACTTTGGAGTCGTCGCACAAACCATGAATCTGAGTGAGCGCATGGTGCGCTACCACGTTGCCAACGCGCTGGCCCATTGCCGCGCGAAGATAGACGAGAAGGAGATGTCATGATGGCAAAGATAACGCAGGACGATACCTTGCACATCGCCACAGACTGGTGGGTGCGTTTGCGTGCCCCGGATGCTACGGGTGATACCACCGATCAGTGGTTGGCCTGGACACAGGAAGATGCCAGCCACCTGGAGATGTTTGAACGCATCAACGAACTTGCTTCGCGGCTGGGTTCGCTCGACAGCATCTCGCGTCAGAGCCTGGTCAACGCCTTTGTCAGCGCCGCCGCGCCGCGGCGCCGCTGGCTGCCACGGGTGGCGGCAGCATCGTTTGTCGCAGTGATTTTCTCGGGGCTCGTTTATTTCGCCTGGATCCAGCTTGCGCCAGGCGTCAGCACGCAGGTGTACAACAGCGCCATCGGACAGAATCGGGACATCACTTTGTCAGATGGCACGCAGGTGGCGCTTGGCGCGGCATCCACGATGACCACCCAGTTCAGCAAGGGGCAGCGTCACATCGAACTGACGAATGGCGAAGCCTTCTTCCGGGTGGTGCATGACCATAGCCGTCCATTCGTGGTAGCCGCCGGCGATATTTCGGTGCGTGACATGGGTACGGCTTTCGATGTGCGGCGCACCGGCCAGCAGGTCACCATTGCCGTAACGCAGGGACATGTCGAGATTGCCGACATGAACCTGAAACCGGGCGAAACCCAGCGCGGTACTTTGGAAGTCAAGGCGGGACAAATGGTGTCCTACGATCCTGGCACCTCGGCCATGACAGTCGGCAGCATCACGCCTGAGCAAGCCACGGCCTGGCGTAGTGATCGCCTGGAGTTTATTGACGAGCCACTTGCCGTAGTGATCGCTAATGTGAACCGCTACAGCCACCGATCCTTGCATATTGCTGACGCCGACCTGGGCAAGCTGAGCTACACCGGCAGCATTCGTACGGATGCCATCGATAGCTGGTTGAATGCTTTGCCACAGGTCTTCCCTGTGCGTGTGAGCAAGGACGCCAATCAGGTCATTCTTTCCGACGCACAGCACCCATCTTCGCATCGCTGAGCAAATGGCTGCCCGCTCTCAAAGGATCGAGTCAGCGAAGCAAGAGGGCTGTATATAAGGAGTGAAAAGCGCCTCACTCCATGGCAGACTAATGCCCCCTGCGTGGAGTTAAGGCAACGCTGAATAAATCATGAGCCGATTTGCCTGGCTGCTCGCTTACGGCTACCTGACGTTGGTGTTTGCCGTTTGTGGCGCCACGCCGGTGCCCGTCCATGCAGCAGAGCAACCGGTCGGCACGCGCTTCGCCATACCTGCCCAGCCGCTTTCCGCCGCGTTGATCGCGTTTGGCAAGCAGGCCAACGTGCAGGTGCTCACGGCCGGGCAGACGGTGGATGCACTGCGCTCGCACGAAGTGACTGACCTATTGGGCGTCGAAGCTGCCCTGGGCAAGCTGCTTGAAGGCACGGGTATGACATTTACCTTTGTCGACGCACGCACCGTGGTCGTCAAGCCCTTTGCCATGCTGGCTGGGACAAAGTCCAACTCGGCCTCGAATTCCACCATAACGGCAACGACGTTGTTGCCGCCTATTCAAGCCATCGGCCTGGTAGGCAGGGATGAAGGCTTTATGGCCGATGTCAGCAGCGGTCCGACGCGTAGCATGTCCGATCCACTCGACGTGCCACAGTCGGTGGGCATTGTCACGCAAGGATTGCTGCAATCCCAGCAGGTTCAGACCATCGCTGAGGCGATCCAGAATGTGGCAGGCGCACAGTATGTAGAGGGTTCCAGCGGCCTGCCTATTTTCATGGTGCGTGGTTTCATTACCGGCAACGGCATGACGGATGGCATGCCCAACAACGTCCAGGGTATTGGTGATTTTCCGCCGATGATCGGCGTGGAGCGGGTGGAGGTATTGAAGGGGCCTGAGTCCGTGCTCGGCGACACCTCTGTGAATAACAACTTCGGCGGTCTGATCGACGTGGTGCTGAAAAAACCGCAACCCGAGTCGATCCGCCAACTCACGTTTTCAATCGGCGAATATGGCGAAAAGCAGTTGGGACTGGACCTTGCCGGCGCCTTGAATGCCAGCCGGTCATTGAGTTATCGCCTGGTGATGAACGGTGACTACTCCGATCACACCCAGCAAGGTGTGCGCGGCCAGCGCAATCGCTATGTCGCGCCATCCATCGGATGGTCGTCACCTAAGACAACCTTTATCGCCGGCATGTCGTGGATGATGAATCACATGCCGATTCCGAATCACACTGTATTGCTCGACGATACGTTGTCTTCGGCGGCGCCATTTAGTGTGCGACTTGATAATCCAGATGACCACACTGCGATTGAGACGCGTCGGTTTTATTACATGCTGGAGCATCGCTTCAATCATATGTGGTCGTTCCATAGTCGTGCGCAGTACGTGCGTGAATCCATCGATGCGCAATATTGGTCAATGAATGACATTAAGCCTTCCGGTGATGTGGCAGCCATTGCGCAGCATTATCACACCGCCGATGCGTATTATGTTTTGCAGAATGACGTGACGGCCTCGTTCGGCCATGGCTGGATGCAGCATTCGGTGATGCTTGGTTTTGATTATTCGCGCATACAAGGTGGCAGCAGTTACAACGTTGATTTTGGCATGCCATACAACATCTTTACCGGTGGGCCTCTGCCAGCGATCATCTCAACGCCTTCTTCCGAAGATATCGCTAGTGGGTACTTTTCAAGTAGCCCATGGATTACGGAAACAGGTCTGTTTCTGCAAGACCAGATGACCTTAGGTATGCATTGGCAAGGGATGGTTGCGTTGCGTCGCACGGGTTATGAGTTGCAAAGCTACGACCCTAACGACGACATTGTCTCGAGCCAGCACCGAGTGCAGTGGGTGCCGAATTATGGCGTCATGTACCGGCCCACGCCCGATATCGCGATCTATGGCAGTGTCGCCAACGGCTTCCAGCCCGATACGGGCGTTGGCAAGGACAATCACCCTCTGCCGCCATCGTTGTCACGTCAGATTGAGTTGGGCACCAAGTTCGACCTGTTCCAGAACAAGGCACGACTGACCGTGGCCGCCTACCGTATCATGCTCAACAACAGCTCGGACCTGATTTCGTTGCAGCCGCCGTTTTACTACAGTCATGGACCGGGGCAGTCGAACAAGGGCGTCGAGGTTGAGTTCAACGGACAGATCCTGCCGGGCTGGAATGTCAGTGTGGCGGCTACCCATGCGGTCATCCACAATGATGATGGCTCATTGCCAATTGGCGCGTCGCGGCGGCGCCTCAATCTGTGGACTAGCTATACCTTCCAGAGCGGCTGGCTGCGTGGCTTTGGCATTGCGGGCGGTGTGCTGGCGCGCAGCAGTACGGAAGGACAGACGTCCGATACGACAACCTACATCCATATTCCAGGACAATCTGACGTGGCGGCGAATGTGTTTTATCGCGCTTCCCGTTGGAGTGTTACGTTGGGTGTGAAGAATCTGCTTGGTCACAACCTGTACGGCTCGCAGTTCAACGAAACCTTTGTGCCATTTCGCAATCGCCGCACGTATCTGCTGAGTGGCGCGGTCGACTTTTAGCCGCATGCTTCCACCCATGCACTGGAGTGGATCGTTATCGTTCGATATAAGCGCAAGAAAAAAGGCCTGTCTACAGACTAGGGTGGGATGACATCCTTTTTCGCCATAAGCGAACATGAAATCTGGATGCAAGGCCATTCAACCGCCCGCCGGGCGTTCCGCGACTGTCAGCGGATATGCGAATAAGGAATGAGGGTGTGCGCTTGGTTGACCGCCAACAAACGACCGCCAACAAATGGAGCGTTCACCTTGGCGCATCCGACATTCAATTTGTTTACAGCGCGAACAAAGACGTCGCATCAAATCACGACGATGATCAAGTGTGCGTGCGCAATATTCGCGTGAACAAGAACTTTCGGTGGCAGTGCATGAGCGAAAAACACAGGAAAGTTGAACATCTTTATGTGTTAGCTCGATGCAAATGCATGCGTTATTGAAGGATGATGGATTTGAATCGATGTATCTGCAGTGAAAAACATGTTGTGTCGATGCAACGATGAATGTGTCACGTACATGCACAAATATGCGTATGCGCGGAATATTTTGCGTCTAAAAGAAAATGTGATCGACTTCATGCAAGTGTCATCTTTCTATCACGCGAATTGCATGCTAGAAAGGCGGAAAGGGGAGAAAGCGACTACAGCAAGCAAAAGTCGCATCGCTTTATTGCAGTGAAGGCAACAAGGGGAGGTCGTTTCACTTTTTACCGAAGACGTCAGTTGTGCATTTGCGTTGGGTGCATCGTGGCTCTGCCATGTCGCCGCCTTTACGGGACGCATCGAAGATTCACGAGCCCCATTTCTTACAAAAAACTCCTTGGGGAGATACACACGTGATATTTGGAACCGTACGTCATGGCGGCCACCGCGCCGCCAAGTTTGCGTTTACCCTATTGGCAGCCAGCCTTGCATCGGCCTACGCTGCCAATAGCCACGCAGCCGTTACCATCGGCTTGCTGTCGAAGCCACAGATTACGCAAGTGCCGAACAACAATGATCGCGTCACCATTCCGGGCAATGTTTCGCCCCACGCCATTGCCGCCAACGACAAGGGCCGGGTTGATGATTCGACCGCCATGAATCACATGCTGCTGGAGCTCAAGCGCCCCGCCGATCGCGAGCAGGCGTTGCAAGCGCTGATGCAGCAGCAGCTCACCAAAGGTTCGGCGAACTATCACAAATGGCTGACCAATACCGAGCTGGGTGAACAGTACGGCCCGTCCCAGATGGATATCGACACGATTACCCACTGGCTGGCGTCACAAGGTTTCATCGTCAACAAGGTGTACCAGAACGGCATGACGATCGACTTCTCCGGTAACGCGGGGCAAGTGCATCAGGCATTCGGCACCGAGATCCATCACCTGAACGTCAAGGGCGAGAACCATATCGGCAACATGAGCGATCCACAGATTCCGGCAGCGTTCGCAAATGTGGTGGAAGGCGTGGTATCGCTGAACGACTTCCGTCCGCATGCGAATTACAAGCAGCATGTGGATTACACCTTCACTGAAAGCGGCTCCACCTACTACGCCGTCACGCCGGCCGACCTGGCAACGATCTATAACCTCAATCCGCTGTTTACCGCAGGCGTCAATGGCAGTGGCCAGACCATTGCCCTGATCGAAGACACCAACGTGTATTCGACCAGCGACATCACGACCTTCCGTTCGACCTTCGGCTTGCCAACGGCCAACTTCAGCCAGGTCCATCCGGAGAGCTGCACCAATCCGGGCGATGTGACCGGCAACGATGGCGAAGCCGAGCTTGACGTGGAATACGCCGGTGCCGCGGCACCGGGTGCAACACTCGAACTGGTTTCCTGCGCCGATACGTCCACCACCTTTGGCGGTCTGATCGCGATGGAGGGCCTGCTCGAAGCCGGCCATGCGCCCACGGTGTGGAGTGTGAGCTACGGCGAGTGCGAAGCGGAAAACGGTGCGACGCAGAATGCCGCATACAGCTCGACTTATGAAAGCGCCGCGGCGGAAGGTATCTCGGTGTTTGTCTCTTCCGGTGACGAAGGTGCGGCAAGCTGCGACGCCGACGAAAGCAATGCCACGCACGGTATCGGTGTGAGCGGCTTCGCATCGACGGCTTACAACGTAGCCGTGGGCGGCACCGATTTTGGCGATACCTATGCGGGTACTAGCAGCACTTACTGGAGCTCCAGCAATAGCTCGACCTACGGTTCGGCCTTGTCGTACATCCCGGAAATTCCGTGGAACGATTCGTGTGCGAGTTCACTGATCGCCACCAAAGAAGGCTACAGCGCAACGTATGGCAAGAGCGGTTTCTGCAACAGCAGCGTGGGTAAGGAAAACTTCCTGACCACGGCTTCCGGCAGCGGTGGCCCTAGCGGATGCGCCTCCGGTTCGCCCAGTACCAGCGGTGTCGTGAGCGGCACCTGTGCGGGCTGGTCCAAGCCTTCGTGGCAGTCGGGTCTGGTCGGCAACCCCAGCGACGGCGTGCGTGACATTCCGGACGTATCGCTGTTCGCCGCGAATGGCGTGTGGGGTCACTACTACGTTTATTGCTACAGCAACAAAGCAGGTGAGGGCGTCGCGTGCACGGGTGCTCCCAGCGGCTGGGCTGGTGCAGGGGGCACCTCGTTCGCTTCGCCGATCATGGCGGGCATCCAGGCATTGGTGGATCAGCACAACAGCTTCACCACGGGTGCGGGTAATCCGGCTCCAACCTATTACTCCATCGCCAAGACGGAGTACGGCTCGTCGGGCAGCAGCACTTGCAACTCCAGCAATGGCAAAAGCGTGGGCAGCTCGTGCGTGTTCTACGACGTCACCCAGGGCGATATGGATGTGAATTGCACCGGTTCGCATAGCTGCTACAAGCCCTCGGGCACGTACGGTGTGCTGTCGACCTCCACGTCCGCCTATGACCCGGCGTATGGCACGGGTACTGGCTGGGATTTCGCCACGGGCATCGGTTCGGTGAATGCCTACAACCTGGTCTACAACTCCGCCTGGTAATCGGCTTCATGGTGGTAACGCTGACGCCCCCTGATTTTCCCTGTCTCTTGATCACATTTTCGTGCGTGCGAAATGCGCGCTTTTTTGCTCGTCATCCCGGCGCAGGCCGGGACCCAGTGACTTTAGTTCGCCAGTGCTCTGCCTGAGTCGGCGTTCTACGAAGAGCGAAGACGCTGGGTGATTCGCTTCGCTCACCCCTTCGGGGCCGTCCTTCGGACGTTCTCCGCGCTGCGCACTACGTCCGGCCTGCGCCAGGACGACGAGCAAAGGCGTTTGGCGTTGAGATTTCGACTAAAAATGTGATCAAGAGACAGGGTTTTCCAGGGGGCGTTTTTCTGTTCTGGCAATGCGGGACAATCGGGAAGGAAAGACTTACCCGGAGCGGTTCTAGCCTGAGTCAGGCACGGCCGTAGACGTCGTCGAAGCGAACGATATCGTCTTCGCCCAAATAGCTGCCGGATTGCACCTCGATAAGTTCCAGCGGCACCTTGCCCGGGTTGCGCAGGCGGTGCATGCTGCCTAAAGGGATGTAGGTGCTCTGATTCTCGGCCATCAGGAACACCTTGTCGTCACAGGTGACTTCAGCCGTGCCTGACACTACGATCCAGTGTTCGGCGCGATGGTGGTGCTTCTGCAAGCTCAGGCTGGCACCTGGTTTCACCACGATGCGCTTCACCTGGAAACGCCCGCCTGCTTCGAGCGAGTCGTAGCTGCCCCACGGACGATGCACCACACGGTGGAAGGAGTGCTCGGTGCGGCCCGAGGCCTTCAGTCGGTCGACTACCTTCTTCACATCCTGGGCGGCATTGCGATGCGCGACCAGGGTGGCGTCCGGTGTGCTGACCACGATCAGGTCGTCTACGCCAACCGTGGCGATCATGTGTCGATCGTGCGAGCGCAGCAGCGAGTTGCGGGTGTTGATCGCCAGGGTGTCTCCCTCGCGCTGGTTGCCGTGCTCGTCGTGCTTGCCAGACAACCATAGCGCCGACCATGAGCCGATATCGCTCCACGCGCAACTCACCGGAATCACCGCGGCGCGGGAGGTTTTTTCCATGACTGCATAGTCGATGGAATTGTCTGGCACCTTGGCGAAGGCTTCGGCATCCACTCTGACGAAATCCAGATCGCCATGTCCGGTGGCATATGCCTTGCGCACTGCTTCGAGCATCTCCGGCGCATGTTGGCCTAACTCTTCCAGATAGCGTGTGGCCTTGAACAGGAACATGCCCGAATTCCAGTCATAGCCGCCGTGTTTGACATAGCTTTCGGCGGTGGCGAGATCCGGCTTTTCCACGAAACGTTCTACGCGGAATGCGTTACCGCCGACGGGCTCGGCGCGGCAGATATAACCAAAACCCGTCTCCGGGCGGTCGGGGCGAATACCGAATGTAGCGAGCCAGCCTTCGCGTGCGGCAGGCAGGGCCTGCTGCACGGCTGCATTGAAGCTGCGGGTGTCACCGATCAGATGGTCCGCCGGGAGTACGAGAAGCAAGGCTTCCGGATTGCGTTCCAACGCCTTCAAGGCACCCAATGCAATAGCTGGGGCCGTATTACGTGCAAGCGGTTCAAGCACGATGGTGGCGCCTTGTATACCCTCTTCGAGCAACTGGTCGGCCACGAGGAAGCGGTGATCTTCGCTAGCCACCACGATGGGTGCCGCGACTTCCGGCAGCTTCTGCGTACGGATAACAGCTTGTTGGAACAGCGTGCCATTCCCGCTCAGGGAGAGAAATTGCTTCGGGAGGTTCCGGCGCGAAACAGGCCACAGGCGGGTGCCGCTGCCGCCGCTGAGAATAAGAGGAATCAACATGTTTTATGGGACCCATGTATGAATGGTATGGTGCAAACCTTGCCGCCAATCCGGTAAAGAATAGCCGAATTGCCGCTGGAACCCCGTGTTGTCCAATACGGACCAGGCCGGCCGGCGGGCAGGAGTGGGAAATTCCGCAGTGGTGATAGGTGTCAGCCTGGGCGTGCGGGTCAGCACGCCAAGCGCTTTGGCTAGTTGCATGATCGCGTCGGCAAAGCCGTACCAGGTCGTGCTCCCCCCCGCGACCAGATGATAGGTTCCATTCATGTGATTTCGCTGCATGGGGGCGGCTTCCAGCCATTTATCAAGGGCGGCAAGGGTGGCCTGGACAATCAGTGCCGTATCGGTGGGGCTGCCGTGCTGGTCAGCCACGATTCGGATTTCCTCGCGTTCTGCCGCCAGGCGCAACATGGTGCGAAAGAAATTATGCCCATGCGGTGCATAGACCCAGGCCGTGCGTAGCAGCAGATGGTCAGCGCCGCTGTTGCGCAGCGCGCATTCCCCGACCAGCTTGCTGCGACCATAGGCCCCCAGCGGCGTGGTAGGAGCATCGATGGCATAAGGTGCTGTGGCGTTGCCGCCAAATACGTAGTCGGTGGAGTAGTGAATGATGAGTGCGCGGTTAACCGCAGCCCATTTGCCAAGCACGCCGACGGCATCGCCGTTGACACGGGTGGCAAGCGCTTCGTCGCTCTCCGCGCGATCCACTGCCGTATAGGCTGCGGTATTGACGATCACGTGGGGCTGCAGTCGGTCCAGCACGCCAGATAACGTTTCGGGCTGCGAAAGGTCCGCTAGCTCGGCTGGCCCGCCATCGAAACGGTGGCCGTCGCGCGTTGTGGCGATGAGCTTACCGCGCGCTGCCAATCCGCCTTGTTCAAGAAAACTGCGGCCAAGCTGTCCATTCGCGCCAAGCAGCAGGACGTTCATGCTTCGAACAGTGGCAGGCGATTAGCTGCCACGTCAGCTAGGAGCGGCGCTTTTGCGTCTTTGGCGGAAATCAGTGGTTCACTCATGGGCCAGTCGATGCCAATGGCCGCATCGTTCCAGCAGATGGATGCATCAGCAGTCGAGTCATAGAGCGTGGTGCATTGATAGATGAAGGTCGCGTGCCCGGAAAGTACGCAGAAGCCGTGCGCAAAGCCGTCCGGAATCCACATGTGCCGATGGTTATTGGCGGTCAACATCGCACTGGTCCATTGACCAAAGGTGGGAGAGCCGCGGCGGATGTCCACAGCGACGTCGTATACCTCGCCTTCAAGCACACTGACGAGCTTGCCTTGCGGATGGGGCCATTGATAGTGCAAGCCGCGCAGCACACCCCTGGATGAACGCGAGACATTGGTCTGCACAAAACCGGCATGGATGCCAAGCGCGGCGTACTTCGCCTGATGATAACTTTCGTAGAAAAATCCACGCGAATCCTCGAACACTTGTGGCTCAACCACCAGTACGCCAGGCAGGGAAGTTTGTACAGCTTTCATCGGGCGGAACCTTACTTCATCAGTTGAACGAGATACTGGCCATAGCCGGTTTTGATCAATGGCGTGGCCAGACGCATGACTTGCTCGGCATCGATCCAACCGTTGAGATAGGCGATTTCCTCGGGACAACAGACTTTGAGTCCCTGCCGGTTTTCGATCGTCTGAATATAGTTGCCTGCTTCCATCATCGATTCATGCGTACCTGTATCCAGCCATGCGTAGCCGCGGCCGAGCTGTTCCAGGTGCAAGGAGCCGTCTTCCAGGTAGCAGCAGTTAAGGTCGGTGATTTCCAGCTCGCCGCGTGCGGACGGCTTGAGGTCGGCGGCGTAGTGGCAGACACGCTGATCGTAAAAATACAGACCGGTAACGGCGTACTGTGATTTGGGTTGCACCGGCTTTTCTTCAATACCGATGACGCGTCCTTGGGGATCGAATTCGGCGACCCCATATCGTTGCGGATCTTTGACCCAATAGCCGAAGATGGTCGCGCCGTGCTCACGTGCCGTTGCGCGCTTCAGGCGTTCTGTCAGGCCCACGCCGTAGAAAATATTGTCGCCAAGCACCAGGCAACTCGGTGCGTTTCCAATGAAATCCTTGCCAATGACGAAGGCCTGGGCAAGACCATCGGGCGATGGCTGCGCTGCGTAACGGATATCAATGCCCCACTGCGAGCCGTCCCCGAGCAGGCGTTGGAATAACGCCTGCTCGTGTGGCGTGTTGATCATCAGGATCTCACGCATGCCCGCGAGCATCAGCACCGACAACGGGTAGTAAATCATCGGCTTGTCGTAGACCGGCAGGAGCTGCTTGCTGATGGCCTGCGTGATCGGATAAAGCCGCGTGCCGGAACCGCCGGCCAGGATGATTCCTTTGCGTGAGTTCATACGCCCAGTCGCTCCATACGATAGCTGCCATCGAGTACGCGCTGTACCCAGGGTTGATGAGACAGGTACCAGTCCACGGTTTGCGCTATGCCTGTTTCGAATGTTTGGGATGGTTGCCAGCCGAGTTCCCGCTGAAGCTTGCCGGCGTCAATAGCGTAGCGGCGATCATGGCCGGGGCGATCCTTGACATGGGTGATGAGTGATTCGTGCTCGCGATCGTCAGCCAGTGGCCGCAGATCGTCGAGCAATTTACAAATAGTTCTCACCACCACGATATTCGTGCGTTCGGCATTGCCGCCGACGTTGTATGTCTCGCCGATCCGGCCAGCTTCGAGTACGCGATGGATGGCTGCGCAATGGTCACCCACGAATAGCCAGTCGCGGATATTCATGCCATCTCCATAAACCGGTAGCGGCTTTCCAGCCAAGGCTTTCTGGATCACCAGCGGGATCAGCTTCTCGGGAAACTGGTAGGGCCCATAGTTATTCGAGCAATGGGTGGTGAGTGTGGGCAGGCCGTAAGTGTGATGAAAGGCTCGCACCAGGTGGTCAGAAGCGGCCTTGGATGCTGAGTAAGGAGAGTTAGGAGCGTAGGGGGTCATCTCGGTGAACATCCCTTCCGCGCCCAGCGATCCATATACCTCATCGGTGGATACATGCACAAAGCGAAAATCGTCGCGTGCCTTTCCTTCCAGCTCACGCCAATAGTCTCTGGCGGATTCGAGCAGCACCAGGGTACTCACAACATTTGTTTGAACGAATACGGAAGGGCCGTCGATGGACCGATCGACGTGCGATTCGGCGGCGAAATTCACGATGGCGTCGGGTCGGTGCTCGCGCAGCAGCGTGTCGACCAGATCTCGATGGCTTATGTCGCCGTGCACGAAGATATGCCGGACGTTGTTGCTAAGCGATGCGAGCGTATCGCGGTTGCCGGCATAGGTGAGCTTGTCAAGGTTCACGATACGGGCACCATCGGCGACCATCCGAAGCACGAAATTGGCCCCGATAAAGCCGGCTCCACCAGTGACAAGCAGTGTTCTCATGTAAAAAACTCCGGGACGATGGGGCATACTTGGGGGCAAAACAGGCAACTCGGTCGGCTTGCGCGCCGTAATGTTTGTCCGTACGCGAAATATACCGTTACTTCCGGTGCAAGGTGTCGCACGGTTTGCAGTCCCTTGATAGGACGGCGAATGCCATTGAGTGAGGGGCGACAAACGATGTCAAGAACGGGCCATATGGGGAGTGGTCCAGCAACAGAATGTGCAAGTAGGAAGTGCGACAGGTCTCAAAGCAACGCCATTGGTCACATACACATGAAAACCCTCGCCGAAACGCTAGAGCGCGATAGCAACAATTTCGATCTGATACGACTGGGAGCGGCGCTTGCGGTGATGTTCGGCCACTCTTTCGGTGTCCACGGAGGCAACGTTGACATGGAGTGGATGCTTCAATTCACTCATCGCGAATCGTTTGGCAGTCTTGCCGTGTACGGATTCTTTCTGATCAGTGGGCTACTCGTTTCAGCCAGTTACGTCAATCACGCCTCTCCGTTACGGTTCGTCAGTCTGCGCGTGATGCGCATATGGCCCGGTGCGATCGCGTGTGCGTTGTTTATTGGGCTTGTCGTGGGGCCACTGTTTACCCGTCTTCCGCTAACCGGTTATTTCGCCGATCCCATGGTGTTCCGCTGGCTGGTTCATAACGCCTCTCTGGTAGGTGGTGTAGGTGGCTGGCTTCCGGGTGTGTTCGAACACAATCATTTGGCGATGCTGGTAAACCCGACGTTCTGGACCTTGCCCATCGAATTGGAGTGCTACGGGATCGTTTTAATCGTAGGGCTTCTCGGCTTCATCGGCTCTAGATGGAGGACGCTGCTTGCAGTCGGCGTGGTTGGCGTACTTTTCACGTACTTCGCGAAACATCCTCCAACGCACATCACACTGGGACAGTTTTTCATCATTCCAATCGCCTATTCCTTCTATCCGGTGCCCTTTTTCCTGTTGGGCATGTTGCTCTATCCGTTCCGGAGATACATACCTTTGCACTGGCTGCCGGCCGTGTTGTTGTTTGCCGCGTATATCATGTTGCGCGATACCGTTGCAGGGACAATCATTTTATATCCTGGTTTTGCTTATGGCTTGCTTTGGATGGCGTCATTGCCAAACTTGCGGAGATTCAAGCCGAGGCATGACTATTCCTACGGCATCTATCTGTACGGTTTTGTCGTTCAACAAGCGATAACCGTGCTTCTTCCAAGTCTGAGCAATTACTGCAGCGTGGCAATTGCCATACCGATCACCGTAGTGCTGGCGGCGGTGTCGTGGCATGTCGTTGAGTGCCCATGTCTAGCGTTGGTTCGACGCAATGCGAGCTCGTTTGCCGGGGTCTCGCCGATCGCTGCCGCGGATGCGAGAGCCTGATCCTTGTAGCCTGATTGTGGCACGACTGGGCTCCTGAGCTAGACCCCAAAGCAGAGCGTTACCTTGCAGTGGCAGTCGAACGCGCAGTGGTAACCCCCGCAGTGGTAACCCCCCGTGCGAGCACTAATTCGATGTAGGCAACGACTGATTTCGTGTCATCCGTGGGTTAGCGCACGGATGGTCTTGCTACGGTAACCCCCCGTGTGTACCCGTGCTCGCTTTGGTTTTTTCATCAAGGACAGGATGATGATCTCGCGTCGTGTTTCTTCGGGTTCTTCTCGCACATTGCCGCGTCATGCCTTGACCACGGCGGTGCTCGCCGCACTGCTCGGCACCCCGGTTCTGGTTGCCGCGCAAGTCACGCCCGATCCGAATGCCGGCGTACACCGCCCCGGTGTCGATGCGGCGGCCCATGGCACGCCGGTGGTCAACATCGTGGCGCCGTCGGCCGCTGGCGTGTCGCACAACCAATACCAGCAATTCAATGTCGATCAGCCGGGGCTGATTCTCAACAACGCCGCCAACGTGTCGCCGACGCAGTTCGGTGGATACATCACCGGCAATCCAAACTATCCGCCGGGCCGATCGGCCAAGGTGATCGTCAACGAAGTCACCTCGACCCACCCGACCTATCTGCGCGGCTATACGGAAGTGGCCGGTAACGCCGCCGATGTGATCATTGCCAATCCCAACGGCATCCGTGTGTCGGGAGCGGGCTTCATCAACACGCCACGCGCCACGCTGACCACCGGTGTGCCGGTGTTCGGTGGCGATGGTTCCTTGAGTGCCTTTCACACGACGCGCGGCGCCATCAGCATCGATGGCGATGGCTTGAATGCCTCCAACATCGACCGCCTCGATCTGATCGCACGCAACCTGGCCGTGAATGGCAAGGTGTGGGCCAATCACCTCAACGTGGCCACGGGCGCGAATCAGGTGGGCTATGCGGATCTGTCCACCCAGGCGATCGGGGGCGATGGCGTCGCCCCGGTGGTGGGCGTGGATGTGGCCGCGCTGGGCGGCATGTATGCCAACCAGATCATGCTGGTCGCCACCGACGCGGGCATCGGCGTGCGTAACGCGGGTCAATTGGCCACGCAGAGCGGCGATTTCATCATCGACAGCGCCGGTCAATTGCAACTGACCGGCACGACCTCGTCGGCGGGCAACCTCACGATCCACAGCCGCTCACTGGCCAACAGCGGCACGCTGCAGTCCGGCGGTGGGTTGTCCGTGCAAACAGCCGGCGACACGACTAACGCTGGCACGCTCTACAGCGGCGGCAACGTGGGCGTGGTCGCCGGCGCGCTGACCAACCACGGTTCGCTGCAATCGGCGGGCAGCATAGCGCTGCAAAGTGCCGGCGATGTCACCAACACCGGCACGCTCTACAGCGCCGGCGATATCCACCTTACTGCCGCCGGCACGCTCAGCAACAGCAACCTTATCGCGGCGGCCAATAACGCGACCTTGCGTGCGCAGCAAGGGGTTTCCTCCGGCACACTCGGTGCCGGTGTGGCTGGCGACGGCAGCCTGCAAGGCAGCGGTGCGCTCGACGTCGCCACCACGAACCTGCTTGCTGCTAATGGCCGCAACCTCGCCGCTGGCGGCATGACCCTGCAAGGCAGCGCGCTCGACCTGTCCCATGCGCAGACGCAGGTCGGCAGCACGATCGTCTTGATCAGCACCGCGGGCGATATCGATCATCACAACGCCACGCTTGCCACCCATGGTGCGCTGACGGTGCGCAGCGCCGGCACGCTGGACAACACCCGCGGCACGATCCAAGCCGGTTCGCTCGATGCGCAAGCCGCCGTCTGGCGCAATGCTTACGGTTCCGTGCAAACCCGCGGCGCCATGACCGCCCAGATCCAAGGTTTGCTGGACAACACGCACGGCACCTGGATCAGCGCGGCCAACGCTGCGCTGCGCGCTGGCAGCTTCAGCAATAACGATGGCCTGCTGTACGCGGCTAACGATCTGTCGCTCCACAGCAGCGGCTTGCTGCAATCCACCGGCACCCTCTACAGCGGCCAAGCGCTGGACCTGTACGCCGGTCAACTTGACCAACGCGGCACGCTGCGCAGTGACGGCGCACAAACCGTGCAGGTAGCGGGCGATGCCACCCTGGCCGGTACGACCTATGCCGGTGCGGCGTCGCAATGGCAAGTCGGCGGCACGCTCACCCACACCGGCACCCTGGCCGCACTCAACGATCTCACCCTCACCGCCGGCACCTTGGCGAGCCGCGGCACGGTGGCGGCGGGCCTTCAGTCCGATGGCAACCTCAGCGGCAACGCGTCACTGACCCTGCGCACCCAAGGCGCACTCGCCGCCACCGGCACACTCGCCGCCTCCGGGGCGCTCAGCGTGAGCGGCAGTGCCCTCGATCTGCATGGCGCCACCACGCGCGCCGGCGGCGATATCGCACTCACCGCATGGCTGGGTGATATCAACCATGCCGGCGGCGACCTCGCCACCCCGGGTCGTCTAAGCATCCAGGCCGCACACGCCTTGAACAACGCACAAGGTCGCCTCCAAGCCGGTCAGTGGAACTTGCAAGCCGGCAGCCTGACCAACCAAGGCGGCCAACTGCTGCAAACCGGCGACAGCGACACCACACTTGCCGTGACCGGCTTGTTGGACAACGCCAACGGCACCTTTGCCAGCAATGCGAACAACCTCACCATCAGCGCGGGCGTGATCAACAACACAAACGCCGCCATTCAGCACGCCGGCGCCGGCACGCTGGCGATCACCACCGATACGTTGACCAATACACAGGGTCACATCGTCGGCAACGGCAACCTGGTTCTCGACAGCGCCACCACCGTCAACGACGGTGGCACGCTGAGCGTCGCCGGCAACGCCACCCTCACCGGCACCGACTTCAGCAATGCGGGCGGCACCGTGGTGGCCAACGTGCTGCAAGCCAACCTCGGCGGCACGCTCAGCAACCAGGCCGGCCTGCTGCAAGCCAAGCTCGCGCACCTCGCCGCCGATGCGCTGACCAATGGCAACGGCCAGATCAAGGCGTTGGATGGCGATCTGGCCATCACCGTCGCCACCACGCTCAGCAACGATACCGATGGCTTCCTTGGCAGCAACCAGGGGGTGAACCTCCACACCGGCAGCCTGAACAACGCCGGCCAGCTCTACGCCGGCACCGACCTCACGCTCACCGCGCAAGCGGACGCCCTCAATCGCGGTGCGCTGCAAGCCCTGGGGTCCGTCAACGCGACTATCGCCGGCACCCTCGGCAACGACCACGGCCGCCTCGAAGCCGGCGGTGGGGACGGCACGGCATCGTTGACCCTCCACGCCGCATCGATCAGCAATCACGCTGTTCGCCAACCACGACGTGGTCTTCAACCTGGGCGGCACACTGACCAACACCCGCGGCGCCACCTTGCAAGCGGTCAACGCGCTCACCGTCAACGCGGCCAGTCTGGACAACCAGGCCGGCGCCGACATCAACAGCCGCACCACCACCCTCCATGCCGCCACGCAAACTAACCAAGGCCGCCTCGAAGGCGACAACCTGGTGTTGAACGCCAGCCACGTCAGCAACACCGGCACCATCATCGGCAACACCATCACGATCCACGCTGCCAGCCTGACCAACGGCGCCGACCTTGGCACGCAAACCGACAACAACCCCTACCAAACCGGCCTGATCGCCGCCGTCAATGCACTCAATCTCTATATCACCGGCGATCTGCTCAACCGCGACGCCATGCTCTACAGCCTGGGCGACCTCACCCTCGCCGCCGATGCCGCCGGCACGCGCAGTCAATCGGTGACGAACCTTTCCGGCGACATCGAAGCCGGCGGCAACCTCATCGTCAACGCCCAGCAGATCACCAACGAGCGGCGCGTGCTGGAGACGGAAACCTACACGCTCAGCCCCGCCGAACAGCAAGCCAACCGCACCACCCGCACCACCCTCTTCGATTGGACCACCGACCCCGAAGCCACCACCTTCTGCAACGCCTACGCGCAAACCATCGGCATGAATGGCCACGCCGTGCGCTGTGGTCCGCTGGGTTATTACGGCGATGCCGCCTACGACACGCTCACGCAAACCATCCTGTCCATCACCCGCCTCACCGCCGCCAGCGCCGAAAGCCGCCTCTTGGCCGGTGGCAACATCCGCCTCAACGGCTCCGTCCTCAACAGCAACGCCACGATCGCCGCCGGCAACCATCTGATCATCAACGGCCAGGATGGCAACAACGGGGGCGGCAACGTCGGCAGCGACACCGTGCAAAACCTCGCCTTCGTCCCCACCGTGTTGCTCCAGAACGACCTGGTGCGCTCCGTCGATGGCGATTACCGCGGCAAGCGCTGGTACTCCAACCGCGAATCCAACCAACCACCGATGGTCTTTGCCGAGCACGTCACGAGCGCCACCCTGGCGGCGGGCAGCGTGCCTTTTCTGACCCTCGATGCCGGCCCCAGCTTGCGCGCCACGATGAGCGCTGGCAACGCGGTGGACATCCGCGCGCAAGACGTCAGCAACACGCCCGTCGGCGCCGACGGCAAACCGGTCAGCGGCGTGGGTCTGGGACAAAACAGCAGCGGCCCATATCTCAGCGGCCAGGGTGGCGGCGGCGCCGGCAACGTCGTCGGCAACACCCACCCCGGCAACCTGGGCAACCTCGGCCCCGCCCCCGGCGCCCCGTTCGTCGGCACCCCGCAGCAGCCCTATCCGGTGCAACTGCCCCGCAACGGCCTGTACACCCTTCACCCCGGCAACGGCAGCCCGTATCTGGTGGAAACCGATCCACGCTTCGCCACGATGAGCGGCTTCCTCGGCAACGACTACCTCCTGAACCAGTTGGGCCTGCAAGGTGACCTCACCTTGAAGCGCCTGGGCGATGCCTTCTACGAAACCCAGCTGGTGATGGACCAACTCACCAGCCTTACGGGCCGCCGCTTCCTCGACGGCAACGGCGATGCGTTGGAGCAATACAAAGCCTTGATGGATGCGGGCACGCAGGAAGCCCAGTCATTCAACCTCAGCGTCGGCGTCGCCCTCACCCCCGCCCAGATCGCCAGCCTGACCCAGGACATGGTCTGGCTGGTCAACCAAACGGTGAACGGCGAACAAGTCCTGGTGCCAGTGGTGTATCTGAGCCAGAACACCGCCAGCCACGTGGCCAGCGGCGCGGTCATGCAAGGCAGCACCGTCAGCATCAACGCCAGCAACCAGCTCACCAACACGGGCACCCTGCAAGCCAGCAACGATGCCCGCCTGAAAGCCGGCAATCTGCTCAACGCCGGCACCGTCGCGGCCGGCGGCAACCTGAGCGTGCAAGCCGCGCAAGACCTGCTCAACGCCGGCGCCCTCCAGGGCGGCAACGTCGCGTTGGTGGCCGGCAATAACCTCACCAGCCGCGCCGATAGCAGCACCGTCAGCCTGGGCACCGTCAACCTCAGCGGTCTCTCGCTCAGCGATGCGCAACGCGCCGGTATCGCCACCGGTGGCCAGCTCAGCGCCACCGGCATCCTCACCGCCCAAGCGGGCAACAACCTCAATCTCGACCATGCTAACGTCAACGCCGGCCAAAACCTCGGCCTGGCGGCGGGCAACGACCTCACCGCCACCGCCAGCACCCTCAACGCCGGCAACGACGCACAACTGATCGCCGGCCATAACTTCACCCTCAACGCCGCCGCCGGCCAAGGCAGCAGCCAGCAAAGCGCCCACGCCGCCAGCGCGAGCACGCACACCGATGTCACCACGCTCCACGCCGGCGGCAGTGCCGTGCTCGCCGCCGGCAACGATCTCACCAGCCAGGGCGCACAGCTCCAAGCCGGCGATCAACTCGCCCTCAGCGCCGGCCACGACCTCACCCTCAACGCCGTCACCGATACCCAAAGCCAAGGCAACAGTTGGCAGAGCGGCCACACCCAATACAACCAGATCACGCAAGACCAATCGTTGCGCGGCACCACACTCGACGCCGCCCACGGCATCGCCCTCAGCGCCGGCCACGACCTCACCACCGTCGCCGCCAACGTCACCAGCAGCAACGGTGCCATCGCACTCGCCGCCGGCAACGACGTGAACCTCCACGCGGCCCAAGAAAACCACAGCTGGCAACAAGACAGCACCACCAAAAAATCCGGCCTGCTCAGCAGCAGCACCACCACCACCCACGATGCCAGCCAGGACAGCCTGGCGGTCGGCACCTTGCTCAGCGGCAACACCGTCACCGTCGCCGCCGGTCATGACGTGAACACCCAAGCCGCACAAATCGTCGCCACCGACGACATCGTGATGGCCGCCGGCAACAACCTAAACATCGGCACCGCCACCAGCACGCACAGCGAGCAGCACGACAAGACCGTGAGCAAATCCGGTCTGATGGGCCAGGGTGTTGGCATTCTGATCGGCAGTTCCAAAGAGCAGACGAGCGCCAGCCTCACCCAAAACACACCTACCGGTAGCCTGATCGGCAGCCTCGACGGCAGCGTGACACTCACCGCCGGCAACACCGCGCACATCACCGGCAGCGACGTCATCAGCCAGATAGGCACGACGATCGTCGGCAACGATGTGACCATCGATGCGACCGTCGGCACCACCGATACCGCCCAAACCTACAAGCAGCAGACAGCGGGCATCACGGCGGGTCTCAGCGGTGGCCTGGTGAGCGCCGTACAAGGCATTTATGGCATGACGCAGGCCAGTCATGGCGCACAGGACGATCGCCTCAAGGCGCTATACGCCACGCAAGCCGCCTACACCGCCAACGAAAGCTACAACGCGTATCAAGCCAACGCCGCGCAAGGCGGTGATGCCAGCAGCGGCATCAACCTTCGCCTGGGCATCGGCGCAAGCAGCGCGAGCAGCAGCACCACCACCCACGACGACACCGCCTACGGCAGCCGTATCCATAGCCCGGGCAACGTCACCATTGCCGCCACCGGCGGCGACCTCAACATCATCGGCAGCCAGATCGACGGCCAGAACGTGGCCCTCGCTGCCGCCAACAACATCAATCTTTTGAGCCAAGCCGAAAACCACACGCTAGAAAGCAGCAACAAGAACGCCAGCGGCGGTGTGGGCATCCAGATCGGCAGCGGTGGCGTTGGCTTCTACGCCCAGGCGTCCGTTGGCAAGGGCAGTGCACACGGCAACGGCACCACCCATGCCGACACCGCCATCAATGCCCGCGACACGCTCACCCTGATCAGCGGCAACGACACAACGATCAGGGGCGCACAACTCACCGGCAATACAGTGCTCGGCGCCATCGGCGGCAACCTGCTAATCCAAAGCGAACAAGACACCGACGACTATGCCAGCAAGCAACAGCAGATCGGTGGCGAAATGGTCATCGGCATGGGCGGTGGGGGCAGCCTGAGTTACAGCCAAAACA
This sequence comes from Dyella sp. M7H15-1, assembly GCF_004114615.1. NCBI lineage: Bacteria > Pseudomonadati > Pseudomonadota > Gammaproteobacteria > Lysobacterales > Rhodanobacteraceae > Dyella > Dyella sp. M7H15-1. The sequence goes on from NZ_CP035300.1 coordinate 3,018,673, forward strand.
ACACCAACAGCCACTACGCCAGCGTGAACAACGTGAGTGGCATCGGTGCAGGCAGCGGCGGTTTCGACCTTACCGTAGGCGGCAACACACACCTGATCGGCGGCGTGATCGCCAGCAGTGCGGAAGCCAGCAAGAACAACCTGACGACAGGAACGTTGACCTACGAAGACATCCGGAACGAAAGCAGCGGCAAGGCCTCCAGCACCAGCCTGGGCGGTGACAGCAGCATGGTCAGCGGCAGCAAGTACACCGCGGGCAAGGGCATTGCCGGCAATCTGTTGGGCAAAGGCAGCGATAGCGAACATCACAGCAGCACCACGCCTAGCGCCATTGCCGATGGCACCATCACCATCACTAACGGTGCCGCGCAACAAGCGCTGACCGGTAAGACGAGCACCGAAGCCATCGCGGGACTGAGTCGCGATGCGCGTCTGGACAATCAGGCGCTGGTTCACCCGGATCTTGAGAAGCTGCAAGCGAACGCTGAGTTGGAGCAGGGGCTTAAAGGGTTCGGATATCAGGTGGGCACCCACTACACCGACGAGGCGTATCGCACGATGTTCATAAAGGCGGCGGATGTGTATGAAGTGGCTTACAACGACAGTGGCAAGGCTGTACCTGGCCGTAAGTTGACTGACGAAGAAAAGAGGCAGCTACAGCCCGGCAAGGATGGTGCGGTCTTTATCGCCGATAACGGCATCTTCAATGGCAACGAAGCGGCGGCTAAATACGCGGATCAGCACAGCAGCGCGGGTGACGGACCCCAGTACTACATTGCGTTCCCAGAGGCCGGCAACAGCTTGTCTGAATTGCTGGTTGCCGGATACCAGAAAAGTCTTGAGAGCGACTTTTTTGGGCTTACCAACGCCACCGAGGAAACCAAACAGATGATGATGCTGTACGGACAGGATGGCTTGCATTTCGATGGTCACAGCCGTGGGGCAATGACCATCGGCAACGCCATGGAATCGATCGCCAAGATGCCTGGTGCGGAGGGCATTTTGTCGGGGACGACCATCAGCTTCTTTGGGCCGGCATATAACGCGGGGAAAGCGGACCAGATTTTGAGCTTCCTGCAAGATCGCAAGGCTATTGCTGATCCAGCACAAAGGCAGGACATGGTGTTGGCACTGCAAAATCACATCGCTGATCCGGTGGGGCGATTCATTGGTGGAAACCCTGCAACCGGCGGTACGAATCCTGAAGGGTCGGCAACTCTTTGGGAGATGATTCGTGCGGGGACAGGTCAACCAAATTCATCACACAATTGCTATGGGGCGCCTGTGGGGCCAAATTCTTGCGGCAATTTCTGGAAAGAATCTCCAGAGCAACAGCCCATAAGTATTCCAGTAGACGAGGCCGGGAAAAAATGAACCATGCTATGAGGAGCTTGACCATTTTCACATTGGCTGCACTTCAAGGGGGGTGTCTGGGATATAAGCCATTCCAGCCGCCGCCGCCGCCAAGCGAGTCCTGGATTAAAGCGGGCGCATCAGAAACTGATGTGACGGCAGCCTTGTTGGAGTGTGGTTTTACTCAGCCAAGAGGAAAGGTTCCTGGACTACAGCAAAAGATGACACTCGACGAAGATGCGTTGGCCTTATTGTGCATGGAGCACGGTGGCTTTGTTGCCAAATATGGTAATTCATATGCTGACTTCTGTAGGAATTTCAAAGGGGTGGAGGCTTGCCGAGTTGGCACCCCAGCTCCTTTGCCTGATGTAAACAGACGTCTTAACAGCCAATTCTGCAAGCGATTTCCTCATGCAGATGTTTGCACCCTAAGACGTCTTGGCTCCTGAGTAGCACTACCACGCAAGATAGCTACGCCATCGGCAGCCTGCTCAGCGGCAACACCGTCGCCGTGGCGGCCGGTCACGACATCAACACCCAAGCCGCACAAATCGTCGCCACCGATGACGTGGTGATGGCCGCGGGTAACAACTTGACTATCGGCACCGCTACCAGCACGCACAGCGAGCAGCACGATCAAACGACGAAAACCAGTGGCATGTTCACCAGCGGCCTGAACCTGATGATCGGGTCCAGCAAGGAAAGCAACACGTACACCGAAACCGATACCACCCCGCAAGGCAGCGTCATCGGCAGCTTGAACGGTGGTGTCACGTTGACCGCCGGCAACCGTGTGCACATCACCGGCAGCGATGTGCTGAGCAACACCGGCATCGCGATCGTCGGCAAGGACGTGACCATCGATGCGGCGGTGGGTACGCAGGACACCACGCAAACTTACAAACAACAGCAAGCGGGCCTCACGCTCGGCTTGGGTGGCGCCGTCGCCGATGCGATGAACAGCGCCTACGCCAGCGCCGAACGCGGCAACCAAGTGCAGGATGATCGCTTGAAAGCCTTGTATGCCGCGCAAGCCGCGTACAGTGCCAGCGATGCCTTGGGCATGGCCGGCACCTCACTCGGTCAGGCTGCGACCAAGACGGACAATCCCAACGGCATCAACCTGCAACTGGGTATCGATGCCAGCAGCGCCAGCAGCAGCACCACCACCCATGACGAAACGGCTTACGGCAGCCATATCCGCAGCCACGGCGACGTAGTCATTGCGGCGACGGGTGGTGACCTCAACATCATCGGCAGCCAGGTTGACGGGCAGAACATCGCCCTGGCTGCGGCCAACAACCTCAATATCCTCAGCCAAGCCGAAAACCACAGCCTGCAAAGCAGCAACAAGAACGCCAGCGGCGGCGTGGGCATCCAGATCGGCAGCGATGGCCTGGGCTTCTATGCGCAAGCCTCGGTCGGCCAAGGCAGTGCGCACGGCAACGGCACCACGCATGCCGAAAGCCTGATCAACGCCAGCGACACCCTCACCCTCGTCAGCGGCAACGACACCACCATCAAAGGCGCCCAGCTCACCGGCAACACCGTCATCGGCGCCATCGGTGGCAACCTGCTGATCCAAAGCGAACAAGACACCGACGACTACGCCAGCAAGCAGCAACAGCTCAGCGGCAAGATGGTCATCGGCTATAGCAGCGGCGGCAGCCTCAGCTACAACCAGAGCAAGGTCAACAGCCACTACCAGAGCGTGAATGAAGTCAGCGGTATTCAAGCAGGCAGCGGCGGCTTTGACATCACCGTCGGCGGCAATACGCACCTGATCGGTGGCGTGATCGCCAGCAGTGCCGATCCGAGCAAGAACCTGCTAGATACCGGCAGCCTCACTTACGAGAGCCTTCACAACGAGGCCAGCTACAGCGCCAGCAACATCGGCGTGAGCGCGAGTTACAGTGCCGGCGGTGGCTTCAGCGGTTCGCCAATGCTTGGTGTGCCGCAAAGCGGACATAGCAGCAGCGATACCAACAGCGGCATCGCGCAAGGCACGATCATCCAACGCGACAGCAACACCGATCTAAGTGGACTGGATCGCAACCCCACGTTCGACAACCAGGCCCTCAACCCCATCTTCGATGCGCAGAAGGTGCAGGAGAACATGGAAGCGGGCCAAGTCGCGGGCCAAGTGGGCATGCGAAGCGCCGGCACGCTCGCGCAATACATGGCCAATCACGCCACGACGCCAGAAGAGCAAGCGGCTTGGAGCGACGGCGGTACGAACAAGACCTTGCTGCATGGCCTGGTCGGCGCCGCCACCGCAGCGCTAGGCGGTGGCAATGCCTTGCAAGGCGCTCTGGGTGCGGCCGCCAGCGAAGCGGCCAGCGGCGCCATGCAGCGCTACCTGGACGATCAAGGCATCGCCGATCCCAACCAGCGCAACCTGCTGATGCAGTTGGCGAGCACGGCGATCGGCGGCGCTGCCGGTGGCGGCACAGGCGCGGCGACCGCGTTGCAAGGCGATCAATACAACTGCGCTCTTCATCCCGAATACGTGCAGCGCATTGATAAGGCGGCGCAACAGTTTGCCCAAGAACAATGCAATGCAGGCAACTGCATCAGCGTGGATGAGGCCCGTAATCGACTTATCTATCAAGCCTATCGAAACCAGGACGCAACCTTCGACCAGGTGCAGGCGGTGCAAGGACGGCCGAATGATCAGGCGGCGGCGGATTTCCTATCCATTCGATCGTCCGGCTACCTCGATCCGCTGTCGGGACGGCCCATCGACTTGTCGAGTACCGATGCCGGCGAGCGTCAAAATCCAGCCCTTTTTGCCAACGCGCTGTACAACGACAAGCAGGCGTATGAGTGGGTGAAGCAAGCCACCGGCCTGTCGGATGACTATCTGCAGGCGATGGCGCGCCAGGACTACAACGACAACCAGTTGCCGGCCTATGCCAGCCAGTACGCCGACTGGACGACCCATCAAACCCTGCGTGACATGATCGGCTATGGCACGCCGTTCGGTGGCGTTGCTACGGCCGGTGAGCTGGCCTATCGCGGGCAATACGTCGAAGCCGGAAAGGAAGCGGGCAAGGAAGTCGCGATCAACGTGGCGGCGGCCGGCGTGGGCAAAGCCGTTGGTGCGGCGGCTTCGGCGATCAAGATGGCGATCAAGGATGGGAAGGCGACGGGAGAAGCGGCGAGCGCAGCAGGTGATGCGCTGAAGGCAGGTAATACCGAGGCAAATCAGGCAGCAAACGTTGCACAAGCTGCTGCTCAGAAGCAACTGGACGATACCGCTGCTAAAACGCTCTTCGGGCAGGAGAGGAAGTTTTGGTCACAGGATCCAGTTAACTTTGAAGGCAATAAGGTCTACCAAAGGAATGATCTTATCGACCCTGCACGGATTGATCCGAAGACAGGAATGACAAATCTTGAATTGATGCAATCTGGTAGAGCACCGATCGGTCCAGATGGCAAACCTTTGAACCTGCATCACATGCTACAAACACAAGATGGACCCATTGCCGAAGTGACTCAGGGCTTCCATCAGCAATACAATGCAACCCTACATGTCAATTCTGGAAGTAACATTCCGTCAGGTATTGAGCGATCAGAGTTTGCGGCATGGCGTACGCAATATTGGAAAGAGCGAGCCACGGATTTTCAGTAGGTGAAATATGAATGACGCTATCGATACAGCTATTGATCGCCTTCTTGATCTGTCCAAGGGCGCGCGGACGAAGCTTCCTGTTCCTAGTGAAGAAATGATTGAACAGTGTGAGCAGGAAATTGGGATGCCCATTCCTGAAGATTTTCGTAAAGTACTTCGTCGCGCTAGTAATGTTTTTTTTGGGCCCATCGATCTTGTAACGATCACGGGGTCTCCACAGTCACATTGGACTGATCTCAAGGCAGTCGTAGCCGATGCCCGATCGAGTGGCGTCCCTGGCGATTGGCTGCCCATATGCGAGGACAACGCAGACTTCTATTGCCTTGTCCCAGATGGCTCTGTCCGCTTCTGGTCGCACAATGGTCCAACCCAGGAGTCCTGGCCAAGTCTTGCCGCTTGGATCGAGGATATCTGGATAGCGAGCAAGTAGAGCCGTGTCGATGATGAGAGCGTACGCAACTGGTCATGGACCAGCTCACCAGCCTCACCGGCCGCCGTTACCTCGACGGCAACGGCGACGCACTGGAGCAATACAAAGCCCTGATGGATGCCGGCGTCGACGAGGCGCAACAGTTCCATCTCGCCGTCGGCGTCGCACTCACGCCCGACCAGGTGGCGAGCCTCACGCAAGACATGGTGTGGCTGGTCAGCGAACAGGTGAACGGCGAATCCGTGCTCGTACCGGTCGTCTACCTGAGCCAGAAAACCGCCAACAGCGTGGCCGGCGGCGCGGTGATTCAAGGCACCACCGTCACCTTGAACAGCAGCGGCAACCTTAGCCAATACGGGCAACATTCAAGCGAGCCAGGACGCCAGCGTGAAAGCCGGCAACCTGCTCAATGCCGGCAACCTCGCCGCCGGCGGCAACCTGAGTGTGCAAACCGCGCAAGATCTGCTCAACGTCGGCACGATCCAGGGTGGCAACGTGCAACTGGTCGCCGGCAACCACCTCACCAGCAGCACCAACCTCGGCGATATCGGCAGCGGCCTGCACCTCGGCGCCATCGCCGCCCCGACGCTGAACCTGCCCACCGGCGGACAGATCGCCGCGATCGGCGACCTCACCGCGCAAGCGGGCCACGACCTCACGCTCAACAACGTCAACGTCAGCGCGGGCCACAACCTGGGCCTTGCGGCCGGTCACGATCTGACCGCCACCGCCAGCGCGATCAACGCCGGCAACAACATGCAAGGGATCGCCGGCAACAACCTCAACCTCAACGCCGCCACGCACACCGCGCGCAGCGGCACGCAAATGAACGGCCAAGCCAGCGCCACCCACACCGTCACCGCCGTCACAGCAGGCGGCAGTGTCGTGCTGGCAGCAGGCAATGATCTCAGCAGCCAAGGCACGCAAATCAAAGCGGGCGATCAACTCGCTGTCAGCGCCGGCCATGACATCGTGCTCAACGCTGTGACCGACAGCACCTCCACCACGACACAAGGCGTCCAGGGCAAGACCATCGTCAGCACCGCTCACGACGACGAAACCCTGCGCGGCACCAGCCTGGATGCGACCAACGGCGTCGCGATCAGCGCCGGCCACGACCTCACCACCGTCGCCGCCAACGTCACCAGCACCCATGGCGGCATCACTCTGGCTGCCGGCAACGACATCCATCTGAACTCGGCCCAAGAAAACCACAGCACCGTCCAGAACACCAAAACCCACAGCGGCGGACTCTTCAGCAGCACCACGACCACCACGCACGACGCCGTACAAGACAGCTACGCCATCGGCAGCCTGCTCAGCGGCAACACCGTCACCGTCGCCGCCGGTCATGACCTTACGGCCACCGCCGCACACGTGGTGGCCGACCAGGACCTCATCATGGCCGCCGGCAACAACCTCACACTCAACACGGCTACCAACACACACACGGAAGAACACAGCGTCAGTAAAAGCAAGTCAGGTGTGATGGGAGCGGGTTTCGGTGTGATGGTGGGGCAAACCAAACAGAGCCATGACACCACGCTCACTCAGACCACGCCCGACGGCACCCTTATGGGTAGCCTGGGCGGTAACATCAGCGTGACGGCGGGGGATACCGTCCACCTCCAAAGTGCCACCGTCGCGGCGTTGCAGGGTGATATCGCCGTGATCGGCCGCTCCGTGAACATCGAAGAAGCCTACGCCACCACGACCTATCATGACGTCACCAAGACCCAACAAAGCGGCCTGACCCTCAGCTTCTCTGCGCCGGTGGCCAATGCTGCCGCCGCCACCTTTCATGCGGTCCAAAACACGGGGCGCAGCAATGATGCGCGGATCAACGCCATGGTCGCTGCCAGTACCGCCTACGATGCTTACCAAACGGTAGGCGCAGCGGCGGCTGCGATGAGCGGCCAGGGTGCTGCCGGTATTTCTCTCACGGTGGGTTCGCAGCAGTCCAAGAGTGAAACGACGATACAGCGCAATGAAGCAGTCGGGAGCTCGATCAAAGCCAACGGTCGCATAGATATCGTGGCTACCGGCGGCGGGCAAGATTCCAACATCCGCATCTCTGGCTCCGATGTCTATGGCGGGACGGGCACGGGCCTGTATGCGGATAACGCCATCGATATCTTTGCCGCCCAAAGCACATCCACGCAGCACAGTAACAACAGTTCCAGTGGCTGGAACGCTGGCCTGGTGGCAAGTGTGGGTTCCCATGGCTGGGCCGCCGGCATCACCGCCGGCGTCAATGCAGGCAAGGGGCATAGCGACGGTCAGACCATAACCCAAGTCAACGCGCACGTCGGGAGTGGTGGCACGACCACGCTAAGCAGTGGTGGTACCACTACGATTCGAGGGGGCCAGGTCAGCGGCGATCGCATCGAACTGGATGCCGCCGACCTGGTCATCCAAAGCCTGCAAGACACCAGCCGTTACACTAGCGGGCAAAAGAATGGCAACGTGCAGGTCACAGTGGGTTACGGCGCCTCGGCCAGCGGCAGTTATGGCCAGTCCGGCGTCAACAACGACTACGCCAGCGTCAACGAACAAAGCGGCATCCTGGCGGGTGATGGCGGCTATGTCATCAACGTCAAAGGCAACACCGACCTCATTGGCGGCATCGTCACCAGTACCGCAACCGCCGAAGCAGCCAGCAACAACCGTTTCAGCACCGGCACGTTGACTACTGCCGATATCGAAAACCACGCTGACTATAGTGGCTCCGCATGGGCGGCAAGCGGTGGCGTAGGCGTCAATAGCAAAGGTCCGCAAGGCAACCACGAGCTGGCCATGGGCTCACAGGATGGTACGCCGGGTGGCATGGGGGTTAATAAGTCGGTCGGCTTCGGTCATGACGGTGACCACCAAAACAGTGTGACCCACGCTGGCATCAACACCCGCAACCTCACGATCCATGATGTGGCGGGACAGGCCGCGACCGGCAACTCCGTGGAAGCCATCAAGGCGAAAATGGCCACCGCAACGACCACGGATACGCTCGCCTCGAACAGCGGCGCACTTGCCAACACCTTCGACGCCAAGGCGGTAGAGAACGAGCTGGCGACGCAAGTCCAGGTGACACAAGCCTTCGATCAGAACCGGCAACAGGCCAAGGCCGAGTTGTATGCCCACGTGCAGGAAAAGCGTCATCTGGCACACGAGGTGCGCATGGCAAACGGCGGCTACGACAATGACGAATCGCGGCGTTTGGACGCCGAGGCGGTATCCCTGGCCAAAACCGCCAAGTGGCTGGATGTAGCCGCGATGGGTCTTTACACCGGCACCGACTTGACAGGTGTTGCGCTAGGTCAGACCGCCATCAAGATGGATCAGGTGCGCCGTGTCGCCAGCGCCCCCAACACGATCATGCTGCAAACCTGCGATGCAGGCGGACAGAAGTGCAGCCATCGCGAAGTAAGGCTGGAAGACGTGCAGGCCAGTGACGACGGCCGCATTCACCTCTTCAACAACGGCATCTTCAATAACACGGAAGGGGCCCTTCACGCCGGCGCCCTGCAAAACACTAACGAGGCGAATGCGCAAGGGGTGTACTACATCCTCAATCCCTATACGGACAGTTGGTTTGCGGAGGGGTTGTATGCGGCTTACGACAAGCTCAATGACAAGTTGGGTGGGTGGTTGCCGTTGACGAGTGCGGAGAGGATGAATCAGGACTTCATTGACGCGGCCAAACAACAAGACGCATCGATCGATAGCGTTAACCATAGCCGCGGCAGCATGACCTGGACGGTGGCGTTGGAGGATTCGCAGCGGCAAGGTAAGGCAAATTTGCCAATTGGCACCGTGGTCTATAACGGTGCGGCAGCTAATGCTTTAAATGCGGCCAAGCTGGTTCAGAGCCTAGGCGATGGATATGGCAAGGTTTATCAAGCCACCCATCCCACCGATATCGTCGGCAGTTGGTGCATCATCCTTGGTTGCAATCCTGCTACGAGTGACAAGAACAATGGTGGCTTCCCAAGCTCGCATGGCTCCTATACCGGCTACCTACCCTTACCAGGCACACCATTGCGGGAGATGACGGACAAAACATGGGGCGAAGGGAGCTACAGCATTCCGGAGTTAGTGGTTCCTTCAAAAGATAAAAGGGGGAGTGCGAACAATTGATGGATCATATATTTCGATCGAAGGAGAAGTTTATGGGTAAAAAAAGTAAAGTTGATTTTTTTCCCCCTATTATTTTGATGGTGGCGGCGTTGATCTTGACGGCCTGTGCTCGGCCTCCGGAATATACCCGAGATAGTCATCGAGTACTGGTAGTGCCTAATGAGGGTTGGCAAAAGCCTGATGTAGATCATAAGTATGCTCAACTTGCAAGAGATCAATGTTCCAATCAGATGGAACAGGATCCCGAGTATGTACGGATCATGCGTGATTTTAAGAATATTCGAATAGTTGATCGGCGCTATAGGTCCAGTGTAGATCAGGAAATAATTGATGCTCCAAGTATTTATGCAGGTAAATTCATCGCTCTATGCATGAAGCGACAGGGTTTTTTCTACGGAAAATACAAGGACTAGAAGTTGTTTGCTTACCAGTTGTGCTGGTTCATCCACCACCCAAGCTGCGCAAATCGTCGCCACCGACGACATCGTGATGGCCGCACGTAATAACTCAGAATGAGGTAAGCCCCCGGCTTTGCCGGGGGACTCACCAAGGTTTGACCTATACGGCGGTCGTAGTGAACCTGAAATCTCGACCAAGAGACGAGGTTCACGATGAAAGAGTATCAAAGCTTGAGTCATGCCCGTTGGGACTGTAAGTACCACGTGGTGTTCATTCCCAAGCGGAGAAAGAAGCAGGTGTTTGGAGAGTTACGCAAGCACTTGGGCGAGGTCTTCCACGAGTTGGCTTCGCACAAGGAATCGCAGATTGTGGAAGGCCACCTGATGAGCGACCACATTCACATGTGCATCAGCATTCCGCCGAAGTATGCAGTGTCGAACGTGGTGGGTTACCTCAAGGGTAAGAGTGCCATCACCATTGCGCGCAAGTTCGGAGGACGGAATCGAAACTTCACTGGGGAGTCGTTTTGGGCACGAGGCTATTTCGTCTCGACGGTGGGCTTGGACGAAGCGATGGTGAGGGCATACATCCGAAACCAAGAGCAAGAGGATGAACGTTACGACGAGATGAAGCTGGGCGTGTAGCCCGCCGCCTTCAGGCGGCTCACGCTGTTATCGCCCCTTTGAGGGGCTCACCCAATAAAGCCCCCGGCTTTGCAGGGGGATACTTACTTAGAACTAGGCGTCGCCACCGATACCCATAGCGAACAACACGATCGCACCACCCAGACCAGCGGTGTGTTCACCAGCGGCCTGAACCTGATGATCGGCAGCAACAAGAAAAGCCAAACCTACACCGAAACCGACACCACCCCGCAAGGCAGCGTCATCGGTAGCTTGAACGGTGGCGTCACACTCACCGCCGGCAATCTCGTGCACATCACCGGCAGCGATGTGATCAGCAACACCAGCACCGCCATCGTCGGCAACGACGTCATCATCGACGCGGCGTTGGGCACGCAAGACACCACGCAGAGCTACAAACAACAGCAAGCGGGAATCACGCTGGGCTTGGGTGGGGGCTTGGATAGCGCTGCGCAGAGTGTCTACGGCCGCTCTCAAGCCGCCAACCATGCCGAAGACGACCGCCTCAAAGCGCTGTATGCGAGCCAAGCTGCCTATACCGCTTACGAGGCGTATAACGCCTACCAAGACGCAGCCGGCGCGGCAGCATCGGCAGATACGAATGTCAGTCAAGGCATCAGCTTACGTATTGGCCTTGGCGCCAGCAGCGCCAGCAGTAGCACCACCACCCACGATGAAACCGCCTACGGCAGCCGCATCCAGAGCAATGGCGACGTGATCATGGCGGCCACCGGTGGTGATCTGACGATCATCGGCAGCCAAGTCAATGGCCAGAACGTGGCGCTGGCCGCTGCCAACCACCTCAACCTCCTAAGCCAGGCCGAGAACCACAGCCTGGAGAGCAGCAACAAAAACGCGAGTGGTGGCATCGGCCTGCAAATCGGCAGCAACGGCTTCGGCGTCTACGCTGAAGGCTCGGTAGGCCAGGGCAGTGCGCATGGCAACGGCACCTCGCACGCCATCAGCAGCATCAACGCCAACGACACCTTGACGTTGATCAGCGGCAACGACACCACCATCCAGGGCGCCCAACTCACCGGCAACAGCGTGCTCGGCGCCATCGGCGGCAACCTGTTGATCCAAAGCGAACAAGACACCGACGACTTTGCCAGCAAACAACAGCAAATCGGTGGCGCCATGGTCATCGGCGCCGGCGGTGGTGGCAGCTTTAGCTACAGTCAGAACAAATCCAGCAGCCACTATGCCGGCGTGACCGATGTGAGCGGTATCGGCGCGGGCAGTGGCGGCTTCGACATCACCGTAGGTGGCAACACGCACCTGGTCGGAGGGGTGATCGCCAGCCGCGCCGATCCCAGCAAGAACAGCTTGACCACTGGCACGCTCCTCTATGAAGACATCCAGAACCAAAGCAGTGGCAAAGTCTCAAGCAGCAGCTTGGGTAGCGACAACAGCGTACTCAGCGGAAGCAAATATGCGATCGGCAAGACCGTCGTGGGCAACCTGATGGGTGGTGGCAGTGATGACGAAGCGCACAGCAGCACCACGCATAGCGCCATCGCCAACGGTACGATCGCCATCGCGGACGGGCAGGCGCAACAAGCATTGACGGGCAAGAGCGCTGAGCAAGCCATGGCGGGCCTGAGTCGAGATGCCAGCCTTGACAATCAAGCATTGGCGCGCCCAGACCTTGGCAAGCTGCAAGCCAACGCCGAGTTGGAGCAGGTGGCGAACAGCCTGGGCTATCAGATGGGTACGCACTTCACCGATGAGACGTATCGCACGATGTTCGTCAAGGCGGCGGATGTGTATGAGGTCATAAAGGATGATGAAGGCAAGTTGGTTCCTGGGCGTAAGTTGACTGATGAGGAGAAGAGGCATCTTCAGTCAGGAAGTGACGGAAAAATCCATATTGCTAATAATGGCATCTTCAATGACCAAGCCGCCGCAGAAAAGTACGCGAACCAACACAGTACCTCGGATGGGCCTCAGTACTACATTGCGTTTCCCAAGGCCGGAAATGGTCTGTCTGAATTGTTAGTTGCTGGATACCAGAAGAATCTTGAGGGCGACTTCTGGGGGCTGACTAACGCTGGCGAAGAAAACAAATGGATGATGCTGTACTACGGCCAGGAAGGTTTACATCTTGATGGTCACAGCCGAGACGCCATGACCATTGGTAATGCATTGGAATCGATTTCCAAGATGCCAGGTGCAGAAGGCGTTCTTTCCAATGCAACGGTGACTTTCTTTGGGCCTGCATACAACGCAGCTTCTGCGGACAAGCTGCTGAGTGTCCTGCAAGGCTACGGCGGGATATCTAATCCTTTACGGCCTTATGACATGATTCTGATGTTGCAGAACCACATAGCTGACCCAGTCGGTGGTTTTATTGGCTGGAACCCTTCTACGGGAGGAAGCATTCCTCAGGGAACAACAATGCTTGAGCAAATTATCAGAGCCGCAACAGGTCAGCCTGGCACCTCCCATAATTGTTATGGAAATTCCACGTCGCCAGCTTGCGGAAATTTCTGGCTAGAATATCCCGACAAAAAGCCAATCTCTTTGCCCGTTAAGGAATGACGGTATGAGAGCTATCATTGTGCTTTTCATTGTCCTTGTGATTTCTGGTTGCGTTTGGAATGTTGACAGGCCAAATCCCTTTGAATATGAGCAATGGTCTTCACCCGCCGATGGTGATCCTGTAGAAATCGCGCTGCTGGAATGTGGCTATCCAGACATCTTCGGAGGAGCTGGACAACGCTTCTCAGATAGTGATGTCATTCACGCAGAAAGGTGTATGCGAAGCTATGGCTACCAACAGGTGAGCACTTACGGAGATTCAATTTGTAGGCATCAGCCAAGTACTCAAGCATGTCATGATGGGTATACTCCGCGTAGAAACCCCGCAAAGCGATTGCATTCGCCATACTGCGAAAAATATCTTAAATCGAAATACTGCAAATAGGTCTTCACCAGCGGCCTGAACCTGATGATCGGCAGCAGCAAAGAGAGCCAAACCACCAGCGAAACCGACACCACCCCACAAGGCAGCCTGATCGGCAGCTTGAACGGAGCTGTCACGCTCACGGCCGGTAACCTCGTGCACATCACCGGCAGCGATGTGATCAGCAACACCGGCAACACCTGCTCGGCGCCATCGGCGGCAACCTCTTGATCCAAAGCGAACAAGACACCGACGACTACGCTAGCAAGCAACAGCAGCTCAGCGGCAAGATGGTGATCGGCTACGGCTCGGGCGGCAGCGTCAGCTACCACCAGAGCAAGGTGAATAGTCACTACCAGAGCGTGAATGAAGTCAGCGGCATTCAAGCAGGCAGCGGCGGCTTCGATATCACGGTGGGCGGCAACACGCACCTCATTGGCGGCGTGATCGCCAGCAGTGCCGACCCGAGCAAGAACCTGCTCGACACCGGCAGTCTTACCTACGAGAGCCTTCACAACGAAGCGAACTACAGTGCCAGCAGCATCGGCGTGAGTGCGGGCTACAGTGCCGGTGGTGGCTTCAGCGGCTGGCCCATGCTTGGCGTACCGCAAAGCGGCCACAGCAGCAGCGATACGAACAGCGGCATTGCGCAAGGCACGATCATCCAACGAGACGGCAACACCGATCTCAGTGGCCTTGATAGAAATACCACCCTCGATAACCAGGCGCTCGCGCCGATCTTCGATGCACAGAAAGTGCAGGAGAACATGGAAATGGGGCAAGTCGTAGGCCAGGTGGGCATGCGAGCAGCCGGCGATTTGGCTGGACAGATGGGCTGGGCCGAAGGCAGTCCGGAGCGCACGATTCTGCATGGGGTCGTCGGCGCGGGCATCGCGGCCTTGGGTGGCGGCAATGTGGCGCAAGGTGCGTTAGGTGCTGCGGCTAACCAGCTCGTGGTCCAGAAAATGGCCGACTATTTGGTGAGTCGTAAGCGTCCAGCAAATCCACCTTGCAAAGCACACGGGTTTAGTCCGCTCCTTCGCCCAGCCTTTGGTCCATGCGTGGAGCAGCGCGGTGACCGCCGTCAGGGATAATCCAACGTGCGCAATGGCAGCAGTTCGTCAATGCGTCGGTTGGGCCAGGTGGGAAGTTTTTCCAGTGTGTCTTTCAACCAAGCAAAAGGTTCCAGGCCATTGAGCTTGGCAGTGGCGAGTAGATTCTGAATCGCAGCGGCACGTTGGCCGGCGCGTTCCGATCCGGTGAATAACCAGTTCTTTTTTCCCAAACAGATCGGCCGGACAGCGTTTTCCGCCGCATGGTTGTCGCCGAGCCGGCACCCACGTCAACGGCGAAGAATCCGGTGCGGTCCAAGCATCGGAAACGCTCGTTGCAATACGCCGTCGCCAATACTCAAACGTGGCATACGCCAGGTTCTCTTGGCGGCAGTAAGCAAACCGATTCAGTCCACTGCCTTCCCAGCGGCGGCAGTGTTCACCCCAGTACGCGAACTTATTTGGATCCGATGCCATGACTCACTCACTTCAAGCTAGGTCGTGATAGTGTCTGGCACGGTTAGCGTTGTGACTATGTGGGCGTGTTGGACGCTTACTGAATGCAATAACAGGGGTACGCTTGCTCATGGGCTCGCTCTCGTCCATCCATCGACGGTGGATAGTTTTACGCTCCTCCGCTGGCCTGTGAGGTCTCATCGGAGCGAGGGCGAGTCTGTGTTGATTACGCTGCATTGTTGCGCTTGTGCCGACGCCACCGCCATGCCACTAACATCACCAGCACGACGAGAACAACAAGCAGCCACAGGCTGTGTTGTCCGCGTTGTATCCACATGCGCAGCCATTCGCGACGGTTGGCGCCGAAGTAGCCCAGGTAGACCCAGAACGGTACGCTTACCAGCGCGGCTAGGCCGTCGAGCAGCAGGAAGCGCCAGAAGCTGACGCGATGGCTCGCGCCGGCGGTGATATAGACGGCCGTACGCATACCGGGAAGAAAGCGTGCGAAGAACATCAGGCGGTTGCCGAATCGCGAGAATTTATCCTGCATCTTGACGTAGCGGCGCGGCGGCATCAGCAGGGCGATTGGTTTCCACTGCAGCATGTGCACGCCGAAATGGTGGCCAAGCAGAAACATGGCCGCATCGCCGATCAGTACACCGGCCATGGTCACGACCGCCATCACGTGCACGTTTGCGTAGCCCAGGCCTGCAATGATGCCGCTGGCCACCAGGGTGATGTCTTCCGGTATCGGAATGCCGGCGCCGCACAGCAGCAAGGCGATAAGTACCGCCGCGTAGCCATTTTCGGCGAACAGGGTGATCAGGCGTTCGAGCAAATCCATCCATGATCCTTGTCAGTGTCAGCCAAGGAGTATCCCGCAGCTTTCATGACGTCGCGTTCGGCATTGGGGCGCGCGCAGCAAGCAGTTCGCGCAGTTCGGCTTTTTCAACGTTGCTGAGTGCGCCTTCGCGGTTTTTTGCCACCAGCTCCGCCCGGCGCTGATCGATGATTTGCAATTCCATGCGATGCAAGGCATCAAAAAATTCCGTTCGCTGCGTTTCCGGCTCGCCGACCATGGTGGCGGCGGTCAGCTTTTGCAGTGAACCGTATTCGGCGCGTTCGCTGAAGTGTTCGATCAGCATGGCCGCGTTGATGCCGGGGCGCGCACGGGCCAGGTCCAGCAGTTCGGCCAGCAATTCCACGCCAGGCTTTTTCAGGCACAGAAAGCCATAGGGCTTTTCCACCTGGTCGGCGAGCCCGGGTTGGGTGAGCAGCAGCGAGATGGCGCTGCGTACCAGCGAGCGTTGCACGGCGGCCGGTCGCTGCATGGGGTGTCGCGGCTGGGCATTCGGTTCCAGCACAGCACGCGCGCCGCTGCGCTTTTCCAGCTCTTGCGCCATCAGGTCGCGGAAAGCGCCATCGGGCAGGCGTGCGATCAGCGGACGTGCGCGTTCGGCAAGACGCGCGCGGCCGTCCAGGCTGCTGACGTCCACGCCTTGCGAGAGCTCGCTGAAAAAATATTCCGAGAGCGGCGTGGCTTCGCGCAGACGCTTTTCGAAGCCGTCCTTGCCTTCCTTGCGCACCAAGGTATCCGGATCTTCTCCATCGGGCAGAAACAGGAAATACGCCTGCCGCCCGTCGCGCAGGCGCGGCAGTGCCGATTCCAGCGCTTTCCAGGCAGCGGCGCGACCGGCACGGTCGCCATCGAAGCAGAACACCACGTCCGGCGCGGTGCGGAACAGCACCTCGGTATGCTCGGGCGTGGTGGCGGTACCCAAGGTGGCGACAGCGATCGGCAGGCCGGCCTGATGCAGGGCGATCACGTCCATATAGCCTTCCACCACCACGATGCGCGCCAAATGGCTGTTGGCTTGCTTCACCTGCCACAGCGCGAACAGCTCGCGGCCTTTGTGGAAGAGTGGGGTTTCGGGTGAGTTGAGGTATTTCGGACCGTCACTTTTGCGCGCGTCCTGCGCGCTGGGTTCAATAGCCGGCGACCCGCCGCCGGACTTTCCAAGAATCCTTCCACCAAAGGCGATCACCCGGCCGCGCCGATCGAGGATCGGAAACATCAGCCGCTCGCGGAAGCGGTCGTATTTGTTGCCACGCTCGTTGCTGGCGGCCATGCCCGCTTCAGTCAGCCACTGCATGCGCTGTTCGTTGGTGCCGAGGCTGCGGATGACGCCATCGGAGCCGGCCGGAGCCCAGCCGATGCGGAAGCGCGCAATGGTGGCCGCATCCAAACCGCGTTGGCCACAATACGCCTTTGCTTCGGCGCTTTTGGGCAACTCGCCTTCATACCAGCGCGCGGCGGCGTCCAGCACGGCGTAGAGATCGGTCTTATCCTCGCGTGCCGCGTTATCGCGGCCGCCTTCGTAAGGCACTTTCATGCCGACCGATTGCGCTAGCTCTTCGACAGCGTCTGGAAATTCCAGTCGCTCGTAGTCCATCAAAAATTTGATGGCGCTGCCGTGTGCGCTGCAGCCGAAGCAATGGAAAAACTGCTTGGCCGGGGTGACGTAGAACGACGGCGTGCGCTCGTTATGGAACGGACAGCAGGCCGTCCACTCGCGTCCGGCTTTCTTCAACGGCACGCGCCGCTCGATCACGTCGACGATGTCGACGCGGGCAAGCAGTTCATCGATGAAGCTGTCGGGAATGCGGCCGCGCATAGTTTAAGTAGGTTGGATTAGCGCAGCGTAACCCAACAGATGCCGCGATGATTGTTGGGTTATCACCACGGGCGTGGGTTTGCACCCCAACGTCAACTGCCAAGGCGAGCCTTGATGCGGGCTGATACCTGGCCCATGTTGGCGCGGCCGGCGACCTTGCCTTTGACCGCGCCCACCACCTTGCCCATGTCGCGTGCGGTGCTGGCACCGGTTTCGGCGATGGCGGCATCGATCAGGGCATTGACTTCGGCGTCGCTGAGCTTGGCGGGCATGTAGCCTTCGATCACCACCATTTCGGCGCGTTCGACGGCTGCCAGATCTTCGCGACCGGCTGCGGCGTATTGGCTGATCGAATCCTTACGTTGCTTGAGCATCTTCTCCAGCACGGCGAGGACCTGGGTGTCGTCCAGTTCGATGCGCTCATCCACCTCGCGCTGCTTGACCGCCGCGAGGATCAGACGAATCACGCCAAGACGTTCCTTGTCGCCACCGCGCATGGCGGTCTTCATGTCATCGGTAAGCTGTTGCTTCAAAGTCATGAGAAGGCTCCTTCGGAAAGCACAAAGCCGACATTGCGGGGCAACGTCGGCCAGTGCGTGTACCTGACTGGCAGTGGCTGCGAATGGACGCGCCTACTGCAAGCAATTGAACGGTTCGGCACGAATCGCGCCCGAACTCGGGGTCTGCGAGAGGCAGAAAGGCTTCAGTACAGGCGGGTCTTGCGGGAAACGTCGCGCGACAGACGGCGCAGATGACGCTTTACGGCAGCGGCGCGCTTGCGCTTGCGTTCCTGAGTCGGCTTTTCATAGAACTCGCGCTTGCGGGTCTCGGCGAGCACGCCGGCCTTTTCGCAGGTGCGCTTGAAGCGACGCAGGGCAAGTTCGAACGGCTCGTTCTCGCGAACTTTTACGCTGGGCATGAAAACTCCGGGATGGTGAAGACGGGTAAATCGGCCCGCGGAACCGGGCGAGCCAAGAAGTATACCCGCAGGCAGGTAAAGATTTCAAAGGCGGATGGGCCGGAACGCTGAAGTTCACCGTATGGCATGCGGGTCCGGCTTTTTGTCGATACCATTTCAGCCTACCTTGGGCCTCGATTTTAGCGCCCTTGCCACCCATCTCTCCCATCATCCAGTGACTCTTGGGTCGCACCGAGAACCCCGTCAAAGCATGCCCCTGCCTACTTCTTCCCGTCCCATCCTCGGTATCGAAACGTCCTGCGACGAAACCGGCGTAGCCCTGCTGCGCTGGGAGCCGCAGGCGCCGGGACAAGGTTTGCTGGCACACGCGCTGTACACCCAGATCAGGTTGCATGCCGATTACGGCGGCGTAGTGCCGGAACTGGCCAGTCGCGATCACGTGCGCAAGTTGCTGCCGCTGGTGCGCGAAGCTTTGGCCCAAGCCGGACTGACCCCGGCCGATCTTGGTGGGGTGGCCTATACGGCAGGCCCCGGCCTGGTCGGCGCCTTGTTGGTGGGGGCTGCTACGGGACGTGCGATGGCCTGGGCGCTCGGAGTGCCCGCGATCGGAGTGCATCACATGGAAGGGCATCTGCTGGCCCCGCTACTGGAAGATGATCCGCCGGAGCCGCCGTTCGCGGCGTTGCTGGTGTCCGGCGGTCATTCCATGCTGGTGGAAGTGCAAGCCGTTGGGTATTACCGGATGCTCGGCGACACGCTTGACGATGCCGCCGGCGAAGCCTTCGACAAAACCGCCAAGCTGATGGGGTTGCCCTACCCGGGTGGTCCGGCTCTAGCGGCTTTGGCGGGCAGCGGCAGGCCGGGGCTGTTCCGCTTTTCGCGTCCGATGACGGATCGCCCGGGCCTCGACTTCAGTTTTTCGGGCCTCAAGACCCAGGTCTTGCTGGCGTGGCAGCAGTCCGACCAGAGTGAGCAGACCCGCGCCGATATCGCACGCGGGTTCGAGGAAGCTGTGGTCGATACGTTATTGATCAAGTGTCGCCGTGCGCTCGCCGATACGGGGGCGAAGCGGTTGGTGATTGCCGGTGGTGTGGGCGCCAACCGGCGCCTGCGTGAGGAACTGGCGGCGGCGGGTGCGAAAGACGGCTTCAAGACCTATTTTCCGCGCCTGCAGTTTTGCACCGACAACGGCGCCATGATCGCGCTGGCTGGTGCCATCCGCTTGGCGCATGGCCAGCATCAGGATGAATCGGTGCAGGTTTTTCCGCGCTGGGATTTGCAAACCCTGCCGCCTGCTGCTTGATCGCATCCCTCGCATCGCGGAACCTTGCACGTATGGATATCGTTTTCATCGAAGACCTGCGCATCGACACCGTCATCGGCATCTACGACTGGGAGAAGCGCGTGCGCCAGACGCTGTCGTTCGATATCGAGATGGCGTTCGACAACACCGTGCCTGCTGCGAGCGACGACATTGCGCACACGCTGAACTACAAAGACGTGTCCAAACGTTTGATGGCTTATGTCGGGGAATCCAGCTTCGGATTGGTGGAAACGCTGGCTGAGCGTTGTGCAGCCATTATTCGCGAAGAGTTCGGCGTGGCGTGGGTGCGGCTCAAGCTGTCCAAGCCCGGCGCGGTGCGTGGTGCCAAAGCCGTGGGTGTCTGCATCGAGCGCGGCAAGCGACCGAACTGATGGCGCGTGTCTATCTCAGCCTGGGCTCCAACCAGGAGCCGCATCGTTACCTTCGTGCCGCGTTGGAAGAATTGCGTGCCCGCTTCGGCGCGCTGAATGTTTCGCCAGCTTATCGAAGCGCTTCGGTGGGCTTTGACAGCGCGGACTTCGTCAATCTGGTGGTGGGCATGGACACGGATCTGGCCCCGCACGCACTCAATGACTGGCTGCATGCACTGGAAGACCGTCACGGTCGCCGCCGTGCCGTGCCGCGCTATGCCGATCGCACACTTGATGTGGATATCGTGCTTTATGACGATCTAGTCACGCAGGGGCCGGGGCATCTGGATATTCCGCGCAAGGAGCTGAAACATGCTTTCGTGCTCAAGCCGATGGTCGATATCGCGCCTGATCTGCGGCATCCCGTCGACGGACGCACGATGGCCGAATGGTGGGCTGCGTTTCCAACGGGCAGCGAACCGTTGGTGCAGATAAATCTCTAGGGGCCTTCTGGACGTCATGCCGCGGCGCAAGCCGGTGGAGCAGGCATTTCGCGGCGCGATGGGTTTGGTCTTCGATGCCAACCCTGAGCGGTTGGTTGCGGTGGGGCTATGTGATTTCGTTGATCGGCTGCAGGTGGATCTGGCTGGTTTGCTTCAGGCTTGAGGGTGTTTGTCACCCTGTGTGATCAGACGGCTGTGCCGGCTGGCGCAGGGTCTGCCGCACACTGGGAATGACGCTGGTGCGTGCGGCCAGTTCGTGTGCGATATCGATGAAACCGAGATGGCGCGCAACGTCGGCTGCGGTGCGGCCAAAGTTGTCGGCCGCATGGCGATCGGCGCCGCGTGAGAGTAGTACGCGTGCTGGCGGCAACATGGCATGCATCGCGCAGGCATGCAGGGCCGTAACGCCGCGCTGGTCGGCATGTTCGATACGTGCGCCGGCATCGAGCAACACGGGCAGCAAGGCACCGATGTGTGTCGCGTCGGAGGGTCTGCCTGGACGCAAGTGTGCGCCAAGCAACAGCAATAAGGATGTTTTGCCTTCGCTATCGGCCAAGTTCAGGTCAGCCTTGCGCTTGAGCAATGCATCAAACAGACGGCGTGCACGCAAGCTGTCGTTCTGCTCGAAACCGAACTGCGATGCGGCATGTAACGCGCTGTGTCCGCGCGCATCCACGGCATTCGGATCGGCACCCGCTTCCAGCAACTGTTCGGCGATCTCCGGATAACCCTGTACGGCAGCGATCATCAGCGCCGTCGCATCGCCCGGCAGGCGCTGATCCACCGTCGCACCGCGCTCAAGTAGCAAGGCAACCAGGGCTTCACGACGTGCGGCAACCGCGGCGGCAAGCGGCGTCATGCCGTTGCTGGCGCTAGCGGACATGTCGGCACCGGCCTCGATCAAGGTGATGGCGACATCGCGATGACCGGCGCCACCGGCGTGCAGCAGGGCGGTGGCGCCCTGTGCATCGCGCGCATCCACGGCAAAGCCAAGTTCCAGCAGTCGGCGCACCGCGGTATCGGCCCCCTGTTGGGCGGCTTGAATCAGGTCATCGGCGCGCAATGGACGGTGCGGACGTTGCCAATCGTTCCAGTCGAGCCAGCGCTCCAGTTCAAGGTGTTCCAGGGCAAGGCCAAGCGGTGTTTCGCCATTCACATCGACGGCTTCGGTATCCGCGCCATGCGCCACGAGTGCGCGTACCATCGGCAGCGCATCGGCGCCGTATTCGAGCGCTGCGAACAAGGGTGTACGCCCACTGTTATCACGTGTGTTGGGATTGCAGCCACGGCTCAACAGGGCTTGCAGCACGGCGAGCTGGCCATTGGCGGCAGCCAGGTGCAGCGGTGTGCGTTCGCGTTCGTCGAGGCCAAATGGATCGGCGCCGCGTTCGAGCATGGTCAAAGGTAAGGCGGCAGCCTGCGGTGCGTTGTGCAGTCGACCCAGTGTTTGGGCGAGCAGGCTGCCACCGGCGGGGCTTGCGCCCGCATCCAGCAGATCGTGGAGCGCTTCGGCGCTGTCGGGCAGCAACGGCAGTAGCGCGTCGAACAGGCGGCGTCCGAGCGGCGGCAGGGTGGGATGCTCGCTATCGGGATCGTCGATCAGTTGTGGCTGCAAGCGAGTTTCGGCTTGCAGTCCGTGATCGAGCAACCAGCGTCGTGCGGTACGGAGATCAGGGTCGGTCAACTCCAAATAGAGCTGGGCAAGCTGCGACGGTGACCAGTTGCGCACCCGGCTGGCGAAGCTGGACACGATCGCCCAGTGACCAAAGCGCAAGGCATCGAGGAGATGTGCTGGCGTGTCGGCGCCTTCGGAAATCGCGTCGAGGTTGAGGCTTGCAGGTAGCGGTGTATCCGGGTCGAGCAGGGCGACTAGGTCCCAGCGTCCGCTGGCGGCGGCATGGTCGAGTGCGCTGCGGCCATCGTTGCCGGGTGACTTGGGTTCGGCGCCGAGGGCAAGCAGGGTGCGGACCGTTTCAGCCTGCGCATGGGGTGATTGGCAAGCCAGCGTGAGCGCATCGCGACCATGCTTGTCGCGGGCCAGCGCGTTCGCCTGTGCGTCAGCCAGCATCTGTACTACCGCAACAGCGCCGGCACGCGATGCTTCCATCAACGCCGTGCTGCCATGATGATCGATCAGGTTCACATCCGCGCCGGCCATGTGCAGCGCGCGCGCAATCTGTTCGTGGCCTTCTGCGGCGGCCATCATCAAGGCGCTGCGTTGCTTGGCATCCACACCATTCACGGCGGCGCGGTGCTTCAGCAACATCTTCACCCCGGTGATGTCGTCGTCGGGAATGCCCGCGGCAGCCACCAGGGCGGGTTCGCCGCTAACTGGCGACGACTTGGCGCCGCGCTCTAGCAGAAACTGCGCTAGCGGCCAGTTGGTGGCGCGACAAGCGATCGACAGCGGGCTTGCGCCCGCCTTGTTGAGCGCATCGAGGGAAGCGCCCGCATCCAGCAGCAGCGCTGCGATGGTCGGTTCGCCGCTGAGCACGGCGCCGTGCAGTGCTGTGTTGCCGTCGGCATCGGCGGCCAGCGGGCTGGCGCCGTTGGCCAGCAAGGTCATCACCGCATCGGCGCGGCCGTGCCAGCTATCGCGCGTTGTGGCGAGCAGCGGCGTCAGGCCGCCGCTGGCGCGATTCACATCGGCGCCCTTGGCGATCAGGGCGCGCAGCAGGTGCGGATCGGGCAGCAGGGCGGCAAGCGTCAACACCGGGCGCTGGTCACGGTCGCCGGGAAGCGGTGTGGTATCGGGATCGGCGCCGGCTTCAACCAGGGCTAGAGCGCGTGCGATATCGCCGGCGCGGGTCGCTGCAAGTAATGCGCGCGCTTGTTCCGGTGTGCCGGCCGTACGTTCTTCCTCACTGAGCGGTGGTGCGGGTGCCGGGGCGATTGCCATCACAGGATCCACGCGTTCGTTGCGCGAGGATTCCTTGCGCTTTGGGCGGCGGCCTTCGGACAGCATCACCCGCAGGGTGCGATTGGCGATCACCAGGCAGCCGAGCGGAAGTATCACTACGGCATACACCACGATGGCCGCCGTGCGCATTTCCGTTGGCAGCACGACGTAGAGGCCGCTCAGTGCGATGGCGGCGAACGACAGGATCAGCAACGACAGCGCGCTGGGCAGGAAATGGCTGAAAAAGTGCTCCTCGCGTGCAAGGTGCCGGCCAAAGGTGATGCTGCGCGCGGTGGCGGTGAACAGCGACGAACCTTCGTGCTTGTCATGCGCGGGATAGGCGTCGTCCCAGACGAACACCAGCGCAAACGCCGGCCAAAGGCGCCAAAGCGTCATCAGCGCCAGTACCACAGCAGCCGCTAGCATCAGGCTGGCGCCAAGGGTGGGCTGCTGGGTGAGTCGCAGCATCGGCCATGCAATGAACAGGAACATCAGCGCGACGTAGCAGGTGAACATGGTCAGATGTACCGCGCCCCGGCGCAGCACGGTGCGGATGAAATTGGGTTCGGGATCGAAGCCGATCGCATGGCAGATCGCCGCCATTGTCAACGTATTGGCCAGTAGCAGGAGAATCAGCGTGACCGCATGCGCGCCGACGGCGGCGGCAACGCCTGCGACGACGAATCCTGGCACGAACCAGATGAGGGAAGTCAGCATGGAGGATGGGCGGCGCGATTTGATAGGTGGCATGGGGCGAGTATAGGAATCAGGACCGCGTAAGACGGTAATCACACGTTAACTATGGGTCTTGCGCTGGCTGGCGTAGACAAACAGTGCATGGCAAAACCCGCGAAATCTTCGTGTGAGTCGTGAAGGTTAGCAGCTTATGGCGATAGGGCCGGGAATCGGGAATCGCAAAAGCGAAGCGCGCCCTGCTTTTACCATTTCCGATTCCTGATTCCCGGTGCTGCCGCAGCCGAACCATGCTGCAACCGCACTTGCATGCCCCGTTCACAGCCGGCAGAGTGCCCGCCGGGGTTATCAAACGTGTGTATGAATTTTACTGTGGTGACCCTCTGATAAGCCCCGAGCCGTCATCCACCCCAGGGATGGCGTTCCCTCGGCAAGACCCCGGCCGCCCATGGCTGGACTCGTCACCAAGAAAAAGCAGGAGCAAGCAAGCGATGCATATGTTTTTCCGCAACACCGTCCGTGGTGGTCGTCCGCTCGTCCTCGCCACCCTCGGCCTGGCCATTGCCGGTGCCTTGGCTGCACCGCAGCAAGTCCACGCAAGTGCCTTCCAGTTGAAGGAAGACAGCGCGCAGGCCATGGGCCGCGCCTACGCGGGCTCACTGACTGCCGGTGGCGATGTGTCCGTGGTGGCGAATGGTCCGGCGGCCATGGCTGACCTCAAGGGCACCTATTTCGAAGCAGACATCACCGCCATCAACTTTGGCGCCAACTTCAGTGGCAGCGCGCATGACGCGTTCGGCAATCCGATCAGTGGCAACAACGGCGGCAACGCCGGTACAACCATACCAGTGCCGGCGCTCTTCTTCGAAACTCAGGTGAACGACCGCTGGCACGTGGGTGCCAGCTTAAGCGTGCCGTTCGGCTTCAAAACTGACTACAACAGCGACTGGGTCGGCCGCTACAACGCCATCGAATCGAAGTTCGAATCGCTCGACGCGACGTTCTCGGCCTCGTATAGCCTGACCGATAACTTCAGCATCGGTGCCAGCGCCATTGCGCAGCACACCACCGCCACGCTGACCAATGCCGTCAATTTCTCCGCGATAGGTCAGCAATTGGGCGCCGCCGTTGGTCTGCCGCCGGCCGAGGTTGCTGCCTTGATTCCGCCGGGCACTGACGGCTATGCCCGTGTCAACGGTCACAGTTGGGACTGGGGCTGGCAGTTGGGCGGTTACTGGAAGATCGATCCGAAGGATCGCCTCGGTTTCAACTATCGCTCCAAGATCACGCATCGCCTGCAAGGTACGGCTGACTTCACCGTGCCGCAAACCGTGTCCACGCTGATCGGCCAGTTGGCGCAGGTGGCGCCAGCATTTGGTGCAGCCAGTAAGGCGTTCCAGAACACCACGGGCTCGGCCCTTTTCACCACGCCGGCGGTGGCCACGGCCAGCTACTGGCACCAAGAAGACAAGTTCGGCTTCGGCGCCGATGTGTCTTGGACCGAGTGGGATGTGTTCAAGAATCTGACCGTGAACTTCGCCAACCCGTATCAGCCGGCAAGTTCGCAAGTCTTTAACTGGCATAACTCCTGGTATGCCTCGTTCGGCGGCGAGTACTACCTCACCGACAAACTGACTTTGCGTGGTGGTATCGGTTACGACAGCACGCCGACCGCGGCGGCCACCCGCGATGTGCGTGTGCCGGATGAAAGCCGCAAACTGCTCTCGGTCGGGATTGGCTACAAAGCCACCGAGCATTTTTCGATCAACGCCTCGTACGTGCACGTCTTCGTGAATCGCGCAGCGATCAATGGCGCGGTGAGTGCGACGGAAGACGTTATCACCGGTAGCTCCGATGACTACGGCAATCTGCTGGCGATCTCAGGTGTCTACAAGTTCTGATAAAGGACTTGCACTTCCTAGCAGGTGCGCCATACCTGGCACACCATAAAAAAGCCCGTCTTGCGACGGGCTTTTGAAATGCGAGTTGACCATCTGCGACCAATTGCGTTGTTGTAAAGCGTTTCCGGCCTTCGCCGGGATGACATAACAACTAGCCATGCGCATCGCGCATGGCTGTTGCGTCACTTGATCTTGCCTTCCTTGTAGATCACATGCTTGCGCACGACCGGATCGTACTTCTTGAACTCGAACTTGTCCGGGGTATTTTTCTTGTTCTTCTGTGTGGTGTAGAAGTGGCCGGTACCGGCCGACGAGATCAGGCGGATCTTGTCTTGCTTGCTGTTAGCCATGACTTAACTCCTCAGACCTTTTCGCCGCGGGCGCGCAGGTCGGCGATCACGGCCTCGATGCCCTTTTTGTCGATGGTGCGCAGTGCCTGGTTGGAGACGCGCAGTTTCACCCAGCGGTTTTCGCTGGGAACCCAGAAGCGACGCTCATGCAGGTTGGGCAACCAGCGGCGACGGGTTTTGTTGTTGGCGTGCGAGACGTTGTTGCCGGTCTGCACACCTTTTCCGGTGACTTGGCATACACGGGCCATGATGACCTCCGTAATGTTGTGAACCGCCCTTTGGCCAGGACGACATCGGCCCAGCGGCGGCGTGCGCCACGCGATGCTGGAGATGGTGCTTTCGCCGGAAGCCGTGAGGTCCGCATCGCGTGGCGGACTGGCCCGGAAGACCGGGTCGACAGGGGCGAGCCACGTATTATCCCGGAAAAACAGTCTGCTGCGCAATGTTTAAGCGCCGGGAAATATCCCCGTCCCGCTGGCGGAAAAAAGGCTGGGGTTCGCTTCCGCGCAGAGGCCATGCGAGCCGTCATCCGAAGGGACGTGGCTGCGGTCGGGAATCCGTCTCATGGCGATAGCTCAGGATGTATGGAACAATCTCACCCTTTGCGCCCTGCGTGCGCGCTTATTTGAACCGAGGGATTCCCATGGCAGAAATCAACGCCAACGGCCAGACTAATGGCCCTGCCGGCCAGCCTCAATTGGTGCTGCAGAAGATCTATGTGAAGGATGTGTCCTTCGAGGCGCCGAATGCCCCGCAGATCTTCCAGGAAATCGGTGAAATCACCGAGGCGCCGCAGGTCCAGTTGAACCTGACCCAGCGTGCGACCGGTTTGGGCAACGATCTCTATGAAGTCGTGCTGAGTCTCACCCTGACCTGCACGGTGAACGAACGTACCGCCTATCTGGCCGAAGTGCATCAAGCCGGCCTGTTCGGTATCGCTGGTTTCGCCGAGGTGGATCATGCGGGCATCATCGGCAGCTATTGTCCGAACCTGCTTTTCCCGTACGCGCGCCAGGTGATCTCCGGCCTGGTCCAGGAAGGTGGTTTCCCGCCGTTCCTGCTGCAACCGATCAATTTCGAGGCCCTCTACGCCGAGCAGCAGCGTCGCGCAGGCGGTGAGCCGCGTACGCTCAATAGCTGAGTTTCTCCATCATGAGCGATCAGCCGGTGATGACTGTGCTGGGTGCTGGCTCTTGGGGGACGGCGCTGGCAACTTTGGCTGTGCGCAATGGGGTGCCCACCCGTTTATGGGGGCGTAACACCGAGGCGCTGGCCGACATGAAGGCCACCCGCCGCAATCAGCGTTACCTGCCCGATCTGGAGTTGCCGGCAAATCTGGATTACGAACCGGAGCTGGCCACTGCCGTACGCGGCGCCAAAGTGGTCCTGATCGTGGTGCCCAGCCATGCCTTCGCCGAGATGCTGGACGAGCTGGCGCCGCTGCTCGATCCCGACGCCAATATCGCCTGGGCAACCAAGGGCTTCGAGCCGGGTACCGGCCGTTTCCTGCACGAGCTGGTGGCCGAAAAACTGCCGCGGCGCGCGGCTGCAGTGATCACCGGCCCTTCTTTCGCGCGCGAAGTGGCGGCGGGCATGCCCAGCGCGGTGACGGTGCACTCGGAAAGCGAGGCCTTTGCCCAGGAGCTGGCCATCCTGTTGCACGCCCCCAACTTCCGTGCCTATTCGGGCAACGACGTGCTGGGCGCGGAACTCGGTGGCGCCATGAAGAACGTGCTGGCCGTCGCCACCGGGGTCGCCGACGGCATGAAGCTGGGCCTCAACGCGCGCGCCGGCCTCATCACCCGAGGCATGAACGAAATGCTGCGGCTGGGCAAGGCGTTGGGCGCCAAGCCAGAAACCTTGATGGGCCTGTCGGGCCTGGGCGATCTGGTCTTGACCTGCACTGGCGATCTATCGCGTAACCGACGTCTGGGTCTCGCGCTGGGGCAGGGCATCGGTATTCATGAAGCCGTGGCACAGATCGGGCAAGTGGTCGAAAGCATGGTGACCGCCGATGAAGTGGTTCGTCTGGCCGACAAACATGGCCTGGACCTGCCTATCAGCAAGGGCGTCCAAGCCGTGTTGCACGGCGAGGTTACACCGGTCGAAGGCTTGAAAGCCCTGATGGCTCGTGAGCAGAAGCCCGAGTATTCGGAAGGCTTGTTCGAAACGCGTTGAGCGTGACTTCTGATCGAAGGCTCTATGCTGCTTGCAGCACGGACCCAAATCGCTGCTAAGCTCAAGGTTTTGATCGCCCCAGGGATCGCATGCGCATGCACCTACCGGACGAGAACCAGCACGGTGATTCTTCCGCCCAGCAAGATGAGTGCGAGGACAGCCTGCCGGGCGTGTGGCGCAAGCTGCTGGCCAGGCCGGCCGCGGCCGCGGCGCACGAACACGCCGTGCTGGGGTTCTTTTTCGAGGTGATGTCAGAAGAAGGCGCGCCCTACGCCCGCCTGGATGCCGCGCCGGTGTTACTCGTGCCGGCTGAGCACGGGCGCTTCACACGTCCCGCGCCGTTGGAAAGTAAACTGCTGGCGCACACCCCGATGCAGGCGCCCGAACAACGCTTGGCCACGGCTGTGCTCGGTTTGCCGCAAGCGTTGCGCAAATCGCGCAGCTACGCGCGTCTGACCGGTCACGTGGGCAATGCCTTGCTGGCGGAGATGCTCGACACCGCGCCATGCTTCCTCGGCGGTCTGGCCGGCTTGTGTCTGTCACGCGGCAAGTCGCACCAGCTCAACTGGCATTGGCATTTGGAAAACGACGGCAGCCAGCGCCTGTTACCGACGCTACCGCACAACCAGCGCTTGTTGCGTGTGGACGGACTCTGGTATCTGGATGCCGAGCGTGCCGAGCTGGGCCATCTGGAGGCCGATCCCGAAGAAACACACTGGCTCGACTTGCCACCCCTCAAGCACGATGACAGCCGTGCCTTGCGTCACAGTCTGCCATCCAGTCGCCTGGCGCACCGCATCCCGCTGCCACAGGTGTTCGATGAATTGCGTCGTACCAAACTGGCGCCCAGGCCGGTACTCACCCTGCACGCGCTCACGCGTCACGCGCGTTTGGCGGCCGGCACACCGCCGCTCGCGTATGCCCGGCTTGCTTTCGATTACGCCGGCGAGCGCTTGCCCGGCCGCGGTGGCGAACCATTGGTGCGCCGTGTGCGCAACGGACAACTGGTTGAGATCACGCGTCGGCGTGCCGAAGAGTTGTCCACCATGGAGCAACTGGAGCGTGTCGGCCTGACGCTAGGTGTCGATACCGAAGGCCTGCCCTGGGATCTGGCCGATACGCTGCCAGAAGACGCATGGTTGTTCCCCGGCAAAGGGCACGCTGGCGCACTGGAAGTGAACACCCCGGCGCGCTGGCTTGCCCTGCGGCCAAAACTCGAAGCGGAGGACTTCCTGCTCGAGTATGCACCGAGCTTTCCGTTCGAGGTGCTGGAAGGCCCTGTGCGCTGGTACGGCAACGCGGTCGAGGATGCTGACGACCACGCTTTCGATCTGGAAATCGGTATCGAAGTCGAAGGCAAACGCTGCAACCTGCTTCCCGCCGTGGCGCAAGCCTTGGCCGAGCATCAGCTTAACCTCAGCCCAGCCCCCAACGAACCCGAAGACGCGGTGTGGTATGCGCCCGTCGACGAACGTCGACGCGTGCCGGTGCGTTTGAAGGAGCTGCGCGGATTACTCGCTCCGCTTGCCGAATACCTCGAAAAGCCGAAAAAGAAATTGCATTTGCCCCGCGTGCAGGCGGGCCGGCTGGAAGAAATCGTCGAAGCGCTGCCCAGTGGCGGCGAGCTGCAGGCTCCCGAGCCATTACGCGGGTTCACCGCTCGCCTGCGCGATGCCGCGGAACGCGCCAGCGACGCCATACCAGAAGGGCTTACGGTTGAATTGCGTCCGTATCAACGAGAGGGGCTGCGCTGGTTGAATGCCTTGGCCGAAGCGGGCGTGGGTGGCGTGCTGGCCGATGACATGGGTTTGGGCAAAACGCTGCAACTCATCACGCATCTGTTGGCATTGAAAGCACGCGGCGCGTTGCAAGAGCCGGCACTCATCGTTGTGCCCACCAGCCTGATCCCCAACTGGCTCGCGGAAATCGCGCGTTTTGCACCATCCTTGCGCGCACTCGCCTTACATGGTCCGCAGCGCAGCGGTGACTTTTCGCAGATCGAGTCGCAGGACATCGTGTTGACCAGCTACGCCTTGTTGCCGCGAGACGTGGTCACGCTGCGCAAGCAGCCGTTCTCGCTGATCGTATTTGACG
Organism: Dyella sp. M7H15-1; assembly: GCF_004114615.1. NCBI lineage: Bacteria > Pseudomonadati > Pseudomonadota > Gammaproteobacteria > Lysobacterales > Rhodanobacteraceae > Dyella > Dyella sp. M7H15-1. Next base: position 3,049,565 of record NZ_CP035300.1, read on the forward strand.
AAGCGCAGCAGGTGAAAAACCCGCGTACGCAGGCACGCCGTGCGGCACTTACCTTGCGTGCGCCGCGTTGCATTTGCCTTACCGGTACGCCGTTGGAAAATCATCTGGGCGAACTATGGTCGCAGGTAGATCTGGCGGTGCCGGGTTTGTTGGGTGATGAAGGTGCGTTCCGTCGTCACTATCGTGTGCCGATCGAAAAGCAGCGTGACGAGGATTGCCAGGCGCGTCTCAATCGCCGCCTCGCACCGTTCATCCTACGGCGTACCAAGGCGCAGGTGGCCGCCGAATTGCCGTCCAAGACCGAGATCACGCGCCGCGTCGTGCTCGATGGGCGTCAGCGTGAACTGTACGAGAGCTTGCGTCTGTCATTGGCCGACGAATTGCGCGAGGTGATCGCTCAGCGTGGCATTGCGCATAGTGGCATCGTGGTGCTGGATGCGCTGCTCAAACTACGCCAGGTCTGCTGCGATCCGCGCTTGGTGAAACTGGAAGTCGCGCGTGGTGTGCGTGATTCGGCAAAATTCGAATTGCTAATGGACATGCTGCCTGCGCTGCTGACGGAAGGGCGCAAGGTGCTGTTGTTCTCGCAGTTCACCGAAATGCTCAAGCTGATCGCCCATGAGCTGGAGCGTCATCGCATCCGCTACGTCATGCTGACAGGCGAAACGCGTGATCGCGCCGAACCCGTGCAACGTTTCCAGGAAGGGGATGTGCCACTGTTTCTGCTGTCGCTCAAGGCGGGTGGCGTGGGGCTCAACCTCACCGCGGCGGATACGGTGATCCACTACGACCCATGGTGGAACCCTGCTGCTGAAGCACAAGCGAGCGACCGTGCGCATCGCATCGGCCAGGACAAGCCGGTGTTCGTGTTCCGTCTGATTGCGTCAGGCACGGTCGAGGAACGCATTGAAGAGCTGAAGGCACGCAAGGCCGAGCTTGCCGAAGCTGTGCTGGCAGGTGGTGGTACGCGCGAGAAGCTCAGCTTTGATCAGGCGGACTTGGATGCGTTGCTGGCGCCGGGGTGATCTGCCCCGGTCATAGCCTTGCCGCAGGCTCACGACTCGCAGGGTCTTCCCGTTGGAATGATCGCCCAAAGGCGTGTCGGACATTGCCTTCGCAAACGGCTAGCGGCTTCCCGCGCTGATCCAAAACGCTTACTTTCAAGCCTTCGCCGTTCGGGTTACAGCCTGGCGCCAGACCATTCCCGCGTGCACGCGAGCCATGGCTATCGCTACCCGAGCGAGCTGTAAGAGGAGTTGATATGCGTAACGCCGTGATTGCTTGCACACTTTCGTTTGCCACGGCTTCCACGGCATGGGCTAGCGAGGGAACGGTTACCTGCAAAACCGAGAAGGCAATGGTTACATTGAGGACCACGCAGCTAAATTAGTTGTTCGCACGCCGGATGGCATCGTCCATCTGTGGGGAATGCCTTTTGGTGGGGGCTGAGTCAGGTCGCTTTTAATTTTCTACGCTTGTCCTAACCCAGACCATAAATCAGAAAAGCTTTACAAGGAGCAGTTATGCCTCGCATCGTCACTTCGTACCTGCTTTTGCTTGTGATCACTACCAACGCATGTGCGCAAACCTTGCCTGTGGATCGCGACATCGGCCCGGGATCTCACGCGGGGACCATCGCGTGCAAGACAGAAGATGCGATGGTAATGCTCATGAAGGCATCGCCTGCACTTACTACCAACGAACAAGTTTTAGACCGGCTCATTAAAAGTGGCGATTGCCTGATTATGTCACGCGGTTGGGCCGTTTTGTTGGCAGAAGATCCGCCCCTGGATCAGCAAGAGGACCACGCTTCCAAGTGGACCGTTCGAACACCCGATGGAGTCGTCCACATGTGGGGGACGCCCTTTGGCGGGGACTGAATTGAAGGAGTTGTTATGAGTAACAGCCTTATTGCCTACGTGCTTTCGTTGATCATTGGCATCAACGCCGTTGCCGAGGACTTGCCGATCGATTCGCAGCACATCACTGGATCGGATGAGGGGACCATTACGTGCAAGACTGAACAGGCGATGGTGACCTTGATGAAAGCATCGACTGCACTCACCACCAATGAAAAGGTACTAAGTCGCCTCGTTGAGAGTGGAGATTGTCTGATTATGCCGCGCGGATGGCTCGTTTTAAGGGCGAAAGATCCACCGTTGGATCAGCAAGAGGACCATGCATCCCAGTGGACTATTCGAACGCCCAATGGAATCGTCCACATGTGGGGGACACCTTTTGGAGGGGACTGAACCTGAAGGAGCTGATATGCGCCATATCGCCACTATATATGCACTTTCTTTTGGCTTCGCGGCCGCTGCATGTGCGCAAAGTTCATCGCAAGATCGGGCAGAATTCATCTCCGGATCAAGTGAGGGAACCATTGTATGCAAAAGCGAAAAAGCGATGGTCACTTTGATGAAGACCAGGACGGCCATGATGGCGTTAAACCTGGACATCTTGCACCGGCTTGAGGAAAGCGGGGATTGCTTTGCAATGCCACGGGGATGGCTAATGCTGGAAGCGCAAGACCCGCCATTGGACCAACAAGAGGACCACGCAGCTAAATTAGTTGTTCGCACGCCGGATGGCATCGTCCACATGTGGGGGACGCCCTTTGGCGGGGATTGAACTGAAGGAGCTGATATGCGCCAAATCGTCACTATGTACGTACTATCCTTCGCCATCACCGCCACTGCATTTGCACAGACTTCGTTGCACGATCGGGCCGAGCATATTACGGGCTCCGATGAGGGCACCATCGTGTGTAAAAACGAGAAGGCAATGGTCACTTTGATGAAGACCAGGACGCCGATGATGGCGTTAAACCTGGACATCTTGCACCGGCTTGAGGAAAGCGGCGATTGCTTCGCAATGCCACGCGGATGGCTAATGCTGGAAGCGCAAGACCCGCCATTAGACCAACAAGAGGACCACGCAGCTAAATTGGTTGTTCGCACGCCGGATGGCATCGTCCATATGTGGGGAATGCCTTTTGGGGGCGACTAGTCATGGACCTTCCACCCTATGATAGCGGCCCTTGCCGGTGGGGCCGGTTGGCGTCAGGCCCTCCACCAAAAAACCACGATAGTTTCCTTCGTACCTTGGCTCGTCTGGGACATAGCCAAGGTGCAAATGTTCGCCTTGCGTCGCCGTATAGCTTCCATGGTGAATCACCTGAAAACGGAATGCCAAACCCGTTGCGTCACCAAAAATCTCCCTTCGCCTTGAGCGGATCAAATCAAACGCCGTCGCATCCGTGACACCCTCGCAATGAAAATCAGCGGCGTGGTGTATCAAATGGAGGCTATTAGTCGCACCGCCGGCAGGCACGTGTCCCCGGTCGCCGCTGGTTACGCGCACCACGCAGCCCAGTTCATCGGCGATTCGCTCCAGCGCTTGCTGTACTCGCTCATCGCTGACGCGGTAGCTTTGATAATTGACAACAAACATCGATTCTCCCTAGTCGGCCGATGTGCGCTGGGACGTTGTCAATTCGCTCCCCTGCGTGGGCCGGGCGTTCTCGCGTGTGTAGGGGGTGAAGGGGTTAGCTGCTCCACGCGTCGCGGTATTGCAGATTGCCGTCCAGATACGTCCAGGTGATCTCTTCGTAGCGCAGGCAAAGCTTTTCGATATGGTTGTGCTGCTGCGACGGAGCGTTCTTGATGTTAGGCACTTCGGGTGTCACGGCCACGATCTTCACGTTGCGCATGGTCATATTGAAGTATTCGGTTTCCCGCCCGGCCTCATTGACGCGATACCACTTTATTTCGGCAGACTGCAACGTGTCGCCGCGTGCCAGTCGCATGTAGAGGATGGGCGAAGATCGATCGACTTCCTTTTCGATTACCAGCGGCATATGCAAGCGGCTGCCAAGCAATTGCCCGGTGACGCCGTCGGCGGAGGCGTGCAGACCATGCCTGAAACCCAACACCTCGATGCTCCCCTCGCGACCTGCCACCTGACTCGACCCGCGGATGTCGCTGCCGTCGATATCTTTCAGCCACAAATGCAATGGAATAGACATATATGCCACTTATCTGCCCGATATCGGTGCAATATTCCGTTTTCTGCTACGTGACACTGTCGGATATTTTTGGTGCTTCCGCTGCAGTAGGGAGCTGATCCGTGTCAGATTAAGCTCAATGGTACGTCTCGCCATCGCTCGCCGCAGGTGAGAACACGTAGGTTAATGCGATGGTCATTGGCATATGTTCGTGGGCAAACTTCAATTTGAGTTTTGGCAGGGACGTCCAATCGAAAATCCGCCGATTGCCCGCAAAAAGCTTTATGCAAGCCTGCAGTGCCGTCCTTGCGCTTTCCGCAAGAAACGATGCGACTTCCGTCCCATCATTCGGAGCGTACTCAATCGCGTGCGGCGACTTCGTCAATATGTTGCAGCAGGTCGGCGGGGTCGGCGTAGACGCGAAACGCACCCGAGCGCTGCAACTCATCCTCGCCATAACCGCCGGAAAGCAGGCCCACCCCCAGCGCACGCGCGCGCTGTGCGGCCAACATGTCCCAGATACTGTCGCCGATCACCAATGATTGATGGATATCCACACCCAGCCGCTCGGCCGCGGCAATGAAAAGATCAGGATCAGGCTTGGCGTGGCGAACCATATCGCGTGTCACGACGGGCACTTCGTTCGGATCAACGCCCAATGCGGCCAGATTATGCGCAGCAGTCTGCATCCGGCCGCTGGTTGCGATGGCCCAGGGAATGCCTTCCTCGGTCAGGAAATCCAGCAGCTCGCGTGCGCCGGGTAGCGGACGTACCGAGCCTTGCGCGTGATGCCGGTTGAACGCCTCGGCATGCCATTTTTGCAGGCGCTGGATGCGTTCCTCGGTAATGTCGAGCCCGGTCTCACGCAGCAGGATGTGGGTGAATAGGCCGCCGCTCATGCCGATCTTGCGATGGATGCTCCAAACCGGCAGCACCACGCCTTCCCGATCCAGTGATTCTTTCCACGCCAGCACGTGCTGATAGACGCTGTCGATCAGCGTGCCGTCGAGGTCGAAGAGAAATGCGGTATGTGAGCGGGGCATGGTGTTCGTCGAGGAAGGCATGGGGTTGGCTGAGTGCCGTGGACACCCAGCCAACAAGCGCGACGTTATCGCGATAAGCGGCGACCGGATTCGAGCACGGCCAATGCCGCCGCACCCAGCAAGCCGGGCTCCGGGTGCGTAATCGCAATCGTCGGTACATGTTCCATCGTATCGCGGAAGCGGCCTTTGGCTTCGAAGCGCTCGCGGAAACCGCCGCTTTGCAGCCAAGGCATCAGGATCTTCAATACGCCGCCGGTAAGGTAGACGCCATCCCAGCCGCCCAGGCTGAGCACCAGGTCGCCAGCTACGCTGCCGAAGATACCCGCCAGGGTTTCCACGGTACGTATGCAGAGCGGATCGCTGTTGTCCGTGGCGCGTGCGCTAATGTCCTCCGGCGTGTATTCCTCGGCGTGTTGACCGGCGATATCCGCCAGCGCGAGGTAGAGATTCACCAGGCCATTGCCGCAGATCATGCGCTCATTGGACACTCGGCCAAAGCGCGCATTGAGGCGATGCAGAATTTCCACATCTTCCGCCGTATGCGCTGCAAAACCTGCATGGCCACCTTCGGTTTCCAGCACGATCCAGTGGCCGTAACGCAGCAGCAGACCGGCCACGCCAAGGCCCGTGCCTGGGCCCATCACTACAAAGGTCTGTGACGATTGGTGGTCGTGCCGCGGCAGCAAATCCGGGCCCACGGGCTTGAGCTGATCGTTTTGCAGCAGCGGAATCGACATGCCCTGCGCCGCGAAATCGTTGACCAGTTGCACCCCTTCGAAGCTCAGTTCCTGTTGCAATCCATGCGCGGAAACAGCCCATGGATTGTTGGTGATCTTCACCGTTTCACCGTTCGCGATGCGCCCTGCGGCAGCGATGATCGCGTGCGAAGCGGTGTGGCCGGTGTCAGTGAAATACTGGCGGATGGTGTCGGCCAGCGTGTCGAAATCTTTCACGCGATAGCGGCACACGCTATCCATCATCAATGGCGTGGCGGAAGCGGTATCGGCGAGCGCAAAGCGGACATTGGTACCGCCGAGGTCGGCGAGCAGGGTAGGGGTATTGATGGAGCGATCCATGTGTATTCCAGACAGCTATCCGGACAAGACTGCCCGTTGTGGCGCCATTCGTCCAGCCTCGGTCTATGCAACATCGCGCCTCCCCCGTGCACGCTGCTAAGGGAGCGCGCGCAAGTTGGCGCAACGGCTCAGGTTTTCAGCGCCGCCAAAGCGGTCAGCAATGCCTGGCCGTTGGGGCTGCCCAGGCCAGTGCAGGCATCCCAGCCGGGGCCGGCTTGGTAGGTGCCGTTATTTCCTTGTGTGATATCGCGGAAGGCCGATTCGCCGATTTGGTAGATCGCCGCATGCACATCACCGACCGGTGCGCCAAGCTGCTGATTCAGGCGTGCAATCAGCGCGGCCCACAAAGGCGCCACGGCACTGGTGCCACCGATCACCTGTGACTGTCCGTCGATCAATACCTGATAACCCGTCATCGGATCGGCATTCCCGGAAACGTCCGGCACGCCGCGTCCAGGGCTGCCATGGGGCGACGCAGGTACGTTGGCATTCTGCTGCCAGTCAGGCAGTGGATATTCGACACTCACCCCACCGCCGGTGGCGCCTTCGTTGCTGGCCGTCTCGTTCCACACCACCTCGCTCTGGATGGTGGCGCCGTTGGCAACCAGGGTAGTGCCGCCACAACCCAGCGAATACGCGCTCGACGCCGGAAAGTCGACATGCGGCTGACCATCGCTTTCGCCATCGCTGGAGCCATTGTCACCCGCGGCCACGGTGACGGTAACACCTAGCGCCGCCGCATCCTGCAAGGCCGTTTCCATCGCGGCCAGCGATGAGCTGTTCCAGCTATCCTCCGGGCCGCCCCAACTGATCGATATCACCGACGGCTTATGAGTCGTATCGTGCGCAGCTTGTGAAATCGCCTCGTAAAAGCCCTGATCGGTATTGGCAGTGAAATACACCACGATAGTGGCACCGGGCGCCAGTGCGCCGGCAACCTCGATGTCCAGCATTACTTCGTCGTCGGCATCGCCGCTGCCGGGCTGGTTCTGGCCACCCGCTACGGACACGGCGATCACTTTCGGCTGCGGACTGATACCCAGGCTGGAAAAATACTGGCGCAGATCGCTGGTCGTGAAGCCACCACCCAGTTCGATAATGCCAATGGTTTCACCGCTACCGTTGGCGCCCGCGGGGAAGTTGTACCACTGACCGACCTGGATGGGCGTGTAACTGGTGTTCGGCGTAGCACTTGGCCGCCGTGAACGCGGTTGTGCCACGGGACGGCGATCCAGGCCCAATACCGCCATGGCTTCCGCCGGAAGCGTCGGCGCATGTCCGCAGCCAACGAAGGGAGGCTGGCTGTTGAGCTGGTATTTACCGAGCGTGACGCCAAAGGCTCTTTCCAGCGCAGCGGGTGTTCCGCGCAGATGCAGGACGCGTCGCGACGCATCGCTGCCGATCTCGCCCAGACCGTGTTGTTGGGCAAACCGGCGCAGGCTTTCCATATCGCCCGGATCCGCACCGTAATGTTGCCCGAATTCCCCGCGCTGCCAGCGTGGCGGATGCGGCCATGATGCGCTTGGCGGTGCGGTTTGCGTGCGACGTCGCAGGACGAGGGTGACATCCATCGGCTCGGTATCCTCGTGCGGACCGAGGTACTTCATGCCTTCCGGTGAGGTCCAATGCGACGGACGCTTGGTGGGGTGGCTCATGACGTGACTCCTGGGAGGGAACATGCACCGAGCGAAGATGCCACACGGAATGTGTCGATCTTGCTAATGCGCAGGCGGTCGTTCATCTCTCGTCACATGATCGATGCAGACCATCTCAGGGTCTGAGCCATCCGAGTGCGGCGAAGTGCCTGCATGCGCAACATGTTGGTGGCGTTAAACTAAATGGATTGATCGCAAGAGATTTCCGCATGAACTTCCCTGCCATCCGCATGCGCCGCATGCGCCGCATGCGCCGCGATGCCTTCTCCCGTGCACTGATGCGCGAACACACATTGCTGCCCGCCGATCTCATCATGGTGGCCTTTGTGATCGAAGGGGAAAACAAGCGCGAGCCCGTCCCGTCGATGCCGGGGGTGAATCGTGTTTCCATCGACGGCTTGCGGGAGCTTGCAGGTGAATGCGTGCGCCTGGGCATACCCGCGCTGGCGCTGTTTCCTTCACCTGGCGCATCGGTGAAAAGCGAAGACGCGGCGGAAGCCTGGAATCCGCAGGGACTTATGCAACGCGCGACGCGCGCACTGAAAGCGACGTATCCCGAACTGGGCCTGATCGGTGACGTGGCGCTGGACCCCTACACCGCGCATGGCCAGGACGGCCTGATCGACGAGCATGGCTACGTGATGAACGAGCCTACCATCGAAGCCCTGATCAAGATGTCGCTGGCCCAGGCCGAAGCCGGCATGGATTTCGTAGCGCCGTCGGACATGATGGACGGCCGTATCGGCGCCATTCGCGAAGCGCTGGAAAAGGCAGGACATATCCATACGCGTATCCTGGCCTATTCCGCCAAGTACGCCTCGGCATTCTACGGCCCGTTTCGCGATGCCGTCGGCTCGGCCGCCAGCCTCGGCAAGGGCAACAAGCACACCTATCAGATGGATGTGGGCAACAGCGACGAAGCTTTGCGCGAAGTGGAGCTGGATATCGCAGAAGGTGCCGATGTGGTGATGGTCAAGCCGGGCTTGCCGTACCTGGATGTGCTGCGCCGCGTGAAGGATGCATTCGGCGTGCCAACCTTCGTCTACCAGGTCAGTGGCGAGTACGCGATGCTCAAGGCCGCTGCGCAGCATGGCTGGCTGGATGAGCGCGCCGTGGTGCTGGAATCACTCATCGCGTTCAAGCGCGCCGGTGCCGACGCCATTCTTACCTACTTCGCCATCGACGCCGCCCGCTGGTTGCACGGGGAGTAAGCGTGTGTCACAACTTTGTAGCGATTCAGCCTCGATCGCGCTAGGCTGAAGCTGTCGGATTACCACAGGGGGAAACGACATGTTACAAGCCATCCAAAGCGGTACGCCGGTGCAACTATGGCAAGCGTTGGTGCAGGAAACCTATGCACGCACCGGCCATCCACTCGACGAATCGAGCGAAAGCTATCTGGTATTCGTGCTTCTGCGCTACCAGACCGACACCTTGCTGCTATCGCGTACTCAAGGTATGGACTGGATGGACGCGCTGTCGCTGGCCGGTACCGCGCGATCCGATGCACTGCGCGACGTGGGCGATCGCTGCCTGCTGCTGGCCGGATTGTTTCCCGGCTATGCCGAGCGGAGCCGGGTAAGCGTGGATTACTTCATCACCCTCGGACGCAGCGCCTATCAAGGCGTAGCCGATGCCGCCCGGCAGGCGTATGCGGCGCTGTATGCGCAACTGGCACACAGCTATCGTGAGCTGGTGGAGACCTTGGATACGATGCGACGGCTTTCGAAGGCGTCGGAGGTGGTTAAAACCATTCGTTAAAACAACAGGGAATAAGTAGTGTTGTTGCCGAGCGTTTACTGAAGGTAAAACTGGTTACGGCTTTCCAACATCTCATGTTTCCCTTCGCCTTTCTTAATGCCAACGCAAAGCGTCCCGTTGACGTTAAGTACTCTTGCAAGACGCGTATCTATCTCGTGTTTCTGCTCGCGATACTCCGTATAGCAGGGAATAGTTGTCTCTTTGAGGTGGTGGGCAGCATCTTGGTAACGAAATTCCGCAATGTTGTATTCACTCTCAATGAGCGAGTCTTTATGTTTCTCAGAAACAGGGAGTTGCCATGAATCTTTTAACCATAGAAGGACGGGGTGTATGTGATCAAATTTTGCGTGACCATGCTGTGTTTTGCTGAAGCCCATGTTCCCGAATAGCGTTTCCACGCTAGAATTACCCCAGGCGAGAGGTTTTAATATGTCTCCATCTTCTTTCTTCCAATTCGCTGGTTCTTTATATTCAACAATTTTTTCAGGGTATGTACTGCCAGGTCTATACAAATCAAGCAATTCCTGGCGAAAAAGAGCTGAGATATCTTCTTTAATTTTTTTGCAGAAATGGGTGTAGCGTTGCTCGAAGGCGCCCCCATCCGGCTTGTTTTTGTCTTCCTCTATGGCAGCCTTTTCAGATATAAGAAACTTATTAAATGCCTGTTTGTAGGCTGTGTTCATGCGAAGCGCAAGACTCGTTTCTTCTGGTGACATCCGTGGAATATCCACGGAGTGATCAAGACCTATTTGGTCGTGCCAATAGGTGGGTGGCAAATGAGTAGCAATGCTATTTATTGCGCTCCCATGTGGAATACTCACGGAGTGATCAAGACCTATTTGGTCGTGCCAATAGGTGGGTGGCAAATGAGTAGCAATGCTATTTATTGCGTCATCATTTAATGCATTGGAAAGAATGAGTTTATCCCTTACTTCGTCACGTAATGCTCCGTGACTGGTAGCTGTATTACACAAATCACTTAAAAAAACCTTATATTCATTTTGCGACGCAAAAGTCCTAAGGGGTGTCTCGTCGCCGTTAGGGTGCATTGCTACGAGGTTACGACCCTTTAATACAAGTTCATATGGATCATCATGGCTAGTATGACGGTATAAGATAATAATATCCGAATTAGTCTCGACATTAAGGCCCGACCCTTTCATCAGCATATCGTTTATCGCTGTATCCAACTCAGCCTTTCTCGCATCCATGCGGTACGCCTCATAAAACGACGTGATCCCAAAGCTGAATATGTTCTTGATCGCATCAAGGACAGTCTCCCCCTTACTTTGATGTTGATGCGGATCTACAGCATGACCGTAGTCCATTTCACGGATATGAGACGGTCCGCTAAAAAATCTTTGGAACGAAGTGATGTGCATGGTCTTATCGACTTTTAATGATAGTGCTTTACATTACACATTATCTTTTCACTACGCAGCACCGACCATCGGGTATTTACCTGATAGTGGCCAAGCGTCATGGCTGCGCAAATCCGGGCGGGGCACCACACGAATCCGCTAAGTTGGACTAGGCGGCTTCCTGGGGCGCAAGAGCGACGGCGAGCCTGGCGTAAAGACACTGTGGCGGGGATTGCAGCGTGTGCTGGATTTTGCATCGGGCTTGCGGTATGCCAGGGAGCACAGTATGGTGTGACTTGTGTGTAATCGGATGGACTAAACCGCGTGCTTTGCAAGGTGGATTTGCTGGACGCTTACTGCCGATAGGGGGGTGGTAAAGAAGCAATGGCGGTATTCATTGCGTTCTCATAATACATCGGAAAGAATGAGTTGATCCCTTACTTCGTCACGTAATACTCCATGACGGGTAGCTATGTTGCACAAATTACTTAAAAAACTCTTATAGTCATTTTGCGAATTAAACTTCTTAAGTAACTTGATGCCGTTAGTGCCGTTAGAGCTTTCTGCTACGAGTATATGGCTTTCTGATATGGGTATATTACGATGCAATACAAGTTTGTATGGATTATTATCGCTAGAGTGGCTGTATAAGATAATAGGATCACTTCCGGTGATGAAATTCAGTCCATTCGTCAGTATATCGTTTATCGCTTTACTCAGCTCGTTCTTTATTGCATTCATGCGGCACGATTCAAAGGAAGTGATCCCAAAGCTGGCCATGCTTTTGATCAAATCAAGGGTATTCGTCTCATTGCTATTCATTGCGCTCCTGTTTAATACATCGGAAAGAATGAGTTGATCCCTTACTTCGTCACGTAATACTTCGTGACGGGTGGCTATATCACACAAATTACTTAAAAAATCCCTATAGTCATTTTGCGACTTAAAAGTCTTAAGTTCCTTGAAGCCGTTAAGGCTTATTGCCACGAGTTTATTCCGCTGTAATACCAGTCTGTATGGATTATTATCGCTGGCGTGGCTGTATAAGAGAACAGGATCCGGACTCCCGGCTTTAAAGTTCAGTCCGTTCGTCAGCATTTCGTTTATCGCTTTATCCATCTCAGGCATTTTCGCGTCCATGCGGTACGATTCATAAAAGGAAGTGATCCCAAAGCTGGCTATGCTTTTGATCAAATCAAGGACGCTCTCCGCATTGTTTTGACGTGGAGCTAGAGCATGATCATCGTCCACGTTATGGTTATAAGACGGTTCGCTAGAAAATCTTTGAAACGAAGTGATGTGCATGGTCTTATCGACTTTTAATAATAGCTCTTTACATACAAAATTATCTTTTCACTACGCGCAGTACTAGCCATCGGGTATTTACCTGATGGCAGCCAAGCGTCATGGCTGCGCAAATTCGGACGGGGCATGGTGTTGACTGAGTCTGGTTACTTGCTGGTAGGCACCGTCGCGGCGGGTAGCGTCAGCTTGATTTCATAGATCAAGGGCCAGCGCTTGCCTGTCACGAACAGCCGGTCGTGGGCAGCGTCGTAAGCGATGCCGTTGAGCACGTCGTTGCTGGGATCGAGCGTTTCCCCGGGTTTCGGGCCAAGGCCGGTCAGGTTGATGACGCCGACCACTTTGCCCGTTGCAGGGTCGATCCGGACGATGGAGTGGGTCAGCCACACATTGGCGTAGATCTCGCCCTTCACCCACTCCAGCTCGTTGAGGTTGATCACGGGACTGCCACTTGCCGTGACGTCGATCTTGCCAGTTTGCTTGAGCGTTTCTGGATCGAGCACGCGGAGGGTGGCCGAGCCATCGCTCATGTAAATGTGCTTATCGTTGGCGGTAAGTGCCCAGCCTTCGCCGCGATAATCAAACTGGCCCAGCTTCTTGAACGTTTTCAGATCGTAGATAAAGCCATGCTGTGACTGCCAGGTAAGTTGGATCAACCGGTTTTTCCAGGCAACGATACCTTCGCCGTAATCGGGCGGTGGCAGGTCCGCCGTCTGCAGTACCTTGCCAGTCTTGATATCGACCTTGCGTATCGACGACGCACCCACATTGCCCGTGCTCTCGTAAAAGTAACCGTTAAGGTAGAAAAAGCCTTCGGTATAGACACCCGTATCGTGCGGATACGTATGCACCACCTGATAACCGTAAATCGCAGGGGTGTCCCGTGCAGTGGCCACGTGGGTGCAGCACACTAGGAATAACACGAGGAGCGATGTGAGTGATTTCATGGCATTGGATCATCCCATGTCCCGGACCGCGAGTCAGCAGCAAGCTATCACAGTCCAGTATGATGCGGCTCACCGTCGTGGATTAGCGACAGGCTGTGATGTCCGCTCGCATATGTCACATTCCGCTCAGCCGCTCGTGATCCGTTTTGGTCGTCTCGGCGACACGCTGTTGTTGCAGCCGATGTTGCGCCGATTGCATGCGCGCTATGTGCAGCCCTGCCATGTGCTGGCCAGAGGCCGCTACGCGGCCGAGCTGTATCAGGGTCACCCTGATGTCGCGGACATGCTGGTGTTGGATGCGCATCACCAGCCGTTTGTGTTGAGTCCAGAGCAGTGGCATGTCGTCCATCAACTGCGGCGGATGCGTGACGTGCCCGTATACGTGGCCGAGCTGCAACCCACCTCGCTAGCCAGGATCCGGTTTTTGCTGAAAATGGCCGGCATCCCGGATCGCCATTGCGTGTTTCTCGAACACATCCCGCTGCCGCCGGACAGTCACTGGATCGAGCATTTGCTGCAGCTCGCCGATGCAACGCCGCCGGCGTTTCATAGCGCATTCGGGCATGTTGCATGCATGACCAGCGCTGTTCCTGAGCTGGTGGTCAGTCCACAGGAGCGCGCCGATTGCGACCAATGGTTGATTCATCGACAACTCGCCGGCCATCCGCTGGTGTTGCTGCAGGCCGCCAATAAACGTACCGTGCGTTGGAACGGTGTGCGCAAGGCCAGTGATGATGACAAATCCTGGCCGATCGAACACTGGACGCGTGTCGTAGCAGCCATCAACACGCAATGGCCCGATGCACGCATCCTGCTTTGCGGCTCGCCGGCCGAAGCACGTTATCTGGAAACCATCCGCGCAACGATGGCGCAGTCCGGAGTGGAAGTCGTGGCCAGGGATTTGCCGGTGCCGCGACTGAAAGCGCTGCTGGCGATCGCCCATAGCATGATTTCGGTGGACACTGGCCCTGCGCACATGGCCGCAACGATGGGTTGTCCGCTGGTGGTGATGTTTGGATCGGGACCGCTGAGCTATTGGGCGCCGCGTGGTGCTTCGCCAGATGCGGTGCGTGTGCTTGGCGGACCGCCGCGGCAACGTGTCGACGCCATTGCGCCGGATGAAGTCATCGCTGCATGGCGCGGATTGCCCTTACGCGCGCCGCCATCCTCACGTGTGGAAGCGGGGTTGACGTCAATGGCACTAACTTAAGCATTGTCGCCCGGCCTTCGCCGGGACGAGTGCGCCTGTGACGGCGCGACATCAGCGCTACGTTCTGTGGGGGCGACTACCCTACTGACTGTGCTTGCGCGGCTACCAGCGCCTGGCCTACCTATTCGGCGACTTCGAACAAATGCTTCGGCGTACGCAGTGATCAGATCGAGATGCTGCGGCCACCGTCGACAGAAATGATCTGCCCCGTGACATACGGCGCATCCCGCAGCAGCCATAGCACCGCGCCGGCGACATCTTCGGGCGTACCAGCGCGACCGAGCGGTGTGCAGGCGAGCATGGTTTGTTGATCGTCGTAGGGCTTGCCATCGCTCGGCCACATCACGGCTCCCGGGGCGACCCCGTTGACGCGAATCTCGGGGGCAAGGTCCAGTGCCAGCGTACGCGTCATCGCCACGAGTGCGCCTTTGGCCATCACATAGATCGGATAACGGGCGATGGCGCGTGTCGCATAGATGTCCACGATATTCACGATGGCGCCATGAGTCGCGCGCAGTGCGGGCATGGCGGCCTGTGCGAGGAAGAAAGGTGCCTGTGCGTTGGAGGCAAACAGCTCGTTCCACTGCGCCGCGGTGGCAGTGCCGATAGGAGTGGGATAGAAGGCTGAGGCGTTGTTGACCAATGCGTCGAGGCGTCCATAACGTGTCAGAGTGTCGTCCACCCGTTGCGGCAATGCGCTTATGTCCGCCAGTTCGGCCTGGAGCACAAGTACGCTATCGCCGCGTTGTGCGTGCAACTCCTCGGCCAGAGCGTGTGCTTCGTCTACCGAGTGTCGGCAATGCAGTGCCAGATCGTAACCGGCAGCGTGCAAAGTGCGTGCGATCACGGCGCCGACACGTTTGGTGCCACCTGTGATCAGGGCGACCGGGCGTGGGTTAGGCGAACTCATGCGGTAGCTCCTGCACAGTGATGGTGGCGGCGCGCAGCTTGACGCAAACGCTGTGCGACGTCATCGGGCATGGCATCAATGGGTGCGCGTAGCGGGAATTTCACGCGTACCCGCTTGGACCGGATCGTTGTTTTCATCGGCCATGCCGATTTCACTTTTCAACATGGCAAGGGTGGTGGCTGCGACCTGGCGCGTGTCGTAGTAGGCATAACCACCGACGCCGATAGCGCCGATCAGCGGCATCCAGCGTGACAAGCCTTCGCCCAGCGCACGCTGCGTCACCTTCACGCCAATCTGTTTGGCAACGCGCTCGATCACGCCATAGGACACGCGCCGGAAGATCAGGCGGTCGCCCAGACGCACCACCAGATCGCGGAACGCCTGTGCCGAAGTGTGGCGAAACAAACACCACAGCATCTGCTCGCGCCCCAGTTCGGTGTGCCGGCCATAAGCTGCGGCGATATCACTGACCAGTTGCGCCTGAATTTTCCAGATCGAAATCAGCTCCGGCAGAATGGTCAGCCAGCCCAGTGGACCGGGTGGCAAAGCCAGCGACCCCGCGGTGATCGCCGCGCGCTGAGCAGCACGTTTGGCCAGCCGACGGGCTTCGGTTTCTGGATCGTTCTGACTGTGCACCTTGCTGTCAGGGATCCGGCTGATGAAATCCAGGA
This sequence comes from Dyella sp. M7H15-1, assembly GCF_004114615.1. Classification (NCBI taxonomy): domain Bacteria; kingdom Pseudomonadati; phylum Pseudomonadota; class Gammaproteobacteria; order Lysobacterales; family Rhodanobacteraceae; genus Dyella; species Dyella sp. M7H15-1. The sequence continues at coordinate 3,065,507 of NZ_CP035300.1, forward strand.
TCGCGCGTGTCACCCGGTTGCTTGCATCGTCTTGGCCAATCACGGCCGGCAAGTGGGTGCCGGATGTAGAGGTTTCGTTGGACTCGGTCATGCCTCGCTCCTGTGGAATCGTTTGCCGATCATAGGTTGGCTACAGGATTGTCTTATGAGGATGACATAAACTATCCGATGACACACTTGCACCTCCTAGCAGGTGCGCCCTGCCGGGCGCACAAGAAAAAGACCCTGCATCTAAATGCAGGGTCTTAGACTAACGGTGCTACTTATTTGCCGAACTTGTATGTGGCTTCGACGAAGTAACTGCGGCCGTAAACGTTGTAGTTGTCACTGTTGTAAGGCTGGTTTGCCGTGCCCGGATAACTGTTGTCCTTGGGGGGCATTTTGTTGAATAGATTGTCGACCATGAATGACAAGGTAAGGCTCGGAATCGGGCTGTATGACACGCTTGCGTTATAAATCATCCAGGGCACCAACTTGCCAGCGCCTGGGGCTGTGTAACTATCCGTGTTATAGGCCTGGTAATTTGGGGTACTTCCATAGCGATTCCCATAGAGCGTTGCGCTCCAAGCATCCTTGCTCCAGGTTAGCGAAGCATTAGCCTTGGTTTTAAAACCGGCGCTATACCAGATGTTGTAGAACGGCGACCGAAGTACATCGATAACGGGGTCGCTGGGGTTCGCCTGTACCGTGTGCTTCAGAACGTCACTGTACGAAGCATTGAGTGCTATGTTTCCGAAATCGCCAGCTTTGAATGCATAGTTGAATCCAACGACCAGTGCATCCAGCTTTTCACTCGCGATATTGACTTTTGGTGTCGCAATTTGGGTGATATTTCCATTTGCATCGCGTGTTACCTGGTTCAATGTTGCAGCGCAAGTTGGCGACTGGATATTAAGATCACCGAGCCTGCATAGGGCCTCCTGCCTGAGAATCATATCCGGATCTTGCGGCTGCACTTCGTTGTTGATGCTCCAATGAAAGTAATCGGCTGTTACAGACATCCGTGACACCGGAGCCCAGACCAGACCGTATGTCCATGTTGTGGCCGTGATGGGTTGTAACTTGGGATTTCCATTGGTTACGATCATGAATTGATAGCTATCGTAGGGCGCTGGGCAGTTTTGAACGTTGCCGGCGGCGTAACCTCGTAAGGCGCAATTGTAATAATCCGGAGCAAAGTTGTAGCCCGTGCTCTGGCCTTGAAATTCATCCGCGAGCGTTGGGACTTTGAACGCGGAACCGTACTTGGCCCGCAATAGCAGCGCATCGAAAGGTCGATACTCGAAACCTACGCTATAGGTAGGCTTGCTTACCGTTGAGTTGGCGACGTTGAAAGCGTCGTAACGAAGCGATGCATTCATGGTAAGTTGGTTGAGAAGCGGTAGTCGCAGTTCCGTGGTTGCGGCATAACGGGATCGATGTCCCGCTCCTTGAATCGCTGACGTTCCCCATGCGTCGCCGGCCATCAAGCGCGGATCCGGAGAGTAATCCCAGCCCTGATTGCCGCCTTCGACGAGGAAGGCTACACCCGCGTCGCCACCTGGCATCTCCATAAGCGATGCGTTGGTCACGACAGCCCGAAGCATGTTGTCCCAGCTCTTGCTTCGTGTGTCCGCATAACCGGTGAAGCTGCGAAAGTCACTATTGGGGATGGGTGAATAAAACGCGCCGTAGTTCGGATTGAAAATGTCATGTGGCGCACCATCGTCATCGACATATGTGCCAAGACTGGGGCCAAGGATGTGATCTGAAAAATAGGCTTCTATTGGATCGGACCATCGATAAAAGTTTCGTTCGATGAGTTGATCGTTCGAGTGAGTGAAGCTGATGTCGTAATCCCAGTTCGAGGCGCCGATACCACCTTTGGCCCCTAGCACCAGCATATAGGTGTTTTCGGTGGTTTTATTCATGATGGACTTGTAGCCACCGACCTCTTCGGGAGTAAAGCCGCGTTGCAGGTCAACGACATCGTCAAGGTTGGGGTCGTAATAGCCGTTATAACTAGCCGAAGTGCCCCACCATGTCGTCGCTGGGCCATTGGTGAACTTCTGCTGCTGGTAGCTGTACAGAAAATCACCATAGAGCTGGATGTTTTCGTTTACATCAAAGGTTGCATGAGTGTAGGCCTGCGCTGTCTTGCTATCATTGCCGATCGTGGCGTAACCGGGGGAGTAGAAGGAGCCGCAATATTCTCCCTTGCCTGCGCGGCTCTGAAGTCCCTCCGTTCCTCGGAACTGATTGCTTACCAGCGCGCAACGATTGGGGTCGAGCATGTAGTACTTGTTGCTGGATACGAGGTAGTCGCGGCTGGCGGTTTCTGGCGAAGTGCCGTGCTTGTTGAAGGTTGCTGTCAGGGAGCGATCCATGGCCCAAGTAGGTTGCGTGCTTTCGAACTGGGCGCCAGCGAGGATGTTGAATTTCCCGATGTTGAAGCTGTCGGCAAAGCTGATGCGGCGATCTGCGCCGCCACCTTCTTTGCTCCATCCGTAGCGGACATCGACCACTGGCGCGTCGAGCTTCTTCTTAAGAACGATATTGACGACGCCAGCGATGGCGTCCGAGCCGTAGAGTGACGATTGGCCGCCTGGAAGAATGTCGATATGGTCGACCATCTCGGTCGGTATGCTGGCGAGATTGTTGAAAGTGTCGCTACCGTTATAAAGGGCCGGGAAGTCACCCATGGGGCGGCCATTGATGAGGTATTTTACGTAGCCCACGTTCAAACCGAACATGCTGAGCGTTTGGGCGCCTGGAGTAAAACTATTGGTGTCTTGTGCTCCCTGTGCGCTACCCGTTGCGAAGGAGGCTTGCTGAAGTGCATCAGCAACGCTCGTAAATCCTTTTTCCTTAAGTTGTGCGGCAGTGATCGTTGTGGTCGGGGTGGATGTTTCCACCTGCGTTTGCGGAATCAATGATCCGGTAACCGTCACTGCCTCGAGCTTTTTCGTCGGCTTGCTGCTATCCGTAGTGTTGCTGTCCTGTGCGAATGCGCTGGTGCATCCCAGTGCCGCCACGCAGGCCACTGCCAGCAACTTGTACGCGTGCTGGCCACTATTCCCTCTCTTCATCATGCTTCTCCCTGGTCGTATTCGTGTATTGGCTTTACCCAGGTTTAGGCAAAACCTTCCCCTTCGGACCTTTGTTTGATCCTCTATGGAGTTCGTCGCGGTAGCCCGCTGCGGCTACGTTGCTTCGAATGAAGCGCGGATAACCGTTAGGCAATTAGTAATACCTGTAAAACAGGTAACGCTATCAGATGGGTCTGAAAGTCGTGTGGGTGAGCATACGCTTGCATGCATGACCTATTGCGCGAATTGACTGCGGATGTTGTATCCGCCAAAACAAAAACGACGCGGACCAAATCACGCCGTTCGAAGTGAAGTTTGCAGGTTTTGCTCAGGGCTTGCCGATGTAGTCTTCCTTGCCAATACCGGCGCCCGCCACACGCAGGATGTCGTAGGCTGTAGTGCAGTGGAAGAACAGGTTGGGAATGACGAAATGCAGCAGATAGGCCTGGCCTTCGAATGACAGCTCGTTATTGCGCGTCTTGATGGTGATGGCGCGGGTTTCGCTGCCATCGATTTGCTCGGGTTTGAAGCTCTTGATGTAGTCGATAGCGCGTTCGATGCGGCTGTAGAGTTCTTCGAAGGAGGTTTCGTTGTCTTCGAACTTGAGCGGATCGACCCCGGCCAGGCGCGCGGCGCCATTCTTGGCCATGTCGGTGGCGATCTGCACCTGTTTGACCAGTGGCAGCATGTCGGGGATCAGACGTGTCTGCAACATCACTGAATCGTCAACATTTTTGTGTTTTGCGTGTGTCTGACCCAGCTTGAGGACATGGTGCAGGTTGTTCAGGGCGCGCAGGAAGACGGGTATGGCAACCTGATACATGGAAATACTCATGGTGATGGCTCCGATTGATCGTTGGGAAGAGGCTCGTGACAGATGACGTCCGCCGCGGGGGAAAGCTCTGTGCTTAGCATCGTGGCGGCATGTTCCGAAGCCGGTCCTGCTTGTACGACGTGTATGTGTCGTATGGCATAGCCTGCGACGAGAGTTGCAACGGCCAGCAACGACCCGGCCAGCACAAAGGCGATGCCGGGCAGATGCACAGGGGCGTGGTCACTGATAAACAGTGCGAACAAATTGGCGAACACTGCCGGTCCGAAGATGCCGGCGAGGCTGGCCAGGCTGCTCAGCGCGCCCTGCAAGCGACCTTGTTCGTGTGGATCCACTTGCTGTGTCATCAAGGCTTGTGCAGGCGGTCCGGACAAGCCACCCAGGCACAGGAAAGGGATTCCTAACAGGAACATCCAGCTTACGGATGACAGGCCGAAGAACATGTACCCGACGACGCAAAGCGGCAGGCCCAGCATGATCATGCGCCGTTCGCCGAGTTTCGGCATGAGCTGCCGTACCAGGATCGCTTGCACCAGCCCGCTGCAGAGTCCGACCAGGCCCAGCGTGTAGCCCACGGCCTGTGGGCCCCAGCCATAGCGGTAGTCGGTGTAGAGCACATAGGTAGAATTGAGGGAAAATTGCGCCAAGTTGATGAGGAAGAACACGGCAGCGAACGCGAACACCTGCGGATAGCGGCGCAACAGCACCAAGGCGCCGAAAGGATTGGCATGGCGCCAGTCGAAATGTTTGGCGCGGCGCTCTGCCGGTAATGACTCCGGCAGTACGAAGAATCCATAGCAGAAGTTCACCAGTGACAGTCCGGCGGCCACCCAGAATGGCAGGCGAAGGCTGATATGCCCCAGGAATCCACCCAGCGCCGGTCCCGCGATAAAACCGAGGGCGAATGCGCCACCCATCGCGCCGAAAGCGGCCGCACGCTGCTCCTTCGGCACGATATCGGCGATGTATGCGTTGGCGGTGGAGAAGCTGGCCGAGCAGATGCCGGAGACGGCGCGGCCGACAAACAGTAGCCACATCACCGGGGTCAACGCCATCACGATGAAATCCACCCCCAGTCCAAAGCTGGAGATCAGGATGACGGCACGCCGGCCAAAGCGGTCCGACAGTGCGCCTTGCACCGGCGAGAACACGAATTGCATCAGCATGTAGACCGTGCCGAAAGCGCTGATCCACACGGCCGCTTTCGCGATGCTGCCGCCGATCAGGTCCACGACCAGATGTGGCAGGACCGGAATGATGATGCCGAATGCGAGCATGTCCAGCATCACCGTCACAAAGATGAATGCGAACGCGGCTTTCTGGCGGGAGGAAGCGGGAATCGGTGCGGAATCCATGTGTGGGGCGTCGATAGGTAGCTCGAAAGGTCAAAGATTCAACCATAGCCGATGGCGGGCGGCTTGGTATGGGCAGGACGTGAGCAAAACGTCGCGCAATGTTGGTGAGGGTGAGACCAGGGCGCGAAAACAAAGATATGTGCGAGAACTGAATCGCTCGCTTCGCCCGGACCCATCCGATGTTTCGCAAGTCTGTGCATCCGCATCCGCTGAAGGCAGCCAAAGCAAGGCGGCGATGGCGGTTTGCATCAGCGGCGGCTGCCACGCAGGCCGATGAAATCGAGGAACTCGGCGCGGGTACGGGCATCGTCGCGGAAAGCGCCAAGCATCTGGCTGGTGATCATCGACACGCCGCGCTTGTGCACGCCGCGGGTGGTCATGCACTCGTGACTGGCATCCACCACCACGGCCACACCGGTCGGACGCAGGTTTTCATCAATGCAGCGCGCGATTTCCGCGGTCATTTTTTCCTGCACTTGGAAGCGGCGCGCAAAAGCATCCACCACGCGCGCCAGCTTGCTGATGCCAACCACACGATGGGTGGGCAGATAGCCTACGTGGGCGCGGCCGATGATCGGCGCCATGTGATGTTCGCAGTGGCTCTCGAATTCGATGTCGCGCAGCACCACCATTTCGTCATAGCCGGCCACTTCCTCGAAGGTGCGGCGCAGGTACTCACTCGGGTCGATCTGATAGCCGCTGAACCAATCACGATAGGCCTTGACCACGCGCCGGGGTGTATCGAGCAGACCCTCGCGTTGCGGATTCTCGCCGGCCCAGCGCAACAGGGTGCGCACCGCTTCTTCGGCTTGCTCGCGGGTAACATCGGTGGACTCGTGCTGCTCGCTCATGCGGCTTTCCTTGGTGCTGTGCTGGCTTACAAGTGTAGCGCCCGCGTCAAGATGATAGGGTCGCAGGGAGATGGGGCGGCTTGCGCTGCCCGTAACCCGTCTTCCCCGCTGATTCCGTACGAGCCTTGCCGATGTCCCGATCCATCAACCGCGATACCCAGTTGTGCATGTCCTTGTCCGGCCGGCCGGGCAACTTCGGCACGCGCTTTCAGAATTTCCTCTACGAGGCGCTGGATCTCAATTACGTCTACAAGGCCTTTACCACCAAGGATTTGCCGGCAGCGATCGGGGGCATCCGTGCTCTGGGCATTCGTGGTTGCGCGGTCTCGATGCCGTTCAAGGAAGCCTGCATACCGTGGGTGGACAGTATCGATGATTCGGCGCAGGCGATCGCCTCGATCAACACGATCGTCAACGAAGATGGTCATCTGCGTGCCTACAACACTGACTACATCGCCATCCGCAAGCTGATCGAGCAGCATGGATGGTTGCCGGATACGGAGTTGGCCTTACGTGGCAGCGGCGGCATGGCCAAGGCGGTGGCCTGTGCGTTCCGCGATGCGGGGTTCAGGCACGGGTATGTCGTGGCGCGCAACGAAGCGGCCGGGCGCAAGCTGGCCGAAGTCAGCGGGTTTGCGTGGGTCGCCGATACATCGGAGCTGGATGCGAAGCTACTGATCAACGTCACGCCACTCGGCATGGAAGGTCCCGAGGCCGGCCAATTGTCTTTCGATCGAGCCATGGTGGAACGTGCGAAGGTTGTCTTCGATGTGGTGGCTTTGCCATCGGAAACGCCGTTGATCAAACTCGCTCGTTCGCTCGGCAAGCGAGTGATGACGGGGGCTGAGGTGATCGTGTTGCAGGCGGTGGAGCAGTTTGTGCTCTATACGGGCGTGCGGCCGGATGATGCGCTTATTGCAAAAGCTGCTGCAAATGCGTTGCCTTAATCTCAATGGCACTAACTTAAGCATCGTCGCCCCGGCGAAGGCCCACTGCTGTCCGGGGAAAATTGTGCCGCGTGCGAAGTGGCTAAAGACGTGCATGGAGTGAGCCCCTCTCCCTTCGGGAGAGGGGTTGGGGTGAGGGTTCGGCCAGCGCGCGAAAACAAAGAATTGCGCGAGAACTGAAGCGCGCGCTTCGCCCGGACCCTCACCCGCCTGCCGGCACCCTCTCCCGTAGGGAGAGGGGTTCACTCATCAGATGTTTCGCAAGTCTCCGCATCCGCTGATGCGGTGAAATCTTTGGCATAAGCCACACTCCATCAATCAGCGTGACTTTCCCCGGACAGCAGTGGGCCTACGCCGGGGCGACGATGCTTACGTTAGTGCCATTGGCCTTAATCTTCTGTCGTTTCTTCTTCACCGTTGAGCGCATCGTCCAGCAACTGCTGCGCCTGTTCACCCGGCAAGGATTCCACATCGCGCAGCTTGCGTTCGATCGCCCGCGTACGCACGCTGGTGGCATCGATGTGCCTGCCTGCTTCATCCAGCTTCTTGCGCACCATCTTTAGCACGTCGCCGAACTTGCCAAATTCGTTCTTTACCGCGCCGAGCAATTGCCATACCTCGCTGCTGCGCTGTTGGATCGCCAGCGTGCGGAAACCCATCTGCAAGCTATTGAGAATGGCGGAAAGGGTCGTAGGACCGGCCACAATGACGCGTTGCTCGCGTTGCAGGCTTTCGAACAAGCCTGGGCGGCGGATGATTTCGGCGTAGAGACCTTCGGTGGGCAGGAACAGGATGGCAAAGTCAGTCGTCGCCGGCGGCGCAATGTACTTGGCGCGAATAGTCTTGGCTTCTTCGCGGATATGGCGCTCCAGTGCCACCGCCGCACGCTCCACCGCATCGATATCGGCTTGCTGCTGCGCATCGAGCAGACGTTCGTAATTTTCGCTAGGGAATTTCGCATCGATCGGCAGCCATACCTGGCTGTCGCGCTCGCCCCCCGGCAGGCGGATGGCGAATTCCACGCGATTATCGGAGCCCGGAACGGTGGCGATATCGATGGCGTATTGCTCGGGCGTGAGTATCTGCTCCAGCAGTGCGCTCAACTGCATTTCGCCAAGAATGCCGCGTGTTTTCACATTGCTCAGCACGCGCTTGAGATCGCCCACACCACTGGCCAGCGATTGCATTTCACCCAAGCCGCGCTGCACGGCTTCCAGGCGCTCGGAAACGAGCTTGAACGACTGGCCGAGGCGTGTTTCCAGTGTGGATTGCAGTTTTTCGTCGACCGTGGCCCGCATCTGCTCCAGCTTGATGGCGTTGTCCTGCTGGATGGCGCCGAGTTGGGTTTCCAGCGTGGTGCGTACTTCGCCGAGGCGCTTCTCATTGTCGGCCGTGAGCGCTGCCAGTCGTTGTTGCTGCTGTTCGCCGAGCCGGGCGAGGCTGGCGGCCAATTCTTCGCGGCCACGACGGGCGTCTTCGGCAAGACGCTGGGCGAGGGTTTGCAGGCCGTTGTCGGTGCGTTCGGTGAGCAGGTCCAGACGCTGGCCAAACAGACTGATACGTTCCTGCTGCTGTGCGGCTATCGCGTCGAATTGGTCTTGCATCAGGCCGCGGAATTGCAGCAGCGACTGGCTCAACTCGCCGCGTCCGGCGCGCTGTTCCTGGGCGAGGGCGTCACGCAGGTGGCGATTGTCGTCCTTCAGGGCGTCCAGTCGTGTGTGCAGGCCCACGTCGCCGCGCCCACGCAGCAAGATAAGCATCTGCAGGATCAGCAGGAGCACAGTCAGGGCCAGCAGGATGTCGATCAGGGACATGGATGATTCCATTAACCTACGAAACGCGGCAGAACACGGCTTTGAGATAGCGGCTTTCCGGCACATCCGTGCGCACGGGATGATCCGCACCCGCGCCGCGTACTTCCAGCACCTGGATTTCGCGTCCGGCATTCAGCGCTACGCGGCGCAGCATTTCCAGGAAATCGGCTTCGCTTACCAGGCCGGTGCAAGAGCAGCTCAGCAGCAAGCCGCCGGGCGGGATCACATCCAACGCCAGGCGATTCATGGCGAAGTACTTTTTCAGTGCGTCGAGCACCTTGGTGCGATCGCGGGTGAGCTTGGGCGGGTCGAGGATCACCGCATCGTAGCGCTCGTCGCGTGCCACCGCCTGACGCAGCCATTCGAAAATATCCGCCTGCTCGAAGCGAGCGGACACGTTATTCGCCCCGGCGTTGGCACGGGCGATTTCCAGGATGCCGGCATCCATGTCTACGCCGACTGCCTCGCGTGCACCGCCAGCCATCGCATGCACTGCGAAACCGCCGGCATTACAGCACAGATCCAGCACGCGCCGTCCGCACACCAGTTCAGCGAAGCGCCGGCGGTTTTCGCGCTGGTCGGCGAAAAAGCCAGTTTTGTGGCCGTAGCCAGGTGCGGCGTGAAAGCGCAGGCCGTGTTCGTGCACTTCCACGGGTGAGGGCGCTTCGATCGCGCGGCAATCGAAGGACTCCTGCTTCTGTACGTGGCTTTCGGCAAACCAGTACAGGCGCGCACCGGGGAAGTGGCGCAACAAGGCGGCATGAATCGCGTCGCGGAACTTCCACATGCCTGCCGCGAAATATTCGATCACCAGGATATCGGCGTAACGATCGACGATCAGACCGGAGAGGCCATCGCCTTCGCTGTGCACCACGCGCCATGCGTCGGTGACGGTGTCGAGTGCCAGCAGCTCCCGACGCAGCGCCACGGCGCGATCGATGCGTGCGGCAATCCATGCGCTGCCGATCGGCTCATCGGCAGACACGGTGAGCAAGCGTAAGGCGATACGAGCGTGCCCGTTCCAGAAGCCACGGCCCACGAAGCGGTTCTTGGCGTCCATCACATCGACCACGCTGCCCGGCGGGATGCGTGATGGGGGCTTGTGAACCTGCGCCGACCATACCCAAGGGTGACCAGGGGTGCGGTCGGTTTTAAGGCGGACAACGGGTCGTTCGGAGGGGGTATTCATCCGCCTATAATAACTGGGGCAGCCGCTTTGCCTTGGGTTTCAGCGAAGCAATCGGTGCCTCAGCGCAGCTTGAGCACCAGCCACGACACCAGCGCGAGCACATTCACGCCCAAGTGCGACACGGAAGGTCCATAAAACGCCAACACAAAACGCTGGCTGCCAAGCTGCCAGCTCAGCTCAGGCCGCGTGGGCAGATGCACAACCGTATACAGGTCGATGCACGCGCCACAGTGCAGGGCGTAGCTGAAAACGGGTGTGGCGATCAGCGGCAATTGCAGCCATTGCGCAATGCCGGAGAAGCGAATGCCACGTTCGCTGTTTTCCAGCAGCAGTACGCCTGCCACTAGCACGAAGGCATACACCGCGAACTCGATCAGCCCGAAGGCTGCCGTACGCAACGGGCCGATGGCCAGTAGGCGCGGCAGGATGATCGCCATGCCGTAGAAACCGCCGGCGACTTCCAGGATAGCAATCAGACGAAACAGGATCAGGCGCATTCAACACTCCCTTAAAAGCGAACAACGAGTGTAGAGGAGCGAGAAGTGAAAGAGGGTCCCTTGGGTCAGCTTGCGCCTGTTGGGACATTGGCGATGATACCTGTGCCTATTAGTGTTTTGATGGCTTTTACTCATTCATCGGCTGATGCTGGTTATATACCCTGATTTCCTTTTTGGGCCTTGAGGAGCGAGGAAGGGATGCGGACAGACAGGGCTTGCCCCAACCTATTGAATTTAAAAGTGATGGGGTGGCACTTGGAAGGCCCGCAGGGTGTGCCGCGCGGCTTGGTCACGCGAGGCTTGGAGGAGCGAGGAAGACGGTCAGTCTTCCCCGCGCCACGCAACACACCCTGCGGGCCTTCCAGGTGTCATGACGACGGCGATACTTATTCAGCGTTGCCTTAAGTTAAAATTCGTAGCGCGCCGCACCAAATGATGGGCCTGACAATGACTAGTAAGGGGCATCCGACGGATGTCGATAGTGTGAAAACAACAACGCTTGCACGTGACGGTGTTCCTTTTGCTGAGTGCGTGACTATTGATTGGCGCGAGACGGCGGAGCGTCGCTTAACCAAGTTGACCGATGCGGAACATGATCTGGCTGTGGTTCGCGACAGGCTCGACTACCTTCAATCCAATTATCGTTTGCTCTTGCAGCAAAGCGAACAGCGACTGGTGCGCATTCGTGAACTGGAACGGGAGTTGGAGGAATTGAACGCAGCACATTCGCGGTTCTTCGGTGACTTTCGTCGACGGCTGGCTGCGCTTCGCCCGCGTATCAAGGCACTTATACTTTTTGCGATTGGCCTGATATTGCGGGTGCCTTTGGCAAGACCCGTCGTCCGAATAGTGCTGCGAGCCTTCCCGAAGCTCGGCGATAAGCTGCGCGCTAGGTTTCTTACCTCGGGTCAGTCCGAATAGCGCTCTCGGCGTTAATTCCATAAAAAAACAGTCATTACTGGCATACCATTGCCGAGGGAGTTTGATGAAGATCGTCCTGGATCTCCAAGGAGCCCAGTCCAATAGTCGTCATCGGGGTATAGGTCGCTATACGGTTTCTATGGCACGCGCATTTGCTGAAGAGGCGGCGAAGACGCATGAGTTATGGCTTGCCCTTAACGGTCGGCATGATTGTTCGGCTCTCGATCTGATCGAAGATTTCAGTGACCTCATACCTCGGAACCGCGTGTTGATTAATGAGCTGCCGGCTAATATTGCAGGTTGTTTGGAGGCCAACCGTGAGCGGATGCTTGTGGCGGAGGTGGCGCGAGCAAGTTTTTTCGATCAAATCGATGCCGATTGCATTTGGCACAGCAGCATGTTCGAGGGTTGGGGTGACGATTCCAGTGCTTCATTGGGTAGTGGAACAGATGATTACCGCCACGCGGCAACGCTATACGATCTGATCCCGTTGATTCATCCCGGACGGTATCTGCACGATTCGAAGTACAAGCACTGGTATTACCGTCGTTTGGGTCTTCTCAAGCGTTGTGGTTTGTTGCTGGCCATTTCTGAATCCTCTCGCCGTGAGGCCATAGACTTCCTCGGCATCCCACCCGATCGCGTAGCAGTAGTCTCAGCAGCCGTAAGCGGAGCCTTTGCCCCAACTTTTGCGGATGAGACAGTGTGGGCGCGCTGGCATCAGCAATACGGGATTACTCGTGGCTACGTGTTGTACGTCGGTGGTTATGACGTGCACAAGAATGTGGATGGCTTGCTGACGGCCTATGCGGATTTGCCTCCCTCGCTGCGGGAACGTCACCCTCTGGTCTTAGCTGGGCGGTGCGACGAGCAAGTGAAGCGCTTCCTGGTCAATCAGGCAGGACGGTTAAGGTTGAAACATTCAGGCGTGATCTTCACCGAAGAGATCGACGACGCTGAACTAGCGTTGCTGTATTCGAACTGTGAGGTTTTTGTCACACCATCTTTGCACGAAGGATTTGGCCTGCCTGTGTTGGAAGCGATGTCGTGCGGCGCTGCGGTAGTGGGATCCAACACGGCGAGCTTGCCTGAGGTCATCGGTTGCGAGGATGCACTCTTTGATCCTCGAAGTCCCAGCTCGATGGCACACAAGTTACAGCAGGTGCTTACCGACGCAGATATGCGTAAGCAATTACGCGAGCATGCGGTGAAACAGGTTGCCCAGTTTTCGTGGGCGGGTTGTGCGCAAAAGGCTTTGGCGGCGATTGAGCAGCATGTTGAGCGCTCACCAAAAAAGTTGGTTCGAACGCTGCGCCCGCGGTTGATCTATGTATCACCGCTCCCGCCTGCACGCTCTGGCATTGCTGATTACAGTGCCCGATTGCTGCGCGATCTGGCGAGTCACTACGACATCGAGGTCGTTGCCGACCAGCCAGAAGTATTGGATCCGTGGGTTCAGGCCAATTTTCCGTTCCATTCGGTGGACTGGCTGCGGAAGTTTTCTGATCTGGAAGCCCGTGTGCTCTACCACATGGGGAATTCGCCCGTGCATGCGTTCATGTTTGAGCTGATGCGCCAAACGCCGGGCGTGGTTATGTTGCATGACTTTTTTATGGGAGGAGTTCGCAACTGGATGGATTCCTTCCCGAGCGCCAGGCGTAACTGGACGGTTCCCCATAGTAAGGATGGCTTTAGACAAATTCTGTTTGAACATCATGGTTACGGTGCACTCCTGCACGATATGCGTCAGGGGCGTCGTTCGACGATCGATACCTATCCGGTGAACTTGGACGTGCTTGATCGGGCGTTGGGTATTTTGGCGCACTCACATCATGCTATCGATTTGGCTCGATGGCATTGGGGTGAACAGATCGCCGGAAAATTCAAGGTCGTGCCTTTCCCTAAAGCCTTGTCCCGGCGTGATCGCCGTGAGGCCCGGCGCCTCCTGGCTGTCGGGCCGGATGAATTTGTCGTCTGCAGCTTTGGCTTGCTAGCTCCTACCAAATTGAACCATCGTTTGCTCGAAGCATGGTTCAAATCTTCGCTGGTCAATGATTCTCGCTGTCACCTGATTTTTGTGGGAGAAAATGATGGTGGGGAATATGGCAAGAATATCGTTGCCACTATTGAGAAGGCATCGTCTTCCAAGCGCATTCGGATTACAGGTTTTGTTGACGAAGATCGTTACATGGACTATGTGGCTGCGGCAGATATCGCTGTGCAATTGCGTACGGCAAGCCGGGGCGAAACATCGGCTGCGATTTTCGATGCGCTGGCGCAAGGTGTCCCCCTGATTGCCAACGCACATGGCTCCATTGACGAGTTGCCAGATGATGCTTTGTTTAAGCTCGACGATGAGTTTAGCGAAGAAGACTTGGCCGCTGCGCTGGACACGCTTCGGGGGGACGACTCATTAAGGCAGCGCTTTGTTACCAGATCATCCGAATGGCTTCAGCGTCACCACCACCCAGTCGTTGCTGTGGAACGCTACAGGGATGCCATAGAACAGTTTTCAGGTCATGGTGTCAAGGCACTTAATGAGCATGCGCTAGCTGTATTGCAGCGGAATGCTGATTCCCCTAAGCAGGGCGAACGCATGCGGCGGATGGGTTATGACTGGATGGCGCGCAATCGGCCGCGCCCGGACAAGCCGCGATTATTCGTGGACGTCACTGCGACGTCGTCCAGCAAGTTGCATACCGGCATAGAGCGTGTCGTGCGCGGCGTGCTGACCCAGCTGTTGAGCGCGAATGGTTTGTCGTGGCGCATTGAGCCGGTCAGGTTGGTTGACGGGAAATTTGTACAAGCTTTGCCTTATACGCAGCATTTGCTTGAGCTATCTCCCATTGCTGGCGAAGGCAGCGAAGTCCATCCGCACGCAGGAGACGTGTTCCTCGGACTGGATTGGGTGGCCGATGTGTTGCCAGCCAATACAGCCTTGTTGGATGCATGGCGCGCATGCGGTGTAAAGATGCTTTTCGTTGTCTACGACTTGCTTCCGGTACGCATGCCTCACCACTTTCCGGATTTCATTTCGCCCATGCATGCGAGCTGGTTGCAGTGCATCGGGCACTACGCTGACGCTTTGGTAGGCATTTCCAAGGCCGTTATCGAAGATCTGCGCGACTGGTACGATGATCATCCGCCTGAACGCCGTACGCCTCTTGAGCTAGGCTATTTTTATCCAGGTAATGACCCGGCTGCGACGCGTCCAACCCTCGGATTGCCCAAGGAGGCGTCCAGGCTACTGCGGCGTTTGACCGATACGCCAAGTTTTCTGATGATCGGAACGGTTGAGCCGCGCAAGGGGCATGCATTCGTATTGGATGCGTTCGAGCGTTTCTGGGCGAGCGGAGGGTTGGCCAATCTTGTCATTGTCGGAAGACACGGCTGGATGTCGGATGCGCTGGGTGAACGCTTGCGCGCCAGGGCAGCTTCTGATGCGCGGTTGATTTGGATCGAGCAAGCGAGCGATGAGTATCTTGAGCAGCTCTATGGTGTCGCACGCGCGTTGATTGCGGCTTCAGAAGGTGAGGGGTTCGGTTTGCCACTTGTTGAGGCGGCACGGCGTGGTCTTCCCGTCATCGCGCGCGATATCCCCGTGTTTCGAGAGGTATCCGACGGGCTTGCTTACTACTTTGACGGTCATGACGCCGATAGCCTTGTTGACATCCTCGGCGTTGTGCTGACGAGCGAGAAGTTCGCCCAGGCGCGGGAGCCATCAAGTTCCCTGTCATGGAAAGCAACAACTTCGCGGTTGTGTGAGCTGATCAGCCATGGACGCCATGAGCAATGGCTTGCGCCATGGGTGCCGATGCGGGAGCGCGGCTGATTTCTCCGAGCCCGCTTTCTGCTTGACGCTTCGGTCTGTGCGAAAGAATTTCAAGAGGCTTTGATTGGGTTGGGCATGGGGTGAATGGCAGCGCGTAGTGTCGTAGCACTGCCATTTGGCACGAGGTTGCGGCATGCGGCAATCAGGTCAGGATATGCTCGCAGCACTCCTATCCCGCTTCGTCATCGTACTGCGTTGCTCTGATAATAGAGATTGCAGAAATTTTTCCAACCTCGGTTTGATCGCCTGGGTGGAGCAATATCGTTCCAGCGAGTGGGTCGCAGATTGGCTCATTGCGGCATAAACGTCGGGTTCATGTTTGGCAACGTGGTAACTATTTCGATATGCCTGTGCCAGGGACTGGTAATGAATGCGGTATCGTGTGGTACGTATAGCCTGACGCTGATCATGTGGCCATGCACCTGGTTCGCGGCTCGCATCCACCACAAATGCACATTCGTGGTTGATGTAGTCCATCATGGACGTATGCCGGCAAGCAATTGCCGGAATGCCTGCGGACATGTATTCCATCAAGGGTAGGCATTGACCTTCGCCGATGGATGTATTGACCGTATAGGTGCTGTTGCGCAGCAGCGCATGGTATTCCTGGTTGTGCAGATACGCGTGGACAAGCAGAACCCGACAGGAGGCTGGCCCCGTGGTATAGATAGCCTCCAGCATGTGAGGGATGATTGCAGAAGGATCATAGTGCGTTAGCTTGATCAAAAGTGTGGCGTCGGGCTTGTCGCGAAGTGCTTCGCAAAACGCGTTGATCATCATCAGCCAATTCTTGCGAGCGTCCCCAGGGTTGAAGATGGCTGTGTAGACAATGCCATCAAGGTCAATATGATCCTGGTGCTCCTGGATGTTGGAGGGCAGGGGCAGTACGTTCGGCGATGCGTCCTGCAGGGCGCGTTTGCGATAGGCATACAGGTCAGTACGCGTGCTGTCGATAACCAGTCCTTTAACGGAGAGTACGCGAGAAGGTTCGACCGCGCGCTGCACACTTTGCATCCGGTCCCACAGAGGAGCAGGGATACTTTCAATGGCGAAGTTGGCTCCGAGCGCGGCACGCGTCCGGTTCACGGTGTAGCTTGAGTGCGAGAGGGCGGCGCCTAGGCGTCCCAGGACCCGTCGCCAATCATTTCGTGGCTTGCCGTTGAAGGCTTCGTCAGGAAGCGTTTCAAACTCCCACGCAAATACAGGGACGGTGGGGCAAGCCAAATGGATGGGTGTTTTGCTAGGAGGCAGAAAGCAAAGGAATACGCAAGGTTCACCGCGTGCTACAGCATCGGCATAGATGGCATCGACTTCAAGTTCCGGATGGGTAACCTCGATGACGGTGCCTATTTGTTCCAGCAAGGGTTTGAATTCGTTTAAAACAAACCGGTAGCTGTATTCGGGGCGTCCTAGTCGCTGTACCAATTCGCACGTTGACGTGCTGGTGTAAATAATAAGAATCATGGAGTGTCGACGAAAACGAATCAGTTCAATTGAAAAACTGGTGTGTCGGTGCCGACATCCAGAGCGGGTAATGCGAGCTTGAAAAATCGGCGAAGTGATCTCTTTACTGCGTTATATCCGCAGTATGCCTGGATCGATTCTTGCGCGCGTGATGCCATTCTGCGATAGCGCGCTGGATCGTTATTGACCATCGCATAGCTTTCTTTGAATGCGTTCACTAGAGATTCCCAATCTAATTGACAGTAAGAGGTGCGATTGATCTGATGGTCGCCGTGTGGCCAGTTAGTTGGCATGCCAGGATAGCTTTTGAGGACGAATGCGATATCGTCGCGAATATAATCAGCCATCGCGGTGTTATCTGGAGCAATGGCCGGTATGCCTCGATTTAGAAATTCGACCAGCGGCAAGCAGAGTCCCTCACACAGGGACGTGTTGACGTAATACGTGCTTGCTTCCGCCAACGCCGTGTAGTCCTGATCAGATAAATAACCATAGATGGCGATCACGCGGCATTTGAACGGTGCGAGCTTCGTTAGCATCATCAAGAGTTGAAGGTGGTTATGCGGTAACTCCTTGCCGGTTAGCTTCAATAGGAGTGTCGCTTCTTCGTTGTCGCGGAAAGTCCAGCAGAAAGCGGTAACCAAGTCTTCCCAATTCTTGCGGCCAGCGGATGGGGTGAGCACGCTCGTATAGATGACTCCGCGCAGTTCAATGCGCACATTGAATCGAGGGGGTAATTCCCAGCCGGAGGGGGCCGGCGGCAAATATTCCTCGGCGGAGGCGCCTTCCGGGATGTGCTTGTGCTGGATTGCTGGCGTGGGTGCGGCATAAGGCTTGACTGTCTGCATGGGCTCCGGAAGCAACTGCAAGTCGGTTGGGTCGAATGGCGTTTCATCCAGGGTATCTGGATGTACAAGACCATCAGGGTCCAGGCCGATACGCTGGCTATCGAGAACGACCGCGTTTATTCGCAAAGTGACTCCTCCACCACGCAATGGATCGCCGTCGGCTGCCAGGGCGGTAGAGACTTGTGGCAGCGGTGAAGGAATGGCTGCTATGGGATAGTGGTATCCCATGCTGCGGCGTACAGCTTCGGCCGTATGGTTTGAAAGGCAAATGGCTTGCCTCGCAATACCCAGTGGTACACGCCAGTCATGACGCGGATCGTCGATCCACGATTCTTCTTCAATCTGCTCTGGAATGTTCGGATATTCCCACGCAAACACCGGCACCGTGGGGCAAGCGAGGCCTAGAGGGGTCTTGTGCGGAGGGGCAAAGGACAGCAGTACGCACGAATCGCCCTTCGTTTTGCAGTGCCTATATAAAGGGTCAACGCTAGAGACATCTGTAAGTTCGATAACCTCACCAAGTTCAGCGAGTACGGCCCCGAAAGCGCGCAACAGGAAAAAATAGCTGTAATCGGCCGCGCCTAGCTGATCTCCGATTTTGTTCTTGTCAAAGTTGGCGTACAGAAGGAATGTCATACGTTCGGCTGTCTCCCCTTTATCTGCCTAGTGTAGTTGTGCCCGTCGTCGCCAGGGCAGTATGGCCAATGGTGCCGTGCAACGCTGCAATAGGCTGTTTCCAAGCCTATTTAGCCCATTTCTTTTTGTTAGGGTAAGATGACAGGTTTTAAAAACATAGTCATCCAGCCTGAGATGTTGCCAACATGGGTATAGCCAAAAAGAGTCGACCGCGTGGACTGGGAACACGTGCCATTCACGCGGGCCAGCATCCTGATCCCGCCACTGGTGCGATCATGACTCCCATCTATGCGACCTCCACATACGTCCAGGAGAGTCCAGGGCGACATAAAGGTTTTGAGTATTCGCGTACTCAAAACCCTACGCGGATGGCTTATGAGCGCTGCATCGCTGATCTCGAAGGGGGCGCAGGAGGCTTTGCTTTTGGATCCGGTCTGGCGGCGGCGGCTACCGTGCTCGATCTGCTTGACAGCGGCAGTCACGTGATTGCTATGGATGATCTCTATGGCGGTAGCTACCGTTTGTTCGAGTGTGTTCGCCGTCGTTCGGCAGGGCTCGACTTCAGCTTCGTCGACCTCAATGATGCCGAGGCATTGCGGGCGGCATTGAAGCCGAACACACGCATGGTCTGGGTGGAGACGCCAACGAACCCCATGCTCAAACTGGTTGACTTGGCCAAAGTCGCCCGTTTTGCAAAAAAGCACGGGTTGATCCTGGTGGTCGACAACACGTTCTGCTCCCCCATTCTGCAGCGCCCGTTTGAGCATGGAGCGGACCTAGTGTTGCATTCGGCAACCAAATATCTGAATGGACACTCGGATATGGTGGGCGGTGTGGTGGTCGCAGGTAGTGCTGAATTGGCCGAAAAGATGGCCTTTCTGCAGAACTCGGTGGGTGCCATTGCTGGCCCGTTCGATGCGTTCTTGGCGATGCGCGGTCTCAAGACGCTGCATTTACGAATGAAGGCGCATTGCGAAAGTGCGCTTGAGCTGGCGCGTTGGCTGGAAAAGCATCCTGCCGTGGAGCGCGTGATTTATCCGGGCCTCAAGAGTCATCCGCAGCAAGCCCTGGCGCGTCGTCAGATGGATGGGTTCGGCGGCATCATCAGTGTCGAAATCAAGGGCGGATTGAAGAAGGCTCGCCGTATGCTGGAGCGCTGCGAGTTATTCGCACTGGCAGAGTCATTAGGTGGAGTCGAAAGTCTTATCGAGCATCCAGCGATCATGACGCACGCCTCCATACCGTCAGCCAATCGCAAGCGGCTTGGAATCACAGATGGACTGATAAGACTATCGGTAGGCGTAGAGGATGTCTGGGATCTTCGTGAAGAGCTAGGGCACGCTCTAGCAGGCTGATCGTATGGATTGCTTTTGCCCTGAGAGCGGACTGCTCGGTTCAGTTATTGGTCTTGCGTATTGGGGCCGGTCGTTACACCCTACACATCCTTTGAGGGTAGTACTTGAGCCGGTGATACCTCGTTGGAGCCGGCCAGTTGGCCGCGAGGCGGGCCGAGTTCTGGGCGGCCCTGATGAGCTGCGTGTAAAGAATTGGCAGCAATGCCAATGACTCCAGTTTCTTGCTTCGTTCCTTTTGTTTTGTGCTGGAACGGTGCAGGCGGTTACATTCTTTCTCGACTTATTTCGTTTACTGACTCTTGAGATGCACGACCACATGAAAACTGCACTGATAACGGGTATTTCCGGCCAGGATGGCGCCTATCTGGCGCAGCTTCTTCTCGACAAAGGCTACAGGATATACGGTACTTATCGTCGTACAAGCTCGGTCAATTTCTGGCGCATCGAAGAGCTTGGTATCGACAAACATCCCCATTTGCACTTAGTCGAGTACGATCTGACGGATCTGGGTTCGAGCATTCGCTTGCTTGAAGCCACTGAGGCGGAAGAGGTTTACAACCTTGCCGCCCAAAGCTTTGTCGGCGTGTCCTTCGATCAGCCCATTACCACGGGGCACATCACCGGCATCGGGGCGGTGCATATGCTGGAAGCGATCCGGACGATCAACAAGAAGATTCGCTTCTACCAGGCATCAACCTCGGAAATGTTTGGCAAGGTACAGGCAGTGCCACAGTCAGAGAGCACGCCTTTCTACCCACGTAGCCCCTATGGTGTTGCAAAGCTTTACGCCCATTGGATGACGGTCAACTACCGCGAATCTTACGGTATCTTCGGCGCCAGTGGCATTCTGTTCAACCACGAATCACCGTTGCGTGGCCGGGAGTTTGTAACGCGAAAGATCACGGATGCGGTGGCCAAGATTAAACTTAGCCAGCTCGACGTGCTCGAGCTGGGCAATCTGGATGCCAAGCGCGATTGGGGATTTGCCAAGGAATACGTCGAGGGCATGTGGCGCATGCTGCAAGTCGATGAGCCTGATACCTATGTACTGGCCACCGGGCGCACCGAAACGGTACGCGATTTCGTCAGTATGGCTTTCAAAGCCATTGGGATCGATATGGAGTGGAAAGGCTCCGGCGATAAGGAGCGCGGTCTCGATGCAGCAAATGGGCGTGAACGTGTACGTGTGAATCCGCGCTTCCATCGTCCTGCCGAGGTTGACTTGTTGATTGGCGATGCCGGCAAGGCGGAGCAAAAGCTAGGCTGGCGTGCCCAGATGACTCTTGAGGATCTGTGCCAGACGATGGTGGAGGCTGACCTCAAGCGTAACGAACGCGGGGCATCGTTCTAAGATGTCCCAGTCGCGTGCTTTGATCACGGGTGCCAGCGGATTTACGGGAAGGTATGTTGCTTCTGAACTAGAAGCGGCCGGTTTCAAGGTCACTGGCCTCTCGTATGGAGGTGGGCAGTCTGCTCTCGAAGACATTTGCGCAGATGTTCTTGATCGTCAGGCATTGCGTGAAGTCATCGCATCGGTAAGTCCGGACGTTGTTCTTCATCTGGCAGGCATTTCATTCGTTGCACATGGCGACGTTGATGAAATTTACCGCGTAAACGTGTCGGGAACACGCAATTTGTTGGAGGCATTGGCTTCGCTGATTCGGCCACCTTCATTGGTAGTACTTGCCAGTAGTGCCAATGTTTACGGGAATGCAACGGTCGAACCGGTTACCGAGGATACGCCAGCCTCGCCAACCAACGACTACGCGGTCAGCAAGCTTGCCATGGAATACATGGCAAGCTTGTGGAAATCCCAGCTTCCCATCGTCATCACACGTCCTTTCAACTATACGGGAATAGGGCAGTCAGAGCAGTTCCTTCTGCCTAAAATTGTCTCGCACTTTCGTCGCAAGGAGAGCTCCATAGAGCTCGGCAATACGGACGTTTTTCGGGACTTTGGTGATGTTCGTGATGTGGCACGTGTTTATCGCAAGCTGGTAGAAACTCGCCCGGCTGGCTCCGTGCTCAACATATGTAGTGGTGTGGGACATTCGCTGGACGAGATACTGGAGACAATGGCGGCCATCGCGGGTTATCACATTGACGTCAAAATCAATCCGGCATTCGTTCGAAAAGAAGATGTGCGGCGTCTGATAGGGTCCAACCGTGCACTATTTGATGCGATTGGGTTTGTGCCGAGTATTCCGTTAAGCGAAACGCTGTCGTGGATGTATGGTGGCGAGTGAGCTCGGCGTGAATGCCCTTATATAATCGGAAAAGCGGTTCGGACAAAGCGACTTCCATGGAGAGAGCACACCGATGCTGAAATGTTTCAAGGCATACGATATCCGCGGCCGGATTCCTGATGAGCTGAATGAAGATCTGGCTTATCGGATCGGCTGTGCCTATGGCGAAGTACTAAGCGCGCGCGAAGTGGTAGTGGGCTATGACGTACGTCGCGACAGCCCCGCTCTAGCCAAAGCACTCACCCGTGGCCTCAATGAGGTTGGGGCAAGTGTGATTGATATCGGCCTCTGTGGCACTGAAGAAGTCTATTTTCAAACAGCACACCGTGGTGTAGATGGCGGCATCATGGTGACAGCCAGCCACAACCCGATGGATTACAACGGCATGAAGCTGGTTCGTGCCGGGGCGAAACCCATCAGTGGGGACAGTGGCCTGAACGACATCCGGGAAAGGGTGGAGAGTGGTCACTTTGGCAAAGCACCCATTTATGGCGAAAACCGCCTGGATGCAGATAAATCCGCCTATATTCAGCATCTGTTGAGCTACATCGACAAATCTTCACTACGTCCGTTGAAGATCGTCGTCAACGCGGGCAATGGCGGAGCAGGGTTGATTGTCGACGAATTGTCGCATCATTTGCCGTTTGATTTCGTGCGAGTGCATTGCGAACCCGATGGAAGCTTTCCAAATGGTATCCCCAATCCATTGTTGCCGGAAAACAGGGCCGCGACGGCGGATGCCGTGCGCGTTCATGGCGCTGATCTTGGCATTGCATGGGATGGTGACTTTGATCGTTGCTTTTTCTTCGATGCCAGCGGGCGCTTCATCGAAGGCTACTATCTGGTGGGATTGCTGGCGGCACAGCTTGTTGCAAAGCAACCCGGCGCCAAGATCATTCAAGACCCACGTCTCACTTGGAATACCATAGACATGGTTCGACAAGCGGGCGGCGTGCCGGTGGTGAGCAAGACCGGGCATGCATTCATTAAGGAGCGCATGCGCGCCGAAGATGCAATTTACGGCGGCGAAATGAGTGCTCATCACTACTTTCGTGATTTTGCCTATTGCGATTCGGGAATGATCCCTTGGTTATTGATCGCAGAGCGCATGAGTCGAACGGGAGTTTCGCTTGCGGAGATGGTCGAGGAGCGCATGCAGGCTTACCCATGCAGTGGTGAGATCAACTTCCGCGTCGAGGATACGACGGCAACGATAAATAGAGTCGTGCAGCTTTTCGTTGGCGATGCACTTGTCGTCGATAGAACAGACGGAGTCAGCATGGAATTTGATCGTTGGCGCTTTAACTTGCGCGGATCGAACACCGAGCCTCTATTGCGCCTCAATGTCGAATCTCGCGGCGATCAGGTATTGATGGAAGACCGTACAGCATATTTAGCGGATTTGATCCAGAAGCAATGAGTAGCAAGTTTTGTGTGGGCATAACAGCTTTCGCGAAATTTGTGCCGAGCCGGCTCATCACTTCCGGGTCTAATTGAAAAGCAGCTTTCTTAAAGAACTGGTTGGCATCGATGCAAAAACAAATAATGGTCACTGCGGTCGGGGACATCGTGGCGGCGTTACGCCGTATCCACCTTGTCGGCATGCTCGGCTGGCAGGATGTGCGTCAGCGATATCGTCGATCAGTCCTTGGACCGTTCTGGCTGACCATCAGCATGGGTGTAATGATCGGCACGATTGGCTTGGTGTTTGGGCAAATCTTCAAGTCTCCGCTGACGGAGTTCCTGCCATTTCTGGCAGCGGGAATGATTCTGTGGGCATTCATTTCCAGCGTTGTTTTGGAAGGATGCGATTGCTTCATTTCGGCCGATAGCATTATTAAACAGTTGCCGATTCCGTTGTTCGTGCATGTGTTGCGCATGATATGGCGAAACACGCTGATTCTCGCGCACAACATAGTTATTTTTCCACTCGTGCTTTTAGCAGTGGGGCGCCCGATCGGCTGGCTAGGACTCCTTGGTATTCCAGGCTTCCTTCTTGTTGTGGCCAATCTGACATGGGTGGCGCTCCTGCTCGGCATTTTGTGCGCAAGATATAGGGATTTGTCGCAGATCGTTGCCAGTCTTCTGCAAGTTCTTTTTTATCTCACGCCCATCATGTGGATGCCATCGAGTCTGCCTCGGCGCGCAGGGACATTTTTACTTGACCTGAATCCCGTTTATCACCTTCTTTCCATTGTGCGTTCGCCACTACTCAATGAGTGGCCATCGCAGAGTGATTGGGGTGTATCGCTGGGGATATGCATACTCGGTTGGATGGTTGCACTGGTTCTGTATGGACGCTACAAGCGTCGCGTTGCCTATTGGCTGTGAGTAAGGCGAAAGTATGGCGATCGTAGAATTTGACAATGTCAGCGTTGACTTCCCTATTTACAACGCTAGCGGCCGTTCATTGAAAAAAAGTTTGATGCGTGCGGCTACTGGCGGACAACTAGGCGCCGATGGACAGGGGCGTGTCGTCGTTCGTGCGCTGGAAAACCTGAATTTCACGCTTAGGGACGGGGATCGAGTTGGTTTGATAGGGCACAACGGGGCCGGTAAGAGTACGTTGCTTAGACTGCTTTGCAGTGTTTATGAACCATCGACAGGCAGTGCAAAAATCGAAGGCGAGGTAGGCTCCTTGCTCGATATTTCCTTAGGAATAAACGGCGAAGCCACTGGGCGTGAAAATATCTATCTGCGTGGAGGATTGCTGGGGCTGAAGCGCGGTGAAGTTACTCGCAGGATGGATGAGATCGTTGACTTTGCAGAACTCGGTGAATTTATCGACATGCCGGTTAGAACTTATTCAACGGGTATGCATTTACGCTTGGCATTTGCCGTGTCTACGATTATGCGGCCAGAGATTCTTCTGATGGATGAGTGGCTTTCAGTAGGTGATGAGAATTTTAAGCACAAAGCAGAAACCAGAATGTCCGAGATTGTGCAGTCAACCCATATCCTTGTCATTGCCAGTCATTCGCGCGAACTGATTAAGAATAGCTGCAATAGAGTCTTATGGCTTGAACATGGGCGGGTTCGTATGGACGGTGGTCCAGGGGAAGTCCTTCCTGCGTACTTTGGGACTAATCTGTGATGAACAAGATTTACAGGAACCAGGTTGATCTCAGAAGCGCCTTGTTTAGCCTCGCAAAGAGGGAAGATGCCTATCAAGACAAAGGTGATGCGATGGGAGATTCAAGCCCGGGCACACCGTTTTCTGAAGGATTGGGTCAGATGCAGAACACCTCTGTTGGGTTTAAGCGCCGCATCAAGTGGTTGCTTAGAAAGCCTGCGGCTGCCGTATATAGATTTTTGAAGCCCTTCATTCGTCCGCTGGCCTATAGGACACGCACATTTTTTCATGATGGGATTCATCAACACACTTCCAGGTTGTCTGCCGAGTTGCACGTCAAGCTTGATCAAGAGATGTGGCATCTGATGACCTTCAAAGAGGAGCTACAGCGTCTGAGGGCGGAAGTGCAAGCCGATCAGTCAAAGACTTCCGCCACGGTCATTCAAGAGCTGCAATTCATGAGGGAGCTTCTTGAGGAGGACCTCCATGATACCTATGCGAAAGTAGAGCGCGCGCTTGCAAGCATTGAATCATCGCTGTCAACTAAGTTGGATCGCACCGAGGCGTACGCCTATGTAGGGGCTCGCCGTTTTGCAGTCAATTGTGGCAATGGAGACGTGCTCGTAAGGACAGATATTGGTTACATTATGTGCCAGGGGTCTACTGATCCTGCGGTTCTCTCCATGTTGATAGAGAGTGGTGACGTGGAGCGCGGTACTCGTTTGTTGATTCAGCGACTACTAAAGCCCGGTGATCTTTTTATTGACGTGGGGGCTAATTTGGGCTTGCACACCATGGCGGCAGCTCACGCCATGCAGGGCAAAGGCAAGATCATTGCTTTTGAGCCCTTCCCAGATACGGCGCGTCTGCTCAGATTGTCTGTATTGATAAACGGTTTTGCAGACATGGTTGAAATTCATCAGACGGCTGTTTCAACGGGATCTGGCAAAAGGTCACTTTACCTCGGGCAAGTCAGCGGCCATCACTCTTTGTTTCCTCATGGCACGGGGTTGGGAAACGAACAGCGACACGTTGAAGTGTCGCTGTCTAGCATTGATGACATCGTCGGCGAAGACGAGCCGGTTGCGCTCGTTAAAATTGACGTCGAAGGTGCTGAGTTGGAGGTGCTGGAGACGGCTAAATCAACGATACGGCGTAATCCCGGCATTGCAATCATTGCCGAATTTGGTCCTTCTCATTTGCAAGTGGTCGGTCATGATGCTGCCGATTGGCTCGCTTCGTTTACGTCTCTGGGAATGGATTGGCGTGCGATCAACGAAGATACAGGTGCTTTGGAGCTTTATTCTTTTGAGCAGTTGAAGAGTGTGCATTCTGTCAATCTCCTCTTTGCCAAAACAGGCTCCTCCGTGTTTTCCATTTAAAGCAGTTTTTAAAGAAAATCTATTCTAGGGTTTGACGCGAGCATAGCCATGGTTAAAGGCGTAGTGATGATAGGGGCAGGAGGGCATGCAAAGGTTTGTATAGAACTTCTGCGGGCCATGGGAAGGTCTGTTGACTTCTGCATCGGCAACGCAGGAGCTGCCCAGACTTGTCTAGGGGTGCCGGTTGTTGAAGGGGATGAGTACATGGCAAAGCTCCGGAAACAAGGGTATGAAGAAGCTTTTATCGCCATCGGTTCAAATTCCCTTCGAAATCGACTTGGCATCCAGGCGATGAATCTAGGCTACAAACTTGTTAACGCAATAAGTCCAGTTGCTCAAATTTCGCCAAGTGCAAGCATAGGAAATGGAGTTGCTATCATGGCCGGAGTGATTATTAATGCAGAGACGATCATAGGTGATTTGGCCGTCATTAATACCGGGGCCAGCATAGACCATGATTGCCATATTGGCAGGGCGGTTCACATCGCCCCTCAATGCGCACTTGCTGGTAATGTGACGATTGCATCTGAAGCATTTTTAGGTGTGGGTTGCAAAGTTATTCCAGGTATAAAAATCGGTGAAAACACCACGCTTGGAGCGGGTGCCGTTGCTATCAGGAATATTCCTGCCAACATGAAGGCTGTTGGCGTGCCTGCAAGAATCGTTAATTAATAAAAGGATTAAATAATGAAACGCATTTCTGTCGCGCAGCCGAAGCTTTCTGGTAACGAACAAAAATACGTCCTTGATTGCCTAGAGACGAACTGGATTTCGTCCAATGGCAAATACATCAATGCTTTTGAGCAGGAGTTCGCGACATTCTGTGGGGTCAAGCATGCCATAGCTGCCAACAATGGAACCACTGCATTGCATCTGGCACTGGTTGCGCTTGGACTTAAGCCCGATGAGGAAGTTATCGTACCGACAGTTACCTATATAGCTACGGCTAACGCGGTCCGTTACTGTTCTGCAACACCCGTGTTCGTGGATGTCTGCTCCGACACCATGAATATCGACCCCGAAGCGATCGAAGCAAAGATCACGCCCAAGACGCGTGGAATTATTCCGGTGCATCTGTACGGTCATCCCGCCGATATGACGCGTGTCAACGATATTGCAAGTCGGTACGGACTTTGGGTGTTAGAGGATGCCGCGGAAGCTCATGGTGCGGAAGTTCATGGCAAGCGAGTTGGCGGCCTAGGTGCATGCGCAATTTTCAGCTTCTTTGGTAACAAAATTATCACCACCGGCGAAGGCGGCATGGTTACCACTCATGACGACGAGCTGGCCGCGAAGCTTCGGCTTTTTCGAGGGCAAGGCATGGATCCGCAGCGTCGTTACTGGTTTCCGGTAATAGGTTACAACTACCGTATGACCAATATTCAGGCGGCTATCGGGCTCGCACAGATGGAGAACGTCAATCAGGCACTCTACGAGCGTGAGCGGCTTGCGGGGTGGTATAACGAGGCATTAGCCGAGCTGGAGCAAAGGATTATTCTTCCGGTGAAGCAAGAATGGGCCAAGGAGGTTTATTGGATGTATAACATCTTCCTGCGAGAAGGGGGGGCGCAGAAACGCGATGCAGTGATGCGTTCGTTGGATGAGGCAGGGATAGAAACACGTCCTGTGTTTTATCCGATGCATGTCATGCCACCCTATCAGGATAATGGTGTTTATCCCGTTGCAGATCTGTGGGCTCAGCGAGGTATTAACTTGCCCACTCATCAAGATCTAACGCGCGAAGATGTTGAAAGAATCGCGAGCAGCCTCAAAGTTGCGCTTGCCTGAATATGCGCATCGCCCTTTGTTCTACGATGGTGCCCTTTGTTCACGGGGGGGCGCGAAATATTGTCGAGTGGCTTCAAACGATGCTTGTGAAAGCGGGGCATGAGGTCGAGCGCGTCTATTTGCCTGAACTTGATGTGCCCGAATTATTGTTTCAGCAAATGATGGCCTTTAGATGGGTGGATTTGAGTGCCGCAGATCTGGTCATATGTTTTCGACCGCAGGCTCACCTGATTCGTCACCCAAACAAGGTTGTGTGGTTTATTCATCATCTTCGAAGCTTTTATGATCTTTGGGATACCGGCTATCGGGGATTTCCAGATGATCTTGGGCATCGAGGTATTCGGGATGCTCTGCGGGCCAGTGACGACGCGGCGTTGGCGGAAGCGCGGCTTATTTTCACCAACTCGAAACAGGTGTCTGACCGACTCAGCGATTTTAATGGTGTGACTAGCGAGGTTCTCTATCCGCCACTGATTGCGCCTGAGCGTTTCTATTGCCGAAGCTTCAACGACGAGATAGTTTGCATTTGCCGTTTGGAACACCATAAGA
This sequence comes from Dyella sp. M7H15-1, assembly GCF_004114615.1. Lineage (NCBI taxonomy): Bacteria > Pseudomonadati > Pseudomonadota > Gammaproteobacteria > Lysobacterales > Rhodanobacteraceae > Dyella > Dyella sp. M7H15-1. The sequence goes on from NZ_CP035300.1 coordinate 3,094,154, forward strand.
GGCAGCATCTACTCGTTGAGGCGATGAAGTATACGCGTACGCCGGTGCGCCTGCGTTTGTGCGGCAGTAGTTCCGGATGCGGTTACCCGGAATTACTGCGCCGAGCCATCGAAGGCAACGCGCTTGATAAGCGTATCGTTTTGGATGAACGCTGGATCAGCGAAGAAGAGAAAGTCGAGCTGCTGGCAAGTTGCTTGGCGTCAGCCTATTTTCCCCTAGACGAAGATTCTTATGGCTACCCGAGCCTGGAATCGAGTTATTCGAGTAAAGCCATTCTTACGGCCAGCGATTCGGGTGGCGTGCTCGAGCTAGTTGAGGATGGTGTCAACGGTGTTGTAGTGGACCCGGAGCCACGCGCCATCGCAGTGGCAATGGATAATTTCTACCTGCAAAGAGAAAGAACCAAGGAAATGGGTGTGGCTGCTATGAAGAAATTGAGTGAATTGAATATTTCCTGGGAGCACGTTCTGAGGAGATTGCTAGCGTGAAGATTCTTGTTGTCAACAACATGGCTCCCTTTGTTTGGGGAGGGGCTGAAGAGTTGGCGGTGAATTTGCAACAGAATCTGATCGCGGCTGGTCATGAATCAGAAGTACTCCGCATTCCTTTCCAGTGGGAGCCAGCCTCAAAAATACCCTCGCAGATGTTGCTCGCACGCACCTTGGAGATGTACAACACGGATAGGGTAATAGCCTTAAAATTTCCAGCGTACCTTGTCCGCCACCCGCGCAAAACACTATGGTTACTGCATCAGTACCGGCAGGCTTATGATCTCTATGATGTAGGGCAATCCAACCTTTTCGGGGTGGAAGGTGAGACGCTACGAGGGCTTATCCGTAATGCGGACAATGATGCTTTTCGGGAAAGTGATCGCATTTTTGTGAATTCCGAGGTCACGCGTAACCGTCTAAGGCATTACAACGGGTTTGATGCTCAAGTACTGTTGCCTCCCGTTAACGATCCGGAGAGGTTTGTAGGTGGGTCGGGTAACTATATTTTTGCCGGCGGTAGAGTCAACAGCATGAAGCGCCAGCATTTGCTTGTTGAGGCGATGAAATATGCAACCCCCGATGTGCGTCTGGTCATTGGTGGGCCGCCTGATGCACCCGAAGATGCTATTCGACTGCATGGACTTGTGGAGCGGCTCGGACTGAAGGATCGCGTTCAGCTCGATCTTCGCTTTTTGCCACGGGAAATTTATGCCAACTACATTAATGGAGCCATGGCGGTTGCTTACTTGCCATATGATGAGGATTCACTGGGGTACGTTGCAATGGAGTCTGCCACAGCCGGCAAGGCACTGATTAGCACCCATGACAGCGGTGGAATACTTACTCTTGCTCGGGATCAGCAAACGGGACGCGTTGTTGCTCCGGAGGCTGCCGAGTTGGGAGATGCCATATCTTTCCTTTGGCGAAATCGCGAGGCCACCAAGGCTATGGGGCAGGCAGCCAAGGAGCTATGGCTAAGTTTTGGAATTAATTGGCGTTCGACCGTAGAGGCGCTGCTGCAGTGAACATTGTACTTTTTACTCCAGCGTTGAAGACTTCTGCGATTGGCCGGATGGTTAGTCGTGTGGCCAGCGAATTAATCAAATGGGGACATGTCATCTCTGTGGTAAGAAGTGAAGATATACACCTTATAGCTGAGGCCACACATGATTTTGGCGTAATTCCCATTGCTTGGAATGACGATGAGATGGTCAGGCCACTCATGCAGGATGCTGATTTTGTTGTATACCAGATAGGGGACAACTATTCCTTTCATCGAGGTTGCCTGGAGTGGCTTGCTCGGAAGTCAGGAGTCGTCTGTCTACACGATTTCTATGTCGCTCATTTATTTTTGGGCTGGGCAAGAGATCATGCCTCAGGAGCCAGCCAGGTGGTTGAGCGTTGGTATGGGAAGGGCGCCCCTTCAGCTTTTTTTTCTGCGGCCTCCACCGCAGATTTCATTAGGGATACGCACCAGTCCATGCCTATGACGGAATGGGTTTGCTCAATGGCAACCGGCGTCATTACGCATAGTAGCTGGGGCATTTCCAGGGTCAAAGAAGGTTGCGCCGGACCAGTGCAAGTGGTGCCGTTAGCTTACGATGTCGGTGATACGTTGAATCAAGAGGTCGGGCCACATAACGTTCAATGTGATGCGTCGATCAAGATTTTGACTGTAGGACATGTCAATCCTAATAAACGAGTGGCTAGTGTGATAGGCGCGATTAAAAGCAGCCAGCCTCTGCGGAAGCGTTGCAACTATCAGGTTGTCGGGCCAATACAGGTCCATTCAGTCAATGAATTGGCAGCATTAGCCAGGAATGGTGGCGTACGGCTTCGAATCCATGGAGAAGTAGACTCTCAGGCACTGGCAAGGATGTTCCAATTGGCCGATATCGTTTGTTGTTTGCGCTGGCCTAGTCTAGAGGCGGCCTCGGCATCGGCGATAGAAGCCATGATGCACGGAAAGGCAGTCGTGGTTACCAATACGGGTTTCTACAGTGAGCTTCCTGATGATTGTGTCATTAAAGTTGATCCGATGAACGAGGTGGCAAGTCTTCGTGTTGCATTGGAGCGACTCGCTTTTGATGATGATTTGCGTCAGACCTTGGGAACACGTGCCCGCGCATGGTCGACGAATACATTCACTGCGCACAATTACGCCCGGCAACTGGCTGAAATGGGAAAAATGGCCGCCAGGTCCGCTCCCGTGATTGGAGCTTTACGTCATTTTGCATCTGTGCTGGAAAGCTGGGGAGGAAAAGACATTGATATGGATGAAATAGTGCATCCTCTTCAGCTATTCCAGGATTCAGATTATTCGTGATCTTTAGTCGGAACCAGGCAGACCCCCGCCCCTGCCACTCGCAAGGCATCCTCTTCTCCCTGCTCTGCGTCTCGGGCATGAAGATCACTAACCGATAGCCCATCCGATTACACACATCTTTTTTCGATGTCAGGCCGGGTGAGTAGGGCGTGAGCCCCTCGTTAGGGTGAGGGCGCGACCAGCACGCGAAAACAAAGACTTGTGCGAGAACTGAATCGCTCGCTTCGCCCGGATCCTCACCCGTCTGCCGACACCCTCCCGGAGGGAGAGGGGCTTACCCATCAGATTGTTTCGGATGTGTGTAATCGGACGTGATAGCCGCGGCTAGCCCCGATCAGGCCAATGCCGGTATTTCCCGCCGTCCCCTCCACGATGGTGCCACCTGGGTGAAGCAGGCCCTTCTGTATAGGGTAAATCACTGATTGTTTCAGGGTGTTTTTACGTTTAGACGTCTAAACGTTCATTGACGAGTAAAAAAGGCATAGGTATAGTCAATGCCACTCATCGAGACCGGCTGAGGGACAGGCCCTTTGAAGCCGGGGCAACCTGCAGGATCAACCCTGTAACGGTGCCAACTCCTGCGGAGCGCCCCAAGGCGTCGACCGGAAGATGGGATGTCGTCGATCCATGCCTCAGCATGCTTGATAGGTGGCAGCTCTCTACAGGTTCTCCGCAGGGCGATGCAATCGGAGAACCAGAATGCCGCAACTCGCCAATGCTTCCCTCGACGATCGCCCTACGGCCGTGATCGTGCCCCTGCACTCACGTACTGCGCTGACCGAACAGCGCAGTAGCCGGCGTCTGAGCATGCAGCCAAAATACGGCGACCATGCCAGCAAGGTGGACGTTCGCTACCAATGGACAGGCGCGCCTGACGCACCTACGGTCATCGTACAAGGCGGCATCTCCGCAGACCGTCACGTGGTTGACACCGATCAGGGCGCGCCGGGCTGGTGGTCCGAGTTGGTGGGTCACGGACAGGCCATCGACCTGGCGCACTGCCGCGTGCTGAGCATCGACTGGCTGACGCCCGCTGACTTCGAGGAAAGCCCTCGTGCCGTTTCCAGTGAGGATCAGGCAGATGCGCTTGCCGCGTTGGTGGATGCGCTTGGCATCGTGAGCGTAGCGGCATTTGTCGGGTCATCCTATGGTGCGATGGTTGCACTGGCCTTTGCCGCGCGCCACGCAAGCAAGGTCGACAAGCTTGTCCTGCTCGCCGGAGCACATCGCGCGCACCCTATCTCCACCGCACAGCGTGCTATCCAACGCCAGATCCTTCGCTTGGGGCAGACCACGGGACAGGTGGAGCAGGCACTTTCGCTGGCACGTCAATTGGCCATGACTACCTATCGTGGCAGTGAGGAATTCGCGCGTCGTTTTGCCGGTACGCCAGACTATCGCGAAGGGCGGTTTCACTTCCCGGTCGAGGATTACCTCGAGCACGCCGGCCGCCGCTTCGTGCAGCGTTTCGATGTGGAGCGCTTCCTGGCGTTGTCAGAATCGATCGATCTGCACGACGTTGCACCGGAGGACGTCAATGTACCAGCTACGTTGATTGGGTTCCCATCCGATCGTCTCGTGCCGCTGGCTGATCTGTGCGAATTGCAGCGTCGTCTGCGTGGTTCGGCCACGTTGGAAGTGATCGATTCGCCTTATGGCCACGATGCCTTCCTTAAAGAAACCCATCAACTGGCGCCATTGTTGCGCCAGGTCATTTCCTGTCGTTGTGGAGCCTGAATCATGTGTGCTGATGTCGTAAACGAACCTGCCTCCAGCACTCGCGCGGTACGCGCAGGTATTGAATCGGACACGCAGCACGGCGCGGTTGTACCGCCGCTGCATCTTTCCACCAACTACACGTTCACCGGGCTAGGCGGCAAGCGTGCGTACGACTATTCGCGCAGCGGTAACCCGACGCGGGATTTGCTTGGCAACGCTCTGGCCGATTTGGAGCAGGGAAGCGGTGCCGTGATCACTGCCAGTGGTATGGCCGCGGTGGCGCTGGCTTTGGAGTTGGTGCCCGCCGGTTCGACCATTCTCGCCGCTCACGATTGCTACGGTGGCACATGGCGCTTGTTGGATGCCTGGGCCAAGAAGGGGCGCTTCAACGTGTGCTTTGTTGATTTCACTGACAGCCAGGCACTTGCTGAAGGACTGGCGAGCAAGCCGTCGTTGTTATGGGTGGAAACCCCGTCCAACCCGCTGCTGCGGATTACCGATATTCGCCATGTTGCGCAGGCGGCTCATGCGGTCGGCGCACTTGTGGTGGTCGACAACACTTTTCTTTCACCGGCTTTGCAGCAGCCGTTGGCGTTAGGTGCTGATGTCGTGGTGCATTCCACCACCAAGTACATCAATGGCCACAGCGATGTCGTAGGTGGGGCTGTCGTGGCGCGTGATGCGGCCGTGGCCGAACAGCTCAAATGGTGGGGTAACTGCAATGGCCTTACCGGCGCGCCGTTTGACAGCTACCTAACGTTGCGCGGCCTGCGCACGCTGGGTGTGCGTCTGCGTCAACACCAGGAAAATGCCGAGCGCATCGTTACGCTCCTTGATCGCCATGATGCGGTGCGCAAGGTCTATTATCCGGGGCTCGAGAACCACGCAGGCCACGCACTCGCGACGCGTCAGCAGCAAGGTTTCGGCGCCATGCTGAGTTTCGAGCTGCATGGCGATGTGGCACACATCGCAGCCTTTGTGGACGGTCTCCATTATTTCTCGTTGGCTGAATCGCTCGGTGGCGTGGAAAGTTTGATCGCGCATCCGGCCTCCATGACGCACGCTGCGATGACTCCGGAAGCACGTCGCGCTGCCGGCATCGCCGACACGCTGCTGCGACTTTCCGTCGGTATAGAGGATGCTGAGGACCTGCTGCATGACCTGGACGCAGCGCTGCAGCGCGCACAAGCCGTTTCGGGCGATGCATCCAAACGACGGGTGACTGCATGAGTGCGGTATGGGTCGAGGTGCCGGTACGCAAGCCTGTGCCGATGGCAAAAGCCGATATCGCCATGGTGCTGCTTGGTACTGGGGTGGTAGGCGGTGCGTTCCTGAAGCTGCTACGTACACCGGTCGCCAAACGCTTGCATCTGGTGGGGGCGGCGAATTCGCGCAAGCAACAAACGGATCCAACGCAGCTTGCCGCACGCGATCTGCGTGATCGGCTTAAGCGCGAAGGCACGGCGCGAGATGACGCCGCACTGCTGTCCGCGCTGGATGCGCATCACGCCGAATTGAAGGTCATTATCGACGCGACGGCGTCAACGGAGCTGGCGTCACGTCATGCAGAATGGCTGGCTCGCGATTATCACGTCGTCACCGCCAACAAATCGCTGGCGGGTGGCCGGCTCGCAGGTTGGCGCGAGCTACAAGCTGCGTGTGCCGTGGGTGGTCGTTATGGCGATTCCGCGACCGTAGGCGCGGGGCTGCCGGTATTGTCGACCCTGCGTCGCCTGGGTGATTGCGGCGATAGCTTGCTTACGCTGGAAGGCGTGTTTTCCGGCTCGTTGTCTTATCTGTTCAATCAGTACGACGGCAGTCGTCCGTTCTCTGCGCTGCTGCGCGATGCGCGCAAGCTGGGTTATACCGAACCGGATCCTCGTGCGGATCTCTCCGGCGAGGATGTCGCGCGCAAGCTGCTGATTCTGGCACGCAACGCTGGTTTCGCATTGGGTAGTGACGAAGTGGTGGTAGAAAGCCTGGTGCCCGAAGCATTGCGCGACATGTCTACCGAAGCGTTTCTGGATCGCCTGGAAGAGCTGGACGAATCATTGGCCGCGCTGCATGACAGCGCTCGCGCAAGAGGCCACGTACTGCGTTTTCTCGCACGGCTCAATCAGTGGGGCCGCGCACGTGTTGGTTTGACAGCCGTGCCGCTCAATCATCCTGCCGCACGTTTGTACGGCACGGACAACCAGTTTGCACTGACGACCACGCGTTATCACACGCAGCCACTGGTGATTCAGGGACCCGGGGCAGGGCCGGAGGTAACCGCCCAGGCCCTGCTGGGTGACGTACTCGCCCTGGGTTAGTTGCAATGGGTTAGGCGCGCCGTACTGCGATGTCTTCTTCTTCTGGCGGCAGCACTGGTTGATCCGGATGCAGATGGGTGGCTTCACACGCGGCTTCCACCGCCGGCGTGCGCCATCCGGACTTCACGCCCCACAGATAGAACACCAGGCCGATGGTCGCGACCACGGCCAGATCCATGCCATAAGGTAGGTAGCCTTGGCCACCAAAGGTGGTGCTGCCGGCCCATGACACCGCAGCGATGGTGGGCAAATACACGATCAACCAAAGGGCGGCCTGGAAGTGCCGGCCAAATTCACGCCAGCCCGACCTCGCCTGGTAATAAAGATAGATCGGAAGTGCGACGATCATCAGCAGGATGATTTCGCCGGTAAGCGGCCATTTTGCCCAGTACAACAATTCCGTCGCCATGATGAAGGCCACGCCCGCTAGCACCGGCAGGCCGGCAATCCGCAGCGGTCGATAAAGCTCCGTCGCCGTGCGGCGCAAGGTCATCACACTGACCGGGCCAGTGAGATAGGAAATGATCGTCGCCACCGAGATCACCGCCGCCAGCGTACCCCAGCCGCGGAAGAAGAACAGGAACAGGAAGGACACGGCGAGATTCAGCCACATCGCCGGACGCGGCACACCCCATTGGGGATGAATCCGCCCGAAGAATCTCGGCAAGGTGCCATTTCGCTCCATGCCGTAGATCATGCGCGCCGTGGTTGCTGTGTAGGTCATGCCAGTGCCGCTTGGGCTGATAAAAGCATCGACATACAGCAGCATCGCCAACCAATGCAGGTTGCCGATGATCGCCAGTTCGGCAAACGGCGAACGGAAATCGATACCATGCCAACCCGCTTTGGCGAGCATGTCCTGCGGTACCGCGCCAAGATAGGCAACCTGCAAAATCACATAGATCACGGTCGCCAGCAGAATGGAGCCGACAACTGCGAAGGGAATGCTCTTACCCGGGTTGCGTGCTTCACCCGCAAGATTCACCGGACTCTGGAAGCCGTTGAAGCTGAACACGATGCCTGCGGTGGCGACAGCAGTAAGCACCGCGGGGAAATCGATGGTGTGGCCACCGCCATGAATGCCAACTGAGAAATTTTCGGGATGGAAGCCGCTGGCAATCAGTGCGAGACCGGTGGCGGCAGGCACCACCAACTTGAACACGGTGATCGTGGTATTGGAGCGCGCGAACAGCTTCACACTCCAAAAATTCAGCAGGAAATAAATGATCACCAGCATCGCCGCGATCGTCAGTCCGGTATGGCTCAACTCGCCCACGCCATCAGTCACGTGATACAGGTCGTGCGCCCATTCCCACGGCCAGGAGGCCATGTATTGCACAGAGGCCTCGGCTTCCACCGGAATTGCTGAAGCAATAGCGATCCAATTGGCCCACGCCGCGATAAAGCCGACCAGCGAGCCGTGCGAGTAGTGGCCGTAGCGCACCATGCCACCGGATTCGGGGAACATCGCACCGAGTTCGGCGTAGGTCAGTGCGATCGTCATGATGATCGCTGCGCCCAACACCCAGGCCCAGATGGCTCCGGGGCCGGCCAGGCCCGCCGCTTTCCACGCGCCAAACAGCCATCCTGAGCCAATGATCGAGCCCAAGCCGGTGAGCATCAGGGCGAACGGACCTACATCGCGGCGAATGGCGTTGGAAGAAGACATGCGTACTCCTGCGAAACACGACTCGGCCACCCCGTGGGGCACAAGCGTCCGATAATGACAGACCCAAGCAGGTAGTGTCAGCCCGCGGCGATATCCCTAATATCGCTTCATCCAGAATAAGAGATATACACTAGGGTGACTTGCCGCCACGGACCCTTGCAATGCTGGCCATTAGCTTTGAATTTTTTCCGCCCAAGACCGACGAACAGCGTGCACAGCTCGATCGTGTCGCCAAGGAGCTGAAAGGGCTTAAGCCCGAATATGTCTCCGTCACCTTCGGTGCCGGCGGTTCCACCCTTAGTTATACCGGCGATACCGTGGCACGACTGCACCAGCAGCATGGGCTGGAGGTGGCGCCACACCTGTCCTGCGTAGGCGGCACCCGTCAGGAAATCGCTGACCTGCTCGATACTTACCGCGCCGCAGGCTATCGACGCATCGTGGCTTTGCGTGGCGACCTGCCTTCGGGTATGGCGACGCCTGGGGACTTCCGCTATGCCGTCGAACTGGTGCGCTTTATCCGCCAGCACACCGGCAATCACTTTCACATTGAAGTGGCGGCTTATCCAGAGATGCATCCGCAGGCCGAAGACGTCCAGGCCGATCTGCGCCACTTCAAAACGAAGATCGAAGCCGGTGCGGATGGTGCCATTACGCAGTATTTTTTCAACGCGGACGCGTACTTCCGCTTTGTCGACGATGTACGTCGACTGGGTGTGTCGGTGCCGGTGGTGCCGGGCATCATGCCGATTTCCAACTACGCCCAGCTCAAGCGCTTCTCCGACGCCTGCGGTGCGGAAATCCCGCGCTGGATCGCCAAACGCATGCAGGCCTATTACGACGATGTAGCGTCCATTCGCGCGATGGGGGCTGACGTTGTCGCGCAGTTGTGCCGACGGTTGCTGGAAGGGGGGGCGCCGGGGCTGCATTTTTATACGCTGAATCGGGCAAAAGCGACTCGCGCAGTACTTGATCAGTTGAACGGAATGCATTGACGCATCGGGCTATGCGTGCCGATGTGTTTATCAATCCTGTGCTGATGAGGATGATTCATCGGGAGCCGATTCTTCCCGTCTCCGGGCACGGGCGGGAGAGCACGGGTGATACGAACCGAGGCCGATGACGGCAGTGGTGACACCGAGTCGGTCCATTTCGATGTCGTCCATCACACGGGATGCCTTTGGCTACGCTCGATGGACTGAAGACAAACGGCGTCCGAACCCCTCTGGCGGTATCATGAGCGGTCCCCAACGGAGAACTCCCCATGGCTCAGCAGTACCCCGAATGGATCTGGCAGAACGGCGACATCAAGCCATGGAAGGAAGCCACCACGCACGTCATGTCGCATGCGTTGCATTACGGCTCATCCGTTTTCGAGGGTATACGCAGCTATGTCACGCCGGAAGGCGCGGCGATTTTCCGTCTGACTGATCATCTCAAGCGTCTGTATCAGTCAGCCAAGATCTACGACATGGTGCTGCCGTATTCGCAGGATCAGCTCGCGACCGCATGTCGCGAAGTGATCCGCAAGAATGACTTCGCTGCCGCTTATTTGCGTCCGGTGGCTTATCGCGGCCTTGGCGGCTTCGGTCTTTCTGCTGAAACGTCGATCGACGTCGCGGTGGCGAGCTGGCCGATGGGCCCTTACCTTGGGCCGGAGGCTTTGGAGGTCGGTATCACCGCATGCGTGTCGAGCTGGCAGCGCTTTGCTCCGAACACCATCCCTGCCGGTGCAAAAGCCGGTGGCAATTATCTTTCTGGTCAGTTGATTGCACGCGAGGCACGTCGCCTTGGCTTCGGTGAAGGCATTGCCCTTGCAGCGAACGGCCTGCTCAGCGAAGGCGCGGGTGAAAATCTGTTTCTGGTGTTCGATGGCGTATTGCACACCACGCCAGCCAGTGCGTCGATCCTCACTGGCATCACGCGCGATACCCTGAAGGTGCTGGCTCGCGAAGATGGCATTGATGTGATCGAGCGCGATATTCCACGCGAATACCTCTATCTCGCCGATGAAATCCTGATGTGCGGCACAGCGGCGGAGATCACGCCGATTCGCGAAGTCGATGGCAAGCAGATCGGCAGTGGCAAGGCAGGGCGCGTTACGCGTCGTCTGCAGGAGCTGTACTTCGGCCTGTTCAACGGCAAGACGCAGGACAAATGGGGCTGGCTGGAGCCGGTTTAATGTGATGTGCGCGCCCCTCTCCCTGGTGGGAGAGGGTGCGAATAAAAACCTGGTTGGCGATACCAGCGTAGGTATTGCTGTCGCAGGGCAGTATTAATAGCGATAATGGTCGGGTTTATACGGCCCTTCCACCGGCACGCCGATATACGCCGCCTGTTCAGGAGTGAGCTTGGTCAGCTTCACGCCGATCTGTTCTAGATGCAGGCGCGCCACTTCCTCGTCCAGCTTCTTTGGTAGGCGATAGACCGTCTTCTCATACTTGTCTTTGTTCGCCCATAGGTCGAGCTGGGCCAGCGTCTGGTTGCTGAAGCTGTTGGACATCACAAAGCTTGGATGGCCGTGTGCGCAGCCCAGGTTCACCAGACGACCTTCGGCCAGCATATAGATGCTGTGGCCGCCGTTGTTGGACGAAGTGACGCCAAAGGTATAGCGATCCACCTGCGGCTTGATATTTTCGCGCGTTACATCCCTAGCGGTGTTCAGGCGATCCATCTGGATCTCGTTGTCGAAGTGGCCGATATTGCACACCAACGCGTTGTTCTTCATCGCCGCCATGTGTTCCAGCGTGATGATGTCCTTGTTGCCGGTGGTGGTGACGTAGATGTCGGCGATGCCGAGTGTGTCTTCCACGGTCGCCACCTGGAAACCTTCCATCGCAGCCTGCAAGGCATTGATCGGGTCGATCTCGGTAATGATCACGCGCGCGCCAAAGCCCTTCAGCGAATGCGCGCAACCTTTGCCCACATCGCCGTAGCCACACACCACGGCGACCTTGCCAGCCACCATCAGGTCGGTGGCACGCTTGATGCCGTCGGCCAGCGATTCACGGCAGCCGTACAAGTTGTCGAACTTGCTCTTGGTGACCGAGTCGTTGACGTTGATCGCTGGCACCAGCAGCTTGCCCGCTTCCATCATCTGATAGAGACGATGCACGCCGGTGGTGGTTTCTTCGGAGACCCCCTTCCAGCCGGCCGCGACTTTCTTCCAGAAGCCGGGGCGCTCTTTCGCAGTGCGCTTGAGCAGGTTCTTGATGACTTGTTCTTCGTGGTTGGCGCCGGGCGTGTTGACCCAGTTGTCGCCGTTTTCCATGTCCACGCCTTTGTGGATTAGCAACGTGGCGTCGCCGCCGTCGTCGACGATCAGCTCCGGGCCCCTGACGTTATGAGTACCGTCGCCGGGGTGGGTGAGCATGTCCAGCGTGCAATCCCAGTATTCTTCCAGCGTCTCGCCTTTCCACGCGAACACCGGGATGCCCGCGGCGGCGATCGCGGCGGCGCAGTCGTCCTGGGTGGAGAAGATGTTGCACGAAGCCCAGCGCACCGAGGCGCCGAGTGTGTTCAGCGTCTCGATCAACACCGCTGTTTCCTTGGTCATGTGCAACGAGCCGGACAGGCGCACACCCTTCAGCGGCTTGGACTGCGCATAGCGTGCACGAATCCGCATCAGGCCGGGCATTTCCTCCTCGGCCATGCGGATGCGGCGACGGCCCAACTCGGCCAGTGCGATATCGCGGACCTTGTAGTCGTGCGTATGCGTATCTTGGGTTACAGCATTCATTCGGGATGTCTCCGAGTCTCATGGGAAAACCCGGCCTGGGAAGGCCAGGCCGACGCGGAATCGCGTCATGAGCGCCGTTGCAGTCGAAGCATCCACCGAGCCTGGGTCGTTATGGTGTCCCATAACGCTCGCAGCGCCCCTCGGCGAAGACCTACTATTCTAGTCCCATTAAGGCCAATGGCACTTACTTAAGGATGCTCTGATCTATTCCACGCACCCGTCACCGCACTGTATGCGCGCATACAGTGCGGTGACGGGTGCGTGGAATAGATCAGAGCATCCCTAGCAAGATAAACCGATCCTCATCATCTGAATGATCGGGATCGGCGATCAGCTTGGCTCGCTCATCAGCAAAGGCCGACATGGCCTCATCAAAGCTGAGGCCATGTTTCTTGAAATTGGCAGCGGCCTTGGCTGAATCCCACTCAAAGTGCAGTTCGATCATGGTCAAATCCTGACTACAACGTAATTACGCGTCAAACATTCCCGCCTACGACCACAACTAATCGCCCTCACCCCACGCGAATTCGCCACGCACGAACACCTTGCCCAGCTTGTCGTACTCCCGCTCAACCGCCTTCATCACGTGCCCCATGCCCACCGCTTCGTTTTCGGCGGCGGCATAGAATGCGGCGCGCAGGGCGATGTTGTTGATGTGCCCGCCGCTCAGCGCGGCTTTCGCGGCGAGCAGATCCATGTCGATGTCGCCGGCCAACGGTGTGTCGGCAGGGAATGCCTTGCGCCACAGTTCGCGGCGCTGCTCCGCGCCGGGGAATGGGTATTCGATGATGAACTTGAAGCGCCGCGTGAAGGCGTTGTCGATGTTTTTCAGAAGATTGGTGGAGAGCACCACGATGCCCGGATAGGTTTCGATCCGCTGCAGTAGATAGCCGGTTTGCACGTTGGCGTAGCGGTCGTGCGCGTCGCGTGTCTCGGTGCGCTTGGAAAACAGGCTTTCTGCTTCGTCGAAATACAACACCACGTTCATGGTCTCGGCTTTGTCGAACAGTTGCGCCAGGTGTTTTTCGGTTTCGCCGATGTACTTGCTCAGCACGTTCGCCAGATCCACCCGGTACAGGCCCAGGTTCAGTTCGTTGGCGATGATGGAGGCGGCCATGGTCTTGCCGGTGCCGGTGAGGCCGTGGAACAGCACGCAAAGATTGCGGCTGTTCGGATTGTGCCGTTCGAACCCCCATTGCTCGATCACCCGGTGGCGCTGCCGCGCGTAATGCAGCACGTCTTCGAGCCAGGATCGCGTGGCGTCCGGTAGCACGATGTCGCTCATGCGGTAGCGCGTCTTCACCTCCTGCGCGATGCTGAACTGCTCGCTGACGCTGGCCGCGCGGCAGGCTTCCAGCAGCAGATCCTCGATGGGCGTGCCGTCGTCCAGCAAACGCCTGCTTTCCGTGTCTTTCAGCACCGCGTCGATCTGCGAGGCGGTGAACAGATAGCTGTTGACCAGTTGATCGAGCAGTCCGTCGGACAACGGCAAGGTGTGCCGCTGCGCGCCGTCCCGCCAGATCTGCGTGCGCAAGGCCACGTCCGGCGATGGCAGTTGAATCAGCAGTGGCATCGCCGTGTGCCGCGCATAGCGATGCGCGTGTTCGGCGAGCCGGTGCCACGGGCCGTTGAACGTGACGACGTAGCGCTGGCTTTCCAGCAAGGTATCCAGCACGTTTTCCAGCAGCCCTGGTGCGTCGTCCGTGACGCCATCGCCACTCAGTCGACGACAGTCGGCGAGTACCAGCACGCGGTTACACAGCAAGGCATCCCGGCATAGCAGGCGCAGGCGCCGCAGCATCGCGGCGTGATCGTTGCCTGCCCATTGCCGGCTGTCGAGCCGCGCGCAGCTCATGCCGAGCGCGCCAAACAGCGCGGCGCACACGCGTTCGAGCATGCGCGGGTCCGGTCCTTGCAACTGCAGCACATAGCTCGCGTCGGCCGGAGCATCCGCGCCGCAACGGAGTAGAAAATTCTGCAGTGCGCGGCGCGTGTTCGCATCGATCGGCAAGTTTGCCAGCTCTCCGTCCGGCGCGATGTCCGGCAGCACGTCGGCAAGCCGCAGTTGCGGCGTGGCGCGTCCACAGAGATAGGCGGCAACGGCGGGATCGACACGGAATCCACCGCACAGGCGCAACACGTCGCCCTGCGGCTCGATCTCCAGAATGCGCCAGTGCAGCAGCGCGCCATCGGACAGCAGCGTCGCTTGCACCGCCTCGCGCATGCCTGCCAACAGATGCGCGATTGCCGACAATGGCAGGCAGGCGTCGGCAACGCTTTCGCCGCCGGATGCTTCCAGCAAGGGCGCGCGATACGCGGCATCGAAGTCCGGCAGCATGGCGATCAACAACAGTTGCTGCTCCAGCGCATCAAGCTGGCAGAGCCGTACAAGGTTGATCCAGGGAATGAAGACACCCTGCTCCAGTGTCGCCAGCATGTCTTGTTCGAGCTGCCGCCACGCTGCGGCCAACGCTGCGTCCTGGCCTTGCGCCCATTGTTCGCGCGCGGCATTCAGGCGCGAGGCGAGCGCGGTTTGCGCCGACGGAGCAGCCATCGGCTGCGCCATGATCGCGCGGTCGATGAGCTGATCGGCATAACGGCACAGGGCCGCGATGAAAGCTTCGTTGTCGGCGAAGTGCGGCATCGCACGCTTACGTCGCGGCGCTGTCGGGGCCGAACGGCACCCAATACGCCTGGATGAACAGCGAGCAGTTGTAGCTCCAGGTGATGTCGAGCTGCAGGTTCCAGGTTTCGCCGTTGCACACCGGCACGTTCAGGCTGCCGAATACGGGGTTCTGGAACGCGCCGTTTTCGTCCTGGTGGTATTGATAACTGGCGCATGTCTTGTAGAGGCTGCCGTCGCCGAGGGTGCAGCTGAGCATGCCGAAAAAATCCGGCGCGCTCGCATTGAGTTGCTGTGGTCCGAAGCTGACCACGATCAGGCCGTCGGTGGCGGCTGTGCCGGTGCAGGCGGGATTGCCGGCGCTGATCGGAATCGCCACCCGCTTGCCGAGCAGGCTCACGCTGCCGTTGCCGGCCACGGCCACGCCGGCCACCGTCATCGACGCGGCGGTCAGTGCGCCGCCGACTTCGAGCAGGCTGCTGCCGCTGCTGACGCCGATCACCACGTTGTTCTGGGTAACCGTCAAAAGCTGCGGCGATGGCTGCGAGCCCACGGTCAGTACCGTGCCGCTGTCGTTCTGCAGGCCGATCTGCGCTGTCTGGCGCACCACCAGATGGTCGACGTTGCTGCTGCCGCCGTTGAAATTCACGTCGCCGTTGACTTCCAGCGCATAGCCCTTCTGCAGCGCGTTCAGCGGCATGTTGATGGCAACGGTGTTTTTCGGCTCGCCTTCCGGTCCGTTGTTGAGCACCAGCATGGCGGGCGGCGGCGGATCGTCGCCCTGCTCCAGCGTGACGGTGCTCTGGAACAATCCCAGCAGCGCGGGCAGCACCATGTACGCGGACAGATTGGCCGGAATCGAAACACGCTCGCTGCCGTCCCTTTTTTCCACCAGGGTCAGTTGCGTATCGCTGTCCACCGAGCGCACCTGCCAATTGCTGTTGCTGCCGGGCGACTGGTCCGGCTTGACCATGTCGATCATCAGCCAATCGCCCGACTGCAAGCTGGAGAAATCGGTGCCGCTGCCGGTGATCATCGTGCCGTTGCTGCTGATCGTGCCCTGGCCGGGCTTTACATCCGATTTGCTCTCGCCCTGCGTTGGTATTGGCGTTGACGTCGGCGTCGGCGTCGAAAACAGTTGCGCGCCGGACGGCAAGGCATTGCTGTCGGCCGGCGCGTAGCTGTAACTGGATTGCTCCAGAATGATCGGGAACTGATCGTTCAATTCAAGCTGCGTCTTGCTGTGGATTATCTTGATCTGACGCCACTGCTGTTTCAGATAGCCCAGCACGATGGTGTCGCCGACGCCGATCTGGCTGGTGAACGTGGTGCTGAAACCGTTGAGCTGGGTGTACGGATTGACGGCATCGGCCGACACCATGCCGTTGCCGACCAGTCCATCGCCGGTGCCCACGCTCAGCGACGCCGGCGGATGGGTCATCAGCACGCCCACGTTGCCCTGGTTGTAGTAGATCGGGCTCAGCGCCGCGGTGGGATTCTGCTTGGTCCAGTAGCTGAGGATCGGCAGGTTTTCCAGTTTGCTGCCGTTGCCTTCGAACGAAAGCGCCTTGACGGTGCCGTTCACCTCCAACGCTTCCTGCGGCATGACGGCCGCATCGTCGAAGCCGATGCCCACCTTGCGTTCGGGCGTGATGCGCAGCGCCGCCGGCCCGGGTTTGCCGCTGCTGGCGGCGGCCGGCAAGCCCAGACCGACATTGCCGTCGTTGTCGATGCGGAAGATCTCCAGCGGCGGATCTTCGCTGAGGCCGGCCAGAAAACGCACGAGATGGGTGCGGATGTAGCCATAGCCCACCGGCACCAGCATGTCATTGGCGAAGGCGCGCTGGATCTTGTAGACCTGCTCGCCTTGCCGGGCGGAGGTGCCGACCGCGGCGATCACCGCCTGGCCTGGTGTCGGCGCGGCCGTACCCCTTATGCGCTGCGGTATCACCACGTCGCCCGGCTGCAGCGGCGGAAAGATGCCCGGCTGCATGAATAGCGTCGTGCCCTGCGCCTTGAGCGTGCCGGGTGCCGGCGTAACGATGCGCGCCAGTTCCAGGTTGGCCTTCGGAAAGTCGACGCCGATGCCGAGATTGTCGCGCGTGGTGAGCATGCCGTTGAACTGGCTGCGGCTGGCGGTAACGTCGAGGTAATCGTGCTTGCCATCCTGGTCGCGCAGCGCCTGCAGTTGCACGCCCTGCACGGGATCGGAGCCACTGCCTTCGGTGACCAGCTCCAGCAGGCCCAGCCGCGAGCCGACGTAGCGCCGCTCGGTGTTGCCCTGCTTGAAGATCAGATCGTTGATGTTGCCTTGCGGCGAGAAGGACACCACCGCCAGCAGAATGTTGATGCCCGGCTGCTGCAGGGTCGGCAGTTGTTCCAGCAGCGGTTGTTGCACGATGCGTTTGTAGCCCGGCACGCCGCTGTCCACGCTGTAGTCGGCGTATACCTCGTTGTAGCGGATGGTGAGATAGATCGGGCCATCGTCCGGCCCCGCCGTCAATGCAACGATCTGCGGGACGCTGAGCACGATCTGGCGACCGAGTTCGTCGATCGCCATGCCCGGGCTTACGCGCACCTGGTTCGACTGGCTGCTGGCCTGCCAGCTCACCAGCAGGCCGCTGGCGATGCCCCAGGTGTGCAGGCTGCTGTTGAGCAGCGTGCGCATCTGTATGTTGTAGTGCTGCTCGCAGACGAAATCGCCGGTGAGCAGGGCTTCGCCGGAAAAATAATTGACGCGTTCGACGGGAGGAAGCTCAGACATAGGCCAGCCATTGCACGGTGATCGGCCCCGTGTTTTCCGCGGCCAGCGAGAACAGCGACGTCAAGGTGAGCGTGAATTTCTCCGTATCGACGCCGCTCACCGCCGTGGCATACGGCACGCTGCCGAGCACGGTGACCATCACTTGCGGAATCCGCTTCCATTCGCTGCCCGGCGGCGGGTTGAAGTACACCGGCTGTTCCACGCTCTTGCCAGGTTGGCGCAGATCCGTGCTCGGCACGGACGCCACGCCGCGCAACATGCTCTGGCTGCTGCCCTTCGGCGCCATCGCGTTGATATCCGCAGTGCCGCCCAGGTTGGCGGGAAGACGGCTGGCGACCGGTGCGCGCAGGTCGGTGACGCCATCGATGACGCCGCTCTTCACCGTCACCTGCGCCAGCACCACGCTGCGGCCCGGCGCACTGGCGCCATCATCGAGCACCTGCAGGCCGCTGGCCATGTTCACCTCGGTGTCCGACGTGCCTTGCACCGGCGGCGGGTTGTTCGGATCCGGGTAAACCAGATACACCTTGTACACCTGGTCCGTCGCGCCGGAAGGAAGCGCCAACGCTTGCGCACTGTCGCCAGGCAGGATCAGGAAACAACCGTTGTCGTCGAAACCAGTGCCCGGCTGCACCGCCAGGCTGGCAGGCCCGGCGCTGCTCACCGCCAGGCCGTTCAATACGCCCGGCGTGTAAAGCATCTGGTTCTGCAACTGCATCCAGTTCACCAGATAGTTCTGCGCCGTCGTCATGTTCTCGGCGGTGAGGAACATGCCGGCCTGGTATTTCACCGTGTACGCGATATTCGCCGGAATCGGCGGTGTGGGCGCGGGCGGTGGCGTGGACGCGCTGAGCGATGTGGTTGGCGTAGTCATGAAGATGGCAACGTGCTACCGAGGAGGGTGGTGAAATCGAGTTTGGGGTCCGGCAAAGACGGTGCGGGCGGCGGCGATACCGGGCTTGGCTGAAAACACATGCCGCCGAGGATCTGCACCTGGTAGCGGCAGGCCGCGGGCTTGATCGCGTCGAGCAGCACCGGCAGTTTCGCCAGCAGCTGGCGCACCTGGTCCGCGCCGTCGTCGTCGAGCACGTGTTGCGCATCGCTGTACCTGGGCAGCATCACCTGCACCAGAAACAGCCATGGCGCATAGCCCGACAACAGCGGCAGCCCCGGCCGCCAGGCGCATGGCAAGATGTAAGTGCTGCCGGCCGTGTCGCCGATCACGATGTCGGGCGGCGACGGGTTCAGCACCTCGATGCTCACCGTGCTGGTGACTGCTTTGCTGCCCGGCGGCGTATAGCAACTCACCTCCATCGGCAGATCCAGAAACAGATCCAGCATCATGTTCATGCCTTGCGCGGTTCCGCGCAGCCGGTACAAGGCCATGATCTGGGCGATCACCTCTCGCTTCCGATCCAGCGACCAGCTTCCGTCCAGCAGCAGGTTCACCCATCCGGCCAGCCAGTCGAGCACGCCGTCGAGCCAGGCGCTGAAGCTGGCGAGCGGATCGTCGTCCTGCGCATTCGCCGCGGTGGCACTCGTCAGCGGCAGGCGTAGCTCGGGCACGCCGATGTAGCTGTCGAAATCGCGCAGGATCGCGTCGCGGTGCTCGCTGCCGGAAATCGGCGGAATGAAGGTGTCGTCGCCCGACGGAAACAAAAAACTGAAACGGCTGTAGAACAAGCTGCCGACGACGTCCGCGGCGAGCAGTTCCTGGATGCCGCGCCGCCCGTCCAGCGTGCCGTCGGCGATACCGGTGAGCAGCTTCTGGAAGATCGTCAGATAGCGCGCGAGAAAGCCGTCGTCAGCCTTCGCATACGCGGCGGGGAGATAGCGCAGATAGCTGGCAGGCATGCTCATGCCGCGTTCCTCGCCTGCAGGCTGATGCAGCGCACGCGCGGCAATCCGCGGTAAAGCATGGCCGGCGTGCCCGGCGGCAGATCCGCGAGCAGTGCGTTGACGTTCAATTGCGCCAGCCAGCCGAGCTGCGCACTGGGCGCATAGCTCCATTGCATGCCGTCCATTCCGGAAACGCCGGGCACGCTCTCGATCACATGCTGCAGATCTTCCAGCTCGGGCGGACGATCGTATGCCCAGCGCTCGCCGGGCTGGAAATAAGCGAACAGCGTATTCATCAACGCAGTCAGCACCGTCTTCAGCACCACGTTGGGTGGACAGCGCACGGACACGTCGAGATTGATGTCGGTGAGCTGCGCGGCGCGCACGTTCACGCGGTTGCCGAGCAGCACACGCGGCGACACGTAGGTGCGCACGCTGTCCAGCAAGGTTTTCTCCGCCTGCGCCGCATCCGCCGCAGCCTGCCCCAGCGGCGGCTGCAGCACCAGCACGCTGCGCCGGCTTCCGGGCGGGGGCGGCGCGCCGGCATCGGTCGGATCGATGAGCTGATAGGACCACGCCGCATCGCTGAGCACGTAAGCATTCGTGGCCTCGCCGCTCACCAGCGCATCGGCGCGCCGCACGCGCAGGACGGTTTTCGACGAATCCTGCGATGCTGACTGCTGCGCATCGATCATCGCATTCGTTTGCAGGGCCAATGCCTGCACGTCGCTCAGGCTCAGCGCCAGATAGGGTGTATCCCGGTAATCCAGCACCGCATGCTGCAATTGCGCGCGCGTGAGAGTGACGCCGGCTTCGATCTGCCCGAGCACGTCGCGCAGGCCCTGGAACGCGAAATCGAAATCCTTTTCGGCCGCCTCGCTGTAGGGCGTCGTGTTGGAGGTAAACGCCAGCCCCAATACGTCGCGCAGAAAATTCTGGTCCGCCTGGATGGGAATGGCGTTGTTCTGGTACAGCAGGGATTCGCCGATCCAGCACAGCAACTGCAACAGCGTGATGCCCGGATCGGAGTCGTTGTAATCGGTCCACAGGCGCGTGAACTGCGGAATGCGCCGGATCAGCTCCGCCTGCAGGGCGGCGCTGTCGCGCGTATCCAGATCCGGCAGTTCGAAACTCATGCGCTACCTTCCCGCACCGGTCGCGTACACCAACACGCTCATCGTGCCCGCTACCGGCAACTGATCCGGCGCCAGCGGCACGTTGCCGTTCTGCACGCCGTTCAAGGCGATGCCGAGCACGGCGCCGACGCGCTTGTCCTTGCGCAGCATGCGCGTCACCTGCGCCGCCTGCACGGTTTGCCCGAAAGCCCATCCCTGCCCGTCCGGACCGCCGAATACCGGCTGGAAAAACGCCTGCAGTTGCGCAGCCAGATCCTGCTGGGTGGCGTTGCTTTGATCGCTGGGCACGTCGGCCGCCACCTGCGCGACCACGTCGATGGCGACATAGCTAGGGCCGCAACTGCCGATGCGCGGCGCCAGCGGCGCCAGGCAGCGTGCACGTACATAGGCCGTCACCTGATCCAGCAAGGCGGGCGGCGCATACGGGCGCGGCGCGTCGGAGAGCGCCAGCACGCCGATCGCGATGCGCTGATCCGGCGTCACCACGGCGCGCGCGCGGCTCACCATCGAACTGGCGGCGCGCGCCAATGTGCCCAGGTCGTCCAGTTGCACGGCGCGATCGTTGGCTTTTGTCTGCGTGGGCGCCGCCGCCTCCAGGTCGCCGACGCTGTCGCCGTTCACGCCGCCCTGCGCCGGCGCGGGATTGTTCACGGCGGCGATCGCGCTGAAACCCTCGCGCAGCACGCTGAGCTTGCCGGCCGCCACGTTGCCGGCAATACCCTGCGTATATTCGTAATGGCTGGCGACGATGTTGTTGTAGCCGGCGGGGGGAATCATGCCGTTGTAACCATCGCCGAAGGTGACCCTGCCGTTTTCGCTGTTCAACGTGTAGACGCGATCGGTCGGTCCGTAGAAGCAGAAATTTTCCACCTGGGTCCAGCGGCGCGCCGTGGTATCGCTGCCGCCCGCGCTGGTCGCGGAAGGCGTGACGGAAAAACTCAGCGCATCGCCATCGTCCGGCGCGGGCGCCGGTTCCATGCCGGCCGGCTCGATCACGTCCAGTTGTAAGCCCTGCAGCACCGGTGTGTAGCTCAGCTCGAACGACTGGCTGGGCTGCTCGTTGCTGGAGCCGAGTATTTCGCTCAGCACGGTGCTGCGATTGCCGGCCATCGCCGCGTTGGGATAGATGCCATAGACGTCGACGTCCTGGCGCGGATACGGATTGAGGATGCGCAGCCAGCAGGCGTCCTGCGAATACAGCGTGGCGGCGATCAGATCATCCGGCACGGTGAAGCGCACGATGCCTGAGCGCGTCAAACCCTTGGTGCCGTCGTCGATCGACAACGCCTGCCAGGCGGCACCGTCGTAATACTCCCACTGCTGCGTGGGCGCCGGCAGGTCGTATTCCCGCGACAGATAGAAATACAGCGACAGGCCGCGCCCCAGCGTGTAGCGGACGAAATCCTGCGGCGAAAAGCCCAGATAGCAACTGGTGTAGCGATCCGTCACCGGCTTGAACGGACTGTGGCGGAAGGCTTCCAGCGCAAAGGCGTTGTAGGTCCACAGGCTCTGCGGCGTGGCCGTGTAGGCATAGCTCAGGCACAGCGACTGGATATACGGCGGCGCGTAGCTGCTTGGCGTATAGGTATAGGAGAAATTGACGCCCTCCACGTTGTTCAGATAATCCGTCACCTGCTGCTTCTGCTCGGGCGGAAGAATGCTGTCGGGAATCTGGTCGATGGTGGTGCTCACCGCCTGGGTGGTGATCGCACCGATCTCGCCGTAGCCGCCCGCGGCGATCACCACGCGCAGCCAATAGCCTTCCGCACCGGCCACGGTGGTGCGCTGCATCGCCGGACACAGAAATTGCACATAGCTCGCGCCGAGCGGATTGCCGCGCAGCGCGTTGGTGGTGTCGATGAAGTGATAGGTGCCGATCTGGGTGGGCGTGGCATTGAGCGATTGCCAGGTGGAACCGTCCCAATACTGCCAGTACAAAGTGACCGGGTAATCCGTGGTGACGTAGCTCAAGGCAAAGTTCAGCGTGATCTGCGCGCCCTGGCGCACGAACAGATTGTCGGAGCAGATATAGAACGCGTCTTCCACCGCCGGCGTCTGCCCGAAGGGATACACGCCGTTGCGCAAGTTGACGATCACCGTACCGCACGCAGCCTGTTCCGGCTGGATGCCGTCGCCGCTCAAGGTGCAACTCAAGGCGGACACGCTGGGCAACTCGCTCGCCAGCGCATTGACGACGCGCAGCGTCGGCGCCGGCCGCACCAGCAGCCAGTACATCGGTTGTTCCGCATCCGCATCCGGATTGCCGGCGAAACCGCTGCTGCGGCCATCGGCCTGGTACAGCTCCGCTTCCAGTTGCGTCAGCGTCAGCGGGCCGGCAGTGGGCGCCTGGGTCACCTCGATGCTCAGATCAAGATCGCCGATCGTACCGATGACGGTGGCCGCCAGCGGCGCGAGCGCGCCATCGGCCCATTGCTCGAAATACTCCGCGGCAAGCCGCGCGCCGCTGAGGTGCACCGTGATGCGTTGCAAGGATGGATCGGGCTTGAACAGTTGCGGATCGCCGAGCATGAACCAGTGCGACAAGGGCAGTTCCTGCTGGCTGTCCTGCCCGGCGAGAAACAACGGTATGGGCTGGCCCTTGCCCATTGCGTCGAAAACGTCGATGTAGCGATCCTGCGAGGGAATCATCGTCAGCAGCGCCGACAAGGTGGCAGGCACGACTTCCAGCGCTTCGTTGGTTTGGAACGCCATCAGCGGATCGTCGCTGTTCGACACCACCGTATCGGCCGGTATCGCGCACGGCGGTTGCTCCGCCTGCAGCGTGAAGGCGAGCGGCGCCTGCGCCGCCAGCGGCGGGCGCAGTTGCATGTCGAGAAATTGATAGAAGGCCAGCTTGCGCTGATGGGGGACTTGGTTCTGCATCTGCCCGATGTAGCGCCCCAATAGCGCGAACAACTTCAGCAGCACCAGGCCCGGATCCTGGTTCACCTGCTGCGCATCCGGCTCCTGCGTGCTCCATGGATCGGTCCAGTCCGGCGTATAGGTGCGCGCCAGCGCCAGCGCCTGCTGGTAGAACGCATCGGTGCTGCGGAAATCCAGGATCGGATCAGTCATGATGCGTCACACCGCACCGAGCTTCCCGTCGGCGGCCAGTTCCTCCAGCACGGCGATGGCGCCGCTGATCCGCTGCAGCGTGTCCTTGAGTTCGCGCGTGCGCTGTTCCAGCGCGCGCAGTTGCGCCTGGCCGGTTTCGTATTCCTGGCGCAGCGCCATCAGGCGCTGTTCGATCTTGCTGGAGACAAGGCCGGCGTCATCGATCGATGGCGGCATGTTCATGCGGACTCCTCAGCTCTTCAGATAGAACGGATAGACCAGGTTGTCGGGACGGTTCTTGTCGCGGATGACGTAATCCACGGAAATGATCATGCGTTGCGGCTGATCCAGATCGATCGATGCCGTCACCCCAACGAGCTGGATGCGCGGCTCCCATTGCTCCAGCGCATCTTGCACGTAAAGCTGCGCCAGGCTCAGCGACGCGGCATTGCCGGCGGCGAACACCAGTTCGTTGATGCGGCAGCCGAAATCGGGCAGCAGCACACGCTCGCCCGGCGCGGTCTGAAGAATCAGCACGATCGCCTGGCGGATGTCGTCTTCGTCGACGGCGAAGCAGATGCTGCCGCCCTGCACGCGCACCGGAAACGCCCATCCGCGCCCGAGAAAATCGTCACCTTTGTTGCGGATCGCGTTCATGGCTCACCCGATCAACACGTTGCCGGGACCGTTCAACACCACCATCGGCAGCGGCGCCTGCGGACCGGCCGGGGGCAGGTCGTGGCAGGTTTCGCACGGATCGCCCGCGCGCGCCGCGCCACGGCCGTTGATGCGCACCGTGGTGCTGCCGAGCAGGATGCGTCCCAGGTTAGTGGGCGGCTTCTGGAACGGACCGCCTTGCGGAATGTGCGGCGGCAGGTTGTTCGCCATCGAACCCTGCAAGGCGGCCGGCTGCTTGTTGATGAAGACGTTGCGGCTGACCTGCTGCGTGATCCTGCCATTGAACGGACACGGCTCCGGCGTGGGCATCGGCCCGCCGGGCGAGGGAATCATCACGATGTGAATATCGGCCGCATTGACGATGCTGTCGCCGAATCTCGCTGCGGGTTTTCCCGGCATGGTGTGATGCTCCTCAGTTGAGTTCGATGGTGGCGGCATTGAGCTTCATGCTGCTGCCGCCGTTGGCCTGCATGCCGCTGGCGCCAAGCACGAGCTTCACCGCGCCGGTCGTGTTCTGGATCGTCACCTCGCGCGCCTTCAGGTTCAGCTTGCCGGCCGCACTGATGCTGATGTCGCCTTTGCTTTCGATGCTGATGCGATTGTTCGCGGTGTCGAGGGTGATCGCGTTCTGCTTTTCGTCGATCAGCGTAAGCTGGCCATTCTTGCTGTCGTCGAAGATCAGCTGCTTGCCCTGCTTGGTTTTGATCACGCGCACGTCCTGCTGCTTTTCCGCACCTTGCACCGGTGGCTTGATGCCGCCATTCCACAGGGTGCCAAGCACGATGGGCGCATTCGCGTTGCCCTGGATAAAGGCCACCAGCACCGAATCACCCTCGCGCGGCAGGAAGAACGCACCGTAATCGGCGCCGCCGTAGAAGCTCATCACCTGCAGCCAGTCCGTGGTGACTGTGCTGCCCTTGAGCTGGAACGTCACGGTGACCCGTCCCAGGCCCTTGGGATCTTTCGTTTCCTTCACGGTCGCCATCACCACCCCCATCGCGTTCGGCGTCGACGACGATGAAGGCATGGCGAAATCCACGTTGATGCTCATGCACCGCTCCTCTTCAATGTCAGGCTCGTGCGGTAGCCGCTGTCGAGGTCGTAGCGATGCGTGCTGCCCTGCACGTAATAGATGCCGTCGAAGCTCTGGCTGAGCCCCTTGAGCCGCACGTTCACGCCGGCCACCAGACTCGGGTCGCCGGCCAGTTCCGCGCTGCCCTCGATAAAACCGCCGACGTTCTTCAGGTATTCGGCGTTCGCATACGCCTGCAGGGCTTCCACCCGCGTGATCGAATAATCGGCCAGGGCCATGCTGGCGCTGGGGAAGTCGCTGCTGAAGTCATAACCGGTCTCGCTGCCGCCCATCTTGACGCGCGTCGTATTGGGATTGCTCTGCGCGACGATTTGCTGGTTGGTAAGCGGATCGAAACTCACCGCCTTCACGCTGCTGCCTTCGGTGCGCACGCGCAACTGCAGACTCACGCTGTGCAGGTTGAGTGGAAAGCTCAGGGTCTTGACCGGGCTCAAGCCTTCCGCGCTGGGCCGAAATTGCACGTCGGTACCGCTGACCACCAGTTCGTAATGAATAAGTTTGCAGCGGCCGAGGATGAAATCGTAATTGCTCTGCTCGCTCTGGCAGACCCATGCGTTGAGCGCGACCGCGGCGCCGGGCGTCACCACTTTCACCTGCGAGGATTTGGCCGCGGTGATCGCGATCTGGTTTTCGTCCATGTTCTCGTAGTCGCGGGTGTGATTGCCGAAGCGCAGCCTGGCCATGGCGTCGAATCCGCTGACCGTTGCGCTCGAATACGGCCCGAAGCTGGGATCGATCGCGTAGATCTGCCCCTTGATCAGCGACTTCGGCTGGCCGATGCCAAGCTGCACTTCCACCTTCGCACCCGGTTTGAAGGTTTCCAGATCCACCCCCTGCCAATTGCCCTGCGGCGACATCAAGTTGAAGGTGAAGCTGAACATGCCCGGCACGTTCAACTGGTTGGAAACCTCCACCGCGGTGATCGCGCTCGACAGGTTGTTCGCCAGCGGCCTGCCGTTGAGCAGGATCTGGAAAGCCGCCGTTTCGACCCGCGCGCTGCACATGCTCACACCCTCGCCGGCGGGTTGTACGACTCGCCGTGCACGTCGATGATCACCAGCGTCTTGCCGATGTCGGCGGGCGTGGGGAAGTTCAGCGGGTCGTAGATCGCGTTGGCGTCCGCGATCAGCCGCCACAACGATGCATCGCCGAGCGTGTGCTGGGCGATCAGGTACAGGCGATCGTTTTCGGCCACGGTCCAGAACTGGCGGCAGTTGGCATAGCCGCGCGAAGCCAGATCCTGCTGCGGCGTCAGGATCGATTTGAAGGTGACGCGCAACTCCGCACGCACCGGCACGCCCGATTCCAGGAACAGCGTGAATTTCTGCTCCAGCTTCACCACCATGCCGGTAAACAGCGCGCCGGCCCAAGAAAACACCACCGTCGGCGGTTCCCGGCGCATGCCCGTGCCGGCGGTGGGCTTGGTCAGCGCGGCGATCTGGTCGGTGTATTTGCGCACGTCGCTTTTGCTGTCGTAGGTATCGAAGAACAGGTTGACCGTGAGGTCGTCGTCGACCACGCGCTGGAACTGCACGTTGGAACCCTCGCCCGCCGCCAGCACCGTCTTGTTGAGCGACAGCTCGGTGGGGTTGTACATCACCGGAATGGTTTTCGTCGGTGACGACTGCACGATGATTTTCGCCTTCTCCAGCATCACAGCCCCCTGCGGTAGCGTTCCAGGCTGACCCGCCGCGCCATCACGCCGGCCACCTGCCTGGCCAGTTCGCGCACCATGTGCGGAGCAAACGCCGCCTGCTCGACCTGCTCGCGCGACGGCGCGGACTGAGCCACCTCGCGCACGATGCGGCGGGTGAGTTGCTGCTCGATGCGTTCCACCTGTTGCTTGATCAAGCGCGATGGCGCGGTGGCGGCGGCGCGGTAAACGAGCGGCGTCGCTGCGCCTGTCGATGCCGCCAGCAGGGACGAGCCTTGCGCGGTGAATGCAGGGATGCTCGGAGTTATTCCCTGTTCGATTCGAAGCGAGCGTAGGCTGGGATGAAATCCCAGCGCTTTTGCAGCTCCCAGTGCTGGGATTTCATCCCAGCCTACGCGGATTGACTGGCTCTGCGAATTAGTCTGTGCATCCGGAGGGCCGGATACGGCCGAAGCGGTCGATGTGTTCGCTCGCGCAATGCTTTGCCGTTGTGTCGGCCATGGTGGTGGGTGCGCGATCGGAAAAATTCCGCTGTATTCGTGCTGCCGATGTGTCGATGTTTGGAATGCGCAAAGCACGCGCTGGATGAATGACAAGGAAGTCAATGCGTGACGCCGGAACTGGAGACGAATGCTCCTTTGCCTTTCGCCATGCGCATCCAATCTCGATCGTCGCCCCGGCGAAGGCTCTGTCTCTCGATCACGTCTTTCCGTTTGATGCCTGCTGACAGGTAGCCACCTGTCGCGGTAAGCCAGCTCCCTCTCCCCCATCTTTGATAAATAACGGGGGAGAGGGTTGGGGTGAGGGGCGAATCTCGCGAAATGGCTTGTTCCACGCGAGATTTAAAGAACAAAAATTACGCGTAGCCCCCGAGTCTCCCGCAAGCCCAGCCCCTCACCCCAACCCTCTCCCCCGTTATTTATCAAAGATGGGGGAGAGGGGGCTGGCTTAATGCGTATTGGAGTGGTGCGACAAGTACAGGGCAACCAACCGCCCGCGTGATGCCGAAAGGCCACAATGACCCGCTTGAATTTGGCGCACGACAAACCTGCACGGTTTCGCCCCACATGCCATCGCATCCGCGCCAGTCGCGACCACGCACGCACGATCACCTGCACGACAAGCTGCATCGACGTTGAAACCGGCGACAGATACACCAGATGCGCCCACCTCCCGCTCACGCCAGGCGCAAACGCATGCGTGCTGAAGCGCATGCTGATCGTCGCCATCGGCGCGCGGCTGCGTATCACAACGCCCCCATCACCGCGTTGGCGGCACCGGCCGCGGCGGCATACGCTGTGGCGGCCAGGCTTTTCTTGATGCCTTCGTGCGCCAGCACGAAACGCTGGGTGGCGACCAGGCTCTGGCTTGCATCCAGACGCGGCCCCTGCCATTCCGTGGGCCAGGCGTTGTAGAAGTCGTACCAGACGTTGGGTATGCCCATGTCGCCGAGCAGGTAGATCGAGCCGTTCTTGCGCTTGATCTTGCCCTGCAGCGTGGACTGGTACCACAGCCACACCGGATCGAGCGCGGTAATGCCCGATTCCAGCACGATCGGCGTGTAGCTGACCACGCCGCCCAACGAGTAGCTCTTGTCGTTGACGCCGCCCTCGCGCACGGTCATGACTTCCATCTTCGATTCCAGCCCGGATACCGACGTGAAGCCGCCGACCAGGATGCCTTCCACTTCCACGAAGAAGCTGTAAGCCTTGAACGGATCCAGGTGCGCGCCCATGCGCTGTGCGGCGGCGGCCGCGGCGTTGATGCCCAATGCCATAGCTCACTCCAGGTTGAGATCGCGGCGCGGCTCTTCCGCGCTCATCGCTTGGTTGATGCGGCTGATGTGTTCGCAGAAGTGGCGACGTTCGGCGTGCTCCATCGCCATCACCTCGTCCAGCGACCAATGAAAGTGATAGGCGATGAACGCTATTTCAGCGTAGAGCCGTTCATCTGCAACAGGTCGCGTTTTCCCATGAATGCGCCGACCTCCGGCACGGCGTCGGCGGCGCTGCCATCGATCTGGTTGATGCGGTTGTAGAGCTGCTGCAGGTAATTGAAATCCACCGCGAACAGCTCCTCGATCACCTTGGTGTTGATCATCTCCAGCGTGCCGAGCTTCACGATCACGCGCGACAGCACGATCACGGCGAGATAGCCGGGGTTGGCCTGCACGCGGTGGTCCTTCAGTGGCAATATCTCGTCGCCCGCGGTGGCCATGCGCATCACGCCCTGCCGTTGCAGTGTGCCGTCCGCGTCGCGGTAGCCGACGGGCAAGGTGAATTCCACTTCCGTACTGATCACGCTCATGACTGCCTCACTTGATTCGGTTCATGTATTCCATGGCCAGCTCCAGCGTTTCGACCATCACGTCGCTGCTGGCGGCGTTCATGCCGCTGGTCTCGTATTTCGTCGGCCAGGCGTTGATCACGTTCCAACGCACCTTCTCGCTGCCATCGGTGTCCAGCAGGATCAGCGAGATGTTTTTCTGCGCATTGGGGCTGCCCGATCCCAATTGCGATACCTGCTGCTGCCAGTTGTAGAGATCCATGCCGTCGGTCAGGCCCTTCTTCAGGCTCAGGCGTCCGTAGCTGGTGAGGCCGGACAAGGGGCGCTTGTAGATCGGATCGGTACCTTCACGGTAGTCGACGCTGTCCACGGTGATGTCGGGCACGCTGGCTTCCGCGAAGGCCGCCACCTGGATACCGGCGATTTCCACGCGGAAGCGAAAACCACGGAACGGATCGGTCAGTTGATTGGCCATGTCTCAAGCTCCTGCTCAGCTACCCGAATCTGGGCCGGCGGTCTTCTGGGTGATGCGGATGATCACGAACTCGGCCGGATAAACCGGCGCCAGGCCGATGTCGATGATCAACTGGCCAAGCTGGCGCGTTTCCGGCGGATTGTTGGATGCGTCGCAGGTGACGAAGAACGCTTCCTGCGCGGTGGCCCCGAACAGCGCGCCCTGTTGCCACAGCGTGGTGAGGAACGCGCTGATGTCGCGCGTGACCGCCGCCCATAGCTGCTGATCGTTCGGTTCGAACACCACCCATTGCAGGCTGTTGCGCAGGCTCTGCTCGACGAAGATGAAGAGCCGCCGCACGCTGAGATACGTCCATTGCGAATCCTGCGACACGGTGCGCGCGCCGTAGATCACGTTGCCGTAATTGATCAGGTTGCGCAGCGCGTTGATGCCGTTCGGGTTGAGCGTGTCCTGATCGGCATCGGTAAGCTGCATGAACAGCGCGGTGACGGTGCGCATGGCGCCGTCGTTGACGCCGGCCGGCGCTTTCCACACGCCGATGCTGCCATCCGTATAGGCATAGCGCCCAAGCGACGGCCCGGATGGCGGCATCGGTACGTTGCTGTTGCTGAGCGGATTGAAGATCCACGCCCACGGGTAATACAGCGCGCCGTAGCTGGAATTGATCGCCTGGCCGCCCTGCGATGTGCCGGGCGGCGGCGTGCCGTTCTTGAACGAAAGCACACCCGCCACATCCTGGCCATACGGCGGATCGATCACGTAGAACAGGCTCGCCAGCTTCTCGCACAGCGACAACCCCTGGTTCACCCATTCGCTTTGCGTGACCGGATCGGTGACGCCGCTGCTGTTGGTGATGCCCACCGTATCGGGCATCGCCAGCAGGCTCAGTGCCTGTACGGTTTCCAGCGTATTGAGCGCGGCACTGATGTCCCACGAGGCATTCTGGCCATTGGTGAAGGGAACCGGTGCGGATGTGTTATCCGGGCGCGTCTTGTCGTATTGCGTGACGCGGATGAAGATCGACTGCGTATTGATGCGCGAAGCAAAGGAAGCGTCCGCCGAGGTAAAGCCGCTGAAGGCTTCCAGCACGTAGTAATAACTCGCACTGCCGGAACTGGCATCGCCGATGGGAGTCCTGGCCAGACCGTTCTGGTTCACGTAGGCGATCAGCATCTGCGTGGCCTGATCGGTGGGCGGCTGGCTTGGATTGATGACCGAGTCGGGCACCACCACCTGCACGTTGAAGATCGGTGTCTGATCCGAACTGCCACTGGATGGGCTGCCGGAACTGCCGTTGCAGATGTAGACCTGCAACAGGTTGCCCCACGTGCCCATGCTGGCGGTGCTGAACGTGGTTCCGCCCACCGTCGCCGTGGCGAGCGTGCCCTGGCCCGAGCCGGTCTGCCTGGTGCGCACGACGTAGCAGCTGGTGCCGCCTTCCTGGAAGAACTCGTATACCGTCCAGGGCATGAAGCCGTTCCAGGTAAGGCTGCCGAACTGGCGCGTGAAGGCGTTCCAGCTGGTGATCAACGTGGGTACGTTGAACGGCCCCATCTCGGCCCCGCCGATGAATGCCGCCACCGACGTCGATGCGCCCTGGATGCTGCGCGCACCGGGGATTTCTTCGATATAGATGCCGGGATGCAGATAAGTCGCCACGATCCTGTTCCTCTGTGTTGGGGCATTACTTGGGCAGAACGTCCACGCGCGTCGCGCGCCCCGGCGTTACGGAAATTTGCTGCTGTGCGGCCACGCCGCCGGGCACATCGACGCGCAAGCTCACCGCGGTCGGATCGGCCAGTTTTCCCTGCAGCACCAGCACGTAGTCGCGATCGTTGCCGGCAGGCGCTTGCACGGTGTGCGGACGTCCGTGGACCGAGCGGTAATCGGCGCTGATCGTCGCATCGCCTGCCGTGCCGCACACGCGGCCGTGGATGAGGGTGGCGCATGCGGGATAGGCGTAGTGCGGCCCTGGCTTCAGCACGCAGCGGATCAGCCGCTCCGAAGCGCAGGCCGCTTCAGGCAGCACGAGTTCCATCTCGCATGCATCGAAAGGCGGCACCACGACGCGCAATACGTGCGCACCAGG
The DNA here is from genome assembly GCF_004114615.1 of Dyella sp. M7H15-1. Classification (NCBI taxonomy): domain Bacteria; kingdom Pseudomonadati; phylum Pseudomonadota; class Gammaproteobacteria; order Lysobacterales; family Rhodanobacteraceae; genus Dyella; species Dyella sp. M7H15-1. The sequence continues at coordinate 3,126,101 of NZ_CP035300.1, forward strand.
CCGCACGTCGAAGAACACGTAGCGCGCCTGCGGCTTGGCGATCGGCATGCACGGCTTGCCGTCCCATTCGAAGCGCGGCGCCGCCACGCGCGCCGGCCGGTCGAGAAAACCATCGACCAATTCGACCACGGCAGACAGGCAAAGCAGCGTTCCCATGCGCACTCAACTCCTTAGCGGACGCGTGTTCACCAGCGTCGTGTCGACCTGCGTCACCATGTATTCGTCGAAGGCCGGTTCCGAAGGTATCCGCACGGGTGACAGCGTATACAGCTTGGTGAACTTGTATGACTTGCCGGAAAAGCCTGCCCACAAATCGCGCATCACGTCCACGGACGAATCGCGCGGCACGATCTGGATGCGGCTGTTGCCCGTTTCCTCCAGACCCGGGTGCAGCAATGGCCCTTGCAGCCACGACACGTTGTGCAACAGCCGCATCAGCTTGTCGGCCAGCACCAGCTCCATTTCGGCGGACTTCGCATACGGCACCAGCATGTAGACGAGATCCACCACCATCGGCGCCGGTGTGATCGTCAACGCATTCGAGCCGGTGGCGCCTTGAGGAATACGGCCAAGCGTCGGCGGTTCGTTGCGCAACCATGGGTTGTGCTCGATCTGGTACAGATACAGGGAAAGCTTGTTTTCGCCCTGTGCTTCGATCTCCGCGGGCGATTCGAATACCACCGCGGACTCCGCCGACAGTTCGGAGATGTGGGTGCGGATCAGGTCGCGCAGCGATTCGCTCACCCAGCGCACGACCTGCCCGCTGGCATCGTCCGGCGGCGACAATGGCGGCTCGTTCTGCACGGCTAACACATGGCTTAAGGCCATCGACTTTCCCTAGAGCGTGAAGACCGAATAGGTCGGGCTGATCCATTGCGGCTGCCGTGTTCCGACCTGTGCGCATACCGATACCGAGGGATCGGCGATCGCCTTCAGATAAATGCAGGACAGATCGGCCGGCTGCCACGACACATAGGCAACCATCAGCACGTCGCTGAGCGTGCCGCCTTGCCCGTTGCCGGTCTGCATCACGATCCGCTTGTCGTTATAGGTGAACGACGCCAGCGGAATGTTTCCGCCGGTGCTGCTCAAGGCCGCGCCCAGCGCCTGCGGTACCTCCGGCCCCAGCGTCCAGCGGGCCGAGCCGGGCGCTCCAGCAATCACATCCAGCATCAACGGCGAGCCCGGCTGCAGCCCGCTGATCGTAAACAGCACGCTGCGACAGTTGCGGGGCGCCGCTGGCAGCACGGCGCTGATCCGCCCGTTGTACCACTGCACGGGCTGCTCGCCGCCGAGAAAAGCGCTCACCACGGCTTCGTTGTTGAGCGTGCAATAGCCCTGCAGAAAAGGCACGTCCGGCTCGATATCGAGAAACAACGTAAGCGAAAATTTGTTCAGCGCCGGTGCGACGCTGGAGGTGCGTATCTCCAGAATGCCGCCATTGAAGGAAACGCTCTGCAACACGGGCACATTGCCGTACACATCCTGCGCTAGCACGTTGTAGGAGAAACCAAGGCTGTCGCCAATGCGCCCTCCCATCGACCAGCGCGCGCCAGGTGTCGTAAGCGTGATGTTGAGATAGGAGTTGGATGCCACGTTGCTGAACTGAAGCACCACCGGTATCGCATTTCGGTACGACATGCAGCTTTCCCCCTGCATCAGAAATCGATCGCGAAGGCACTCAGGCCGACCAGGCTGACGCGCTCGGTGTTGGACTGCAAGGTGGCGACGGCGCCGGGCGGCAGATCCACTCGCCCGCGAAAGCCGGGCTGCGCGGTGCGCACATAGAGATTCACCAGTATTTCCTGGCAGGTGTTGTAGGTCTGCACGTAGAACTCGCGCGCATTGATGAGGTAATTGCGCAAATACAGTGCGGGATCACGGGTGGTGGAAAAACTGAGGCCAACCAACCCAGCACCGTCCCCTTCGCTCCACATGGCAACCTGGTCGTCGCGGATGATCAAGGAAGCCTTGCTGTTGGCGCGCACGTTTTGCAGCGAGATCGTCAGCGGCCTGCACAGTACCGGCACATCCGACTGCGCCATGGCGGCCATGAGATCGCGCTCGTTCAGGTGCGAACTCAAATGCCGCTTCATCACCTCGCTCATGCGCGGGTTGCCGCCAGCATCAGCATGCATGCCGGGATCGGTCAGCGTCTGCGCAGGCAATACGACAGGCTGCTGCTCGCCAGCGGCAACGCCTTCATTCGCCATCGCCTCGGTTGCAGCGTCCGCCGGCCTGGCTTTCTTCTCGGTCATGGCGTTACCGACTTTTGTTGATCGAAATGGTGTTTTCCCCAGGGTATAGCTGTCCACCTCCACCGGGGCCGTCAAGCAATGAATAAGACGCCGCGATGTTGGCGCCATGGGTATTGAGGTCAAGCCGCAGCGAGCCGTTCTCGAACGTGCTCCAGACGACGTTCGCAACGCTGTCGTAGGCCGCTGCGCTGGCGACGTTGAGAAAAAGCCCCGTGGTCCAGATGCTGGCATTGTTCATCGGCGGCGTGGAGGAGCCCATGTAAGGCGTGAGCTGCGACTTCTTTTCGCTCGATATCACGAACTCGTTCGAATCGAGGACGGCGATTTCCAGCATCTGGTTGCTCATCGTGTCCTTGAACTGAAATTGAAAGGCAACCTGGTATAGCGCCAGATCATTCGAAGGCATGGCCATCCCCTGCTTGCCGCGCTGACAGCTTGCCACGCCATCACGCAGTCGGCGTTGCTTGCCAAGTTCTTGTCGAAGGATGTGCTTCCGGTCGTGCGTGCCGGAAGCACCCCCGTTTTGCGGCAACGGTCTATTGCATGGTTGCCGAGGTGTTCGACCAGTCGAAATTGGTGGTCGTATTGAAGGTCAGGGTCTTCGCCTTTTGTCCACCCAGCCCCAGCGTGACCTGTGCGCCCGACGGGACGGACTGCAATGTCGCCGAAAAATCCGTCAGGTCCTGGCTCGCGCATAAGAAGCCATTGAGATTGAACGCAACCGCGCTGCCTCCTTTTGCCGTCTCGAAGGTGATCTGGCTGGCCGTTACCATGAAGCTGGTCAACGGCAGCGAACCCGTTGAAACCACCATGTTGATGCCCGAGGACTCAGTGTCGGCAGGATCGCCGGAACTCCACACAATGGTTCCCTTCTTCGTGGAAATCGACACGATGATGGGTGTACCCGGTGCTGCATTGGTCACCGTCAGAATGGCGGATTTGTACTTGTACAATGCGGTCGCACTCGCCGCATAGGCATGCTTGGAAGTCTCTTTCGAGGTCGACATGTCGCTCATATCAATTCTCCTTTCAGGGAACGAGGTATCGGTGCAAAGCGCCTCGGCGGACTGTGCCTGGCACGCGTCCGCCTTGCTCGTTGAAGCCGAAGCGCCTGGTGCATGGGCACGTTACGACCCCGACGGTCGCTTGCCTCCCCCTGTCGGGCTGCCTGCGAGCACGCCGTTTCTGGTACGGGCCGGTCGAAGAAAGGTGAACCATCGCCCGCTGCAAGTAAATCCAACGAAAGGCTTAGGACCAAAGACCCATCTGATATGCATCGACTCAAATCACGGCGCGACGTTGACGATGCCGATCGCGATGAAGGAAAAATTGCGGTCGCTGCGATTGCCCCCTGCATCGCCGGTAAAGACCGTCGATTGGTTGGCGCTGAGCAACGGAAAGGTCACGTTGTCCTTGGTGTTCTGGCTAGTGCCGAACCCCCATTGCGACCCAGTGATGGCGGGTAGATGGTTGAAGGCTGGGGAGAAATTGATCAGGTACGTGCCGGCCCCCGTGCGGTTCACGGAAAAATTGTAGTTTCCGTTCTGCGCCTTCGATCCATTGGCGATGCTTCCGTCCTTGTTGATCGCACCCCACACGATGATCTGGGCCATGCTCGCTCCTTTTGCTTTCAGTGAAAGGTGAGGCGCTGCGGCTTATGCGCTGCGCTCATTTGCAAAATAACGTTCGCACCGATGGCGCGCCTGCCTATCCAAAGTCTTGCCATTTCTTCACGTGGCATGCACGCGTGCTCATGCAACGATCCCACGGTAGGCTTCGCGTAAGCAAAAAGAAAGCCTATGCCCAGGGGGCTAGCCATGAAACTGCTGGTGATCGACGACGATTCCGTATTGCGTACCGGCCTGGCCGTCTTGCTGAGCCGACTGGAAACGGAGACCGTGGTGCAGGACGTCGAGAGTGCCGATCATGGACTTCGTCTGGTCAAAGAGCATCCGGATCTCGCTGCCATTGTGATCGATCCGCTTGCGGCAGGTGTCAAGGGCGCGACGGAATTAGCGGATTTCGTGCGGGCAGCCGCGCCGGTGCCGGTCATCGCACTGTCACACTCGGAACATCCCGAATACGCCAGGCATGCATTGGCATGCGGCGCGCGCGGTTACTTGCCGAAGTCGGCCAGCCCGCACACGATCCAGTCGGCGATCCGCCTTGTGCTGGGCGGCGACGTCTACGTGCCGCCATTGCTGTTGCAGGACGAATCTTCGCCTGTGTCGAGCAGGTCATGGGCCTTCGATCCGACGGCGCATGCGTCGCTTACCCATCGTCAACGAGCCGTATTGCAATTGCTGTGCCGCGGCCTCTCCAACAAAGCGATCTGCCACCGCCTCGATCTTTCCGAAAAAACCGTCAAGGCACACGTATCGGGCATCTTCAAGGCGCTGCACGTCGCCAATCGCACGCAAGCAGCGCGCGTTGCGCTGGATGCGGGACTGGTGAGCTGGGGTGTCATACCTCATTCCGTGAGCTCCTGACTCGCAACCCGCACGCTTGCTTTGCGAGTGATCTTTGACTCACCCGACGCGTCTCGTGTTGTTTAGTGAGTTGTCCTGTTGCTCCACCAAAGCAAGTTTTTGACAAGCTTTGCATGTTCATCGGCTCGCAAAAGGTGTGCCGGGCAGCAGTGGGCTTTCGCTGGGATGACGGCACATTATTGATTGGGCCCTCAAATAGTTCGCACCATGGCCATCCAATCTCGCTTTCCAACGCGGTTGGTGAATGGGTGCCACCTGTACTATTCGTGGGCCGGATCAATAAGGTGCTGACCGAGATGTTGCGATGACCGCGCGTGTGCTGATGGTGCAAGGCTGCACCTCCGATGCTGGCAAGAGTGCGCTGGTGACGGCGTTGTGCCGCTGGGCGCGCCGGCGCGGTCTGCGCGTGGCGCCGTTCAAGCCGCAAAACATGGCGTTGAATTCGGCGGTGACGATGGATGGCGGTGAAATCGGGCGAGCACAGGCGGTGCAGGCCCAGGCGTGTGGCATCGAGCCGCAAGTGGATTTCAATCCAGTGCTGCTCAAGCCTAACAGCGATATCGGTGCGCAGGTCATTGTTCACGGGCATCCGGTAGCGGATATGGATGCATGTGATTATCACGAGTACAAACGGCGGGCGTTCGATGCCGTGATGGCATCGCATCAACGCCTCGTCGATACGTACGATGTGGTGATCGTGGAAGGCGCCGGCAGTCCGGCGGAAATCAATCTACGTGATCGGGATATCGCCAACATGGGATATGCCGAAGCGGTGGATTGTCCGGTCATCCTGGTTGCCGATATCGACCGTGGTGGCGTGTTCGCCCATCTGGTTGGTACGTTGGCGTTGTTGTCGCCAAGTGAGCAGGCGCGCGTTGTAGGCTTCGTGATCAACCGCTTCCGTGGCGATTTCGCCTTGCTTCAGCCCGGGCTTGAATGGCTGGAGAGCAAAACTGGCAAACCGGTGCTGGGCGTCCTGCCGTATCTGCAAGGCTTGTATCTGGAGGCCGAGGATGCCTTGCCGCGCGAAAGGGATAGCAAGCCGGATGCCTTGCTGCGTGTGGCGGTGCCGGCTTTGCCACGGATCAGTAATCACACGGATTTCGATGCCCTGCGTGCGCATCCGCAGGTCGATCTGCATATAGTGGGGCCCGACGAGGCTCCGCCAGCTTGCGACTTGATGGTCTTGCCGGGTTCCAAATCCACTTGCGCCGATCTTGCGTGGCTGCGTGCACAGGGGTGGGATACAGCGATCGCACGGCATCTGCGTTATGGCGGCAAGCTGATCGGCATTTGCGGCGGTTTGCAGATGCTGGGGCGTGCCATCCACGATCCACTGGGCAGGGAGGGCGAGCCAGGTTCCAGCGAGGCGCTAGGTTGGTTGGATCTGGAAACCACGCTTGAGCTGGACAAACAATTACATCGGGTGCGCGGACGCCTGAGTTTCGCCAACGCCCACGTACATGGCTATGAAATCCATGGTGGCGTCAGTTATGGACCGGCGCTCGCGCGCCCGTTCGCACAACTCGATGGCGGTCGCAGCGATGGCGCACTATCGGCGGATGGACAGATCATTGGTACCTATCTGCATGGCGTGTTCGACGATCCGCAAGCCTTGCGCGCCTTGCTGCAGTGGGCTGGCTTGCACAGTGCTGGAACCGTGGACGTGCATGTTTTGCGCGAAGCAAGTATCGATCGGCTTGCCGATGCCGTTGAGGCGCATCTCGATACGGTCCGGTTGGAGCGATGGTTAGGAATCGCCCCATGCGTAAACGTCAACTGCCTGCATCCGATGCTTACCGTCGGTTAAAATCGCCTATCTACCCCGATAATCATTAGCACCGCCGGCCCTATGGCCCTTGGTCCAGTGGAGATGTTTTGCCTATGCCCATCTACGAATTCCAATGCCATGCCTGCGGGCATCAGTTCGATCGCCTGCAGAAGCTATCGGACCCTGATCCGTCCAATTGCCCCGATTGCGGCAAACCCCAGGTACAGCGAAAACTGAGTGCTCCGCAGTTTCGCTTGGCCGGCGGCGGCTGGTATGAGACGGATTTCAAGAAAGATGGGGACAAGAAGCGGAATCTGGCGGGGGATGCGGCGGGCAGCAAGCCGGCTGAGTCTAGCCCGGCGCCGGCGCCGGCTGAGAGCAAGCCCGCGCAGGCGCCCGCGCCAGCTCCCAGCGCCGAATAGTTCTGCTGACTAAGCGCACTTTCATCCCGCGACCGGCAGCCATCAGTGCGTAGGTTTCATCCCAGCAGGTTGTCACAGGTTCCCGTGTAGACGTAGCCATTCCGCAAGATTTGCCCCTCACCCCAACGGTCATGCCGCGCGGCGGCACCCGCCATGATGAAACCTGCTTCACTCATCGTCGCCCCGGCGAAGGCCTGTCTCTTGATCACATTTTCATGAGTGCGAAATGCGCGCTTTTTTGCTCGTCATCCCGGCGCAGGCCGGGACCCAGTGACTTTAGTTCGCCAGTGCTCTGCCTGAGTCGGCGTTCTACGAAGAGCGAAGACGCTGGGCCCCGGCCTTCGCCGGGGCGACGAATCCGGAGGTACGGTGTGTTTCATGGCAACCCTCTCCCCAGAGGGGAGAGGGAGAAAAAGCGTGGCCAACTTATGCCTCGCGCGATAAGCATCATCTCCCTGTCCCTTGCGGGACAGGGAGATGATCGTCCCACCACCAGTGCTAAGATTCCAGGTCTTTTCCATGTCAATTCGCCGCCCAGGCGGCCCGGAGTTTCTTTTCGTATGCGCACGCATTATTGCGGCCTTATCCATGAGTCGCTGGTCGGCCAGACCGTTACCCTGTGCGGTTGGGTCAATACCCTTCGCCTGCAAAGCCACGTCGCCTTCGTCGATTTGCGCGACCATGAGGGTATTGTCCAGGTCGTCATCGAGCGCGAGAACGCCGCCGCTTTCGTCGTGGCCGGCGACTTGGGTTACGAATACTGCGTGCGTGTCACCGGCAGCATTCGCAAGCGCTTGTCGGCCAATGACAAGCTCAACACCGGCACGGTCGAGCTGTTGGCGGAAAAGGTGGAGATTCTCAACGTCGCGAAGGATCTGCCGTTCGCGCTGCACGAGAGCCCCAACGAGGACATGCGGATGACTTACCGCTACCTCGACCTGCGCCGCCCGGATATGCAGGCGATGATGCGCACCCGCATCAAGCTGGTGCAGGCGCTGCGCCGCTATCTGGATGCGCGTGGTTTCCAGGACATCGAAACACCCATCCTCACCAAGGCCACGCCGGAAGGTGCACGCGACTACCTGGTGCCCAGCCGCGTGCACCCAGGCCAGTTCTACGCGTTGCCGCAGTCGCCGCAGTTGTTCAAGCAGATCCTGATGATGGCGGGCTTCGATCGCTATTATCAGATCGCGCGCTGCTTCCGCGACGAAGACTTGCGCGCCGATCGCCAACCGGAATTTACCCAGCTTGATCTTGAATTCGCTTTTGTCGAAGAGAAGGACGTGCAGGATTTCGTCGAAGGCTTGATTCGCCATGTGTTCAAGGAAGTGGTGAACGTGGAACTGGCTGCCGTGTTCCCGCGCATGACCTGGGAAGAAGCCATGCGCCGGTTCGGTTCGGACAAACCGGACCTGCGCATTGCGCTGGAACTGGCCGACGTGGCTGATGCGCTCAAGCACGTCGAATTCAAGGTATTTGCGGAGCCGGCCAACGACCCTGCTAGCCGTGTGGCCGCGCTGCGCGTGCCGGGCGGTGCATCGCTCAGCCGCAAGGAGATCGACCAGCTCACCGAATACGTCGCCAAGTACGGCGCGAAGGGTCTGGCCTGGATCAAAGTGAACGATCTGGTCAAGGGCCGCGAAGGCATCAACTCGCCGGTGACCAAGTTCCTTGATGATGCAGCACTCGACGCGGTGCTCAAGGCGACGAGTGCACAGTCGGGTGACATTGTGTTTGTCGGCGCGGGCAAGTGGAAGACGGTCACCGATTTCATGGGCGCGCTGCGCCTGAAGGTCGGCAAGGATCGCGGCTTGGTCGAAAATAGCTGGAAGCCGCTATGGGTCACCGACTTCCCGATGTTCGAATATGACGAAGAAGAAAAACGCTTCGTTGCTCTGCATCATCCATTCACCGCGCCGAAGGTTGATGATGTAGCCGATCTGCGTGCCAGCGCCGCCCATGCGGTGAGTCGTGGTTACGACATGGTGCTCAATGGCAACGAGATCGGCGGCGGTTCGATCCGTATCCATCGTCCAGAGATGCAGAGTGCGGTGTTTGAGTTGCTCGGCATCGATGCGGAAGAAGCGCGGATGAAGTTTGGCTTCCTGCTCAAGGCGTTGAAGTTCGGTGCGCCGCCACACGGTGGCCTGGCCTTCGGCATCGATCGCATTGCCGCGCTGATGGTCGGCACGGAGTCGATCCGCGACGTGATTGCTTTCCCCAAGACCACCAGCGCGCAGGATCTGATGACCGATGCGCCATCGTTGGTCAACGAGGCGCAACTGAAGGAGCTGCATGTGTTGGTGCGGGACTCGGGAATCGGGACTCGGGAATCGTAGAAGTGGGGCGCAGCAGCGTTCCGGCGGCGGCTTTCAACTATTCTCGATTGACGATTTACGATTCCCGGCACCTCCCCCATGACCGAACACATCATCCTGCTGCACGGCCTGTGGATGCGCGGCTTCGCGCTGGGCCTGTTGCATCAGCGCCTGATGGAAGAGGGCTTCCGCGTTCATCGCTTCGACTATATGAGCGTGGCGGCGACCCAGCATCACATCCTAAAGCGTTTGCGGGCGGGCATGGAGGAGTGCGCGCCGGAGAGCGTCCATCTGGTCGGCCACAGCCTGGGTGGTTTGCTGGCCTTGCGCGCCTGCCTAGAGCCGGGCCAGCTTCCGCCGGGCCGCATCGTTTGTCTTGGCTCGCCGCTCAAGGGCAGTGCCGTCGCGCGTGCGTTCGCAAGCTGGGGGCGAGGCAGCGAGGTATTGCTTGGGCACAACCGCCCGTTGCTGGAGCAGGGATTCGAAGCATGGAACGGGCCGCGCGAGGTGGGCGTGATCGCCGGCCGCATGCCGATTGGACTGGGGGCGATGCTGGGTCATATCGCCGGTGAGCACGATGGCACGGTGGCGGTGGAGGAGACCTGTCTGCCCGGCCTAGCCGCCCATTGCGTGGTCGAGACCAGCCATACCGGTTTATTGCTATCGGCCGAGGTGGCCCGGCTTACCACGCGATTTTTACGTGAAGGTCAGTTCGGGCCGGTCCTTGACGGTAGTGATACCTAGGATATCGGGCAAGATCAGTCTTCAACATCGCCCGTTCCCGTCGCAATAACTCAGAATGAGGTAAGCCCCCGGCTTTGCCGGGGGACTCACCAAGGTTTGACCTATACGGCGGTCGTAGTGAACCTGAAATCTCGACCAAGAGACGAGGTTCACGATGAAAGAGTATCAAAGCTTGAGTCATGCCCGTTGGGACTGTAAGTACCGCGTGGTGTTCATTCCCAAGCGGAGAAAGAAGCAGGTGTTTGGAGAGTTACGCAAGCACTTGGGCGAGGTCTTCCACGAGTTGGCTTCGCACAAGGAATCGCAGATTGTGGAAGGCCACCTGATGAGCGACCACATTCACATGTGCATCAGCATTCCGCCGAAGTATGCAGTGTCGAACGTGGTGGGTTACCTCAAGGGTAAGAGTGCCATCACCATTGCGCGCAAGTTCGGAGGACGGAATCGAAACTTCACTGGGGAGTCGTTTTGGGCACGAGGCTATTTCGTCTCGACGGTGGGCTTGGACGAAGCGATGGTGAGGGCATACATCCGAAACCAAGAGCAAGAGGATGAACGTTACGACCAGATGAAGCTGGGCGTGTAGCCCGCCGCCTTCAGGCGGCTCACGCTGTTATCGCCCCTTTGAGGGGCTCACCCAATAAAGCCCCCGGCTTTGCCGGGGGATACTTACTGCGACGGGGCTGAACGTCGGAACGAAGCAGGAACCATTGACCGGAAAGTGGAAAACTTAGGGATGCCTTAGGCACTGGTGTCCATGCCGTGATGCATTTTCTTTACAGGCGTTCTCCATGTTGGTCTATTTCACTTGTGGGCACTGAAAAATCGAACTTATCTTCAGTCTTATTGCTATCGTTTATCTCGATCACTCTACATGAGCTAAGCGGAAGAAAAGAAACTGACTTGGTATTATTTCTTTCACGGCGAGGCTCTCTACTCGTGACAGCGTCCTGGCGATTAACGAAGGGGTGGACTTCGTAACTTGGTATTTCGTCCTCGCTAGATTTTTCGGGATGTTCTTGGCGAATGCTTGATGGAGGGAATGATGTCTCGCTATATTCAGCCCCTTCAAAATTACAACGCGTAAGGTGGGATGATGATAAGTTCAAGTATTTGAGAATGGATTCGCTAAAATTCGTGTATGGCATATCGCAGCGCTCGTATGTGCTGCAAATCTGTTTTGTTTGACTCATGTTCATTTTAAATAAAGAGCAATCTATCATTCTGGTGTCGATGATGGTGGCAGACGAAAAGTTTGCGCGATCCATCACAACGCCCTTAAATTCACAATTTTCTAGCCTTGCATTGCGAAAATCCGGGTTCGTCAGGCTGATATTGGAAAGTTTAAGGCCGCTTACGCGCAAGCCGTTAAAATCAGCGTCTTCGAAAGTCACGTCAGTCAGATCAAGGTTGTTCACAAAATCAACCATCTGTCGTTCTTGATCCGGACCTTGTGTGGACATTTCTCGGATAAGTTCGGGAATGGGCAGGAGCTGCTTGTCTTCAAAAGGCAGGTTATTAATGTTTTGAGTATAGATCCTCATTAAACCCGGATCTTCGATCGATGCAAGGGTTGTTAATGACGTTAGACGCGATGAAAAGTCACCGCTGCAAAGATTCAGATAAGCCCGTCTTGCTTCTTCTTCGGGCGAAACAGGTAGATGATTCTGTCCGTCTTGAGCACTTCTGTGTACGTAAGCGGGAAATGATGCTTCCATATCAACACCTCTTAATCTTTGATTAAATTTAAGATTGTGAAAAGTGCGTTGGCTAAGCAAAACTTGCATGCAATATGCAAGTGGGAAAACTATGACTCTACGGACTAACGATCTAGCATCGGGTAAACACCTGAGTTTTTCGAGAAACACCTTGGTGGCCATGGCACTAACTTAAGTCCGTCCCGCCATCACTCGATACGGGTGAACGCGTAGGTTGGGGTGCAAACCCCAACGTTGCCATCTCTCACGAACCACGATGTTGGGTTCGCACCCCTACGCGGATCGTGTCGCAAGACTTGCCCCCTCAGGCTTCGCCGGCGACTTATTTAAGGTTATTTTTGAGACACTGCACTAGGCGCAATGCAGTAAAATCATTCGCTTATCATCTGATCCAGTCAGGAATCGCCATGGGTAGAGGCCCGTCCATCGAAGGTCGCAAGAACGCTGAAGACGCCAAGCGCGCTAAGGTGTTTACCAAACTGATCCGCGAAATCACCGTTGCCACGCGTGCCGGCGTGGCTGATCCCAATCTCAACCCGCGCCTGCGCACGGCAGTGGACAAGGCGCTGACCGCCAACATGTCCAAGGACACTATTGAGCGCGCGATCAAGCGTGGCGCTGGCGCCGACGGTGGCGCGAAGATGGAAGAGCTGCGCTACGAGGGCTATGGCCCGGCCGGCATCGCCCTGATCATCGAATGCTTCACTGACAATTCCATCCGCACGGTCGCGGATGTGCGCCATGCGCTGACCAAGCATGGCGGCAACCTCGGCACCAGCGGCTCGGTGGCATTCCAGTTCACTCGTTGTGGCGAGTTGGTGTTTGCGACTGGCGGCGATACGGCGGCGGAAGAAAAGCTGTTTGAGGCGGCACTCGAAGCTGGCGCCGATGATGTGATCAACGAAAACGGTGAAAGCACCGTGATTTGCGCGTCGGAAAATTTTGAAACGGTGCAGCAGGCACTGATCGAAGCGAAGCTCGATGCGCAGCACGCGGGCGTGGTGATGCGTCCGAACAGTCGCGTTGCCGTCACCGGCGAGGCGTTGGAAACCCTTGCCGACCTGCTGGAAAAACTCGACGGGCTCGATGACGTCAGCGAGGTGTATCACAACGCTTTGCTGCCGGTTGACGTTGCCTAAGTGATGGTCATTGCGACAGCTACCTTGCGATGATCCGCATCATTGGTATTGATCCAGGCAGTCAGCGCACGGGCATCGGCATTGTGGATGTCGATGCCGCGGGCAAGCTGTCACATGTTTTTCATGATGCTCTGGTCGTGGCTAGCGAAGAGAACTTTCCGCTGCGCCTGAAACGTATTTTTGATGGTGTCGGTGAGATCATCGCGGCCTATCGTCCGGTCGAGTGTGGCATCGAGCGCGTATTCATGGCACGCAACGCCGACTCGGCGCTTAAACTCGGGCAGGCACGCGGCGCAGCTATCTGCGCCGTGGTTCATCGGGGGATTACCGTGCACGAATACGCAGCGACCGAAGTGAAGAAGGCTGTGGTCGGTGGTGGCCGCAGCGACAAGACACAGGTACAGCACATGATTGGCGTATTGCTTGGGCTGAAAGGCCCAATCCAGGCTGACGCGGCTGACGCGCTGGCGATTGCCGTGGCGCACGCGCACACGCGTTCCAGTCTCGAACGCGTAGGCATTCCACGCACCGCATGGAGACGTCGCCGATGATCGGCCGACTTCGAGGCATTCTTGTTTCAAAGCAGCCGCCATGGCTGATGGTGGAGGTCGGCGGCGTTGGCTACGAGCTGGAAGCGCCCATGTCCACCATCTACGACTTGCCGGCGACCGGCAAGGAAGTCACCCTGCTTACCCATTACGCGGTCAAGGAAGACAGCGTCGCGCTCTATGGCTTCTTGCACGAATCCGAGCGCACCCTGTTTCGCAATCTGCAAAAGGTTAGCGGCATCGGTGCGAAGATTTCGCTGGCCGTGCTGTCTGGCGTCTCGACGCAAGAGTTTGCACGTTTTGTGCAGGCTAGCGATGTGGTCGCCCTGACCAAAATTCCTGGCATCGGCAAGAAGACCGCCGAGCGCATCGTGGTGGAGTTGCGCGATCGCGTGGATGGTCTTGGTGCCAGCGTGCCGGGTTTTTCCGCCGCGTCGAACGCACCGCTCGATCCTGCCGCCGAAGCTACCGTGGCCTTGCAGCAGCTTGGTTACAAACCCGCCGAAGTCACCCGGCTGGTGCAAAAGGTGGCTGTTCCAGATGACAGTGCCGAAACCATCATCCGCAAGGCGCTGCGCGCCGCACTTGGAAGTTGAGGATTCTTTGTGGGACACGATATTTACCAAGGAATGAGCGAGTCCGAGGCCAGAAAGCGCGTGGCGGTGTTGGCACTGGGCGCCATCGGCGTGGTGTATGGCGACATCGGCACCAGTCCGCTCTACACCTTGCAGACCACGCTCGGTTATGAGGGCAAGACCCCAGAGCCGGATAGTATTTTCGGCATACTGTCATTGATTTTCTGGGCGCAGATCATCGTGGTGTCGCTGAAGTACGTGGTGTTCATCATGCGCGCCGACAACAAGGGCGAAGGTGGCATCATGGCGCTGATGGCGTTGGCCCTGCGTGGGGTGCGTGACAGTGCGCGGATGCGTTGGGTGCTGGCCATCATCGGTATTTTCGGCGCGGCCCTGTTCTATGGTGATGGCGTGATCACGCCGGCCATTTCCGTATTGTCGGCGGTCGAAGGCGTGAAGGTAGCGGCGCCGGGGCTGGCGCACTGGGTGATGCCGATCAGTGCGGTCATCCTGTTTTTCCTGTTTGCCTTGCAGAAGCATGGTACCGATCGCGTGGGCAAGTTGTTCGGGCCGGTGATGGTGGTGTGGTTCATCGTCATCGCGGTGATTGGTTTGTACAATATCGTGCAAAACCCTGGCGTGTTGAGGGCGCTTTCGCCGCATTACGGTTACCACTTTTTCATCCATCACGGCTGGAGTGCTTTTATGGCGTTGGGTGGCGTGGTGCTGGCGCTGACGGGCGCCGAAGCCCTGTACGCGGATATGGGGCATTTCGGCAAGAAGCCGATCCAGCTTGCATGGTTCAGCTTCATTCTGCCGGCGCTGGTACTCAATTATTTCGGCCAGGGAGCATTGCTGTTGCGCGATCCCAGTGCGATCGACAATCCGTTCTTCAAGGCAGTGCCTTCGATGTTCCTGTATCCGATGATCGGTCTGGCCACCATGGCTACGGTCATTGCTTCGCAGGCGGTGATTTCTGGCGCCTTCTCGATGACTCGTGAGGCGATGTCGCTGGGTTATTCAATGCGCATGCCGGTCGTGCATACCTCGCGCGAAATGTCCGGCCAGATTTTTGTGCCTTGGGTGAACAGCTTTCTGCTGGTGATGGTGCTAGCAGCGGTGGTTGGCTTCGGCAGTTCCGATGCACTGAGCGCGGCCTATGGTATTGCCGTGACCGGCACGATGAGCATCACCACGATCCTTGCGCTGTTCGTGGCGCGCCATCAATGGGGTTGGCGTTTGCCATGGCTGATCGTGGTGGGCGCGTGTTTGTTGATCATCGATTTGTCGTTCTTCTCCGCCAACTTGCTGAAGGTTGAGGCCGGTGGCTGGTTCCCGCTGGTGTTGGGTCTTGGTGTGTTCATCGTCATGACCACCTGGCGTCGTGGCCGCGAGCTGGTGGTGCGCGAGATTAAGCAGGGTGGCCTGGCGCTGATGCCTTTCATCAAGAACATCACCGAGCATCCACCGTTGCGCGTGCCCGGCACGGCGGTGTTCCTCACCGCCAACCAGAACGCCGTGCCGCATGCGTTGCTGCATAACCTCAAGCACAACAAAGTACTGCACGAGCGTAACGTGATGCTGACGGTGGAAATTCTCGAAACGCCAGTGGCCGATGCCGAGGAACGCATCCATCTGGTGCCGCTGGATGGCGATTTCTACGGCCTCGAATTGCGCTTTGGTTTCGCTGAAGACCCGAACATTCCGCAGGCACTGTCCAAGTGCGCAAAGAGCGGCCTGTCACTCGATCTCATGGACACTACTTTCTTCCTCTCACGCGAAAACGTCGTGGCGGATAAGCGTCGCCCTGGCATGGCGCTGTGGCGCGATCGCCTGTTTGCCTTCATGTCGCGCAATGCACTGCCGGCCACGGCGTTCTTCCAGATTCCAGGGAACCGGCTGATCGAGCTGGGGACGCAGGTGGAAATTTAGCGGGAATCGTCAATAGGGAATAGGGAATCGTTAAAAACCACGGTCATTCCTGCTTGCTAAATTATTTGCTATGGCGCGCTTTTGCTCTCACCATTGACGATTCCCGATTCCCGATTCCCGATTCCCGATTCCCGATTCCCGACTCCCGACTCCCGGCCATGACCGATCACCGCCTCATCACCGCCGACGCCCAGCTCGACGATGAAACCCTGGAAGCTTCGATCCGTCCCAAGCGGTTGGCCGAATACCTCGGCCAACAGGCGGTGCGCGAGCAGTTGTCGATCTACATCGAGGCGGCGAAGAAGCGGGGTGACGTGCTGGATCACGTGCTGATCTTCGGGCCGCCGGGCTTGGGCAAGACCACGTTGAGCCACGTCATTGCTAATGAGCTGGGCGTCAACGTGCGCTCCACGTCCGGTCCGGTGTTGGAGCGGGCGGGCGATCTGGCGGCGCTGCTGACCAATCTCGAAAAGCACGATGTGTTGTTCGTCGACGAGATCCATCGCCTGTCGCCGGTGGTGGAAGAAGTGCTCTATCCGGCGATGGAGGATTTCCAGATCGACATCATGATCGGCGAAGGCCCGGCTGCACGCTCGATCAAGCTGGACCTGCCACCCTTCACCCTGATCGGCGCCACCACGCGTGCCGGTCTGCTTACCGCTCCCTTGCGTGACCGCTTCGGCATCGTGCAACGCCTGGAGTTCTATTCGCCGGACGAACTGACCGCGATCGTGCGTCGCTCGGCGCGCATTCTCGGCATTGCCTGCGAGCTTGAAGGTGCGCGGGAAATCGCGTGTCGCGCGCGTGGCACACCGCGTATTGCCAACCGTTTGCTACGTCGCGTGCGCGATTATGCTGAAGTACGTGCCGGTGGATGCATCACGCCCCAGGCGGCGCAGGCCGCGATGGACATGCTCAAGGTGGATGCCGAAGGTTTCGATGAACTGGATCGGCGCTTGCTTACGGTCATCATCGAGAATTTCGATGGTGGCCCCGTCGGCGTCGAGTCGCTGGCTGCCGCACTCAGCGAGGACCGTGGCACCCTTGAAGACGTGGTCGAACCCTATCTAATCCAGCAGGGCTTCCTGGTGCGTACCGCACGAGGACGTATGGCCAGTGCGAAAGGCTGGCGCCACCTCGGGCTTGCGCCGCCACCGCGCCAACCACAGGCAGCGGATCTGTTCGGCGATCAAGATGGCTGAGATGACGCGTTTCGACTGGCCAGTCCGCGTTTACTGGGAAGATACCGATGCCGGTGGCGTGGTCTACCATGCCAGTTACCTGCGCTTCCTGGAGCGCGCCCGCACCGAGTGGTTGCGCAGCCTGGGCGTAGACCAGATGGCTTTGAAGGAAGCCACTGGCTTGGGCCTCGTGGTACACCGGATGGAGATCGACTTTCTCCGTGCTGCCCTGCTGGACGATGAACTGTGGGTGAGCGTGGAAGTCAAAGAACGGCGTTCAGCCAGTATCCTTTTCGCGCAGAGCATTACCCGGTCGGATGGAGCTGTGCTGATCCAGGCGCAGGTGCGTGCAGCATGCGTGGATCTGAAACGGATGCGGCCCGCCCCGATTCCAGTCGATATCGCTGACCGGATCGTCCCCAGAACTTAAGACATACCTTTGCGGTGGAGTACCCCCAAGCCATGAATGGTGGATTGAACGTTTTCGAGATCGTTGCGGGCGCAAGCTGGCCCGTGAAATTCGTGATGTTGGCGCTGATACTGTTCTCCTTCCTGTCTTGGGTAATCATCATCCGCAAGTATTCGCAGCTCAAGGCGGCAATGGAAAATGCCGAGTCCTTCGAAGAACGCTTCTGGTCCGGTGCGGACCTGGCTCAGTTGTTCCGCGAGGTGAGCAATAACGGCAATGACAACGGCGGCATGGAGAACATCTTTGAATCGGGCTTTCGCGAATTCGTGCGCCAGCGCCAGCGTCGCGTCAGCGACATGCGCACGGTGATCGAAGGCTCCGAGCGTGCGATGCGTGTGGCGGGCACCAAGGAAATCGGCTTGCTGGAACGGAATCTGGAATTCCTCGCCAACGTCGGCTCGATCAGTCCTTATGTCGGCCTGTTCGGTACGGTGTGGGGCATCATGGGCGCCTTCCAGGGCCTGGGCGAAATGAAGGACGTCACTATCGCGGTGGTCGCGCCGCACATCTCTGAAGCACTAATCGCCACCGCGATGGGGCTGTTCGCGGCTATCCCAGCCGTGTGGGCCTACAACCGCTATGCCAACAAGGTGGAGCGTGTCGCTTCGCATTACGAGGTGTTCCAGGAAGAATTTTCCTCCGTGCTGCAGCGGCAGCTCCAGGTCGACGACACGAACTGAGCCGGTGACGCCCACGTAGAATGGAACAGAGCATCCCATGCGTAATTCCGCGCGCCACAAGCGCTTGAAATTGAAATCCGAGATCAACGTCGTACCCTACATTGACGTGATGCTGGTGCTGCTGATCATCTTCATGGTCACCGCGCCGATGCTCAATGCAAACGTCGACGTGAATCTGCCGCAGGCCAACGCCAAGTCGCTGCAGGACAAGAAGGAGCCAGTCATCGTCTCGGTGGATAGCCAAGGACAGATGTACCTCACCCTCGGCACCAGCAAGAAAGAGCCGATCGATGCCGATGCCTTGAAGGTGAAGGTCGGCGCGTTCGTGCAGGAGAATCCGGACGTCAGCGTGCTGGTCGCGGGTGATCGTGATGGCAAGTACGACGGTGTCTACCAGGTACTGGCCTTGTTGCAGCAGGCTGGCGTCGCCAAGGTCGGCTTGATGAGTGCGCCGGAGTCGGGCAAGCCAAATGGACGACCGTAACAAGAGTCTGCTTTCATGCTCCAAGCGCCTCGCATTGCCCCTGAGCGATTGCCAGGTGGTAGGGCGCAGCGCAGCGCTTGACTGGCTGTCAAGTCAAGTCACGCGCTGCCGCATGGCAACCGCTCAGGGGCAATGCGGGGCGCTTGGAGCATGAAAGAAGACTCTAAAGGGACTCCGCTGGCGGTCGTGCTCTCGGCTGTCCTGCATCTGGGCATTGTCGCGTTCTTGTTTCTGGCGATGCTGCCGTGCACGAGCTACGAGAAATTCCTCAGCGCGCTGGGGCTACCCAATCCCATCTCTTGCACACCGCCACCTTTGCAACTGACGGGGCCGGTGATTGAGGCGACCCTGATCGGCAATACGGGCGCGCCGCCACCCAAGGCGGAGAAGATCAAGCCGATTCCCAACACCGTGCCACCGCCACCGTCGGTACCGCCGCCGCCCCCGCCGCCACAGGTGCAGCCGCCACCGAAACCCAGTCAGTTGCCACCGCCGCCGAAAAACCCGAATACGGTAGATCAGGAGCGCGTGATGCAGGACGCGCTGCAAAAGGCTGAGGACGCCAAGAAGGTGCAGGAAGAAAAGGAGCGGCAACGTCAATCCGAACTGGATGCGCAGGCGGCCAAGCGCAAGGCGGAGCAGCAAAAAGTCGATGAGCTGTTCAAGCAGCTCAATGATGCTTCTGCGCAGACGCAAAAGGCCGACACCAAGGCCAAGCAGGCCAAGCAACAGCTTGCAGACCTTAAAAACGCCCAGGACAACGGCCAGGCTAACCTGCCTAACGCTCCGCAGCGCCAGAGCGGCAACAACGCCGCAAACAGCGACCTGATGTCGCAATACGCGGCGGCTATTCAGAACGCCGTCACACAGAACTGGACCCGGCCGGATAACATGCCCAGCGTTCCATGCACGGTTCATATCGTGCAGTTGCCTGGTGGTAACGTCATGAGCGCAAAGGTTGTCGGCAATTGCCCCTATGATGACGCCGGCAGGCGATCGGTCGAAAATGCCGTGTTGCGTGCGCAGCCGCTGCCCTACAAGGGCTTCGAAAGCGTGTTCCAGCGCGAGATCGATTTCACCTTCACACCGCAGTGAGCAAGCCTATGCGCAGATCCGCTCGATCGCTACTTACCCTTATCCTGCTGTTGATCGCAGGCTTGGTCGCCGGTCCCGCCGCGGCGCAATCGTTGAATGTGCAGATCGTCGGCGGCGTGAAAACCGCCACGCCGATCGCGGTAGTACCGTTCGCGCAGCAGGGTGGCTCGCCATTGCCAACCGATGTTGCCGACGTGATCCGCAACGACCTCAACCGCTGCGGCAAATTCCGCTCGCTGGCCGTCAGCGAGATCGTCGAACAGCCCAGCCAGGGTTCGGACATCAAGTTCGCCACCTGGCGCCTACTCAAGCAGGACTACATCGTGATCGGCCGTATCAAGGATGCCGGCAACGGCATGGTTTCCATTGAATACGAACTGTGGGATGTGAACCGCCAGCAGCGTCTGCTGGGTGCGGCCATGCCGCCTGCCTCGGTCAGCGATCTGCGCAGCGTGGCGCACCAGATCGCCGATGCGATCTTCCAGCAGATCACTGGCATCCCGGGTGCGTTCTGGACTCGCATCGCCTACATCACCTCGGTCGGCACTGGCGCCAACCAGACTTATTCGCTGATCGTGGCCGATTCGGACGGCTACAACCCGCAGGTGGTGGCGCGTTCGCATGAAGCACTGCTGTCTCCGAAGTGGTCGCCGGATGGCAGCCGCATTGCCTATGTGTCGTTCGAGAGTGGCAACTCCGCCATCTACATCCAGAACATTTCGACGGGTGCGCGGCAGCTTATTTCTGGTCGTGGCAAGGGCATCAACAGTGCGCCGGCCTGGTCGCCGGACGGTAGCAAGCTGGCCTTGTCGTTGTCTTACACCGGTAATCCGGAGATCTACGTGATGAATCTGGGTTCCCGCCAGGAAACTCGTCTCACGCGCAGCCTTGCGATCAATACCGAGCCGGTCTGGTCGCCGGATGGCCAGAGTATCTACTTCACCTCCGACCGTTCGGGCCGTCCGCAGATCTATCAGGTGTCGGCCGGCGGCGGCACGCCAACGCGCGTCACCTTCCAGGGTCAACAGAATCTGGATGCGGCGATCAGCTACGACGGCAAGCAGATGGCCATGGTGCAGGCCAGCGGGAACGTGTATCGTATCGCCATCGTGGACCAGAGTCTCGGTGGGCAGATGCGCTACATCTCGCCCGGTCCGATCGACGAATCGCCAAGCTTTGCACCTAACGCCAGCATGCTGATCTATGCGGCCACCGATGGAGCACGGGACGTGCTGTATGCCGTTTCGGATGACGGTATGGTGAGGCAGCGGCTGATGTTGGCCGATGGTGATGTTCGTCAGCCAGCTTGGGGACCCTACCGTAAAAATTGAATCCAACCCAACCGCCACCCTTGGGGTAGCGGTTGGGTGTCCTGAGAAGGGCCCCGGGGCGCAGTGATGTGTTTCGGCCAAAGGTGGTCGTGGCGCTTTGCCTCGCCCCAAAGCGGTCTTAAGCAGTACAATGCGTAGCCGCAAATTGAAGGTGTAAGAAAAATAAATAAAACAGCCGGTTCACGGCGATGGCTGTCCCGTAATCGTCATTGACTGTCGGAAATCAAACCCGTTTGAAGGAACGTCACCATGAATAAGACCGTTCGTATCGCTCTGGTCGCCCTGCTTTGCGTTGGCGCGGCGGCCTGTTCCAAGAAGCAGGAAGTCAAACCGCAGCAGGAAGCCCCACAGGTTGCTCAGGAGCAGGCTGCTCCGCAGGGCGCCGGTAAGTACACCCCGGCTGATCTCAACACCGATGCTTGCCTGCGTCAGCGCGTTGTCTATTTCGATTTCGACAAGGACGAAGTGAAACCGGAGTTCCAGCAGATCATGCAATGCCATGCCAAGTACCTGCAGGATCGCCCGACCTCGCAGATGCGTCTGGAAGGCAATACCGACGAGCGCGGTACGCGAGAATACAATCTTGGCCTTGGCGAGCGCCGTGGTAACGCCGTGTCCAGCGCCCTGCAGGCCAACGGTGGTTCGGCCAGCCAGGTCAGTGTGATCAGCTACGGTAAAGAAAAGCCGGTGTGCCGCGAGCATAACGAGGATTGCTGGAGCAAGAATCGTCGTGTCGAGATCATTTACACGGCTGAGTAATGGCATTTCGGCTGGCTAATTGTTTTGCGGCCAGTCTCGGCATGGCGGGCGCCTTGGCGTCCGCCATGCTGTTTATAGCCCCTGCACAGGCTCAGGATTCGTCTCCAATGAGTCTGGCCGACCGCGTTGCCCGGCTCGAACAGCAACAGCAACAGCAAAATCAAGATAAGAGTCGAGGCAATACGCTCAATCAGCTCCAGCAAATGCAGTCGCAGATGCGGGATATGCAGGGCCAGATCGAAGAGCTGCAGCATCAGCTTCAACAGTTGCAGGACCAGGACAAGGCTCAATACACCGACCTGGACAGCCGCATCGGACGTCTGGAGAAAGGTGGTGTCAACCCGGCTGTCGCATCCAGCAGCAATGGTCCGGCGCCAGCCACACCAACCTCGACCACTACCGCACCACCAACGCCTGCTGCATCGTCCGTACCATTGATGCCTGCGAAATCGGCGGCACAAAAGTCGGCGGCGCTCAGTGCTTATAACACTGCTTTCAAATCCTTGAAGGCAGGTGATTACGTCTCTTCATCGCGCGGATTTCGGGAGTTCATCCAGAAATACCCGAGCGATGCGTTGACGCCGAATGCCTTTTACTGGCTCGGCGAATCGTATTACGCCACGACCAACTATCAGGTCGCGGTGGAAGCTTTCAAGCACCTGCTGAGCCAGTATCCGCAAAGCGACAAGGCGCCGGACGCCACGCTCAAGCTCGGTTACAGCCAGCTTGAAATGAAGCAGACCGATGCAGGCGCCGCTACGCTGAAATCGGTCGTGGCCAAGTATCCTAATTCCAATGCGGCGAAGCTGGCCCAGGAACGGCTGCGCAGGCTTTCGCAGCCATCGCGCTGAGACTGTGGGGGCGTGAGTGTGACCAGTCAGGCAAACGTGGACACCACCACGTCGGCTTCGTCGACCGCCGATCGTTTGCGCATCACCGAGATCTTTCATTCGATCCAGGGTGAAGCGGATGCGATCGGCTGGCGCACGGTGTTCGTGCGTCTGACCGGCTGCCCGCTGCGTTGTGTTTGGTGCGATACCGAGTATTCCTTCTACGGCGGCCATTGGCGCGATATCGACGACATCCTTGCTGAAGTGGCATCGCATGGCGCACAGCATGTCTGTGTGACCGGTGGCGAGCCGCTGGCGCAGAAGCGCTGCCTGGTCTTGTTGGAGAAGCTGTGCGATGCCGGTTACGAGGTGTCGCTGGAGACATCCGGCGCCATCGATGTTTCCACGGTCGATCCACGCGTGCGTAAGGTAATGGACTTGAAGGCGCCGGATTCCGGCGAGAGCAAGCGCAACCTGTGGTCCAATCTGAAGCATCTGCTTGCGCATGATCAGGTCAAGATCGTGGTCGCCAGCCGCGCCGATTACGAATGGGCGCGTGATGCGGTGGCGGAACATGCGATCGATCGACGCTGCATGGTGCTGTTTTCGCCTGTGCATGGTGCGGTCGAGCCGCGTGCGCTGGCGGAGTGGATCATCGAGGATAAATTGCCGGTGCGTTTTCAATTGCAGTTGCACAAGCTGCTATGGAACGATGCGTCGGGGCATTGAGTAATCACATGGACTTGCTCTCGCTCATCCATCGACGGTGGACAGTTTTACTCTTCTCCGCTGGCCCGTGAGGCCTTACCGGAGCGGGGCGAGTCCATGTGATTACGCTTAGTTATCGAGCCGAAGGGAGGCTTCCCATGAAAGACCTGGATCAGATCAAGGCACAACAGGAAGGCCAAGGTTTCCAGTTTCCCGGCGAGTTCGAAATCACTGCGATGGGCAATGCCAGCGCGGATTTGAAAGCCCGCGTGTCGCAGATTCTCGAAGGCATCGGCCTGCACGTGCTGCACGAAACCGTGAGGCACAAGCATTCACGCGAAGGTAACTTTCTCTCGGTCACTGTCAGTTTTCGCTGCGACACGCGCGAGCAGTACGACCTGGCGCATAGCGCGTTGCGTGCCGACTCGGACATTCGTTTCACGTTGTGATGGGGAGACACGCTTTTCCCCTCTCGCCCTTTGGGGAGAGGGCAGGGTGAGGGGGCAATCGCGCGGAAAAGTAGCGGTCGGAGCGATGTCTTCCTTCACTTGCAAGTCCCTGCTCCCGGCCACAAATTGGCCTCATCCCGTGTAGGCCTGATCCATGTCCCAACCGCTGAAAATCCGCCGCCTAGGTCGCCAGCCCTACGAGCCGGTCTGGCAGGCGATGAGTGTCTTCACCGACAACCGCACTGCCGCGACTGTCGATGAGCTGTGGGTACTCGAGCACGATCCCATCTTCACCCTTGGTCAGGCCGGCAAGATGGAGCACGTTCTGGCTCCCGGCGAGATTCCGGTGGTGCCGGTAGATCGTGGTGGCCAGGTAACCTACCACGGTCCTGGCCAGATCGTGGCCTACCCGCTGATCGATCTGCGTCGCGCCGGCTTGGGAGTGCGCGAGTTAGTCAGCAAGATTGAGCAAGCCATTATTGATACGCTGGCGCACTGGAATATCGAGGCCGTACGCCGCGAGGGTGCTCCCGGCGTTTACGTGGCCGACGCCAAGGTCGCTGCCTTGGGCCTCAGGGTTCGGCGAGGCTGCAGCTTCCATGGGCTGGCCTTCAATGTGAACATGAACCTGGAACCGTTCCATCGCATCAATCCTTGTGGCTACAAGGGTCTGGCGGTCACGCAAGTGCTAGACTTAGGCGGTCCGTCGCGGCTGTCGGACGTCGAGGATATGCTGATCGGTGAGCTTTGCCGACAGTTTGGCTTCGATATCGAACCGGCTGCTCCCCTTGTTCCCGAACTCCCCGCTCGCGTGGCGGTCCGACCTACTTCATGAGCGATACGTCAGCTTCATCCACGAAGACCATTCCGATCAGCGTCGTAAGCCATACGCCCGTTGTCGAGAAACAGTTGGGCAGTGACAAGATCGCGCTCAACCGTGCGGGCTTTGATACCAACACGCCAACGCTGCGCAAGCCTAGCTGGATTCGCGTGCGCCTGCCGCAAGGTAATGCCGTGCAGCAGTTGAAGGCACGCCTGCGTGAGAACGCGTTGGTAACGGTGTGCGAAGAAGCCTCATGCCCGAACATCCACGAATGCTTCAGCAAGGGCACCGCCACTTTCATGATCCTTGGCGAAGTGTGCACCCGGCGCTGCTCGTTCTGCGATGTGGCGCATGGCCGTCCGGCTGCGCCCGATCCGCTGGAACCGGCACGCCTGGCCGACACCATTCGCGACATGCGTCTGAAGTACGTGGTGATCACCTCGGTGGATCGCGACGATCTGCGTGATGGTGGTGCCGAACATTTTGCCGCCTGTATTCGCGCCGTGCGGCATGCCAGTCCGACCATCCGCATTGAAATCCTCACCCCGGATTTTCGCGGCAAGGGACGCATGGAACGCGCGCTGGAAGTGCTCAAGGATTTCCCGCCGGACGTGTTCAACCACAATCTTGAAACCGTGCCGCATCTGTATCGCGAAGTGCGTCCGGGCGCCGATTACCAATGGTCACTGGATCTGCTCAAGCGCTTCAAAGCGCAGCATCCGGAGGTGCCTACCAAGTCCGGCATCATGCTGGGCCTGGGCGAAACCTTTGAGCAAGTGATCGAGACCATGCGCGACCTGCGCGCGCACGATGTCGAGATGGTCACTATCGGCCAGTACTTGCAACCCACACCACATCATCATCCGGTGGTGCGCTACTGGACGCCTGACGAATTCGAAGCGCTGCGCGTAGCGGGCGAAAAGATGGGGTTCCATCACGTCGCCTCCGGTCCACTCGTGCGTTCTTCCTACCATGCCGACCTGCAGGCCCATGCAGCAGGCGTTACCGAGCAAGCTTGAAGAGAACCCCATGACCTTTCGTTTTCGTCCCCTGCTCGCCCTGCTGATCGCATTCAGCATCACCGCCGCCGGCACGGTGTTGGCACAGTCCGCCGCTGACATGGGTGCGTCCAAGCCGCGCAAAGTGTCCGAGCTGCCCTTGAAGCCCGCGGACAGCCAAGGCGATGCCGCGCTGATCTCGGCCCATCTTCTCACTCGCTTCCACTACGACGCGCAGCCGCTCGACGATGCGATGTCGCAGAAGATCTACACCTTGTATTTCAAGTTGCTGGATGGCGAGAAGGTGTTCTTCACGCAGGAGGACATGGCGAAGTTCGCGCAGTACAAAGATAAGTTCGACAACGAAATCTGGAACAAGGACCTGTCCGGTCCGTTCGACATCTTCAATCAGTACATCCTGCGTGCCATCGATCGCATGACCTATGCGCGCAACCTGTTGAAGCAGGGCTTCGACTTCAACACCAACGACACCTACAACATCGACCGCAAGAACGCCGACTGGCCGAAAGACAAGGCCGAGCTGGACGACCTGTGGCGCAAGCGCACCATGAACGACTGGCTGCGCCTGAAGCTGGCCGGCAAGACCGACGACGAAATCCGCAAGACGCTGGACAAGCGCTATAGCAACTACATCGATCGTGTGAAGCAACTGGACGGCGAAGATGCCTTCCAGACCTTCATGACCGCCTACGCCAATTCCACCGATCCGCACACGGATTACATGGGCCCGCGTCAGGCCGAGAACTTCGACATCACCATGAAGCTCTCGCTGGAAGGCATAGGCGCCGTGTTGCAGGCACGCGACGACTACACCCAGATCCGCGAGCTGGTGCCCGCAGGTCCAGCCGCCAAGTCCGGCAAGATCCATGTCGGCGATTTGGTGCTGGGTGTGGGACAAGGCTCGACTGGCGCCATCACCGACGTCGTTGGCTGGCGCTTGGATGACGTGGTCAACCTGATTCGTGGCAAGAAAGACACCACCGTGCGCCTGGAAATCGTGCCGGCCGATCAAGGCCAGGATGGCAAGCACGAGATCATCACGTTGGTGCGCCAGAAGGTGGCGATCGAAGAGCAGGCTGCCAAGAAAAAGGTCATCGACATCACCGACGGCGGTGTCAGCCGCAAGATCGGCGTGATCGAGTTGCCGATGTTCTATTCCGACTTCGGCGCACGCAGCGAAGGCGACAAGAACTTCAAGAGCGCCACCCGCGACGTAGCCAAGTTGCTGGGCGAACTGAAAGCCGGTGGCGTGCAGGGGGTGGTCATCGACCTGCGCAACAACGGAGGCGGCTCGCTGTATGAAGCCAATGAGCTCACCGGCCTGTTCATCGACCGGGGGCCGGATGTGCAGGTGCGCGACGCGCGTGGCCAGGTGCAGGCGCAGGGCAAGGACGATCCTTCGCCGATGACCTGGAATGGTCCCATGGCGGTGCTGGTCAACCGTGGCACGGCGTCGGCCTCGGAGATCTTCTCCGCGGCGATCCAGGACTACGGTCGCGGCCTCGTGATCGGTACGCCGACTTTCGGCAAGGGCACGGTGCAGACGCTGATCGATCTCAACCGCTTCGCCGCCGATCCGTCCAGCAAACCGAACTACGGCGCACTGAAGATGACCGTGCAGGAATTCTTCCGCATCAACGGCGGCTCTACCCAGTTGAAGGGTGTCACGCCGGACATTCTGTATCCGACCAACGGCGACGAGAAAGAGTTCGGCGAGTCGACCTACGACAACGCGTTGCCGTGGACGCAGATTCCGCCGGCTGACTACAAGCCGGTGGCGGATATGAAAGCCTACCTGCCGCAGCTCGAACAGATGCATGAAGCCCGTGATGCGAAGTCGCTGGCATGGCAGCTCATGCTGGATGAAATCGCACAATACAAGAAGCTCGCCGACCGCACCGCTATCTCGCTGAACTACGGCCAGCGGCAGACGGAGCGCAAGCAGCTCGACGCGATCCAGGCTGAATTCCGCGCTCGTCACAAGGCGATTGATGGCAGCGATTCGGCGGAAGCCGATGAAGAAAGTCAGCTTGATGATGGCCTCAATCCGAACGAGCGCAGCCTGAAGACCGAGCTGAAGGAACAGGAAGACGCCAAGAAGGCGCCCGACCCGCAATTACAGGAAACCGCACACATCCTGTTCGATGCGATCGGCCTGATTCAGGTAAACCCGAAGCTGGCTGCGGAAGTGCTGCCCTACGGTGGCAAGGAAAGCGCCAATACCGTGGCTGCCGTCACCGGCTCAGCGTCCTCGGCACTGCCAACCGCGCCCGGCATGCCGAATACGGCAGTGGCTCCGACCCAGGAGGCGATCAAGGACAGCATCCCGGCCGCGGCAGGTTCGGCTGGCGCGCACTAATCCGATATCAGCCATTGACCGACGGCAAACGTCGCTTTCATCGCGTTCAAAACTCCAGTGAGCGCAGCCAGAAGCGCAACAGATGGGGCTTGGCTTCTTGCTGACCAAGCTCACGCCATGACAGTTCGCAAAACAAATCGTATCGGCCAGCAATGACTGGGGCAGAAATTGGCAAAACTATATCCTGATTCCGTGAGCTCCCGACTCGTAACCCGCATGCACGCTTGCTTTGGGAGTGATCTCCATCTCACCCGCCGGGTGAGTTAAAGATCACTTGCAAACCCAGAGGCCATGCGCATTGCGCGTTAGGAAGTCACGGAATCAGGTATATTTTAGGGCTTATAAAATAGCTGCGTAGTCACCACAAAATATTTACCTCCTAATAAATTTAACTTCGGCCGGAAATGATATTGATGCGCATCGCTATCTATAAGGCCTATATAGAAGAAGCAATCAAGATCACGTTTTTTTGCCTGAGTATTGTGGTGCTGTTTAAAATTTGTGGGGCCCCCAATAACACACTGATAATCGTATTTAATATGGCAGTCATGTCATTCGCCGCCACTTTTTCATCTGATAAAAAACGACTTTCTCACAGTATGCTCGGAAGTGCGGTCGTCGTCCTTTCGATAATTACGGGAGGGTTGGCGGGTTATTATTTTCCGCGACTTACTGATCTCCTAACTCTTCTATATGCCTGTTTGGCTTTTTTCTTGCCGAATACGCGAGAGAAAGTGGTCGTATATGTGACTGGAGCTGTGATGTTTCTAATTTTCACGTCACTGCCACTTGACTGGCAAGATGGCGTGAAATATGGCCTTGACGGCCTTGCTATTATTTTAATTTTTACAGGATTCCACTGGTTTTTTAACCGTCGCGCTAGCATCGATCGCGAATATCGCTCGGCGCAGCTTGTTGAGGATCGGTACGCCACTACGCTGCTTGCTTTTTTCTCATTGAGCGGTGCTTTTGTCGTCGTCCACATTTTAAGATCCTATACAACGCTGTCGCACCTTTATTGGACTGGATTGACGGTATTATTGATTATTCAGGGGGGCGGGAGAGATAAAATTAGAACTTCGTTAATGCGAATGGGCGTGAATATCGTTGGCGCGCTTGCGACAGTGCTATTGTTTGGTTATGTTGCCCCGCCAATTTTTATCGTTAATTTAATTATATTAGTGTTATTTTTATTTTTTATATTTGCACTGGGTTTTTCTTATGTGGGAAGAACGTTATTTATCGAGATGTTTGTGCTAGGGTTTTCTCACTTGATTGGCAATTATGCTAATACGCTTGCGGGAGATCGAGTCATATTGACATTGATCGGTGGAGCAATCGTCATTGGGTCGATCGGCATGGTTTACGTCATATTTTGGCTCTTCTCCCGTTGTAGTTGATCGGCACGTGTTTAGACAATAGCGAGTCCCACTCCGGCCGTGAGCGACGTCGAAATGGATCGTCGACCGGGGGCCGGATGTGCAGGTGCGCGACGCGCGTGGCCAGGTGCAGGCGCAGGGCAAGGACGATCCTTCGCCGATGACCTGGAATGGTCCCATGGCGGTGCTGGTCAACCGTGGCACGGCGTCGGCCTCGGAGATCTTCTCCGCGGCGATCCAGGACTACGGTCGCGGCCTCGTGATCGGTACGCCGACTTTCGGCAAGGGCACGGTGCAGACGCTGATCGATCTCAACCGCTTCGCCGCCGATCCGTCCAGCAAACCGAACTACGGCGCACTGAAGATGACCGTGCAGGAATTCTTCCGCATCAACGGCGGCTCTACCCAGTTGAAGGGTGTCACGCCGGACATTCTGTATCCGACCAACGGCGACGAGAAAGAGTTCGGCGAGTCGACCTACGACAACGCGTTGCCGTGGACGCAGATTCCGCCGGCTGACTACAAGCCGGTGGCGGATATGAAAGCCTACCTGCCGCAGCTCGAACAGATGCATGAAGCCCGTGATGCGAAGTCGCTGGCATGGCAGCTCATGCTGGATGAAATCGCACAATACAAGAAGCTCGCCGACCGCACCGCTATCTCGCTGAACTACGGCCAGCGGCAGACGGAGCGCAAGCAGCTCGACGCGATCCAGGCTGAATTCCGCGCTCGTCACAAGGCGATTGATGGCAGCGATTCGGCGGAAGCCGATGAAGAAAGTCAGCTTGATGATGGCCTCAATCCGAACGAGCGCAGCCTGAAGACCGAGCTGAAGGAACAGGAAGACGCCAAGAAGGCGCCCGACCCGCAATTACAGGAAACCGCACACATCCTGTTCGATGCGATCGGCCTGATTCAGGTAAACCCGAAGCTGGCTGCGGAAGTGCTGCCCTACGGTGGCAAGGAAAGCGCCAATACCGTGGCTGCCGTCACCGGCTCAGCGTCCTCGGCACTGCCAACCGCGCCCGGCATGCCGAATACGGCAGTGGCTCCGACCCAGGAGGCGATCAAGGACAGTATCCCGGCCGCGGCAGGTTCGGCTGGCGCGCACTAAGTCTTCACAGGATGTCATTCAAAAAAAGCAGCGCTTTGGCGCTGTTTTTAATGAGCCCGATATCGCTTCTGTAGCCATTCAAACATCGCGCGCAACCCCATTGCCTCACCACCACGCGGACGCCCCGGGCGATCAGCATCGTTCCACGCATACGTATCCAGATGCACCCATGGCAGGCCTTCCGGGATAAAACGCTCCATATACAGCGCCGCCGTAATCGCACCCGCATGACGCGACGGGCTGGCATTGGCGAAGTCGGCGATGTAGGACTCCAGCATCTTGCGATACGGACGCCACAATGGCAGTCGCCACATCGGATCGGCAGCCGTGCGGCCGCAGGCCAGCGCTGCATCAGCGATGCCGTCGTCGTTGGCAAACAGCGCGGGTAGGTCGGGGCCAAGCGCAACGCGCGCCGCGCCGGTGAGCGTGGCAAAGTCGACGATCAGGTCCGGCTTTTGCTCGGCGCCATAAGCCAGTGCGTCGCACAACACCAAACGACCTTCGGCATCGGTGTTGTCGATTTCCACGCTGTGCCCTGCGCGTGTTACCACTACCTCGCCAGGACGCAGTGCATTACCCGCAACGGCGTTTTCCACGGCAGGAATCAGCAAGGTCAGGCGCACTGGAAGCTTCGCTTCCATCACCAGCCCGGCCAGCGCGATCGCATGTGCCGCGCCACCCATGTCCTTCTTCATCCAGCGCATGCCGTCGCTAGGCTTCAGGTCGAGACCGCCGGTGTCGAAGCACACGCCCTTGCCAACCAGTACCAATTTGGGATCGGTGGATTTGCCCCAGCTCAACTCGATCAGGCGCGGTGCGCGATGGCTCGCACGACCCACGGCATGGATAGTGGGGAAGTTGTCTTCCAGCAACTCATCACCCACCCACTCGCGCACTTTGGCTTTGTGCGGCTTGCCCAACTGCTTCACCGCATCGGCAAGCTGCTTGGGTCCCATGTCTTCGGTCGGAGTATTGACCAGATCGCGCACCAGGCACGTGGCATCAATCAGCGGAGCAAGCGCGGCAAGTGTCTTGGCATCCACCGCCAGGGTGGAAGGTGTGCGCTTGGCCTTGCGGTAGCGCGTGAACTGATAGGCACCCAGCGCCCAACCGAGCGCGGCAAGCTGCGGGTTGAGCGGCACGCTTTCGGTCGCGAGAGCGTATTCGCCCTGCGGCAGGCTCAACGGCAGCGCAGCTAGCGCCGACAACGGCTCCTGCCGGTCCACGCCAACCATAACGCGCACCAGCTTGCCAGTTGCATTCGCGAGCACGCACATGCTGCCTGGCGCTGCGTCAAAGCGATGTTCATCCAGCCAGCTACGCTGTGCGGCGCTCAGGCGCTTGCGGGCAACGGCGAGGTGCGCGGCATCGGTGGCTTCGATCAGAGTAGGGGTGTGACGGCTGGAGCGAAGTTCGATCAGGACGGGCATGCAGTTCCTTGCGCATGGCAGGGCATGCGCGCGTCAGTGGTTGTTGACCGTGGATGATGCGCGTTTTTTGAGGGAGGATCAAAATCGCTGCGAGCTATCCTTTGTGATGGCGCGCCCCCCATGCTTCACCTGTCTCTTGATCCAGAGGTAACCCAGCAAGTCGACAGCATCCGCAAAGGTGGCTTCTGGAAAGGGCTGTTGTTGGATTACGCTGTGCTAACGCAACGGCGCGTGGTGTTTGTCGAGCCACTCTATCAAGGTGGCCAGATCGGGCAGATCCAGATCCGGCGCTGCACCTAGCAGGTCCGGCCACGGGTGCCGCGTACGATTGATCCACGCTGTACGCATCCCCGCATCGCGTGCACCTACTACATCCAGCTCCGGATCGTCCCCCACGTGCAGGATGTTCTCCGGAGCCACTCCCAGCCGTTCGGCCGCCGCCAGAAAAATCTTCGCTTCTGGTTTGGCGGAGCCGATATCGCGTGCGGCAATGTGATGCGCGAAATGCCTATGCAACCCGATGCGCTGCAGGTCGGCATTGCCGTTGGTCAGGCTGGCGACGGGGCGCAGCATACACAGGCGTTCCAGTGCGGGCAGGGCGTCGGGATACAACTCCACGCGGTTGCGTGCGTTGGCGTAGATCTCCCACAGTGTATCGAGCGGTGCCTCGGCAATGCCGCAGGCATCGAAGGCTTTTTGCAGCGTGATGTAACGCTGTGCAGTGAAATCGTGGGCTAGGTCGAATCGTTCGGTGGCCACGCGTGCGCGCAGCTCGCGCATGGCGGGTATGGGCCACGTGCGCGCTACCTGCGGATAGTGCTGACGCAAATAGTTGTCCAAGTCGCGGTCGGCTTGTTCAAGGGCCGGCATCACTGGCCAGAGCGTATCGTCGAGATCGATGGTGATGGCGAGGATGTGCATGGGAAGGAGTGAATGGTCAGGAGTGAGTGGCGAGGGGTGCGCCATGGCTTTTACTTGCTTCTCACTCTTCCTTAACTCACTTCTCGAGATTAGCGCGCGTCAATATGTAGCACTTGGCCAGCGCGCACGGTGTTGTCCTTCAGGTGGTTCCAGCTACGGATCTGAGCCACATCGACCCCGTGCTTGCGAGCGATCGAGTACAGCGTTTCACCCGCGGCAACCTTGTAGGTGCGTGCCGGCGCCTTGGGGGTGTTGGCGATCTTCTTGGCGTCTATTTTCTTGTCCGCCGCAGTGGTCTTGGAAGCTCTTGTGGAAACCTTGGCGAGGACTTTGCCGTAGCTTACGTAGGCATCCGCGGTGACCTTGGCGAAGCTAGTGCCGTGCGTGGTGGCGTCGGCCACGGTGAACGCATCGCCGCGCACACTCTTCAGGCTTCTCGGTTCTGGTGCGGCGACCACGCTGCCGGAAACATTCTTCAGACCTGGCGTAGCAGCCACAACGGTGCGCGAAGCAGCGGCGACGCTAGCTGGCGTTACAGCGGGACGAACGGGTGTAGCAGAAGCAACCTGGGTCGGTTCGGCGCTGGCATGCGCACCCACGGCTGCCAGGATGCGACTGCGACGCGAAGCATCCATGGCAATCAGCGCATTGCCTTCGGCGTACGGCACCAAGCTGTGCTGGCGAAGCACGGCGGTACCCTTCGCGCTCTGCGTGAAGTCCACGAATTCCTTCGCGTTAGCTGCTTTAGGGCTGCTCGGGTTGGTTACCAGATAGATCTCGGTGAACAACGGATAGCTGCCGCTGGAAACGCTGGAGATACTCGGCGCCACGCCATCGATGCGTAGCATCTTGATCTTCGGATCGCCGGCCACACTCGACAGCATGGTCACGCCGAATGCGCGGGGGTCCAGCGCCACCGAGGCTTCCAACTGCGTGGTGTTCACATACAGGCGCGGCGCCGCCACCGGTTGGCTGCCACGGCCGAACAGCAATTTGCGCAGGCTGTATTCCACCCCGTCACCCGGGCTCGCTACGGCGAACACGTCCATGGGCGCATCGTTGCCGCCAACGTCCTTCCAGTTGGTGATCTTGCCGAAGTAGATGTCGTGCACTTGCTGCAGGGTCAGACTGTTCACTGGGTTGGACGGGTTGGTAATCAGCACCAGGCCATCCCACGCCACTGGCGTAAAGGTGAGGCCGCTATCGACCGCGCTGCCGGAGTTGGGGCGCGCACTGCCGGCTAGATCGGCTGCGCCACTGGCCACTGCATCGAGACCGGAAGCCGTGTTGAACGGTTGCATTTCGATGTGGCCATGACCGGACGTTTGCCAGGCTTTCGCCATGCCTTTGACCACGCTGTTGGCAGTGACGACGTCGCCGCGCCATGTCAATGACTGAGTGGTTGCAGCAAACACCACAGTAGAAAGACTAGCGCTGATCAGCGCGGCGGTAAGCAGGCGAGTAAGGCGAACTGGCATAGAAAGGCACGACCTACATGAGGAATTGATGCGAGTGTGCCGTCTACCGCAAAGGTCTGCAGCGACGGGGTTACTGTATTTCAGCGGCCTGGAGGTAAAACATCAAGCAAAAACATCAAATGCGTTCATATATTTGCGTCAAACATTTGAATGCGACGAAACGTGCCGCTGGGGAATTCCGATACGTTTCGTCCTGATGTTTACTGGATCACCACGTAATTGAGTCCCTGATCCGTCGCCACCAGCAACACAAGCTGGCGTGGGCGGGCGGAGGCAAGTCCCTGCAAATCCTGCAGGATGGTGATGCGTCGATTGCCGACACCCACAATCACGTCACCCGCGGAGAGCCCTGCCTGCGCGGCGCGGCTGCTCGGATCCACGGCTGTCACCGTAATGCCGGACAAGCCCTGGCTGGCTTGCTGCGCACTCAGGTCACTGAACGTAACGCCAGCCAGGCGCGGATCGAGCTTGCCGCCATTGAGGGTCGCCAGCTTTTCCGGCGCGAGCTGAGCGGTGATCTGACGCGTGCTGCCGTTGCGCAGTACGCTCAGGTTCACCGTGCTGTTGGCCGGCAGCAGGCCCTCGGCATTGCTGAGTTGATCGGAGTTCTCCAACGACGAGCCATTGATCGCGGTGACGACATCGCCCACCTGCAAGCCCGCGCGATCGGCGGCCGAACCGGGCAGCACGCGTGTGACCACAGCGCCGTTGTTGTCTTTCAGCCCGAGCAGCTTGGCAATATGGGGTGTGATGTCCTGCGTCTGCATGCCGAGACTGCCGCGGCTCACCTTGCCGTGCGCAATAAGCTGCTGCATCACGCTGCTGGCGATATCGGTCGGGATGGCGAAGCCAATGCCGACGTTGCCGCCTGACGGCGACAGGATCATCGTATTAATGCCGATCAGTTCGCCGCGCAGATTCACCAGCGCACCGCCCGAGTTGCCTGGATTGATCGAGGCATCGGTCTGGATGAAGTTCTGGAAGCTGGAACCACCCAGCCCCGAGCGTTTCAGGGCAGAGACGATACCCGAGGTCACCGTCTGGCCCAGCCCGAACGGATCACCCACCGCCACCACAAAATCACCCACGCGCAATGCTGACGAATCCGCAATCGGCAACGCCTGCAAACCCGTCGCGCTGATCTTCACCACCGCCACGTCGGTGGCGGGGTCAGTGCCTACCAGCGTGCCCTTGAAATTGCGGCCATCCTGCAGCGTCACCGTGATGTCATCGGCGCCGCCCACCACGTGATTGTTGGTGAGGATGTAACCCTTGGCTGCATCCACGATCACGCCCGAGCCAAGGCTTTGCTCGGTCTGTTCTCGAGGCATGCCATTGAGCCCGAAAAACTGCCGGATCACCGGATCGTCGAAAAACGGATTGCTCACTCGCACCCGCGTCTTGGTGGAAATATTCACCACCGCGGGCGTTACCTTTTGCAACATCGGTGCGAGCGAGGGCAGCGGTTGGCCATCGACGATAGGGGGCAATGCCGCCTGCACGCAGATCGGCGTTGCGGCGATCAAGGTGATAGCGAAAGCAGTGGCGGCACTGCAAAGGAGGCGGCGTTGCATGAAATCTCCTGATCACGATTAACCATTCGGACTGTTCGACTCGGCGATCCGTAAGCGGTTCCCGATAAATGAGATCGGATGACCACTTTACATCGATCGAGCGCGGGGGTAACGTTCGCCTACGTTCGCAACCACAACATCTTGTGTACAGACGTCAGCGAATGACCTAATGCTGGTGCTTGGTGGGTAAAGTCAGCAAGGGTGGCTGCCGATACCTGCGAAACCAACGCCAGGTGCGATTTGGTCGGTACCGGTCAACTGATAGAGCCGCATCTGTCTAGTAAGAAACCAATGGGGCCACAAGGTCACAACGGGAGGTCAGGAAGCCGATGAGCACCTTGCGTGCAACAACTACGGGTCTCGACGCCACGGCCATTCCGCTGCAGCCCGCGTCGCAGGACATCTGGGACAAGAAATACCGCCTGCGCACCAAGACAGCCGAGCCGGTGGATGCGTCCATCGACGACACCTGGCAGCGTGTTGCACGTGCCCTGTCCGATGTGGAGGCCACGCCGGAACTGCGCGAGCACTGGTTCGAGCGTTTCCTGTGGGCGCTGCGTCGCGGGGCCATTCCCGCCGGCCGCATTACCTCCAACGCCGGTGCGCTGGAACACAAGCCGGCGACATCCACCATCAACTGCACCGTGTCCGGCACCATCCATGATTCGATGGATGACATACTGCAGAAGGTGCATGAGGCGGGGCTTACGTTGAAGGCCGGTTGCGGAATCGGGTACTGCTTCAGCACGTTGCGCCCGCGTGGTGCGTATGTGTCGGGGGCAGGCGCCTACACCAGCGGCCCGCTGTCCTTCATGGATATCTACGACAAGATGTGTTTCACCGTCTCGTCCGCCGGCGGACGCCGCGGCGCGCAGATGGGCACCTTCGATGTCAGTCATCCGGATGTGAAGGAGTTCATTCGCGCCAAGCGCGAGAACGGCCGCCTGCGTCAATTCAATCTGTCGCTGCTGATCACCGACGCCTTCATGCAGGCCGTCGAACACGATCAGGATTGGCCGCTGGTCTTCCCCATTCACGTCAAGGAAAAGGACGAAATCCATCTCAACGACCCGTCCAAAGTCATCTGGCGCGAGTGGGAGACGCACGAAAACTACATCGCGCGGGAAGACGGTCTGGTCGCCTGCAAGATCTACGGCCACATTCGCGCGCGTCACCTGTGGGACATGATCATGGTTTCGACGTACGACTACGCCGAACCTGGGTTCATCCTCATTGATAAGGTGAACGAGATGAACAACAACTGGTGGTGCGAGGATATTCGCGCTACCAATCCTTGCGGCGAGCAGCCCTTGCCACCCTACGGCTCCTGCCTGCTCGGCTCCGTCAACCTCACCACCTTCGTACGCGATCCCTTCGACCCCAAGGCTCGCTTCGACTGGGACGAATACCGCGAGGTAGTGAAGATCTTCACCCGCATGCTCGACAACGTAGTGGAGATCAACGGTCTGCCGTTGGAGCAGCAGCGCAACGAGATCCTCTCCAAGCGCCGCCACGGCATGGGCTTCCTTGGTCTGGGCAGCGCGCTCACCATGCTGAAGATGCGCTACGGCACCGCCGAGGCAGTGGCCTTCACCGAAGAAGTGTCGCGTGAAATGGCCGTGGCTGGTTGGGAAGTTGCGCTCGATCTGGCCAAGGAAAAAGGCCCTGCGCCCGTGCTCGCCAAAAACTACACCGTCACCGGCGACATGCTGCGCAAGCGTCCGGAAATGGCCGAAGACGGCTACAAGGCTGGCGATCTGATCCCCGGCCGCGTGCTGCACGCCAAATACAGCCGTTACATGCAACGTGTGGCCAGCGTGGCGCCGAATCTAGTCAAGGAGCTGGCTGAAGTGGGTGCGCGCTTCACCCACCACACCTCCATCGCGCCCACCGGCACCATCTCGCTCTCGCTAGCCAACAACGCCAGCAACGGGATCGAACCCAGCTTTGCCCACCACTACTCGCGCAACGTGATCCGCGAGGGCCGTAAAACCAAGGAGAAGGTGCAGGTGTACAGCTTCGAGCTGCTCGCCTACCGTGCCCTGATCAACGCTGAAGCCATGCCGTTCAGCGACGACCCCAAGACCAAACTGCCCGACTACTTCGTCGCGGCCGACGACATTACGCCCAAGGAGCACGTCGACATTCAGGCTGCATCGCAGTTATGGGTGGATTCGTCCATCTCCAAAACCGCCAACGTACCCACCGATTACCCATACGAAGACTTCAAAGATATCTACTTGTACGCCTATAAACAGGGTCTCAAGGGCTGCACCACCTTTCGTTTCAACCCCGCCGCATTTCAGGGCGTGTTGGTTAAAGAAGCGGATCTGCAGAACACCCGCTACCGCTTCGAATTAGAAGACGGTAGCGTTGTGGAACTGAAAGGCAACGAGGAAGTGGAGTACGACGGAGAGCTACATACCGCTGCCAATCTGTTCGATGCCTTGAAGGAGGGTTATTACGGAAAATTTTAGTTGTGGCATGTAACGCAAATTCGCGCTACGTTTTTGCTCACACCGTAATAGACTTAACGCAAGTTCCATAACAAACGTCCGGAGGGGAATGCCCGCATGTCTATTGAAACCGAGTTCGAAGTTCATCAGGAAGATCTGCGTGCACCGGTTGAACTGGTGCACGAAGAAGCTGCGGCACCGAAGAAGGCACGCCGCAAGCGCGCCGCCAAGAAGGCTGCTGCCCCGGCCAAGAAAGCTACCAAGAAGGCAGTGAAGAAAGCAGTGAAGAAGGCCGCCAAGAAGGGCGCTGCCAGGAAGGCCGTGAAGAAAGCTGCCAAGAAGGGCGCTGCCAGGAAGGCCGTGAAGAAAGCTGCCAAGAAGGGCGCTAAGAAGGGCGCCGCCAAGAAATCAGTGAAAAAGGCCGCCAAGAAAGCCAGCAAGGCCGTAAAGAAGACGGCCCGCAAAGCTGCAAAGAAGGTCAGCAGCAAAAAGACGGCCCGCCGTAAGGCCGCTACCAAGAAGACGGCCAAGAGGGCCACAAGCAAGAAAACCGCCAAGAAAGCGGGGAAGAGGTCCACTGCCAGCAAGAAGGTAGGCCGTAAAGCGACCAAGCGCGTCGCCAAGAAGGCTGCCCGCAAGAAGTAAGTAAATGAGAATCCGGCCCGGTTCACACCGGGCCGGATTTCTTTTTGAAGCCCCTCTACCGAACACGCGAGGGGCGCCGCTCAATCAGCGCTGCCAGCGAAGGCACTCCACTCCACCACGTGTAATGCCACATCAGGAGCTTCGCCCATGACGATCAAGATCGACAAAAAGATCAAGAGCTACCAAGTCGTCAAACCCGAAGACAAACCCGCGCCCTCCGCCCAAACCGCCCCCGAGCAAGCCAAGGAAGTCCCCACGGCAGAAGTCATCCAGATGCACGAGAGCCTGGAGCGCCCCGAGGCCCTGGTCGGCTCCACCTTCAAGATCAAATCCCCGCTGTTCGAGCACGCCCTGTATGTCACCATCAACGACATCGTGCTCAACGCTGGCACCCCCTACGAGCAGCGTCGTCCCTTCGAGATATTCATCAACTCGAAGAACATGGATCACTTCCAGTGGATCGTCGCGCTCACCCGCATCCTCTCCGCTGTGTTCCGCAAAGGTGGCGACGTCACCTTCATCGTCGAAGAACTCAAGGCCGTCTTCGACCCCCGTGGCGGCTACTTCAAGTCCGGCGGCGTCTACATGCCCAGCATCGTCGCCGAGATCGGTGCGGTAATCGAGCAGCATATGAAGAACATCGGGCTCATCCATGATCCGGAGATGAGCGATGTCCAGCGTGCACTGATGGCTGAGAAGCGTGCCGCCTATGAACAGGCTGCCCAAAAAAGAATGGAGCTGAGCGCCAGCAGTCCTACGGATGCCGACATCAATGACTCGGCCGGCTTTCCGCCGGGTGCGATGTTGTGTGTCAAGTGCAGCACCAAGGCGTTGGTGCTGATGGATGGATGTCAGACTTGTTTGAATTGTGGATATTCGAAGTGCGGTTGAAATAACCAGTCATGAAACCACGGCAGATGAAGGTCAGCGTCACGGCGGTGAATGCCATCTTCAAAATAGGAACTCCGTCCTCAAGGTCGCGAGGTGCTCGGGACGACTTGAAATTCAACATATCTGTTTCTTGCCCGCACTTTCGGGATTTCGTTGTTCGCGACGGGCTCCGCACTTCCATGCCCTTCAGGGGACAACAACCGATTTTTCGCAACACCATTGGCAACCATCCAATGGAAGACCAACTTTGCACGTCGAAGCGACAAAGCGTCACACACCCTTCCACTGTATTCTTCGCTATCTGTGTGGCCCACAATCTTTATCTGGTACGGAGCCTTCAGAGCGTTGATGGCGTCCGCGTCATTTTTCAGAACCTGCAATGATTCGCTGGGTGATACCAGCGACGTATCGAGAGTACTGGTCTTCGACGGCATGCCTTCATTGAAAAAACGGCATCAATCGAAAAATCTGTTGCGAAAGCAACTTGAGAAGACGCGCAAGCCATCAAACCTAATAACAGGCTTGGCAAAATGGCGTTCCTTGTACTCCAGAATTTCATCTCCTATCTCTTCTCATTCAGTGCCCAGAAATCCATGTCTGCCCCTCCCTGGCAGTAGTCCGTTGGAGCCCGGATGGTCGCAAAAATTGACGTGATGGTTTTGTGAAATATCCCCCCAATTTCTCCGCTTTGAGGGGCCGTAGGGAGGTTCTAAGCCAGAGATACCCCTCTTCGAAGTAAGATTGGACTCGGTGATAGCGTTGACTTCCGGGATGGAAATCAAGCTGGGTGTTGGGTCAAAAAAAATGAGCAACATTTTCTATATCTTGGGGAGAGGTAGTCGTGCGGACAACAAAAAAAGCCCGCGCGTCGGCGAGCTTTTTGTGGCCTGCATTTTTCAGTAATTGGCGGAGCGGACGGGACTCGAACCCGCGACCTCCGGCGTGACAGGCCAGCATTCTAACCGACTGAACTACCGCTCCGCATTGTTACTGCCTTCCAGCGCACTCAAACACACTAAAGTCCTTTTCCACTTTACCTCGACGGCTAAAAGTTGGCTGCCGGTTTAAAGTGGCGTCCCCACGGGGATTCGAACCCCGGTCGCCACCGTGAAAGGGTGATGTCCTAGGCCTCTAGACGATGGGGACGTGTTGTGTTGGTGGAGCCAGGCGGGATCGAACCGCCGACCTCCTGCATGCCATGCAGGCGCTCTCCCAGCTGAGCTATGGCCCCACGGCTGGAAGCCAAAAAGAGTAGGATGGATTGGAAATTCCGTCAAGCAATTTTTAAAAAATCTCATTGCTGGATGAGCCGGTTGTTTAGGCGTGGTCTGCATTACAAACGGTTGCCTTAAGCTGATGGCGAGACAACACCACGAGGAAGGCATGCACGATATCGGCTTCATCCGTGACTTGGCACTAGTGATGCTTGTGGCAGGAGCCACCACGGTGCTGTTTCAGCGCCTGCACTTGCCAGTGCTGCCGGGTTACATCCTTGCGGGGGTGGTGATCGGTCCGCATACGCCGGGCGTGCTCGTGACCGATCCGCGTGCGATCAGCGACATCTCCAACCTGGGTGTTGTGTTGCTGATGTTTACGTTGGGGCTGGAATTCAGCGTGCGCAAGTTACGCCAGGTTGGCGGCACCTTATTACTGATCACGGTGATCGAAGTCGGCTTCATGTTGTGGGTGGGGTATCAGCTCGGGCTGCTGTTCGGCTGGGGCGGACGCAATGCATTGTTCCTGGGCGCGATCATGGCGTTGTCGTCGACCATGGTGGCTACGCGCGCGCTGACAGAAAACCATTTGCGGCAATGGCCTTTTGCCCGACTGGTGGTGGGCATGTTGGTGGCAGAAGACATGCTTGCCATCGTGCTACTGACCTTGCTCACCGCCATTGCGATCAGTGGAACGGTACAAACGGTGGCGGCATTCAGCCTGGTAGGACATCTTGGTTTGTTCGTAGTCGCGGGCATGATCGTGGGATTGTTGCTGTTGCCACGCCTGGTGGATTACGTCGCGCGTTTCGATCGGGACGAAACGCTACTAGTCAGCACACTTGGCATCTGTTTCGGTACGAGCCTGCTGGCCGACTGGCTAGGTTTCAGCGTGGCGCTGGGCGCATTTCTCGCCGGTGCGGTGGTGGCCGAGGCGCGCAATGCGCCTCGGGTGGTGCATCTGGTCGAGCCGTTGCGCGACATGTTTGCCGCGCTGTTTTTCGTTGCCATCGGCCTGAAGATCGATCCGGCACAGCTTGCCCATTACGCTTTGCCGGCTGTGTTGATCGCACTCACTGTGATGATTGGCAAGAGTGTGGTGTGCAGCGCCGGCATGTTTTTCATCGGTCATGATGCGCGAACGTCTTTGCGCACTGGCTTGTGCATGGCGCAGATTGGCGAGTTCTCGTTCGTGATTGCCACGTTGGGACTGGCCCTGGGCGTGGCCAGTGATTTCATTTATCCGACTGCCGTGGCGGCTGCGTTGATTTGCATGATTGCGTCGCCTTATTTACTGCGTTCCGCGGATTTGCTTGCACGCGCAGGGGGGCATGTCGTGCCGCGTCCACTACGCTTGATGCTAACCAGTTACAGCGGATGGCTGGAGAACTTGCGGCCAGTCGATGAGAATGCGGTGTTGGCGGCGATGTTTCGCCGCCTGCTGTGGCACATCGCGGTGAACATCGCGCTGGTCATTACTTTGTTCGTGATTGGCGCTTACGTCAATGCACATAACACTGTTTGGTTCGAACGCTGGGGACTGAGTCGCGACATGCGTCATTCCCTCATCTGGGCATCCGCGCTATTCCTGTCGCTCCCTTTGCTGATTGCCGTATATCGCAAGGCTGAAGCGCTAGGCATGCTGTTGGCGGAGTTGGGCATACGCGAGCGTTTTGCTGGCGCCTACACCCAGGCTATTCGGCAGGTTCTTGCGAAATTGATTCCGCTGGCCACATTACTGGTGCTGGCCATCTTGGTGAGCGTGCTGGGCTCGGCGATTTTGCCGCCGCGTGGCGTGGCGTTTTCCCTTATTGCCGCGTGCGTAGTGCTTGCTATCTTGCTCTGGCGCGGGCTGGTGAAGGTGCATGCGCGATTGCAGGCGGCACTGCGTGAAACCTTGGAAAAGCCTTCACCTTCCGATCACAAATCGAGCTGAATGTGACGTCCTGCACATTCATGCGGATGAACCTTTTGATGGATATCGCGGTCAATGCCTGAACGTCGTTGCCAAGACCGGACTGGACACCGCACAATGCGTAGCCAGCCTCCATTTGGGGGAGGTCCGGCCGGCTCGCCGGCATATTCCATAACGAGGGAGTTCCAAATGAAGCAATTTCTGCGACCCACGCTGACGGCGGCCGCCCTGGCTGTTGCGATGGGCATGACTGCTGGCGCGCAGGCACAGACGTCGTCCGGCACCAGTGCTGCGACGGGCACTGTTGACAAGATCAAAGCCAGCACCGTGGTTGGCTATGAGTTGGCTGGTTCGGTACCGCCGGTCATGCGCGATGCCGTGGATCCGGCGACCGTTGCCAAGGCTGTTCAGGACGCACTCTCCGGCAAGAAGCCGCCGATGAGTGAAGCGGAGTTCAACTCCACCGCCCAGGCTTTCGAAGCCCAGTTGCGCACCAAGGCCAAGGCCGAGTTCGACGCCACTTCGGCCAAGAACAAGACTGAAGGTGAAGCCTTCCTGACCAAGAACAAGTCGGCCTCTGGTGTGAAGACCACGGCTTCGGGCCTGCAGTATCAGGTCATCACGCAAGGCACCGGTGCTCGTCCGGGTCCGAATGACACCGTGAAGGTGAACTACACCGGCACGTTCGTGAATGGCGAAGTGTTCGACAGCTCCTCCAAGAACAACCCTCCGGGCCCGACCTCAATCCCGTTGGCTCACGTGATCCCGGGCTTCCGCGAAGGTCTGCAACTCATGCAGGTTGGCGGTCACTACAAGCTCTTCATCCCGGCGAGCCTTGGCTATGGTGCTGAGCCGCAGCGTCCGTTCCCGCCGAATTCCACACTGATTTTCGACGTCACTTTGGTGAGTACGGGCCCGACCCCTGCTGGTACGGCTGGCCGCGATGCAGGTGGTCCCGGTGGTGGCGCCAATGGCGGCAGCAGCAATCAGTAATCGTTGCTGCTTATGCCATAAAGATTGCAGGGCGCGAAGCAATTCGCGCCCTGTTTCGTTGTGTGTGTCTTGCGCCTCTGTCGCTGACACTGCAATAACGGAGTGAGTGCGCAGGCGATCCGTGAAGGCGGTTTTGCCCAGT
This sequence comes from Dyella sp. M7H15-1, assembly GCF_004114615.1. Taxonomy (NCBI): domain Bacteria; kingdom Pseudomonadati; phylum Pseudomonadota; class Gammaproteobacteria; order Lysobacterales; family Rhodanobacteraceae; genus Dyella; species Dyella sp. M7H15-1. The sequence goes on from NZ_CP035300.1 coordinate 3,170,354, forward strand.
CCGCCAAGGAAGCGGATCGCTATGGGTTATTGCTGGCAGTGGAAGGCACGATGAGTGTGAGTTACTCGCACGGTGCTGCCACGGAATTGGGCCCGACCAGCAATTGCAAATGGCAGCAAGCCTCCGAGCAGATCAGCCAGCGGCTTGGATCGACGATGCAGCGGACGATTTCCGTGTGCGATCGCGAATCGGATATTTATGAATACCTAAGCTACAAATGTAGCCATGACCAGCGATTCGTGGTGCGATCGATGGAAGATCGTCGCCTGAGGGATCAAAAGCAAACACTTTGGCCAGCGCTCAAAGAAGGGGCCGCGACGGTAGGACAAGCGGTCGTGGCTATTCCCCAGCGAGATGGATGTAAGGCTCGCCAAGCCACGGTGGCGTTACGCAGCATGGAGAGGTGGCGCTGGCAGTGCCCCAACGCAAGCAAGGTGATTCATTGGCTATGCGGGTGGTCGTGGTCGAAGAAATCGATCCGCCCGCTTCCGTGGAGCCGCTGCATGGGATGTTGCTGACCAGCGAGCCGGTGGGAACGGTCCAGCAGGTGCAGGACGTGGTGCGTTTTTACACGTTGCGTTGGCGGATTGAGGAATTCCACAAAGCATGGAAAAGCGGCGCAGGTGTGGAGCGTCAGCGCTTGCAGAGTGCAGACAACTTGGAGCGCATGCTCGCCATCACTAGACAGGGCTTTGCCGAGGGATGCTTACTTGGGTGGGTTGGGGTTGCACCCCATCAGCGTTCTTATGCCAGCGTTAGCACGAACCTTGTCGGATATCTCCAATGCTCAGGGTGGCATGGAGAGGATCAAGAACACTCTACTTCCCCGTCAGTACGCTACTTACCCGATATTGCTCACACATGCTTTCTGTCTGCTGATGCCTCTCGGGCTGATTGGAACGCTCGGGTTGTGGACGCCTCTCGGCTCGACTGTTGCAGGATTCATGTTTCTTGCCATGTTACAAATGGGTAACGATTTGCAGAACCCTTTCGAGAACCGCGAGGACGACGTCCCTATGACAGCAATCACGCGGACCATCGAGATTGACTTGCGATGTTTTGGATGAGGTGCACGCGCTTGAGCCAATCCATCCAAGTCACGGAATTTTGCTTTAAACTTGTGATTCCTTCCGGTTCCCTGCATCTGCGGAGAAGCGAAGGTGGCTGATAGGATCACTCTTTCTTCTGGACCTAAAGACCGTGGAGATTCAAACCAATCGACTTCTGTTGCGGCCATGGTCCGGACAAGATCTCATCGACCTTTTGACTCTCAACAGTGATCCGCGAGTGCATGCTTGGTTGGGTGGTGCTGGCGTCGCTGAACGCAGTGCGGCTGCGCTGCGAAACTAGAGCCTGTCGTCATGAGGTGTTGAAATATGGTTAACTACCCGCCATCGAATCTTGCTGGATGGAATCCTCTGTGACTGCGGCCTATCGACGCCATGACATCTCCGATGAAAAATGGGGTTTGCTTGAACCCCATTTGCCGGGTCAAGCGGGCCGATGGGGGCGTGTAGCCAAAGATAATCGGCAATTCATCAACGCAGTGTTCTGGATACTTCGCACCGGAGCGCTGTGGCGAGATTTACCACCCGAGTACGGCGATTGGAAGAATACCCATCGGCGCTTTTGTCGCTGGCGCGATAACGGCACATGGGAAGGTCTGTTGGAACGTGTGATGGATGAGCCGGACTTTGAGTGGCTGATGATCGATGCCAGTCACTGCAAGGTTCATCCTCATGCAGCGGGAGCTCGTGGCGGCAATCAGGGCATAGGTCTCACAAAAGGGGGCGCAACACCAAGATACATTTGGCCGTGGATGCGCATGGTATGCCAGTCCGAATTCTTGTTACAGAGGGTACCCGGGCAGATTGTTCGCAGGCTGCGGAACTGATCAAAGACATTCCTGCTGAGCATCTCATGGCCGACAAAGGTTATGACAGTGATGCCATTGTTGAGCAGGCTCATGAGCAAGGCATGCAGGCGCATATTCCGCCACGTAAAAACCGAAAAGAGCCGCGCGACTACGACACGTACCTGTATCGTCATCGCCACCTGGTTGAGAATGCGTTTTTGTACCTGAAACAGTGGCGTGGTGTGGCGACACGCTACGCGAAGAATCTGTCCTCTTTCCTTGCCGCTGTGCAAATTCGCTGCCTCGTCATGTGGCTCAGAATCTTATGACGACATGCTCTAGGGTTTCTCATATGCCCTGTTAGAATAGTGCCCCCGAACAAGGTTTTGATCTCATCCGATGAAAGTCACCATTTTCGGCACCGGTTATGTGGGCCTGGTTACTGGGGCCTGCCTGGCCGAAATGGGTAACCATGTTGTGTGCGTGGATATCGATCAAGCCAAGGTGGCCCGCCTGGAGCGGGGCGAGATACCTATCTTCGAGCCCGGGCTTGAGCCTATCGTCCGCCGCAATCACGCCAACGGACAGCTTGAATTCACCACCGAAGCGGCATTGGCGATCGCGCATGCGCAGATCGTCTTTATTGCTGTGGGTACGCCGCCGGATGAAGACGGCAGCGCTGACCTGCAATACGTGCTTGGCGTGGCCCGATCGATCGGTCGCCATCTGGATCGCTATGCGGTCATCGTGAACAAATCCACCGTGCCGGTGGGTACTGCGGATAGTGTACAAAAAGCGGTGATGTCGGAGCTTTCCGCGCGTGGCGCACAGATCGAATTCGATGTGGTATCCAATCCGGAATTCCTGAAAGAAGGCGATGCGGTCGAAGATTGCCTGCGTCCGGATCGCATCGTAATCGGCAGCTCCAGCGAGCGCGCGATCGATCTGCTGCGCAAACTGTATGCGCCCTTCAATCGCAATCATGACCGTACGGTGGTGATGGATGTGCGTTCGGCCGAGCTGACCAAATATGCCGCCAACGCGATGCTGGCGACCAAGATCAGTTTCATGAACGAGATTGCCAATATCGCCGAGCGTGTGGGCGCCGATGTGGAGCTGGTGCGCCAGGGTATCGGTTCGGATCCCCGCATCGGCTATCACTTCATCTATCCGGGTGCTGGCTACGGCGGTTCGTGTTTTCCCAAAGATGTGCAGGCGCTGGAGCGGACCGCACGAGCTGTGGGTTACGACGCGCGGCTGCTGGAGGCGGTCGAGGCCGTCAATCACGAGCAGAAAGCCAAACTGTTCGGATTCATCCAGCGCTATTTTAATGGCGATGTGCGCGGTCGCACCGTCGCCCTATGGGGCCTGGCGTTCAAGCCCGATACCGATGACATACGTGAAGCATCCAGCCGCTGCCTGATGGAGGCGCTGTGGGAGGCGGGTGCCAAGGTGCGCGCCTTCGATCCCGAAGCGCGTGACGAAACACACCGCGTCTATGGTAAGCGCGAGGATCTAGTGGTGTGTGACAACGCTTACCAAGTGCTGGATGGTGCGGATGTATTGGCTATTGTCACCGAGTGGAAGGCGTTCCGCAGCCCCGACTTCGCTCGCATTCGCGCTACGCTCAAAGAGCCGGCTATTTTCGATGGGCGTAATCTGTATGAGCCCAAGGCAGTCGAAGAAGCAGGTCTGGCCTATTACGGTATTGGCCGCGGACGCAGTGTGTTGCAACCCGAGTGATGATGAGCAACCTGGAACAACGACTCACGGAGTTGGAAGTCCGGCTCACTTTTATCGATGATGCCGTCCAGGCGTTGATTACGGCCGATGCTGAGCAATCCTTGCGCATGGCCGAGCTGGAACGTCTGGTTCGCGAGCTGCGCAGCGAGCTGGCATCGGTACGTACCGGGAGCGGACACGATCCGCATTCCGAGCCGCCGCCACATTATTGAAGTGCCCCAAGTAATATCGGATGTCGATCATGGTCGATTCTTTGCGAGATCAACTGTTGAAGAGCGGTATCGTCAAGCAGCTCAAGGACGAGAAGCGTCAGCAGCAACCTGCGGCCAAGCCAAACGCACACGGCAAAGGCAAGCCGCCGCACAAATCCCATAACAAACCTGCCCGCAGTCAGGAAGAAATTGATCTGGCCAAAGCCTATGCCATGCGCGCGCGGACAGAAGCCACCGAGCGCAGGCGCGCCGAGCAGGAAGCTGCCGAGCAGGCGCGCCTGAAGCGCGAGCGCAAGGCCAAGGTGCAGCAACTGCTGGCAGGCAAAGTGCTCAACAAGCCTGATGCCGATCAGGCGCGTCATTTTGAGTATGGCGGCAAGATCCGTCGCTTGTACGTGGACGCCACGCAATGGGCCGACCTCAATGCCGGCAAATTGGGCATTGTGCAGAACGGTGGACGTTATCTGCTGGTCTCGCAATCCGTTGCCGAGCAGGTGCGAGAGATCGATCCACATTTGCTGGCGCTGCTCGTGGATCCTTCCTCCGGTGGTAGCGGGGAAGATGGTGTGCCTGATGATTTGATGTGGTGACTGGGGAGAACTTCTTCCCTCTTGCACACATGGCAAAAAGCCCACTGCCCAGCCTGCGCCGGGATAGCGGGCTTTTTGTCTATCAGTGACCCACTGACAACTCGACCGTGCTCTGCTTCAATGCCGGATGATCCCATCCGTTTTTCGGCGTGAAACGTTCCCCGTAACGCTTTGCCAGACTTTCAAGCTTCTGGCGAATGTTTTCCACGCCCTCGCTGCGCACGTACTGGATCGGACCACCGCGGAATGGCGCAAAACCGGTACCGAAAATTACACCGGCATCCAGCAGGTCGGCATCGTCCACCACCCCATCGCCAAGACAGGCGACCGCTTCGTTTACCATCGCAAGGATCATGCGCTCCTGCAGGTCCGGTGGTGGCGTGTAGTCGGGATCGACTTCAGGCTTTTGCGGTTTGCCATCCTGCCAGGTGTACAGGCCCTGGCCATCTTTTTTGCCGCGCTTGCCGGCTTCGAGCTTGTCTTCGAGCCCAGGCGGAAGTTCCAGTTCCAGGAACGGAGCCAATTCCTGGCCAACCGACGCACACACATCCAGTCCTACGGTATCGGCAAGTTCAATCGGTCCCATTGGCATGCCGAAGCTCTTGGCCTGCTTGTCCAGCACTGGGCCGGGCACGCCTTCGTTGTAAAGACGTAACGCTTCAAGCAGATATGGCATCAGGATACGGTTGACCAGAAAGCCCGGGGTGCCTTTGACCGCCACCGGCAATTTGTCGATGGCCTTGCAGAAGGCTAGTGCGCGTTTTTCGACGGCGGGGTCAAGTTGATCGTGACGCACCACCTCCACCAGCGGCATCTGCGCCACTGGATTGAAGAAGTGCAGGCCCAGGAAACGTTGTGGTGCCTTCAATCCCTTGCGCAATGCGTCGAGCGGAATCGATGAGGTATTGCTGACCAGCATTTCGTTGTTCTGGAATTGTGGTTCGATGGTGGCATACAGCGCTTCTTTCGCCTGGGCATTTTCGAAGATCGCTTCGATAGCCAGGTCGGCCTTGGCGACGCCGGCACCTTCCACATCCGGACGCAGACGGCGACTGGCCGCTTCCACTTTGTCGGGTATCTTGAGTTTTTTTTCGTACAGCGTACGGGCTCGATCCAGCGCAGGCTGGATGAGCTTCATCTCGCGATCCTGCAGCGTAACCTCGAAACCCTTGAAGGCAGCCCAGGCGGCAATGTCGCCACCCATCACGCCGGCACCGACCACGTGCACATGCTTGATGTTGGCATCGACCCCGCTACCTTGGCTCTTGAGGCGCTCCTGCAGGAAGAAGATGCGAATCAGGTTGTGCGCTGTCGATGTATTGGCCAGCTTGGCGACCGAACGTGCTTCCAGTTTCAGCCGCTGCTGGATGTCGCTGCCACCGCGCTTCCACACATCGATCAGCGAGAAGGGGGCCGGATAGTGTTCCTTGCGTACTTTTGTTGCGGTCTGCTTGATCACCATGGGTGCAAGGATTTGCCGCACCAACCAAGAGTTGGTGGCCCAGGCCGTAGCGCGTTGGGTGAGCGGACGCGCATGCGGATGCCGAAGTAGGGAGCGCGCTTCGGCCAGCAGCTCCTCCGGACGAGCTAGCCGGTCGATCACGCCCAGGCTCTTGGCGCGGCGGGCCGACAAGGCTTTGCCGGTCAACATGATTGCCAGAGCCTCAGGTGCGCCGATCAGGCGCGGCAGGCGGGCTGACCCGCCCCAGCCGGGGTGAATGCCCAACATCACCTCGGGTAGTCCGATACGGGTTTTGTCGTCATCGGTGGCAATACGCTGGCGGCAGGCCAGGATCAGCTCGGTACCGCCACCCATGCAGGCGCCGTGCACCGCGGCTACGGTCGGGCAGGGCAGGCGGGCCAGCGATTCGAACACACGCTGGCCGTTCTCAATGTTTTCCTGCACGGTGCCGTGCTTGGCGTACTCGACGAACTGCTTGATGTCTGCACCGACAGCGAATCCGTTCGATTTGGCCGAATGGATAATCACGCCGGTGGGCTTTTCGATGGTCAGCCGTTCGACAATCTGACCAAGTTCATCAAGCACTTCGCGTGAAATCGCGTTGACGCTGCTGTTGGCACGATCCAGGGTCAGGGTGACGATGCCGTCGTCATCCAGGCTCGTCTTCCAATGGTTGAAACGCAATCCTTCGAACATAGGGCTAAGGGGGTGGCCGAGATATCCTCACCATACCGTCCCGCAGCGTCGATTGCGAGACGCCTTGGTCCAATAAAGACGCTTATGCCGCAATGCCGCAAGCCCCGGGACTAGCGGATGTCGTGTGCGTCACGCCATGACATTCCCGCTATTGCGCTCGGCGCGCGAGTGCGTAACGTACAAGAAGCGACGATTTTTCCTTTTGCGGGTGCTATGACTTCCTTGATGGCTCCAGCGCCGCTTGCCGGCAGTGACATCTACGAGCGCATCCTGACTGCTCCCGGTGGGCTGGTTGTGCTTGAGCACGACAACAGCCAAGTCCTGATCGAGCAGTTTCGCGCGATCGCAAGATACAACGGCCAATCTGTCTATGTTTGGGATCCTGAGCGCGGCATGGAGAGCCTACGCGAGGCACATGCGTACATCGCAGGGTCACAGCGGCTAGGCAACGCCCTGCGCTATATCCAACAAAGCATTCACTTTGGGGTGTATTTGCTTTCGCCGTTTCCGTTGCCGATGTCGGCGGTGGACAGCAGCCTGCTGCGCCAGCTTGCGCGCGCACCGGCGGGTCACGTGCGGCGGGTGGTTTTGCTGGATGCGCTGCCAGCATGGGTGGCCAGTTTCGACGATGTGGCCGTGCGCCTGAGCAGCACCGCGTCCGTGACACAGCGTCCACGTTTGCGCGATGGGCGCTGGTTGCTGTGAACAGCGCTACGCCCCAGGCCAGTATCTTGCTGGTTGCATCGCAGCGCGAGCTGCGGCGCGAAGTGTTCGATGTGCTGGGTCGCGAAGGCCACCCAATCATCTATTCGGCGCGGGACACCACCCATGCCGCCATTTTGCTGGAAGGGCGCGAGCCGCTGGCGTTGATGGTGGTGGCTTTCGACGGTGATGGACGTTCTAGCCTGACCCTATGCGAACAGTTGCGCCTGCTTCCGCCGTGTACTGATGCCCCCATCATTGCGGTGCTAGCGGACGATGCGGCCATTAAGCCTACCCAGCTTCCTACGATGGTCAATGCCTGGCTATACGCGTCCCAGGTGGGTACGGAACTGATTCCTCGATGGCAGCAACTGCACAGCGGCAAACCCCAGTCCGTGGTGGTGGAAAAGCCGGCCAGTGTTTCGATGGTTGTATCGGGCCTGTCGCCGTCCAGCAGGGACTACCGATTTGTATTTGAAGATGGCGATGGCGACTGGCTGATTCTGGATCCGGTAGCCGCGCGCGTGGTGGAAGCCAGTCCGGCCTACATGCGGCACAGCGGCCTCGCCAATAGCGTGCTAACCGGGTTGTCATTGCGCGAAGTGCTGTCGTTCGAGAACGTCGCGATGGAAAAAGCGTTCAGTGACGCGGATCGTCGCTGGCTACCCTGTCAACGCAAATCGATCCGCGGACATGACACGGGCGAAGCAAGTGTGCGTCGGGTGCGTCACAGTGGCTGCGAATGGATTGCCTTGCAGTTTCGCAGTGATCATGCGGGTGTGCGCCCGGCCGTTGCATTGACGCTGCTGGCACGTCTATTCAGCGGCGGGTACGACGATGCCGGCGTGACGAACGCCGCGCAATTGCTGCTCGATGAAATGGGCATGGATTACCTGGCAGTCTGGTCGGCGCGCCCGGAAGAGAGCAGTGTTCCTGTGCAGGTCGTGCAGCGTTTGCGCGGCGATGATCAGGCCCTGCCGGGGCCACAGTTGCAGAGTTCGCTGCGATGGGTGCTGGGCGGCCGCACCTTGATGCATCCTCACGATGCAAGGCGGCTTGCTGATGTCGATCCCTTGATTGGCCAATTGGGTCTGCGTGGATTCGTGGGTTTGCCTCTGCTCGACGAACGGCATAGCGTGCTCGGGGCCTTGCTGGCTGGCAGTCGCAATCCGTTTGGAGAACCCGAAATCGTGGAGCCAGTGCTGCATTGTGCGGCGGCTCACTTTGCGCACATGCTGGAGCTGCGCCGCACTCGCGAGCAGGGGCGTGCGGAAGGCCTGCTGGATGCGCTGACTGGTCTGCCCAATCGTTTGTTGTTCAACGATCGCCTCGATACGATTATTCGCGAGGCGCATCGTACCGGGGAAACCTTCGCGGTGCTGTTTGTTGACCTGGACCGATTCAAGTTCATCAACGATACGCTGGGCCACGCAGTAGGCGATCAAGTGCTGGTGGCGGTCACCCAGCGACTGCGCAGTAGTGTGCGTGCGTCCGATACCGTAGCGCGTTACGCGGGTGACGAGTTCATCATCGTGCTGCGGCACATCGTGAAGACGGATGACGTGCTGCGCGTGGCTGAAAAAATCGTACAGCTCATGGGTGTGTCGTTGCATCTGGATGATGGTCCGGAGTTGCAGGTCACGGCATCCATCGGTATCAGCTTCTTCCCGGAAGATGCGCCCGATGCGGAAACCTTGCTCAAGCATGCCGACGAGGCGATGTATGCGGCCAAGAGCATGGGGCGCAACAACTACCGCGTCTACGACGTCAGTCCGGCGCAAGAGCAGCAGAACGCTACTTTGAAGGCTCGGCTTCGTCATGCCGAAGGCAATGGCGAATTGCGCGTGTTCTATCAGCCGCAGATCAACGCGGGGACGGAAGATATCGTCGGCATGGAGGCCTTGCTGCGTTGGGAGCATCCTGAGCTTGGCAACATTGGTCCCGGCTTCTTTATTCCGCTGGCGGAAGAAACGGGCCTGATTGTTTCCATCGGCGAGTGGGTGTTGCGCATGGCTTGCAAGCAGTCGAAAGCCTGGGAAGATCGTTTCGGTCTGGGATTGCGGCTCGGCGTAAATCTCTCTGCCGTGCAGCTCATGCAACCCGATCTTTCCGAAGTGGTTGCGAACGTGCTGGAAGAGACGGGGCTCGATCCAGGCTTGCTGGAGCTGGAAGTCACCGAAAGTATCAGCATCAAGGCCGCCCCGAATCTGATGGAGAACATGCAGAAGCTCCATCGACTGGGCTGCCACATTGCCATTGATGATTTCGGCACCGGCGCCGCTTCGCTGGATTACCTGCGCAAGCTGCCGGCAGACCGGATCAAGATCGACCAGAGCTTCGTGCGCAATATCGGCGTTGATCCGGATGACGAAGCCATAGTGCGCGCTACCATCGATATGGCGCATCGGCTGAAGCGCGGCGTGGTAGCCGAGGGTGTGGAGATCGAGCAGCACCTTCAATTCCTGCGTACCAACCAGTGCGACGAGCTGCAGGGTTATCTGTTCTGCCGGCCGTTACCGCATGGTAGCTTCGAGCGCCTCTTGTCCGAGCGTGAGCGCCTGCTGTCCGGCATCCCGGAAAAACTGCCGGCTTGAGCTCGGCGGGGGCGTCCTTATCTTAGAATCCCAATAGGCCGTGACATTCGTGCTGAACTTGCTGGCACGGAGTGGGTCAGATCAGCTCACCTATCCGATGGACGGCATCCCGGTATGGTCCAGAGACGAAGGAGACGGCCCGGATGGGCGAAAACGAACTCGATAGTGCGCTGGTTGAGCGTGTTCAAAATGGGGACAGGCGTGCTTTCGATCTGCTGGTGCGCAAGTATCAGCACAAGGTCATCGGCCTTATTTCCCGTTACGTGCACAATTACGCCGAGTGCGAAGACGTGGCCCAGGAGGCTTTCGTGCGGGCTTGGCGGGCAATCGGCTCGTTCCGGGGCGAGAGCGCTTTCTATACTTGGATGTACAAGATTGCCGTCAACACGGCCAAGAATCACTTGGTGGCCATGGGGCGGCGCCCGCCCATGGACGATATTGCGATCGAGGACGCGGTTTTCGTGCCTGGTGCCGATCGCATGCAAGAGGGAGCCACTCCCGAGCGCGAATTGATGCGTCATGAAATTGAACAAACAGTGTTTGCCACTGTCCAAGCTTTGCCCGAGGAGCTGCGGACAGCCATTACCCTGCGTGAAGTGGAAGGCCTCAGCTACGAAGAGATTGCCGAGGCCATGGGCTGCCCGATTGGTACGGTGCGTTCGCGCATCTTCCGGGCACGAGAGGCGATCGACGAAAAGTTGCGGCCATTGCTCTCAGACCGCAAGGATCGGATGTCATGAGTGAAGCGAACATGGAAAACCTTTCTGCGGCGATGGACGGGGAACTGTCCAACGATGAGCTGCGCTTCTTGCTGCGCCGGCTTGATTGCGATGTTTCGTTGGTGGATGCCTGGGCCCGCTATCACGTTGCCGGCGACGGTTTGCGTCGCGAGGTATCAGTCATGGCCGGCGCCGGTTTTGCAGCGCGCGTCATGGAGGTCATCGAAGGTGAGCAGGTCACTGTCGAAACGACGCCCAAGCGCCGTGACTGGCTACGCTTGTCCGTAGGTGGCGCCATCGCTGCCAGCGTGGCTGTCGCCGCCCTCATGATCTCGCAGCCTACAGCTCCCGATTCCGAATATGCCGCTCCGGCCACAGCCGGGGTGGCTCCGCAAAGTGCGCACGCAGGTGCGGCCTTGGCATCGGTCAACGCAACCCATGCAAGCAATGATGTACTGGCTGCGGTCCCGCCCTCGCTGAGCGCTTATTCGGCCTCCGGGCTGAGCCAGCGTGCATCGGTGACCTTGGGTGATCCTTCCGATAATCCATTGTTCCAGCAATACCCAGCCGGCCAGCGCTATACCACTCATGGCTACCGGACCTTGAACCATCGCGATGGTAGTTACCTGTTGCTGATCGACACACCGCAAGCCAAGGCTGTGGTGCAGAATCCGGCCTACCAGGTGGGTGCGGGGCGTTAACTCCCGTATCTTCCCGCGTACTGGCCGAGAGGCCTGGCCATCCCCTTATCTTTAGATTGCGTCCCTTCTCGTTCCAACCACAAGTCACGGAGCGGGAATGAGGTGCGCCGAACCAGGAGGAACCATGAGTCACCCCCGTCTCGTGAGCAACCGTCTTTTCAGCAGCCTGATGTGCTGTGCCTTGGTCATGGGGCTTGCCAGCCCGGGCATGGTGTGGGCACAGGCTGCTCCAGCGAGTGCTGGCTTGCCTGATTTCACGGGCATCGTGCAGAAAAATGCACCAGCCGTGGTGCAAGTCGAGGCGAAGTACACCGCTCGCCGTCCTAAAGGGGCTCGCGGCATGCCGCCGATGCAGGGCATGGATCCAGGGCAGGCCGAAATCTTCCGGCGTTTCTTCGGCATGCCGATGATGCCTTCGCCTGAAGATCAGGCCCGTACCTCACTGGGTTCGGGTTTTATCATTTCGAGTGACGGTTACATCATCACGAACAATCATGTTGTTGATGGTGCCGATACCGTCACGGTTCGCTTGCAGGATCGTCGTACCTTGACCGCCAAGGTGATCGGTACGGATTCCACCTACGACATCGCCCTGTTGAAGGTGACTGGCAGCGGCAGCCTGCCGGCAGTCATCATTGGCAATTCGCAGTCGCTGAAGCCCGGGCAGTGGGTGCTTGCGATCGGCTCACCATTCGGATTCGATTACACCGTTACCCAGGGCATCGTCAGTGCGGTGGGGCGTAACCTGGGTAGTCAGGACCAGCCAGCCACGTCTTTCATCCAGACCGACGTGCCAATCAATCGTGGCAACTCCGGTGGCCCGCTGTTCAACCTGCAGGGACAGGTAGTGGGTGTCAACTCGCAGATTTACTCCAGTTCCGGCGGCTACCAGGGTGTGGCGTTCTCGATTCCGATTGACCTGGCGATGAATGTGGTCGATCAGCTCAAGACCAAGGGGTATGTCACTCGCGGTCAGTTGGGCGTAGAGATCAAGCCGGTCGATGATGATGTGGTCAAGGCACTCAAGCTTGATCGTGCGCAGGGCGCCATTGTCGTGACAGTGTCTCCCGGCAGTGCCGCACAGAAGGCTGGCTTGCAGCCGGGTGACGTCATTCGAGCTTATAACGGCCGGACGATCGATCAGGGCGCGGATCTGCCGCCGCTGGTGTCCATGACCAAGCCGGGTACGACGGTGCCGATTCAGATCTTGCGAGATGGCAAGGACAAGACGCTCGACGTCACCATTGGCACCATGCCGCGTGACAAGAACGCCATGGCTGACATTGGCACGTCCGCTCCAAGCAAAGGGGCCGATGCGCTCGGTTTGACGGTGCAGGGTGTGGACCCGTCCACCCGCAGCCAGCTTGGCTTGCAGCCGGGTGAGGGCGTGGCCATCTCGAATGTGGCCGGTCAGGTCGCAGCCCAAGCTGGCCTGCAACCGGGTGACGTGATCCTGATGGTCAACCAGAAGAAGGTGGGCAGCGTGGATGCGTTCCGTGTCGCTACGGCCGATGTGAAAGCTGGGGATACCGTGCTATTGCTGGTCCGCCGTGGCGATACCAGCAATTTCATTGCACTGACCGTTCCCGACGACAACAAGGAAGGCTGAGCTGCCATCCCCGGGACCTGTCATTGAGGCGGGTCCCGGGTTCCGAGTCGCGGCCAGTTTTAGTCCGCATTCTTAATCCATGCAATAATGAGCGGCTAATATCATCATCCCGGTGATAGGCTGCCTGCGCGTCCTGCACGGCGGTGAAGCTGACAGCGTACTCCATGGAACTGATCCGCAATTTCTCCATCATCGCCCATATCGATCACGGCAAATCCACACTTGCCGACCGCATCATTCAGATTTGCGGCGGATTGGCCGAGCGCGAGATGGAGGCCCAGGTGCTGGACAGTAACCCGATCGAGCGCGAACGCGGCATCACCATCAAGGCCCAGTCTGTGTCGTTGCCGTACAAAGCGCGCGACGGCAAGACCTATCAGCTCAACTTCATCGATACGCCCGGTCACGTCGACTTCTCCTATGAAGTGAGCCGTTCGTTGGCCGCCTGTGAAGGGGCGTTGTTGGTCGTGGATGCGGCCCAAGGCGTGGAAGCGCAGTCGGTCGCCAATTGCTACACCGCGGTGGAGCAGGGGCTGGAAGTGGTGCCGGTGCTCAACAAAATCGACCTACCCACGGCAGATCCGGAGAAAGTGAAAGGCGAAATCGAGGCTGTCATCGGTATCCACGCTGAAGACGCGGTTGCGGTCAGTGCCAAGACCGGCCAGAACGTGATCGAAGTGCTTGAAGCCATCGTCGCGCGCATTCCGCCACCGAAACCGCGCGATACCGATCGCCTGCAGGCACTGATTATCGATTCCTGGTTCGACAATTACCTGGGCGTGGTATCGCTGGTGCGCATCATGCAGGGTGAAATCAAACCCGGCGACAAGCTGCTGGTGATGTCGACCGGCCGCGCGCACGAAGTCAGCGAAGTGGGCGTATTCACGCCCAAGCGCAAGAAACTCGACAAGCTTTCCGCGGGTGAAGTCGGCTGGATCACCGCCGCCATCAAAGACGTGCATGGTGCACCCGTCGGTGACACCCTGACCCAGGCGGGCAAGCCTGCGCCGCATCCGTTGCCTGGTTTCCAGACCATGCAGCCGCGCGTGTTCGCTGGCCTGTTCCCCGTTTCCGCCGACGATTATCCGGCGCTGCGTGAAGCGCTGGACAAGCTGCGCCTCAACGATGCCGCCCTGTTCTTCGAGCCCGAAAGCTCCGAAGCTATGGGCTTCGGCTTCCGCTGCGGCTTTCTCGGCATGCTGCATATGGAAATCGTGCAGGAGCGACTGGAGCGCGAATACGATCTCAATCTGATCACCACGGCACCGACGGTGGTTTATGAGATCCTCAAGACCGACGGCACCATCGTAGAACTGGATAACCCAGCACGTCTGCCGCCGACACCGCAGATCGAGGAGATCCGCGAACCCATCATTGTGGCGAATATCCTCACGCCGCCCGATTACATCGGTAACATCATCACGTTGTGCGAAGAAAAGCGCGGCGTGCAGCGTTCCATCCAGTACCTAGCCACCCAGGTGCAGATCAGCTACGAATTGCCGCTGGCCGAAGTGGTGCTGGATTTCTTCGACAAGCTCAAATCCGTGTCCCGTGGCTACGCGTCGATGGATTATCACCTGGAGCGTTTTGACGCAGGCCCATTCGTGCGCGTGGACGTACTGATCAACGGTGATCGCGTGGATGCACTCAGCCTGATCGTGCATCGCAGTCATGCCGATCGCCGTGGTCGCGAACTGGTCGAACGTATGAAGGACCTGATCCCGCGCCAGCAGTTCGACGTTGCGATCCAGGCCGCCATCGGCGCTCAGATCATCGCCCGTTCAACGGTAAAGGCACTGCGCAAGAACGTGCTTGCCAAGTGCTATGGCGGTGACGTCAGTCGCAAGAAAAAGCTTCTGGAGAAGCAGAAAGAAGGCAAGAAGCGCATGAAGCAGGTTGGCCGGGTTGAGATTCCGCAGGAAGCCTTCCTTGCCGTGCTAAAAGTGGACAAATAGCTGAAAGCTATGGAGTCATTGCATGGATTTTGATTTTTCGGCCATTTTGCTCGCCCTCACCGTATTGTTCGGTGTGGTTTGGGCTCTTGATCGCCTGCTCTTCTATAAGAAGCGCAAGGCGCGTTATGACGCTACCGGTGAGGAATACCAGGATCCAGCGCCGGTAGACTGGGCGCGCTCGCTGTTCCCGGTGATTTTTGTGGTGTTGCTGTTGCGCTCTTTTGTAGCCGAGCCGTTCCGCATTCCGTCGGGCTCGATGATGCCCACGCTGGATGTCGGCGACTTCATCCTCGTCAACAAATTTGCCTTCGGCCTGCGCCTGCCGGCCTTCAATAACAAGATTGTCAGCGTCGGCGAACCCAAGCGTGGCGACGTGGTGGTGTTCCGCTTCCCGGGCTATCTCTGCCGGGATGAAAGTGGCAACACCATCCGCAGCGGCGACATGACCTGCGCCGATGCGCATGCGCCGGTCGCCAGCCAGAACTGGATCAAACGCGTTGTCGGTATGCCGGGCGATACGATCGAAGTCCACGACAGCCAGGTCGTCATCAACGGCAAGCCCGTCGTGGATACGCAGATGGGCCTCTTTAAAGGCAACCCACGCCGGGCCGAGGACAACTACCTGCTCTACAACGGTGCCACGGTATGGAGCGAACAGCTCGGTACGGTTAATCATCTGATCGCCCGTATGCCTTCGCTGCAGACGCCGCCCATTCCGAACCCACGCGTGCCGTCGTTAGTGCCGCCGAACTGTTACATCGTCATGGGTGACGATCGTGAGAACAGCGAAGACAGTCGCTGGTGGGGCTGCATGCCAGAGGAAAATCTAGTTGGCAAGGCCTTCATGATCTGGTTCAGTTGGAAGGGTCTGCACACCGGCGCCGTGGATATCCACCGTATTGGCACCGTCATCCACTAAGGTAGCGTGCGTTGCCTTAATGTGGAACCGTGAACATGTCGCTGGCGGTATGCGCGCCGACCGGGCAAAGTATGTGTCACCGTTTCGGGAAGGGCGCGCCATCGTGGCCGCGTGGCCGCATCGCAAGGGGACTATGAAATCGAAGCAGACAGGCATCACGCTGATCGGATTCCTGGTGGTCTTGGCCGTGGTCGGCTTTTTTGGCTACATGGCAATGAAGCTGGTGCCGTCCTACACGGAGTACATGGGTGTGGTGAAGGCCATGAATCAGATTTCCAGTGAGGGAGTCGAAGGCAAGCCCCTGGATGAGGTTCGCCGTGAGCTCATGTTCAAGCTCGGGTTCCAGTACGTTGACGATGCCACCATCCACCCCGGTGACATCACCATTGGGCAAGGCGCTGGTGGCAATGAGCTGCGCGTCAGTTACGACAAAGATATTCCTTTCATGTATAACATCGATTTCCTGATCCATTTCGAAAAGAGCGTGCCCATCCAAGGCAATCTCGCAGTACCCAACTAAGCAGCACTTCATCAAGAACGCAGTGGAACTGGCTTATCACTTTCGCGATGCCGCGCTTGCCGCGCTTGCCTTGACACATCGTAGCGCAGGTAAGCCCAATAACGAGCGCATGGAGTTTCTTGGCGACGCCCTACTTGGTGCCATCGTTGCCGAGATGTTGTATGAGACCCACCCGGCGGCTAGTGAAGGCGAGATGTCGCGCCTTCGCGCGCAACTGGTCAATGGCCAGGCGTTGGCAGAGGTAGCGCGTGAGCTGGAGCTTGGCGACCGCCTCAAGCTCGGCTCCGGTGAACTGAAGAGTGGCGGTTTCCGGCGCGATTCAATTCTCGCCGATGCCTTCGAAGCGCTGGTGGCCGCGGTTTATCTCGACGGCGGGTTCGACGCCTGCCGCGCAACGGTAAGAACCTTGTTTGCCGACCGCATGATGGCCCTGCCGCGCTCTTCCAAGGACGCCAAGACACGCCTGCAGGAGTGGTTGCAGGCACAAGGCAGGCCGCTGCCGCACTACGAGCTGGTGGGGACCGAGGGCGAGGATCACGCCCGTATCTTCGAAGTGAACTGTGTGGTGATCGAACCGGCCGCTATGACGGCAGCGGGGCGCGGCAGCAGCCGGCGCCTTGCCGAACAGGATGCCGCCGAAACGATATTGAGCCGGTTGCTGGAAGCCCAGGAAGAATAGTCATTCCAGTGCCCATTCATCTGGGCCGTTTTTGAGCGTCCGCACCCGTCTCTGTACGGGTATTTGTTACTTATCAGTGGCGTTCGCCCATGCGCAGCGCCATGCTTATACCCGTCTACAAAGAGTGCTGTGTGCCATGAACGACGAACGCGACGACGACATCGCCGAGAACGAGTTGCCCCATCCGGATTTTCGTTGTGGGTTCGTGGCACTGGTCGGTCGCCCGAACGTTGGCAAATCGACCCTGCTCAACGCGCTGATCGGCTTCCGTTTGTCGATTGTCAGCCCGCGGCCGCAGACCACGCGCCATCGCATCCTGGGCATTGCAACCCATGAGGCCGGTCAGACTCTCTATGTCGATACGCCAGGTTTGCATCGTGGCGCAAAGCGTGCCATGAACCGTAGCCTCAATCGCGCCGTGCGCTCGGTCATCAGTGAGGTGGAACTCGCGGCACAGGTGATCGAAGCCGGTCGTTGGACCGACGAGGACCAGGCGCTCTATGAAGCCCTGGCCGAACAGAAAATTCCCCGCTTGCTGGTGATCAACAAGGTCGATCTCAGCAAGGACAAGGCGGCCTTGCTGCCTTTTGTTGCCGAGCTGTGCGAAAAGCATGGCTTCGAGGCCGTGCATTACGTCAGCGCACTCAAGCGCAAGGGGCTAGATACGCTCACGCGCGACATCCTCAGCCGCTTGCCGGTACGTGCGCCCATCTTCGGCGAAGATGAAGTTACCGATCGCAGCGAACGTTTCCTTGCGGCGGAAATGGTGCGCGAACAGTTGATGCTGCGGCTTGATCAGGAGCTGCCTTATGCCACCACCGTCGAGATCGAGCAGTTCAAGGATCGTTCGGATGGTGTGGCAGAAATCCATGCTGTGATCTGGGTGGAGCGTGATGGCCAGAAAGCCATCGTCATCGGCCAGGGCGGTGCGCAGTTGAAAGCCATCGGCACGGCGGCGCGTCGCCATATGGAGCGCATGTTCGATCGCAAGGTGTTCCTGCGGCTGTGGGTGAAGGTGCGCGAGGGTTGGGTGGATGACGAAGCCATGCTCAAACAGTTCGGCTATACCGACTGAACCCGCGGCTGAGGCAGTGGGAAAAGCTTCATGCTTATCGAACAACAACCCGCCTTCGTGCTGCACTCCCGCCCTTATCGGGAAACATCGTTGCTACTGGAATGCCTAACCCGCGATCATGGTCGCATCGGTGTTGTGGCGCGCGGCGTGCGCAGTCAGCGGGGGCGTTTGCAGCGGTCGCAACTGGAGCCTTTTCAGCCCTTGTTGCTGGATTTGCAGGTGCGTGGCGAGCTGGCGACGCTGCGCGCGGCGGAACCCGCCGGAGCGCCACGGCGCTTGCCAGGTGATGCAGGGTTGGCTGGCTTGTACATCAACGAACTGGTGGTGCGCCTGACCGAGCGGCAGGATCCGCATCCGTCGCTTTACGCGGCGTATGCGCAAACGCTGGCCCGGATGAGCGAGGGACCCTCGCTGGCTTGGCAGTTGCGTCGTTTCGAGCGCGACCTGCTTGCAGCGCTCGGTTATGCCCTGCAGCTCGAAGAAGAGGCTGATAGTGGTGAACCGCTGCAGGCCGATGCCCTGTACACGTATCGGCCAGAGCACGGCCCGATACGCTGTCGCGTCACCGATCATGGTGCCCTGCGTGGCTGTGACCTGATATCACTGCAGGAAGACCGCATGCCCGATGCACAGGGACTGCACGCCTTGCGCAGCATGATGCGAGAGCTGATCCGGTTTCATCTTGGCGGGGTGGAACTGCGCGCATGGCGTGTTCTACGCGGTGCCCTCACCCGGCGTTGACGTGCTCGAATGGGTGATGGTTCCTGTGTGGCTTTATGTCCGTATCGTTCAGCTTAGTTTGGCAGAATGTGTCGACATGATTTGTACACCACACCGCCTGCTGTTGTGCCTATGCGTTCTTTGCAGCCTCCTCGGGGCTGTTCCCGTATGGGCAGATACCGCGGTGGCTGCCAAGCGGATTGAGCTGCCCGGCGTGAGCCTGCAGGATGTGCAGGCTCGGTTTGTTCCCGGCTCCAACCCCCATACCGTGGCAGTAAGCCTGCATGCGAGCAAGGCCGACGTCCCGGCTTTTGGCTGGAAGCATGTCGGACTCACATTGAGCGGCAACCTGCACCGCGATGTCCAGATGCGCTGGATATTCGACGGTACGGTGCAACTCACGGGGGCGCCAGGCGGCGCGTTGGGCAACGCCACCGTCAACCTGATGGTAGATGCCTCGGCCAATACGCTCTCGGTGAATGCCGATCAGGGCGGCACGCATATCGGTACAGCTTTCCCGTTGGACCAGACCACCCACGCCCAGGTCCACCTGAAAAACCTTCCTGCAGGTTGGTTGCAAGGGATATTGGCGACGGTGTGGCCAGGGCACATCACGGGTGGAAAGCTGGATGCGGAGCTTGCTCTGGATGTGCGTGACGAAGGCTATCAGTCATCCGGGGATGTCACGGTTTCCGATCTGAAGTACCTGACTCCGGCAGGCAGTCCGTCAGGGGTGGGGGTAGCAGGACATGCGCGCTTTGCACTCGATGCCACCCGCCGCCCTACGCAGTTGTCGCTGAATGGTGCACTGCATGGTGGCATGTTGCAGTTTGGCCCCGTGTTCGCAAAGCTGCCCGCTCATGATGTCGTGATTGATTTAGGCGCGGATATGGAGAAGGGCGGCTTGTCCGTCAGCCATATGCATCTGGACGACGCCGATGCGCTACAGCTAGATGGCGCGCTTGCCATCGACGCCAAAGGGAACTTGCAAAAGGTGAGGCTGGATCATTTCCAGGCACGTTTCCCCGCTGCGTATGACCGCTACGGCCAACCGTGGCTGGATAGCGCCGTAGCCCCCAACCTGCATATCGCCGGGCAGGTCGATGGCCATATCGACTATGCACGCGAGAGCTGGCGCAGTTTCGCTTTCCATTCCGATGGACTGGATCTCGCAGACAGCGGCGGACAATTGCAAGCCACCGGCTTGCGCGGTGACCTGGACTGGTCGGCGGACGATGAAAGGTCGGTCACCCATCTCGGTTGGAACCAGCTCAAAATGCGCCAGTTCGCCATCGGCGCGGGGCAATCGCATTGGCGCAGCCGCAACGGCATGTTGAGTCTTCAGTCGCCGCTTGAGATACCTATCCTGAAGGGGCAGGTGCATGTCACGGCACTCGAATGGCGACCCGCTGCCCCCAAAGCCGAACGCTGGAATCTCACGGCGAATCTATCGGGCGTAGACATGCCTACGCTCAACCAGAGCGTAGGGTGGACGCCATTCGCTGGCACGTTGGATGGCAGCATTTCCTCCATCCAGTGGGTGGATGGGCATTACGCCCTGCAGGGCGAATTGACGATCAATGCCTTCGATGGCACGGCGGTCATCCGGCATCTATCCGTGCAGCAACCTTTCGACAGCAGTCCGGTGCTGGCGGGCGACATCAGCTTGTATCAACTGGACCTGGCTCCACTGGCCGACACCTTCAACTTCGGCGCCATGACCGGGCGGCTGGATGGATCGATCGACGGTCTGCAACTGGCCGGCGGCAACCCGGTCACCTTTAAGGCATCCTTACTGGCGCAGAACGGCGGGCGTATTAGCTTGCGTGCGGCCAACAACCTGTCCGTCGTCACTGGCGGGGCTCCTGCAAGTGGTTTCCAGGGCGCCGTGATGAAACTGTTCAAGACGCTCAGTTATAAGCGCATGGGCATCCACGGCAGCCTGCAGAATGGCGTCTGCACCTTCGGCGGCCTGAATGGCGACAACACCGGCTACACCATCGTCGAAGGCACGGGTTTGCCCTATCTGCATGTGGTCGGCGAGCAGACTCGGATCGAATGGCCAGTGTTTTTGCGCCGCCTGAAGGCGGCTAGCCAAGGCAGCGTAGCCGAGCGCTGAGAGCCCCGGCCTTGGCTGGTACCATGTACGGCTAGCAAGGGCTCATAGACCCGATTCCTTCCTTTTTCCTTGCCTGGGCTGGCCGGCCCGGGCGCCACGCTTTCCAAGAGTGCCGATGAACGAGTTTGAAGCCCCTATCACCGACTTGAGTCACGATGGCCGAGGTGTGGCCCGGGTCGACGGCAAGACCGTGTTCGTCAGTGGCGCGCTGCTGGGTGAGCAGGTACGCATGAAAGTCCGCAAGCGTCACCGCCATTTCGACGAGGCGGAAACGATCAAAGTGCTTACTCCCTCGCCGCACCGGGTCGAGCCGCGTTGCCGTCACTTCGGCCAATGCGGCGGTTGCTCGCTGCAGCATCTGGATGCTACCGCGCAAATCGAAGCTAAGCAGCGCGTGCTGGTCGACAACTTTGCCCGCATCGGCAAGGTGGAACCAGAAAACTGGCTGTCGCCGCTTACCGATGAAGCTTGGGGGTATCGCCGCAAAGGCCGCCTGTCGGTACGTGCCGTGGCGAAGAAAGGACGCGTGTTGGTCGGCTTTCGCGAGGAAAGCAATCCGCGCTTCGTCGCCGACATCACACACTGCGATGTCGTGCATCCTGCCATCGGCCCCAAGATTGGCCTGTTGGGCGAACTGGTGGGTAGCATGGATGCTGCCGCCGATATTGCGCAGATCGAATTTGCCGCCGGCGACGACACCGTTGCGTTGGTGTTCCGTCACCTCAAGCCGTTAAGCGAAGGCGATCGCGCCAAGCTGGTCGCGTTTGCGCAAGAACACCGTTTCGCCATCTATCTGCAGCCCGGCGGCATCAGCAGTGTGCATCCGCTTTGGCCTGAACACCCGCGGCTTGCGTTCCGCATTCCGGCAGACGATGGCGCGGAAGAGGTCGAACTTGAATTCCAGCCGCTTGATTTCGTGCAAGTCAACGCTGGCATGAATCGCCGCATGATGGCGCGCACGCTGGAGTTGCTCGACCTGCAGCCGCAAGACCGTGTGCTGGATCTGTTTTGCGGCTTGGGCAACTTTACCTTGCCGCTGGCACGACGCGTTGCCGAAGTCACCGGCGTGGAAGGCGAGCATGGACTGGTAGGGCGTGCCGCGGAAAACGCCGCACGCAATGGTATTGCCAATGCGCATTTTCACGTCGCCAATCTGTTCGAGGATCAGCGTGGCACCGACTGGGCGCGCAAGCCCTGGGACAAGCTGCTGCTCGATCCACCGCGTGCCGGCGCGGACAAAGTGCTGGAGTACCTGCCGCACAAGCAGACCGGACGCATCGTCTACGTATCCTGCCACCCTGCATCGCTGGCGCGTGACGCGGGCATTCTGGTCAACCAGCATGGCATGCGGTTGGTTTCGGCGGGCGTGATGGACATGTTCCCGCATACGGCACATGTCGAATCCATTGCGCTCTTCGAACGCAAGTAAGGACATCCCTAAGAATGGGTATCGAAATCGAACGCAAGTTTCTGCTCGCCAACGATGACTGGCGAGCAGCCGTCGCGCAGAGCAAGCATATCGCCCAGGGTTATCTGATTGACGTGCGTGCCTTGCGCGATGGCGCTGCTCGTGCTTCGGTGCGGGTGCGCATCAGCGGTGAGCAGGCATGGCTCAATATCAAATCGGTGCAACGGGGCATCGCCCGCATCGAATACGAGTTGCCTCTGCCATTGACCGACGCACAGTCCATGCTTGAAACCCTATGCGACGGTGTGCTGGAAAAGACCCGTCATCATGTGAAAATCGACGGCTGGCTGTTCGAGATCGATGAATTCCGCGGCGACAACCGCGGTCTGTTGGTGGCGGAAGTGGAGTTGCCCGCCATGGATGCCAGCTTCCCTCATCCGGCCTGGCTCGGACGTGAGGTCAGCAACCTCGAGCGTTATTACAACGTCAACCTGGTCGAACATCCGTTTGCCGCCTGGAGCGCCGACGAGCGCGACGCGACCGATGCACCCTCTGTCTACGGAGAGCATGTCTGATGTTGTTGATCGGCATCGGCGGTACCGAGCTGCAGCCGAGCGAACGTGCATGGCTTACCGCACCGGGTGTGGCGGGGGTGATTTTTTTCTCGCGCAATTACGCCAGCCGCGATCAGTTGCTCGCGCTGGTAGAGTCGATCCGTGCGGTAGTGGGTGAGGGTTTCCTGCTGGCCGTTGATCAGGAAGG
The DNA here is from genome assembly GCF_004114615.1 of Dyella sp. M7H15-1. Lineage (NCBI taxonomy): Bacteria > Pseudomonadati > Pseudomonadota > Gammaproteobacteria > Lysobacterales > Rhodanobacteraceae > Dyella > Dyella sp. M7H15-1. The sequence continues at coordinate 3,193,394 of NZ_CP035300.1, forward strand.
TGGCCCGGTACAACGTTTCCGTGACGGGTTCACCCGCTTGCCGGCGTTGGCGAAAATCGGCGAGGTATACGATCGCGATCCTGAGGAAGCAATACGTCTGGCCGAGGAGCACGCCTGGGTCATGTCCAGCGAACTGCGCGCCAGTGGTATCGATTTCAGTTTTGCGCCGGTCGCCGATCTGGCGCGTGGCAATGCAGCCATCGGCACGCGTGCGTTCCACGCCGATCCGGCGGTGGCTGGCGAGTTGATCCATGCCTATGTGCGCGGCATGCATCTGGGTGGCATGGCGGCAGTGCTCAAGCACTTCCCGGGACATGGCTCGGTAGCGGTGGATACACACGAGGCCCAGGCCATGGATCAGCGCTCGCTGGAAGACATCCGCCAGAACGATCTGCGCCCCTTCGTCGAAGCTTTCTGCGCCCATGCCGAAGCAGTGATGATGGCGCACGTGGTCTATCCCGCCGTTGACGACCAACCGGCGGGTTATTCCCGACGCTGGATCCAGGACGTCCTGCGCAAGGGACTGGGTTTCCAGGGCGCCGTCATCGGTGATGACATCAGCATGGCCGCCGCTGGCATAGCCGGTGGCGTCAAAGAGCGCGTGCACGCGCACCTGGTGGCCGGCTGCGACCTGGTGCTGGCCTGCTTCCCCGAGGTGGTCGATGAGGCGATTGCCGCCATGCCGTCACCTTCCAAAGTCAGCATGCAACGTATTGCCGTCTTGCGCGGCGCCATCGGCGCTACCTGGGCTGGCCTGCTCGACAATCCGCAACGCGACCGTTTCGTTGCTCGTGTCACTGCACTCGACTGCTAAGGAATTGCCATGAATCCGTCCCTATCAACCCAGGCTCCGCCCACATTGACCAATGCACTGCTTCGCTCCGACGTGCTGTTCGAGAAGGAAGGGCTGGACACCCTGATCGCCGACATGGGGCGTGCCATTGACCTTGCTCTCGATGGCGAGCGCGCTGTGTTCCTCACTGTCATGAATGGCGCGCTGATATTTGGCGGACAACTCGCGTTGGCGATACGCACCGACCTGGAATTCGACTACGTGCACGCCACCCGTTATCGCGGTGCAACGGCAGGCAAGGATCTGCATTGGTTGCGCGAACCGGTCGTGTCGCTGGAGGGGCGCACGGTATTGCTGGTCGATGACATCCTTGACGAAGGCCACACCCTCAAGGCTGTGCGCGACGATTGCCTGCGCCGCGGCGCGAAGCGAGTGCTGGTCGCCACGTTGTGCCGCAAGTTGCATGATCGCTGTGTCGAAGGTATCCAGAGCGATTTCAATGGCGTCGATCTGCCTGATCGCTATGTCTTCGGTTATGGCATGGACTATTACGAGCAAGGTCGTAATCTGCCGGCCATCTACGCGTTGAAAGAATAGGCAGGGCAGCTTTGCTGCTTTCCTTTACCACAGCATCAGGCATCTCATGACTTCATCGATCGATCTTGCCGTTATCGGCGGCAGCGGCCTCTACAACTTCCCGGGCCTGGAAAACACCACGCGGCAAAGTGTCGACACGCCCTATGGTCCGGCTTCTGGCGACGTGGTGATGGGTAACTTCGCCGGTTGCCGCATGGCCTTCCTTGCCCGTCACGGTGAAAGCCACACCCTACCGCCGCACCGCGTGAACTACCGCGCCAACCTTTGGGCACTACATTATCTAGGTGCGCGCCGGGTGATTGGCGTGAATGCAGTAGGCGGCATTCGTGACGACATGGGACCGCGCTTGATCGTCGTACCGGATCAGATCATCGACTACACACACGGGCGCTACACAAGTTTTTGCGATGTGGAAGGCGCCGAGGTCAAATACATCGACTTCAGTGAGCCGTATACTGCCTCCCTGCGTACCGCCTTGCTTGCTGCAGCGCATGAAGCAGGCATTGCCGTGATCGATGGCGGTTGCTATGGCGCCACCCAGGGACCACGCCTGGAAACTCGTGCCGAGATTGCCTGTATGAAGCGCGATGGCTGCGATCTGGTCGGCATGACCGGCATGCCGGAGGCGACGCTGGCACGCGAATTGGAGCTGGAATATGCCTGTCTTGCACTGGTTGCCAATTTCGCTGCTGGTTGCGGTGACGAGGCGGAAATCAGCATCGAGGAAATCTTTGCCCACCTCGCTGCCGCCACGGCTGCCGTACCTCCAATCCTTGCCGAATTGCTCAAAAGCTAAGCAACCAACCCGGGCTCAGGTCACACCAGACGCAGACGCATATTGCGCTTTACCTGAAAACATGCAGATACTTTCTCTGCGTCAGGGGCGGCGGACCTAGGGGTAGAGGTGGTTCTCGCGAAGACCTGGTGCAATCCAGTCCTTAGATTCAGAGGTTCACGCAATGCGTTTCGGTACGGTCAAGTGGTTCAACGACGCCAAGGGTTTCGGCTTCATCGCACCCGAGGACGGTGGGGAGGACGTATTTGTTCACTTCTCGGCGATCAACGTCAAGGGCTTCCGCAGCCTGCAAGAAGGTCAGCGTGTGAAGTTCGAAGTGACCCAGGGCCCCAAGGGTGCCCAGGCTTCCGGGGTCGAACTCACCCAGTAATTTCGGTTACAAGCCGTTGCATGCAGTTCCGAAAAAGCCCTGCGCAAGCAGGGCTTTTTCTTGTGCGCCCGGCAGGGCGCACCTGCTAGGAGGTGCAAGTCCTCCACTCGCCTGGCAAGGGGAAGAGTTAGCCAGAGGCAAGGGCATTGCGGGTGACCGGATGTCTGAAGGAAGCCCGAGGCAAAACGCTGGCCTGACGAACAGGAAGCGGATACGAGGCGACGTGTTGGGGTAAGGCAGCAAGAATTGTCAAAGCCCAAAACGTGTCCGGACGACACGGCGTATATCCGACAGGCCTAAGCGGGAAAGCAGGTGTGTCATACCCGGGGAGATCTCGCCTCATGCCTGAAAGGGCGACGCGGTAACGCGGAGCGAGAAGTCAGCAGAGGCCATAGTAGGTGCAGTAAGACCGAAGGGCCGAACATGAGAGACCGTGATGAGGACGGCCAAGACTCGATGATCGTCGACGAAGCAGAAGCCCAAACCAGCGGGGCCACGAGCCAAGGTACGGAACAGTATTCCGGAGAGGGGCACGGTGGTGCGGAGGCGATCACGGCGTGGGCTGAGCAAACGAAAGCGGAGAAGTCACGGCTGATGGAGGCCGTGGTCGAGCGTAACAACCTGATGGCGGCGTACCAGAAGGTGGTTCGCAACGGTGGCGGACCGGGTGTTGATGGCGTGCCGGTGGGATCGTTGCGTGACTGGCTGAAGGTGCACTGGCCACGTGTGAAGGAAGCCTTGTTGGACGGACGCTACCTGCCGGCGGCGGTGCGCGCGGTGGACATCCCCAAGCCCTCGGGCGGGGTGCGGACACTAGGCATACCGACGGTGCTGGATCGACTGATCCAACAGGCCGTTCTGCAAATCCTGCAACCCATCGTTGAACCAAGCTTTTCCCGATCAAGCTATGGCTTTCGGCCAGGGCGTAACGCACACCAAGCGGTCAAGGCGGCCAAGCAGTATGTGCAGCAAGGACACCGCTGGGTGGTGGACATTGATCTGGAGAAGTTCTTTGATCGGGTCAACCACGACATGTTGATGTCGCGGGTGGCCCGGCATGTGGAAGACGAACGGGTGCTCAAGCTGATTCGTCGTTACCTGGAAGCGGGGCTGATGCGTGATGGGATGATCGGAGCGCGAGAGACCGGTACACCGCAAGGTGGTCCGCTGACGCCTCGAACAATGTTGCATACTTTTCATTCCGTCGCCCGAATCATTCGAATCCTCGCTGGTGAGCGCTCCCGGCTGCGGATCAACCCTGAACACAACGACGATGTCGTCCTTGTGGATTTCGACGCGCTTGACCAGGCCCAATACGATCCTGCGCTTCGTTTCCAGGTCAAGCGTGCCAAGTTTCTTGCTAAGGGCACCTGCAAATTCCTCAAGCCGATTGATGACCAGAAATAGTTCGCGTTGTACGGCCCCTTGTTGCCTTGACTCAAGGATCTGCTGGTCAATCTGCTCAAGCCGGCCCTTCAGTTGCTGCATCTTCGGCTCAAAGTCGGTCTTATCAATGATCCCATCTGCATAGCTATCGATCAGCCTGGACTTGCCTTTTTCCAGTTGCAACCGCTGCTTTTCAAGGCTGCTCGTATCGAAGCTATTTCTTTCATTGCGCTCCATCATATCCAGTCGACGCTGATATTCGTTCTTCAATCGCTCCGGATGTCTAAGTAATTCCACTACCTGCTGCCATACCAGATCATCGAGTTTGTCCGTTCGAACCTGCAGATTGTCACAGATGCGTTGACCGCCGAAACGATAGGCGTCGGTTCCAACACAGCGATAATAGGCATAGTCTCGCGGATGGCTCTTGGACGCGGCCTTGCTCACCTTTTTCGCATAGTAAGCGTAGTGACATTGACCGCAGACTGTCAGTCCTTGCAGCAGACGCAGCGGCGCACTCTCGCGCCTCTGGCGTGCCAGCTTGCGGTTCTCGACGAGTTGTTCTTGCGCCGATTCAAACAGCGCCGCGCTGATGATGGCTGGCACCGGAATCTCGATCCAGTCTTGTGGGTCGGTACGTGTTGTTGAATGCGGTTTTTTTGGCACGTCAGCACTATGACGCTGGGCACGCACGCGCACCTGCAGGTGATCGCACGACTTCGTCTTGCCGAACGCAGCCCGCCCCATGTACGCAGGATAATGTAACGGTAGCCGTAGGGTGCCCCGGACAGGACATTGACGCTGCCACGTTTTGCGCCGTGAAGCTTGCCACGGCGGTGACGTTCGGTGATCTTCGCCCGCTCGTATTCCGCGATCATGCCCTGCATCTGCAGTAGCAGTGATTCTTCCGGTGACGCACCGATGGCGTGATTGAGGAACACGACCTGCATGCCACAAGCTGTGAACTCTTCCATCAGCAATGCCTGGTGCGCATATTTGCGCGCCAGCCGGTCCGGTGACAGGATGTAGAGCTGGTCGATCGTGCTGAGCGCAGCACAGTCCCTGAGTCGCTCTAGCTGTGGCCTGATGAGCGTCGCACCACTCACGCCAGCGTCAACGAAACACATGTCATCGGCGATCTGCGCGCCATCAGCTGAAATACGCTCCTTCAGTGCAGCCAGCTGGCTTTCAATGGTGCCGCGTTTGTTTTGCTGCTCGGAGGATACCCGCGCATAGAGCGCGACCATCGTATCTTTGCTCATCGTCTACCTCGCTTGGTGGTCGCTTGCCTGGTCATTGCAGACGGCTTCGCGGACGGCTTTGCCGTGGACCGTGCTTCGATGGGATTGATTTGCTCGTACGCCTTTTGCAGCTGTTCCTGGGCGTGGCGGTTCGGCTCGAAGGCCAGATGTACCCGCCATTGTTTACGTCCTCGGCTCATCACCGCACCTTCCTGTCAGTGGGAGTGACCGTCTCAAGGACGAGGTTCACATCAACCTTGGAGCAGCTTCTGGACCACGGCGCCAAACACCCCCTTGAAATGCGCAGGCCCCATTTTAAGCGACAGTTTGCTCTGTTGTTGGTGGCGTTCTGTCGCCCTTGTTATCGAACATCCTGCTCACGGATGGTGATCGCGAACTAGAGCGGCGAGGTCACGCGTTCTGCCGCTACGCGGACGACGGCAATATTTATGTCCGCAGCGAAAAGGCAGGACAGCGCGTACTGACCAGCATGACATCGTTTCTTGAGAAACGGCTGAAACTGCGGGTCAACAGCGCCAAAAGCGCGTGCGCGCGGCCAAGTGAACGTAAGTTCCTTGGCTACACGCTGACGCACAGCGGAGGCCGGTTACGGTTACGCTTTGCCGAGGAAAGCGCAGCGCGTCTGCGCAACCGTGTGCGTGAGCAGTTGCGTCAGGGGCGAGGTCGAAGTTTGAAGCGAACCATCGAAAGCTTAAATCCGATGCTTCGCGGTTGGGCGAACTACTTCGGCCTCGGCGAGAGCAAGCAAGCGTGGGAGGAGCTGGACGGCTGGATACGGCGTCGGTTGCGTGGTTTGATCTGGCGACAAGCCAAGACGCGCCGACGACGCACGGAGTTGTTACGCAAAGGAGGCTTGACGGAAGAGCGGGCGTGGCACTCGGCCCGAAACGGGCATGGTCCGTGGTGGAACGCCGGAGCCAGTCATATGAACCACGCTTTTCCAAAAGCCTTCTTCGATAGGCTGGGCTTGGTCAGTTTGGCCAGCACGGCTCGCTATCTCCAGCGTCTGGCATGAACCGCCGTATGCGGAACCGCACGTACGGTGGTGTGGGAGGGGGCCGGGGTATCCCGGCTCCCTACCCGATCTTAATGATGCGCTTCTCGCGTTAGCCTCCCCTCTCCCTCCACGTGGAGGAGCGAGGACAGGATCCCATCTCGCGCAGAGCTGCACAAACTCAAGCCACAAACTGCAATCGCGCCAACTCCGCATACAAACCACCTTCGGCCAGCAAGCTTTCATGCGTGCCTTGTGCCACGATCCTCCCGCCATCCATTACCACAATGCGATCCGCGCGCTGTACAGTCGCCAGCCGATGCGCAATTACCAGCGTAGTGCGCCCTTTTTCCAGGCGCTCCAGCGCTTGCTGGATGGCGGCTTCCGATTGTGCATCCAGCGCTGACGTCGCTTCGTCCAGCAACAGCAGTGGCGCATTGCGCAGGATCGCGCGGGCAATCGCAATGCGCTGCCGTTGTCCACCCGACAGGCGCACGCCGCGTTCGCCAAGCTCCGCGTCATAGCCGTTTTGCAGTAGCTGGATAAAGTCATGGGCTTCGGCAGCGCGTGCCGCCGCGTGCACTTCTTCATCGCGCGCATCTTGCCGGCCGAAACGGATGTTGTCGGCAGCGGTGCCACCAAAGATCACCGTCTCCTGCGGGACCAGTGCGATGGCCCCGCGCAGCTCCGGCACTGCCATGGCACGCAGGTCCACACCGTCGAAACTGATCCGCCCGCTTTGCGGATCGTAGAAGCGCAGCAGTAACGCAAACACCGTGCTCTTGCCCGCGCCGGAGGGGCCCACCAGCGCCACCGTTTCACCCGGCCGGATATCCAGATTGAAATGATGCAGCGCAGGGGCATCCGGACGGGAAGGATAGTGGAACTCCACGCCCTCGAAGCGCAGCACGCCACGCACAGGTTGTGACAGCGCTTGCGGGTGTGGCGGATCAACAATCGTCGCTTGTTCGCCGAACAGTTCGCCAATGCGTTCCATGGCGCCCGCCGCACGTAGCACATCGCCCCACACATCCGACAAACCCATCATCGAGCCGCCGGAAAGCATCGCGTACACCACGAACTGCGCCAGCACGCCCGCATCAAGCGCTCCCGTCAGCACATCACGTGCACCCACCCAAAGCACCAGCGTGATGGCGCCGAAGAACAGTACAATCACGGCCGCTGTGAGGAAGGTGCGCATGCCGATGCGTTGGCGTGCCGTAGCCAGTGCACGCAAGATGGAGTCGCCGTAGCGCTGGCTTTCGATACCTTCGCGCGCATAAGCCTTCACGGCTGGCGCGGCATTCAAGGTTTCATTGGCAATCGCCGCGGCATCGGCCAAGCGATCCTGGCTGGCGCGTGAAAGCTTCTGCACACGGCGCCCGAAAATCAGTATTGGCAAGACCACCGCCGGAATCACCAGGGCGGTAAGACCGGCCAGGCGCGGGCTGGTCCAGATCATCGCGGCGGTGGCGCCCACCAGCATGACCGCGCTGCGCAAGGCGACCGAGATGCCCGAGCCTACCAGCGCCTGCACCACTTCGGTGTCCGTTCCAAGACGGGAAATCAACTCGCCGACGCGATTACGCTCGAAGAAACTGACGTCCAGTCGTATGACGTGGTCATATAGCTTTGCACGCAAAGCGGCCAAGGTCCGCTCGCCCAGCAGGCTTATGCAGTAAAAACGCGCTGCCGTGGCAAATGCCATCACCAGGGCCACCACGAACAGGTCCAGGAAGCTGCTGTTGATCGCCGCCGCGCTGGAATTGCGAAAGCCGTGATCGATCATGTGCCGTACCGCGGTCGGCAGTATTAGGGTGGCGCCCGAGGAGATCCCTAGAAACACCAGCCAGCCGAATGCGAGTCGCCAGTGCGGCTTTACGAAGGGCCACAACAGACGCAGTGCGCCAATGCGGCGACGGGGTTTGGGATCGTTTGCCGGGGTTGTGCTCATCGGGCCTCGCCGCAGACAGGACGCAAATCAGATGGGGTTGCCACCTGGCGATTCAATTCCGGCCGGGGGACTCTCCCGGACTCCCATGCCGACCCACCGCCCCCTCAGCCAAAGGAACGGCTGCTCTACACCGTAGTGGAGCAGGGCGTCGAGGGCGAGAATGACGACGGCATAGAGCGCCAAAGCACTATCCGGGGACGCTGGGTTGCAACAAGGGTATGTAACATCAGGCTCATAGGGTGCAAGGTAACCGAAGCGGGTTATCCCGCCCCCTTGTCTACAGGAACGAACAAGCATGTTGACCGTGTTGCTGGTGCTGTGTCTGCTTGGTCTTGTCTTTGGTCGTCTGTGCGGGCGTCGTTGCCAGTGGACGTTTTTTTGCCTCACCTTGCTGCTTTTCTTCACGGCAGGCTGCGGGCCATTGCCCGCCTTGTTGCTCAAGTGGCTGCAGGCACCGTATGCCAAACGCCCCACCATTACCTGGGCCCAACACAACGCGATTGTGTTGCTGGGAGCCGGCACGACCCATGTGGTCGGGACATCGCAGGTGGAGCCGACCATCTTCGCCAACGGACGTATCATTGAAGCCTACGCGCTTTACCGTGCCTGCCGTCAAGGAGGTAACGATTGCAAGATTGTTGTCAGCGGAGGCGATCCGTTTCGCAATGGCATCACGGAAGCGGTGGCTTACGGCGAGGTGCTCACGTCAATGGGCGTAGCGAGCGATGATTTGCTGCTGGAAATACGCAGCATGAATACTTGGCAGAATGCGCAGTTCGTGCAGCCGATGCTCAAGGACTATCGCCCCGAGCAGGTATTGCTGGTGTCATCCGCCATCCATTTGAACCGGGCGTTGCTGTTTTTCGCGCACTTCGGTATCGATGCGATACCCGTGCGCGGGGATTACACCGACGTGCGCATGACCTGGCGGCCCAATGCCTGGAATCTGGCGCTAACGGATTTTGCCCTGCACGAATACAACGGCATGCTGACTTATCGCTTCTACAGTCTGATGGGCTGGAATGCGCCGCCGAGCCGGAATGGCAACGCTGAACTCCCTTAGGACTCTCGCATCACCATTAAACGAATCTCGGTCATATCCTCAATGGCATAGCGCACGCCTTCGCGACCCATACCGGAAAGCTTCACGCCACCATATGGCATGTTGTCCACGCGGAAACTTGGTACATCATTGACCACTACGCCGCCTTGCTCCAGCTCATTCCATGCACGCATCGCATGGGCAAGGCTGTCGGTGAAGATGCCTGCTTGCAGGCCATAGTCGGAGTGGTTGACCATCGCGATTGCATCGTCTAGCTGCTTGAATGGTGCAAGCAAGGCGAACGGACCGAATACTTCCATGCGATTGACTTTCGCATCATCCGGTGCATTTTCCATCAGCGTGGCATCCAGCATATTGCCCTTGCGCTTGCCGCCACACAGAATCTTGCCACCAGCTTTCTGCGCTTCTTTGATCCATCCTTCCAGGCGTTCGGCGGCTGCTTCGTCGATCATCGGGCCAAGGAATACATCTTTCTTTTTCGGATCGCCAGCCTTGAGTTTCTTCACCGCGTCGACCAGGCGCTTTTTCAGCTCATCGTAGAGCGACGCATGCGCGTAGATGCGCTGCACGCTGATACAGCTTTGTCCGGATTGATAGAACGCACCGAAGATCAACCGCTCGATCACCCGGTCCAGGTGCGGTTGCTGATCGCCATCGATGATGCAGGCAGCGTTGCCGCCCAGCTCCAGCGTCACCTTCTTGTGGCCGGCACGGGCTTTCAGATCCCAGCCAATCTGCCCGCCGGTGAACGAAAGCAGTTTCAAACGCGGATCTTCTACCAATGGCGTAGCGTGTTTGCCGTCCAGCGTGAGCACCGAGAACGCACCTTTGGGCAGATCGGTTTCGGCTAATATCTCGCCGATGATCAATGCGCCAATGGGCGTTTTCTCCGAAGGCTTTAGCACGAACGGGCAGCCTGCCGCGATGGCGGGCGCCACTTTGTGTGCCACCAGATTCAACGGAAAGTTGAATGGCGTGATGAAGGACACCGACCCCAGCGGCACGCGCTTGGTGTAACCGTGATAACCATCCAGGCGCGAGGCCAATTCGAGGTTCAGCGTTTCACCGTTGATACGCACGGCTTCTTCCGCTGCGATGCGAAAAGTCTCGATCAGTCGCGTGACTTCGCCGGCCGAATCCTTGATTGGCTTGCCTGCTTCGATACATAGCGCCATGGCCAGTTCGTCGCGCCGTTCTTCAAACCGCCGGGCGCAATGCTGCAGCACCGCCTGTCGCGCCCAGGGGCGGAAGTCCTTCATGGGTCCGGTCGCTTTCACGGCCGCCTTGATTGCTTTTTCGGTGGCGCCCTCATCCGGCACGGCCACGCGCGTGGCGACTTTGCCGCTGTATTTGTCATAGACCTCCATCATGGTCTTGGAGGTCTGCGGCTGATTGGCCAGGTAGTAGGGGTAGGTTTTCTCAAGCATGGTCATATCCTGGAAAAGTTAGACTGCGGCGCTCAGGCGACGGATTTCTTCGTCCAGCACGCGATGGTTGTCGGAATAGTCGATGGCAAGGTCGATCAAGTGCACGCCACCTTCGTCGAAAGCGCGCTGCAATGCCGGCAGAAATTCATCCGCACGTTCGGGACGATGTCCATGCGCGCCATGCGCTTCGGCAAAAGCCACGAAATCGGGGTTGCTGAATTGCATGCCGAAATCGGCAAAGCCCATGTCGGCCTGCTTCCAGCGGATCATGCCGTAGGCATCGTCGCGCACCAGCAGGATCACCAGATCCATCTTCAGGCGTACGGCAGTTTCCAGCTCCTGCGCATTCATCATGAAGCCGCCGTCGCCGCAGATCGCCAGCACCTTGCGTTCGGGATACACCATCTTCGCGGCCATCGCGGAAGGCAGGCCGGCACCCATGGTGGCGAGTGCGTTGTCGAGCAGCACTGTATTAGGTTGGCGTGCCTTGTAGTAACGCGCATACCACAGTTTGTACATGCCGTTGTCCAGGCACAGGATGCCATCATCGGGCATGTACTTGCGGGTGTCGCTAACGATGCGCACCGGGTGCATCGGGAAGCGTGCTTCATGGGTGTATTGCTGTAGCTGCTCCTGGAAGGCGTGGCGCACTTTGTCGAAGTAGCTGAAATCCCACTGCTCCTGCTTGACCAGCGCATCGGTTAGTCGTTCGATGGTATGAGCGATATCGCCCACCACTTCGATCTGCGGGAAGTAGACAGCATCCACTTCCGCCGATGAGAAATTGATGTGGATAACAGTGCGCCGCCCGCGCTGCATGAAAAACGGCGGTTTCTCTACCACGTCATGACCGGCGTTGATGATCACGTCTGCCGCATCGATCGCCCGATGCACAAAATCACCATCGGAAAGTGCGGCATTACCCAGCCAAAGCGGATGATCTTCATCGACCACGCCCTTGCCCATCTGGGTGGTGAAGAAGGGAATACCCAGCTTGTCGATAAAGGCCCGCAGGGCTACCGCGGTACGTTGGCGATTGGCGGCGGCACCCATCATCAGGATGGGATGTTTGGCACTGCTGATCGCCTCGGCGGCCTGCACCAGTGCGGCGTCGTCCGGCGAAGGCCGGCGGGCGTATTCGGTAGGCAGCAGGATCGCGTCCTCGATATCGTCGCGGGCGATATCTTCGGGAAACTCCAGATGCACGGCGCCGGGACGTTCTTCCTCGGCACGGCGGAAGGCTTCACGAATGCGTGCGGGGATGGTGGCCGCCGACACGATCTGCCGCGTGAACTTGGTCAACGGCTGCATCATGTCGACCACGTCCACCAGTTGGAACAGGCCCTGCTTGTGCATGCGGATCGGCTTTTGGCCGGTGATCATCAGCATTGGCATCGCGCCGAGCTGGGCGTAAGCCGCGGCGGTGACCAGGTTGGTCGCCCCAGGGCCCAGGGTGGAAAGCGCCACGCCGGCCTGTCCGGTGAGCCGTCCCCAGGTAGCCGCCATGAACCCGGCGGCCTGCTCATGTCGGGTCACGATCAAGCGGATCGAGGATTCCCGCATGGCTTCGACCAGATCCAGGTTCTCTTCGCCAGGTATGCCGAAAATGCGGTCTACCCCTTCGGCTTCCAGTGCTTTCACGAATAAAGTCGCAGCCTTCATGCATCGCCTCGTTGGGGGAGAAAAGCAGATGCTATATGTACACGAATATTCGATTTGTTCGGAAAAACGTTTAATTCGTGTAAGGAATCAAACGAATGGGATCAACGTAGTAAGCGCTATTTGTCGCTTACCCGCAATGGCAATTCACCATCAGCGAGCCGCGCACGTAGCGGGGTGTCCACTGTCACAGTTTGCACCGAACGCAACACCTTGCCCTCGGCATCAAACAAGATCGCATAGCCGCGTTCCAGTGTTGCAAGAGGACTGACTGCATGCAGTGCGCGTGCCGTCTGCTGCAAAGTCAGCCGCTCGCGTTCCAGTTTGTGTTCGACTAGCCTACGCAGGTGCTGAGCATGCTGTTCGAGCCGTTGCCGCAGCAGGGCGAGTTGCTGGCGGGGATGCTGGGACAGCAGGTGCGCATGAACGCGGTCGAGTCGCGCCTTGAGTTGGTTGAGTTGGGCGATACGCGCACCCAGCAGCCGCCGATGCAAGTGCAGCAGGCGTTCGCGATCGTGCGCCAACCGGGCTTGTGGACGCTGTGACTGCAAGCGTGCCAGCAGATGATCAATGCGCTGGATCCGCTGCTGCAAGCGACGTTCCTGGATCGCCATGATGCGCTGGCGCATTTGGTCCAGGTGCCTTTGCTGCGCACGCACGTCAGGAACCAGCAATTCCGCCGCGGCGGATGGTGTCGGTGCGCGCAGGTCGGCGACAAAGTCGGCAATGCTGAAATCAATTTCGTGTCCGACAGCACTGACCACGGGCACCTGGCTGGCATGGATGGCGCGGGCCACCCGTTCGTCGTTGAAGGCCCACAGATCTTCCAGTGAGCCACCACCACGGGAGAGCAGCAGTACGTCATAACGACCGCAGGCGGTGGCCTTGCGCAGCATCGACACGATGGCTGGCGGCGCTTCGTGGCCCTGTACCGGAACGGGCAGCACGTCTACATCCACCAGCGGCCAGCGTCGGCCAAGCACACTCAGCACGTCGTGGATCGCCGCGCCGGTGGCCGAGGTGATGACGCCGATACGACGTGCAAATCGAGGCAGGGGGCGCTTGTGATCCTGCGCGAACAGGCCTTCGGCATCGAGTTGCGCCTTCAGCCTTTCGAACTCGCGTTGCAATGCGCCTTCGCCGGCGGGTTCCATATGCTCTGCGACAAGCTGGAATTCGCCACGTGGTTCGTACAGGCCAACACGCGCACGCACCAACACCTGCATGCCATCGGCAGGCTTGAAGCGCAGGCAACTGCTCTTGGGCTTGAACATGGCGCAGCGCACCTGCGCCGCGTTGTCCTTCAGTGTGAAGTAAAGATGGCCTGAGGCTGGCCGTGCCACATTGGAAAGCTCGCCTTCGATCCAGACCAGGGGCAGCGCATCTTCCAGTAAGCCACGCACCAGCCGATTGAGCGTGCTGGGCGTAAGGATGTGCCGTGGCGGCTGGTCACCGGCACCGTTGCTGAAGTCGTCGGGCGCGTGCATGGATGCGGGAGACTAGCACGAACGGCTTGGAGAACATCCTCTACGTGACTGGACTACAACACCACGCCATCAGGAACCATGTGCAAAGGGTCATGCGCAACCCCGTAGGCTTCTGGCATGATCATCTCATGTTGCCAGAGCAGCGTTTTACGGACACCGACGCCTGTGTGCAGCTTATCGTCGAGCGGCTGGGCGCCGATCTACGAGTTGCCGCTCCTTTGGGGCTTGGCAAGCCGCACGGTTTGCTCAATGCGCTGTACGGCTTGATGCAGGCCGACACCTGGCGATCGATGACCTTGTATACCGCGCTGTCGCTGACGCGTCCGCGTACCAAGCCTGGGCTGGAAGCGCGTTTTCTTGGTCCGTTCCTGGAGCGTCACTTCGGTGCGGATTGCATCGACCCGCAGTATGCGATCGATCAGCAGCTAGGCAAGTTACCGTCCAATGTGGCCGTGCATGAGTTCTATATGCAATCGGGTGCCTTGCTCCATTCGGGCAGTGCCCAGCGCAACCACATAAGCCAGAACTACACCCATGTGGCGCGCGATCTGGTGGTGCAGGACATCAACCTGCTGGTGCAACTGGTATCGCGCCGCGACACGCCTGGGGGCGTGCGTTACAGCCTTTCCTGCAATCCGGATCTGACGCTGGATTTTCTGGATCGCGTGAAGGCTGCCGGCAAGGGGCGGCCATTGTGCGTGGCAGTGGTGCATCCTGCTTTGCCTTACATGGCCGGTAACGCTGAGGTACCCCACGATTTTTTCGATCTCGAATTGACGCCGCCTTCCTCGCCACCGCTGTTTGCTTTGCCGCGCAGCCCAGTGGATGTCACCGAATACGCGTTGGGCCTGCATGCTAGCGCCCTGGTGAAAGATGGTGGTTGTCTACAGATCGGCATTGGCACCTTGTCCGACGCGCTGGTGAAAGGCTTGTTGTTGCGCCATCAGGACAACGTAGCCTGGCGACAGGCGCTGCTCGCTTTGGACACTGCTGGCGCGACCCATGCGCTGGCAGTGCGCATGGGTGGTTTGGCCAGTTTCAAGGCAGGCTTGTACGGTGCCAGCGAAATGGTAATGGATGGCTTCATGCATCTGGCCAAGGCCGGTGTACTCAAGCGACGAAGTTGGGACAACCTGGCACTGGAGCGCGCTGCCGCGGTGGGCCGTCTGCCGGATGATGTGCCAGGTGGCCATTACTTGCGTGGCGGTTTCTTCCTCGGTTCGCGTGATCTTTACGATTGGCTGGAGGTCACTGTTGGCAGCGATCCGGATGCGATCGACATGTGCCGCATCTCCAACATCAACCAGCTCTACGGCGACCACCAGCAACTGGCCATGCTGCAACGGCGTGGTGCACGCTTCTTCAATACCTGCATGATGGCAACCCTGCTTGGTTCGGTGATCTCCGACGGGCTGGAAGATGGTCATGTCGTCAGCGGCGTGGGTGGGCAGTACAACTTCGTGGCGATGGCCCATGAGCTTTCCGATGGACGCTCGATCTTGATGCTGCGTTCCACCCGCAAGGGGCGCAATGGTGTGGAGACGAATATCCGCTGGAATTACGGCTATACCACCATTCCGCGCCATCTGCGCGATATCGTGATCACTGAATACGGCGTAGCGGATTTGCGCGGAAAAAGCGACAGCGAATGCATTGAAGCGATGCTGGCGATCAGCGATGCACGTTTTATCGATGCCCTTGCGGCGGAAGCTAAATTGCACGGAAAACTCGCGGCGGATTTCAAGATTCCCGACGCATGGCGCCATCATCAACCGGAGGCTTTGAAAGAAGCATTGGCCACGCCGGTGCGCAAAGGTTTGATGCCGCCATTCCCGTTTGGCAGTGACTTTACCGAGATCGAGCAACGCCTTTTGCCAGCGCTGGAATGGCTAAAATCCTCCAGTGCCAACTGGAAGGGGCGCTGGCGTCTGCTTGAAGCTTTTTTGCGCCCGGGGGAGCCGTGTGTCGAGGAGGCGGCTGCGCTGGAACGGATGGGATGGGTGGATGCAGTCAGTATGAGCGATCGCTTGCAGCGTCGTCTTTTGCAGGCGGCCCTGCGCCAACGGGGAACGTAACCCTCATGGTCGTCATTCCCGTTGATCAAGCCAGGCAAACTGGACGAAGAAGAAATCCTCCTGACACGCACGCATCCGCGCATGGGTTACGACATGCCGCAGCGAATCGATTTTCTGCACAAAGACCATGGCGCTCAATTTGGCCCATTGAAATCGTTACCGGCCAGGATGCGGGAGACGGGCATGCTGGGCAGATTTCGCCAATGTTCTGGATCAAACGGCACCGATACCAGCGTGGCGATCTTGCGAAGAAAGGCGCTGCGCGGCATTTCCGTGGCGCCAAGGTACAGTAGATGCGGATTGCTGACCTGCGCATCGATCAAGGGAAAACCCCATCGATGCAACAACGCAGCCAGAGCGCATAGCGCAAGCTTCGATCCGCCACTGCAGGCGCTGAACATCGACTCGCCGCAAAACAGCTTGCCGATTGAAACACCATAGATACCGCCGACAAGGTGGTCTTCCTCCCACACTTCCACGCTGTGCGCATGGCCTTGCTCGTGAAGTGCGCCGTAAGCGTCGATCATCGCCGGGCTGATCCAGGTGCCGGCCTGGTTTTGGCGTGGTGCCGCACAGGCTTTCATGACTTGTCCAAACACGCGATCGACCGTTATTCGCCACGCTTTGTTGGCGATGGCGCGACGCAGACTACGGTTTGGATGCAGTTGATCGGTAAGAAAAATACAGCGTGGATCAGGGGACCACCACAGGATCGGCTCACCCTCGCTGAACCAGGGAAAGATGCCGTGGGTGTACGCGGCCTTCAGTCGTTCGGGTGAAAGATCGCCGCCGAAAGCAAGCAGGCCGTTAGGGTCGACGAGCGCCGTGCGCGGATCGGGGAAATGATCCGGGGCATGGTCATCAAGCAGCGGCAGGCGGATCATGATTTGGCGTAGGGGCTGTGGTCGAGCAGCTCTCGGACATAAGCCTCCACGCCTTCGCGCTCCTGCGCAAGCGCACGATCTATCACGTCGCGAAAACCTTCATGCAACAGGTAGTGGCGAGAGTGCGTGCGCACCGGCAAAAAACCGCGTGCAAGCTTGTGCTCGCCTTGCGCACCGGGTTCAAAACGTTCCAGCCCCTGCGCGATGGCGTATTCGATGCCCTGGTAGTAGCAAAGCTCGAAGTGCAGATCGGGCAGGTCGACGCAGGCTCCCCAATAGCGGCCATACAGGGTTGTCGCGCTGCGCAGCATCAAGGCGGCAGCGAGGATCTCCTCGCCTTGTCTTGCCAGAGCAAGCTGCACGGTATTCCCCAACTCCTTGCGCAGATACTGGAAGAACGGCTCGGTGAGCGCCGCATGATTGCCCTTGGCATCGAATGTCGATGTGTAGAGGGTGTGTATGCGCTGCCATGTTCGCGCATCCAGCTCCGCGCCACCGTGCATACCGATTTGCAAACCGTGACAGGTGACGCGCTGGCGTTCGTGCCGGATGTTCTTGCGCTTCTTATGGTTGAGCACAGCAAGAAACGCATCGAAGTCGGCATAGCCGCGATTGTGCCAATGGAACTGCACATCGTTGCGGGCCATCCAGTCGTCGTTGAAAGCTTCAAGGTCTGTATCCTGCAGAAAGTTGGAGTGGACGGAGGAGAGCTGCAAACACTCGGCCTGTTGCTGCATCGCTTGCACCAGCAACCCGCGCAAAGCAGGCGCTTGCGCCGGATCGCGACCTACCAGCAGGCGTGGACCCGTCACCGGAGAATAGGGCACTGCATTGAGCAGCTTCGGGTAGTAGTCGCCACCTGCACGCTCCCAGGTGCCGGCCCAGTTCCAGTCGAACACGAATTCGCCGTGCGAGTTGCCTTTCAGGTACAACGGCGCCGCGGCGATCAACTCGCCCTTGCGATAAAGACCAAAGTGATGCGCCTGCCAGCCCCACTCGGGGCGGATACAGCCTGTGTGCTCCAGGCCGGCAAGGAACGTGTGCGATAGAAAAGGATTGTCATCGGGCCGCAGCGCATCCCACTTCGCGCTGGGAATATCGGTGATGCTGTCGTGGAAGCGTGCTTCGATCACGCGCGGGCTGCATACATTACGTTGAGTTAGCGCCAATGGTACTAATTTAAGTCCGTCTCGCAATCGCTCGTCGCAGGTGAAACCTCGTAGGTTGGGGTGCAAACCCCAACGTTGTCGTACAGATGAGCATCACGACGTTGGGGTTTGCACCCCAACCTACGCAAGACTTGCCTCCTTCAGACATTCGATTTTTCCTGGATAGTCGTGCGCGAAAACGGGAATAACGGCGAGACAGGACTTCCACGAGACCTTAAGGGGCGCTTAAATTAGTGCCATTGGCGCTAACCTAACCACGCTTGAGTGTTCAGCCGGCGTGCTTGCCTTGATCCAGCCAGCGCTCCGCATCCAGTGCCGCCATGCAACCAAAACCGGCGGACGTCACTGCCTGGCGATAAACATGGTCCGCGACGTCGCCCGCCGCAAACACGCCCGGTACCGAGGTCATCGTCGCCATGCCTTCCAGACCGCTGCGGATCTTGATGTAGCCGTCGTGCATGTCAAGCTGGTCTTCAAAGATGCCAGTGTTCGGTGTGTGACCAATGGCCACGAAGAAACCGGTGGCTTCGATGTCGCGGGTGGTGCCGCTGTTGATGTCCTTCACGCGCACGCCGGTCACGCCGGATTCGTCGCCCAGCACTTCGCCAATCGTGTGGTTCCACACCAACTCGATCTTGCCGGCGGCGGCTTTCTCGAACAGCTTGTCCTGCATGATTTTCTCGGCGCGCAGTTTGTCGCGGCGATGCACCAGGTACACCTTGCGGCCGATGTTGGCCAGATACAGCGCCTCTTCCACGGCGGTGTTGCCGCCGCCGACCACGACTACATCCTGATCGCGGAAGAAGAAGCCGTCGCAGGTGGCGCAGGCGGAGACGCCCTTGCCCTTGTAGTGCTCTTCGCTGGGAATGCCCAGATACTTTGCCGTGGCGCCGGTGGCGATGATCAGCGCATCGCAGGTGTACTCGCCGGAATCGCCCTTCAGACGGAATGGGCGCTGCTTGAGATTGGCGGTGTGGATATGGTCGAACACCATCTCCGTCTCGAAACGTTCGGCATGTTCGGCCATGCGCTGCATCAGCTCCGGACCTTGCACGCCTTTCACGTCGCCCGGCCAGTTGTCGACGTCGGTGGTGATCATCAATTGGCCACCCTGCTGCAAGCCGGTGATCATGGTTGGCTTGAGGTTGGCGCGCGCAGCGTACACGGCAGCGGTGTAACCGGCGGGACCCGAGCCGAGAATCAGCAGGCGGCTATGTTTGGGGGTGGTCATTGCTATCATTCCTCAAGGGTTTGCTGGCGACTTGTACGGTGATTCGCTGAAACGGTGGCGCGGGTTGCACGCGTTCCCCGGAAGTCCGCAAGGATGGGGAAGTCGCTGGGGCTATTCAAGGCATCGACGGGGTTGGATCGCCATTCATCTGCAATCCAGCCAGTTAGGTCATGCTCAACCGCGCGCGAGATGAGCGGCGAGAGCGTCTTAACGCACTGATTTCGCAAAACTCATCCGGGTTGGCGCCCGGCAGGGTCTTTTGTGCCGGGGGCGCCGCTAACCACCTTTGCACCTTGTTACACTGCGTCGCGCAAATCTATGCCAAATCCCGAAACCAAGGAAAAAGACTCCGGTGGCGCGTAGCGCGAACGTACAAAAGGAAACGCCAAAGGTGGGCATGAGCGAGGAGCTCAAGCGCCGCCTGCGCGAGGCCGGCGCACTCTTGTTGCTGCCGCTGGCGTTGTATCTGCTGGTTTGCCTGCTTAGCTACGAGGGTGCGGATCCAAGCTGGTCGCATGCCGACACCAGTGGGCACGTGTATAACCTGGGTGGCACGGTGGGTGCCTATATTGCCGATCTCTTGCGCTACCTGTTCGGTGGCGTGGCCTATTTCTTCCCCTTGCTGTTGTTGTTCCTGGGCGTGCAGGTGTTGCGCAACCATGGCGTGCGCAGCGTGCAGCCGTGGGAGCCCTCGCTGCGCCTGATCGGTTCGGTGTTCTTCTTCATCACTTTGCCGGGCCTGTGCTGGATCAATTTTCCGGACAGCAGCATGGGGCCGGAAGGTGCTGGCGGCGTGATCGGCCACGCCATCGGCCACGGCCTGCTGGGCGCCTTCGGTGACAAGGGTGCGCCGCTGCTGCTGCTGGCCCTGTTCCTGATGGCGGTAACCTTGGCCACCGGTTTGTCTTGGTTCAAATTGATGGATCTGACCGGGCAGGGCGTGGTGATGCTGTTTTCCTGGTTTGGCGGCAAGCTGCGCGAAGCGCCGGAAGTGATTGCCGCACATCAGGCGCGGGTTGAACGCGAGGCCGTGAAGAAGGCCGAGGCTGTCAAACAGGCCAAGCGCGAACCTGTGCGCATCGAGGCGCTCGCAGCGCCGGTGGTGAAGAGTGGGCGCGCGCACGTGGAAACGCAGATCCCGTTATTTGTAGGCACCGCACAGCCGGGGGAGCTGCCGCCGCTGTCGTTGCTGGATGAGGCGCCCGAGCAAGGCCCGGGCTATTCGGAGGAAACGCTGGAAGTGTTGTCACGCCAGGTCGAGCTGAAGTTGAAAGACTTCAAGATCGAGGTCAAGGTGGTCGGCGTCTATCCCGGTCCGGTGATTACCCGCTTCGAGCTGGAGCCTGCCGCTGGCGTGCGCGGCAGCCAGGTGTCGAGCCTGGACAAGGATATTGCGCGCGGCCTTTCCGTGGTCAGCGTGCGCGTGGTCGATGTGATTCCGGGCAAGAACGTGATCGGCCTGGAAATTCCCAATGCCAAGAAACAGATCGTCTACCTTTCCGAAATCCTGCGCTCCGACAAATACGACCAGCAAAAATCGCCGCTGGCGCTAGCACTGGGCAAGGACATCGCCGGCCGGCCGACGGTCACCGATCTGGCCAAGATGCCGCACTTGCTGGTGGCCGGTACCACCGGTTCGGGTAAGTCGGTGGCGGTGAACGCCATGGTGCTAAGCCTGCTCTACAAGGCCAGCGCCAAAGACGTGCGCATGATCATGATCGACCCGAAGATGCTGGAGCTTTCGGTCTACGAAGGTATTCCGCATCTGTTGGCGCCGGTCGTCACTGACATGAAGGAAGCCGCCAACGCGCTGCGCTGGTGCGTGGCCGAGATGGAGCGTCGCTACAAACTGATGGCTGCGGTCGGCGTGCGTAATCTGGCCGGCTTCAACAAGAAAGTGAAGGATGCCGAGAACGCCGGCCAGCCCCTGCTTGATCCGCTATTCCGTCCCAATCCAGAGATGCCGAACCTGGCTGCCGAACCGCTGGAGACGCTGCCTTACATCGTCGTGATCATCGACGAATTCGCCGACATGATGATGATCGTTGGCAAGAAAGTGGAAGAGTTGATCGCCCGGCTCGCCCAGAAAGCGCGCGCGGCCGGCATGCATCTGGTGCTTGCCACGCAGCGTCCATCGGTGGATGTGATCACCGGCCTGATCAAGGCCAATATCCCCACCCGTATTGCCTTCCAGGTGTCGAGCAAGATCGACTCGCGCACGATTCTCGATCAGTCCGGCGCGGAAACCCTGCTTGGCCACGGTGACATGCTGTACCTCCCGCCCGGCACCGCCACGCCCGAGCGCGTGCACGGCGCCTTCGTCGACGATCACGAAGTGCACAACGTGGTCGCATGGCTCAAGGCCCAGGGGGCGCCGCAATACATCGAAGGTGTGCTCGAAGAAGTGCAGGCGACCAGCGACGGCAAATTCATCAACGACGTCGGCCTGCCGCAGGAAGGTGAGGAGGGTGGCGATGTCGACGCGCAGCTCTACGACAAGGCTGTGTGCATCGTCACCGAAACCCGCCGTGCTTCGATCTCCGGCGTGCAGCGTCATTTGCGCATCGGTTACAACCGCGCTGCGCGTTTGATCGAGCAGATGGAGCAGGATGGCGTGGTCAGTGCGCCCCAGCACAATGGTAATCGCGAGGTGCTGGCGCCACCGCCGCCGAAGCACTGAGGCGTTCTTGTGGACGCGGCCCAACATTCTCGCAATGTCAGTCCCTCTCCCCCGTTAAGCATCGCCGCCGCACACTTACCCATTACGCTCCCTCGGAAACAGGACTTATGAAACGTTTTCGCCTCACAGCTCTTGCCGGCTGGTTCGCGTTGTCTCTCGCCAGTCTGGTCCATGCCGCCACTGGCCCGGCGCGGGCACGGTTAGATGCTTTTGCTCAGGGGCTGCACGCCGTCTCCGGCAACTTCAGTCAGTCCATGACCAACCCTAGCGGCAAGGTTCAGATCAGCAGCGGCACCTTGGTGCTCGAAGCACCGCATCAATTCCGCTGGGACACGCGCACACCCTACAAACAAACCATCGTGGCGGACGGCAGTCGCGTGTGGCTGTACGACCCGGATCTGGAACAGGTCACCGTACGCAAGCAGGACACCGAAGAAGCGCACAGCCCGCTGACTGTGCTGACCGACCTCAAGCAGCTCGATAAGGCATTCACCGTCACGGAGCAGGGCGAACGTGATGGTCTGGTGTGGCTGCGCCTCACCTCCAACGGGCAGGATCCGCAATTCAGTTACGCCGACCTCGGTTTCGATGCGAATGGTTTGGCACGGATGCAATTCAAGGACCAGCTCGGCGCCACCACCGACATTCGCTTCTCCAACTGGAAGCGCAATCCGGACATCCCATCGCAGGATTTCAACTTCACGCCGCCGAAGGGCGCAGACGTCATTGGCGATCTGCCGGAACTGACCACGCAGCCGCTGAAAAACTGATCCACCTGCCATGATCCGCTAGTTGCCACGTTAGGCATGGATCGGCGGTGGCCTGCTCTGCTGGCTGCCGGGTGTATCAACGCGGTCGGTTATCTGTGCTTCCGCCATCAGCCAGTGATGCACCTCACCGGCACCAGCACCGTGTTTGGCATTTCGATAGCACACGGCGATACGTCGGAAGCCTTGCACTGGGCGATAAGCATCGGATCGGCGCGATGGTCAGCGGTTTCATCGTGAAGCAGCGCGCGTTGCAGCTCGGCCGCCGTTAGGGTGAGGTGCTGATGATCGAATTGCAGCTGCTGTTTGCGGCTACGCCGCTGATTCATGAGGCGAACGATTTTGGCTTAGTCCCATATAGCGCGCCCTGTATAGGCGGAATATCCCTAATGGCGGTGCGTGATGAATGTGTGAAAGTTCGGCACAAATCCTTTGTGGTTGCTGTGCTGTTTAAAGCACGGAGAAATTCCAATCGCCGTTCGCGGCGTTTGCACTTGCGGCCATCAGGGAGAGGGGCTCACCCAACTGTCTTTTCTTATAGGCGATACTTATTCAGCGTTGCCTTAAGTTGAGAACCTCAGGGCACGGCCAGTCACACCGAATGCCCTATCATCCCCCGATGGAACGACGCGACGTACACACCCCGCAACTGTTCGGCAGCGACGCGGAAGAACTCAAGCCACTTGCCGAGCGCATGCGCCCGCGCACCCTCGACGAAATCGTCGGCCAGCAACGCCTGCTTGCACCGGGCAAGGCTTTGCGGCGCGCACTGGAAGCCGGTCGCGTGCATTCCATGGTGCTGTGGGGGCCGCCGGGTTGCGGCAAGACCACACTCGCGCTGCTGGTAGCGCGCTATGCGGATGCGGACTTCCGCGCCATCTCCGCCGTGCTGTCCGGACTGCCGGATGTGCGCAAGGCACTCGCCGAAGCCGAAGTGAATTTCGCGCAAGGCCGGCGCACCGTGCTGTTCGTCGACGAGGTGCACCGCTTCAACAAAGCGCAGCAGGATGCCTTCTTGCCGCACATCGAGCGCGGCGTGATCATTTTCATCGGCGCCACCACGGAAAACCCATCGTTCGAATTGAACTCCGCGTTGCTGTCACGCTGTCGCGTACACGTGCTGGATGTGGTGTCGGTGGACGACATCGTCGCCGCCTTGCAACGCGCACTTGCCGATGCCGAACGCGGCTTGGGCGCGATGCAACTCGAAGTAGCCGATTCAGCCTTGCACCTGATCGCCCAAGCCGCCGATGGCGACGTGCGTCGTGCGCTCACGCTTCTGGAGATCGCCGCGGAACTGGCAGACGGCCACGTGATCGACGAAACCACGCTCGAACAAGTGCTGGCCGATCGCACCCGCCGTTTCGATAAGGGCGGCGAGCAGTTCTATGACCAGATTTCAGCGCTGCACAAATCGGTGCGTTCCTCCAATCCCGATGCCGCGGTGTATTGGCTGGTACGCATGCTCGATGGTGGTTGCGATCCGCGCTATCTCGCTCGCCGCCTGACGCGCATGGCGGTGGAAGATGTTGGCCTGGCCGAACCACGCGCGTGGCGCATGGCGCTGGATGCGTGGGATACCTACGAACGCCTAGGCAGCCCGGAAGGTGAGCTGGGCCTGGCGCAATTGGCGATCTGGCTAGCTATGGCACCCAAAAGCAATGCTGCCTACATGGCCTACAACCAGGCGCGCGCCGTCGTCGGCGAAACCGGCACGCTTGAGGTGCCGATGCACCTGCGCAATGCGCCGACCAGACTGATGAAGGGTCTCGGCTATGGCAAGGGCTATCAATACGATCACGATGCCGAAGGCGGCATCGCGCTTGATCAGCAATGCTTGCCGGATGCGCTGGAAGGTACCGAGTTCTATCAGCCCATGGAACGCGGACTCGAACTGAAGCTACGCGAAAAATTGCTGGCGTTGCGTGAAGCACGCGCGCAAGCACGCAGCGCTAGAAAAGGGAAGCGCGGCTAACCGCTAGATAACCCAAATGGGCTGTCAGTTACCCTGCCGTTGTTGAAATAGCGACTTTGCACAAAGGCAATATCATCTTCGACGTCGCTTCAGTCGAAACGGAAAAAGCTGTGCTTGGCCTTTAACTAGCCGATTTGCAGAATGCAATAGACCTGGGCGAGGACACCAGGGCGGCTACCGGCAATGGTGGGCGTTGCAGGTCAATCCAGCCATAATTATACTTAAATATAACTCACGTCACTGAAGGTGCCTCATGTACACCACCTATCTGCGCAAAGTCGGCGGCTCGGTCATGCTGGCCGTCCCACCTGCTTTCCTTGATCAATTGCACCTGCAAGTCGGCGCGACGGTCGGCTTGGCTGTGGACCACGGTCGCTTGGTGGTCGAACCGAACGCGCGGCCGCGCTACACCTTGGATGAACTGCTGGCCGCCTCGGACTACAGCCAACCGGAAGCCGCCGATAATCGAGAGTGGATCGATGCGCCGGCCGTGGGCGGCGAGCTGCTATGAACCGTGGCGACATTTACCTGGTGTCGCTCGATCCGACGGCGAGCCACGAACAAAGCGGAAGCCGACCCGTGCTGATCGTGACTCCGACCGCATTCAACACAACCACTAAGTTGCCCGTAGTGCTGCCGATCACTAACGGTGGGGAGTTTGCGCGTCGGCTCGGTTTTGCCGTGCCGATCACTGGCGTCAAAACCACCGGGATCGTGCGATGCGATCAACCGTGCGTGCTTGATCTCGCTGCGCGGGGTGGGCGTAAGGTAGATACGCTGCCGGTGGCGATCATGGACGAAGTGCTGGCGAAGGTTGCCACGCTGTTTGAGTAACATCGGCCTGATGCGGGCAACGGAGCGGGGCGTGTGCCGCGTTGCGACGGTGCATGCCCCGCAGCGATAATTCCCCGTTCTTGCCCCGATATCGGATCCCGAACATGTTGGACCCCGCATTGCTGCGTTCGCGCTTGGCCGAAACCGCCGCGCGTCTCAAGGAAACCCGAGGCTTCGCGCTCGACGTCGCTGCCGTGGAGGCACTGGAAAACCAACGCAAGCACTTGTCCACCGAAACCCAGGAGCTACAGAACCTGCGCAACACCCGCTCCAAGGCCATCGGCCAGGCCAAGGCCAAGGGCGAGGACGTAGCGCCACTGATGGTCGAAGTCACCGGCATCGGCGACAAACTCAAGGCCAACGAGCAGGCCCTGGCGGACGTGCAGGCCAAGTTGTCCGACATTGCCTTGCTGATCCCCAATATCCCGCACGAATCCGTGCCAGTCGGCAGAGACGAAGCCGACAACAAGGAAATCAGCCGCTGGGGCACGCCGCGCAACTTCGACTTTGAAGTGAAAGACCACGTCGACCTTGGCGAGCGCCACGGCTGGCTCGATGGCGGAGCCGGCGCCAAACTCTCCGGTGCGCGCTTCACGGTACTACGCGGCCAGCTCGCCCAGCTCCATCGTGCGCTTGGCCAGTTCATGATCGACCTGCACACGCGCGAGCACGGCTATCTGGAATGCAACGTGCCGGTGCTGGTCAACAGCGACACCATGTACGGCACCACCCAGTTGCCGAAGTTCGAAGAAGATCTCTTCGCCACACAGGTCGGCGATTCGCGTCGTTACCTGATTCCGACGGCCGAGGTCTCGCTGACCAACCTCGTGCGCGACACCATCCAGGACACCGACGCACTGCCGCTGCGTTTCACTGCGCATTCGCTGTGCTTCCGCGCCGAAGCCGGCAGCTACGGCCGCGATGTGCGCGGCATGATCCGCCAGCACCAGTTCGAGAAAGTGGAAATGGTGCAGGTGGCGCGTGCCAGCGAATCCTATGTGCAGCTTGAAGAAATGGTCGGCCACGCCGAAAAGGTGCTGCAAAAACTCAACCTGCCATACCGCAAGCTGTTGCTATGCACCGGCGACATGGGCTTCCAATCATCCAAAACCTACGACCTGGAAGTGTGGCTGCCCAGCCAGAACACCTACCGCGAAATTTCCAGTTGCTCCAACTGCGAAGACTTCCAGTCGCGCCGCCTGCAAGCCCGCGTGCGCAACCCCGAAACCAACAAGTCCGAACTGGTGCACACCCTCAACGGCTCTGGCCTCGCCGTCGGCCGCACGTTGATCGCGGTGATGGAGAACTACCAGAATTCCGATGGTTCCATCACCATTCCCGAAGCCCTTCGCCCCTACATGGGAGGCACGGGGAAAGTCGCATGAACACATCGGCGCGCACGTCCTGGGACAAAGTAGAGTTCTACACCAGCTACTTCCTGATGTTTGTGCTCGCCTCGGTGATCGGCACACGCCTAAGCTTCGCCACCGTGTGGGAGCTGTCCACCCGGGACCTGGTGCTCAACATCATCGCTCTGGTGTGGGTGGTGGCCAGTTTCTGGATCGCCCGCAAACGCCGTAGCTGGCGCTTGTGGATCATCGCCTTCGCCACCGCCACCCAGATGGTGCCGATGATCGTGCACCATCCCGCTACGCTGTTCCCCGTGCTGGGCGGCCTGATTCCGGTGATCATCATGGTGTGGGCGCTGTTTGCGTTGTCTCGCAAAGGCTCAAATAGCCCTCGGGTGCGTGGTTCCTGATAGGATTATTGAGCTCGCAAGATGGGCCGGGCCTGCAAGCCACCCCCAATAACGTGGTTTAAGGCAGCAGTCTTGACGCGAAGGCAGGAAGCCGAAGCGAACATCGGCAAAGCCGATGGCCCCGAAGGGGTGTAGGGCAGGATGCCCGGAATCAAACTGCCGTAGAGGTGCGCAAGGCGCACCTGCTTGCGGAGTAAAACGGAGAGATGGCCGAGTGGTTTAAGGCAGCAGTCTTGACGCGAAGGCAGGAAGCCGAAGCGAACATCGGCAAAGCCGATGGCCCCAAAGGGGTGTAGGGCAGGATGCCCGGAATCAAACTGCCGTAGAGGTGCGCAGGCGCACCTGCTTGCGGAGTAAAACGGAGAGATGGCCGAGTGGTTTAAGGCAGCAGTCTTGAAAACTGCCGTAGGTGTAAGCCTACCGTGGGTTCGAATCCCACTCTCTCCGCCAAGTCAAAGCCTGGCCCGGCGCAGCGTGGACAGACAAAGCTCTTCGGCCAATGCGCCCTACGCAGCGCTTGCGCGCAACGCACTTCTGTGCCGAATTGTTCCAGAAACGCTGCCAGCGACATCCCACACTGCATTTGAACCGCATTTATCGCCATGATCGTGGCCTCCGCATGAGTGGGTGGCCTTCAGCGTCGCCTGCGTCGCAATGGCTGCGACGCGAGCTGAACTTCGGAACGAATCAGGTCATTTTTTCTAAATCCATTAAAGCTGACTATACGGTGTTTGCGGATTTCGGCGATCGTGACCGCGTATTTCGGTTGATCGTGACCGGTCAGCGCCAGTCATTGTGCGGTGCACTCGAGTGTAACTGGACCGGTCACGATGAGGTATCGGCGGCTGGCTTGGCGGAGGACTTTCGGCGCATCGATTCGCCCTTCAGCACGATGCGATGAGAGCGGTGTACGAGACGGTCGAGGATGGCATCGGCGAGGGTGGGATCGTTGAGCCAGGCGTGCCAGTGTTCGATCGGTAGCTGGCTGGTGATGAGGGTCGATTTGCCGTTGCCGCGATCGTCGATGACCTCCAGCAGATCATGGCGCGCCGCCTGATCGAGCGGTGTCATGCCCCAATCGTCAAGGATTAGCACGTCGATGCGCGCCAACTGAGCAAGCACGCGACCGAAGCTGCCGTCGGCGTGGGCGATGCGTAGCATCTCGGCGAGGCGTGGCACACGCTGATACAGCACCGGGAAGCCTTGGCGGCAGGCATGTTGTCCAAGCGCACACGCCAGCCACGTTTTACCAACCCCGGTCGGACCGGTCAGCAACACACTTTGCCCCTGCCGGATCCAGTCGCCGCCGGACAAGGTGGCGATCAGGCGTTTGTCGATACCGCGGTCGGCGCTGTACTGCACATCTTCCAGGCAGGCCTGGGCGTGTTTGAGCTTGGCCACACGAAGTAATCGTTCCTGCCGTCGACCGTCACGCCAATGGCGTTCGCGATCGACCAGCATGCCGAGCCGATCTTCGAACGGCAGATCGTGACAGGCCGGCAACAGGCGCTGTTCTTCCAGCGCCTGTGCCATGCCGTCGAGCTTGAGGGCACGCAAGTGTTCAAGGGTGGGATGGATCAACAAGGTGGTCTCCTTTTCAGTGAGTGGTGGGTGGATCGCGGTAATAGGTGGGGCCACGCAGGTTGACGTGGTCGGGTGTGACCCAGTCGGTTTGGGCGATGGCGCTGGGCAAGGGGTGTTGATCGAGCTTGTTGTGCAGGATCGACTGCACGGATTTGCGCGTGCGCGAACCGATCGCCCACGCGCGTGCGCAGGCCGCTTCCAGGCGGTCGTCGCCGTACTGGCGCGCGAGCGCCAGCAGCCCCAGGCAACTGCGATAGCCCATCTCCGGATGCGGGCGCTCGGTCAGCAGGTGCTCGACCAACTGACGGGTTGCCGCGCCGATCGTGTCGGCCCAGTGCAGGAAGCGACCGGGTGACCATTCCCGATGCGCACGATGTGCGGCCGGCATGTGGTCGGCGACGGTGGTGTGGCGTCCGCGCGCCGGGGAGCGGACGTGGCTGGCGATGCGCTGGCCGGCATGCAGGATCTCGACGGTGGTGTCGGTGATGCGCGCCTCGACGGTCTTGCGTACCAGGCTATGCGGCACGCTGTAGTAATGGCCATCGACCTCGATGTGGTAATCGATGTTGACCTTGCACGGCTTGAAGCGCGCCGGCTCATAGGGTTGCGCCGGCAAGGGCATCAGGGCGGGACGGTCGATCGTCTCGAACCACGAACGGCGCGAGCCGTCGAGCTTCTTGAACGGCCGTGCATTCAAGTCCGTCAGCAGGTCGGCGATGGCGTGATTGAGAGCGCTGAAGGTAAAAAAGCACGGATGGCGCAAGCGCGCGAGGATCCAGCGCTCGACCACCTGCACGCCGACCTCGACCTTGGCCTTGTCCTGCGGGCGTCGTGGGCGGGCCGGCAGGATCGCCATGCCGTAATGCTCTGCACACACCTGCGTAGCACGGTTGAGCACGGGCTCGTAGCGATCCGGCTGGGTGATCAGCGCGCGCGGATTGTCAGGTACCACCAGCGCCGGCACGCCACCAAAAAATGCCAACGCCTGCGTCAAGCCGCGCAGCCAGTCGATCTGCGTTTCGCCCGGTGTGGCGCAGGCATAGGTGAAACTGGACGCACCCAGCACGGCCACGAAGATGTGCGCTCGCCGCAGCTCGCCGGTGTCGGGGTTGACGACGCCAAGGGTGGGGCCGGCGTAGTCGATAAACAGCTTTTCACCGGCAACGTGCAACTGACGCATCGAGCGGCGCAGCGAGGCCGTGTAGTCGTGGAGGTGCTGGCAAAACTGGGTGTATTGGTACGTGAGACGGCCAGCGTTCGCGTCGCAGTATTCCTGCCACAACAATTGTCGCGTGACGCCTTTGCGGCGCAACTCCCGATGCACCCATGGCAGATCGATGGGTGCCCGCTCGCCACGCACGGCGGGTGGTGACATACACAGCTGGGCGGCAATCGCGTTGTCGTCTATGGCGGACAGGCCGGGCCAGTCCAGTCCGGCGGCCGTGGCACGTTTCACGTACTTGCTGACCACGCCCTTGGACAGACCCAAGGCCAAGGCGATGCATTCGTGCGAGAGGTCGCACTCCAGCTTCAGTCGAAGACATTCTTTGATCTTGCGCATAGCTACTCGCGGGGTCGGCATCGCCACTCCAAAAAGCCGTGGAGGATGCCGTTGCGTTGAAGTTATGCACAACGAGGGGCGCGTTTCGGTAAGCCGTGACCGCTGATTTCGGTGACCGTCGAAAATCGGTCACGATCAACCGAAACGGGCGGTCACGGCTTACCGAAATGACCGGTCACGCCTTACCGAAATGGGCGGTCACGATGGGCCGAAATACGCATCATGCCGAGGAGGGGTCACGGAATCAGGACTTATTTAGGGAGAGGCGAGGAGAAGAATGCGGGGAAGCCAACTCCCTGTAGGTCAAACCCTGGCGCGTTGACTGAGCGCTTACTTCGCGACTATCTTTGCGCCGATCAGCCGCTACCCCTTCCCCTTCGGTACCTTCTATCTCTTCTGGCAGGTAGATACGTCAAATCGCTATGGATGTTCAAGGTAAAGAACAGGAGACTTGACCTCCGAGTGCTCCACCGTCATGGAGCGACATACGCTCTGAGTGACAAAAGTGGATCCATTCTCCGACCATTTGCCCGCATTGAAGTCTTTTTCAACGATCGCGGACGAAAAGATAGAGCCAAAAGACCCCCAGTCGCTCTTTCTACTCGAATCGGCCTTACGCGACCTTGCCTTTGGTTCTGACATGCGCCAGCAGTTGGCGGCGCATGAACTTCGAGCAATCGCCTCCGACCCCAGCTATCAGTCGTTTGCTTGGGATCCCTTTTACATTCAACTAGCCGGGAACCAACATTGGCAGCTACGCGTCGGCTTGTACCGCCACTCATCTGAATACATCTACACAATCCCAATGCACCTTCTGGTTGCGGTGATTGGTCCAGGCGATCTGCAAGCTGTTCATTACAGAATGCCCCCAAACATTATCAATCATACCTTTGACCCCAACGCCCGCTTGCAGGCCGGAACACGTCGAAGCTACAAACCCGGTGATATTGCGATAGTTGACGGTCGATATGACATCTTTGATGTGAGGATCGATCGCCCTATTGTGGCGCTCAAGCTGACGTCCGGAATACATCAATCATTACAGTGGGCGTTCCACCGCGAGAGCCTCCTGGCAACCCAAGCCATCGCGGCCGACCCTATTGATTCTGAGCTTGTATCCATGGCTCAAGCATTAGGAGCTATGCGCCATCATTCCTCCACAGCAACTCTGACCGAACTCGCCAATCACCCAAAGCACTTCGTGAGGTGGGCGGCCATTCAAGCATTGGGACAGATTAATCCCGAAGTTGCGATAGAGAAGCTGAAGGAAGCGACATCCGACAAGCACTCGCACATACGCCGTGCCGCGATTGCCGGGTTACAAAAGCTAACCAAAGCGAGGGATGAACATGCCTCTTAGCGCAACTCCAGACACCGCTGATTCGATTTCTTTACCCGCATTTCTTAGCCACGTAGAAGAAAAGGTCGACCTCACATCACCTGATGGCCTCTTTCAGGCATCAGCACAGATGGGATCTCTGGCAAACAATCGATGTTTTCTAGCCGAATATTTTAACGATGCCATAAAGCGCTTTTGGCATGACGGCATGCTAGCCGCCTATACGCCACAATCAGTCTTGCTTGGCCAAGGGCGTGGCTTTTTCATGCGCGCCAACATATGGACACCATTAAAGCTCGAGTCTCAGTTCCGCAGTCAAGAAGAAAAGGTCTTCAGCTATCGCAATACCCATGATCACAACTTCATGTTTATGACAGTTGGTTATTTTGGCCAGGGATACGAGACCGACATCTATCACTATGACCCATCAAAGGTTATCGGCTATGTCGGTGAGCCCATTGATTTGGAATTCATGGGAAGAGAACGTTTAAGTATGGGCAGGGTGATGGTATACAAGGAAAAGGAGGACGTTCATACCCAATTTCCACCAGATGAATTATCGATTTCCTTGAACGTCATGGTGACTCCAAATACCGATCTCATGTCTGACCAATATTTTTTTGATCCTCATCAAAAGCGGATCACAGACATGCCAGAGATTGCGCTGGTACATAAAAGAGCATCAATAATCGCCATGCTTGGCTTTATAGCCAACGACAATTCCTTGCAGATATTGCACGATTTAATCGCGAAAGCGCCTTGCCGACGGGTTCGAGAAGCAGCACTTGTTGCCATATCTAACATGGCAAATTTTAATTCTTCTGATAAAGATTACCTCTATCGCATCGGCGCATCGGACAAAGATGAATCTGTTCGACGCACCGCGAGGAAACATATTCAAGGACTTAAGGGCTAATCTGGTGATGCAATGAGAAAAGCCGTGGCATGCACCCAGCCACGGCATCCAGTCGATGGGTGCAAATTTGGACAGGAAAACAACATGAAAGCGATTCACCTAGATGATCTTGAAGTATCCATTGCGCCAACCGGAGCCTCTGATGCGGTCGGCGGCGCCGTTTGCGGCGGTGTTTTCGTAGTGCTTCTCCTCGTGCCAATGTGACAAAGCGATAGGGCATCGCAAGACGGCGAATGAACTTCACCGTCTTGCATGTCTCGTCTAATATGACCTACGAATCCTTGACGCAATTCGAGAAGAAGCTGGCACGACATCTTCCGCGCACGGCGGCAAATGTGTCGCGGCTTTATTCCCGACATTGGAGGGAGCGAACCAAGCGGCCAGAAACGCTTTATTTCGCATGTCTGATCGCGACGTGTTTATCTGCTTGCATATATCTTGTTATGGGTAAACATACGCCCTACACCAGGGCACTACCTGTATCCTCGTTAGTTGGTATTGCAAGCGTAGTCTTGTTTATCGGTGCCATCTTTGGTCTAAAAATCTCGTCTTGTTTACATGATTCACGAATTAGTCACTGGCTTTTTTGGTCTCATTCACCGTTGCAAGCTCGACGTCAGGCTATCTTTACAGTTATTGTCTCGCTCGGCTCAGCGCTGAGCATCTCGCAGCTTATAATTTTTGTTCTGTCAAAATTGTTTTTTTTTTGCCTGATCAAAGTCAGATGTGGATCGCAGGATCCTGCATTGCTGGATTTATGGCGACATTTTTCTGCACATCCGTATATCCAAGACGTGGAATATATTCGTCATCGTCGCTTATCTTGCGACGGCTTCCCACGGTCACTGCAACGCAAATAACGAATCTTCCGTTGCTCGCAGGAATAGCTGGCAGCTTCTTGTTCATAACTTGCGGATTGGCTGCCCTGGCTGTTTTCGAGAATGCCATCGGTGCGACGTATATCGGCGGCGCTTCTGCGAGCATAGGTTTCTGGTTGAGCTTAAGCGCTCTTAATTCAGGCCTGGTCCGGTTGCACAACCTCCTGTCTTGGACCGGCGTTGATTTTTTCACGATCGCTATTCGGGCCTTATATCTACCCTTGGTCGCGGCGATCTTGTTATTTTTGCCGCTTATCATTAGCTGTCTTTGGCTAGGACAATGGTTGTTATTGGCACTATTTGTGGCGGCGTTAATCTTTTTAAGTCATTTAACCTGGATCTGGCTCGTCTCAGACTTAATGGTCTTGCAGGAAAGGAGCGCCAGGCTTTTTCTGATCGTGAATGGTGTGATTGCAGCGTTGATTGTATCTAGCGGCCCCCTAGCCTTACTCCTCGGCCCTATTCATTGGTATTGGGTTGCACGTAAGGGGGCCTCATCATGGAACTCGACATGACGCCCGTGATTAGCATTGAACAGCTTTGTTTCAGCTACGGAGCGCGTTCTGTTTTGCAGGGCATCGAGGTTTCCATTGGTGTCGGCGAACTGATCGCGCTGATTGGGGCCAATGCTTCCGGAAAATCCACGCTGATAAATCTCGTTGCCGGCCTCTTGCGTGGATCTTCAGGGTCGGTCGTCTTTTCGGGGTGGCGCGAAGGCCAACGCTTGCCCATTGGGTATGCCGTGGCACCGGAACGCCTCCCCAAAGAGCTTACGGGCTATCAGGCTATGGAGTTGGTTGCCGCGGCGCTTCATGCGCATGATTTGCATCGCGCGCTTGCCTATGCCAAGACCGTCGACCTGGAAGGACAGCTCGGCCGCTCGCTGTCTTCCTATTCCCTGGGAACGAAGCAGAAACTTGCCATTGCCCTGGCTCTGATCGGATGCCCCCAGTTGCTGCTGCTAGATGAATCGCTCAATGGACTTGATATTTATAGCGTTGGCAAGACCTTGGCGTTTCTTAACCACGAAGCTCGGCAATCGCAACTAAGCACCTTGCTGGTGACGCACAATCTCGATCTCGCCCAACACTACGCTGACCGGGTATGGCTGCTGGAACAAGGGAGTCTGGTAAAAAAATGGACGCCTCAGGATCTTGCGTGCATGCGTCGTCGCGGCACGTCCCTGTCCAGGGAAGTGTTGGATCGAGCCTTGGGTGACCTCGCGCCGCTAAATCCTGCCGCCGCGCCATCAAGCCACGCGTAGCGGGAACTGGCCACAACGATCTACCCGTCTCCGTCCTAAAGGAAAAAGGGGTTGTACTTTCACTCGCCTGATTCCGTGAGCTCCCGACTCGCAATCCGCATACACACTTGCTTTGCGAATGATCTCCAACTCACCCACCGGGTGAGCGCTTGCCATGAGTGATCGCTATTCACGCCGCCCTAGCGCTCGATTACGCTAGCGACTGGTTCATCGCCGCGTCACTTTCATGCATCCCACGCCCTTCGTTATTCGCCAATCCCCCCGCGACCTAACCGCGATGTCGGGTCTGGCCTTTGTGGGCATCGCACTGCACCGCTTTGCCCAGATCGCGCAACACATCGATCCGAAGTTTCCCACGCGCCAGGGTTTGCCAAGCAGCCAGATTCTGGCCGGTTACATCGGCTTGCTGGCCGAAGGTAAAAGCGACTTCGAGGCGATCGAAGGCAAGCGTGGCGATCGGTTCTTCGCGCAATCGCTGGGCTTGTCCGGTGTGCCGTCGGCGGCGACCTTGCGTCAGCGCATGGACGCGCTGGGCGTGGCCGGTTCGGAAAGCGTCGATGCGTTCGCTGCGGGTGCCGCTGCTCAAGCGTGGCCGGGCGCATTTCTCGCCCGTGATCACCGGCCATGTGCCGCTCGATCTGGACGTATTTTGCCTGGACAATTCCGATAGCAAGAAGGAAGGCGTCGGACGCACCTATGCCGGTTACGACGGGTTCGCGCCCATCGCGGCCTATTTGGGCGGGGAAGCCGGCTATTGTCTGGCGCTGGAGCTGCGCGATGGCACCCAGCACAGCGCCAAGGAAACCCAGTACGTGCTGGAGCGGGTGATTCCACGGGCGCGGGCGTTGACCAGCGCGCCGATCCTGCTGCGCTGGGATTCGGGTTTCGACAGCGAGCGCATGTTCGTCACCGCGCTCGAACAAGGCCAAGGCCGCGTCGATGTGTTGGGCACATGGAATCCACGCAGCTTCGATGTCGAAGGCTGTGCGGCGGACAAGCGTGCCGATGCCACGACGGCGTGGGTGTCGCCCCGCGAGGGCAAGCGCATCACCACCTGGGAAACCCAAGGGCGAATGCTCACCTTGGCCGATGGCCGCAGCGTGCGCTTGCGGCGCATCCTGCGTCTGACCGAGCGCACGATCAAAGCCGACGGCACTGCACTGTTGTTTCCCGAAGTGGAGATCGACGGTTGGGAAACCACCCTGGCCGAGCCGATCGAAACGATCATCGCGTTGTACCAGGATCACGGCACTCACGAGCAGTTCCACAGCGAGTTCAAGAGCGACCTGGACCTGGAGCGCTTGCCGAGCGGCAAATTCAACACCAACGCTCTGGTGCTGAGCTTGGCGGCAGTGGCTTACAACTTCCTGCGTCTGATCGGCCAGCAAGCGCTGCTGGGCAAGGATGTCCCGCTGCGTCATCCGGTCAAACGTCGACGCTTGAAGACGGTGATGCAGGAGATGATGCGGATAGCCGCGCAACGGACCCTGCACGCGCGACGGGTGACGCTCAACTTCGACCGGCACTGTCCCGTGTTCAAGGTGTGGCGGACGCTCTATGTCACCTGGACCGCCGACGACTGGCTGCCGCCTGTGGCGGCGCGCTGCACCTAGCCCGGGCCTGGCCAGCAACTCATCAATCATCCCTACGCGCGAACGATCGCGAGATGTGCGGCTGCACGCAAGCATGGAAATGACCCCGGCGATGCCTGCAAGCGGCGGTGTAAAAGCCCGCGCGCCGCGGTGAGTGGTTCTTTTCCTGACATCCGATAGCCGAATGCGGCATCACCATCGCGCTGATTGCCTCCTTGGACGGCCAAGCGGAATCATGCCGAGGAGGGGTCACGGAATCAGGTAGTGTCTAAAGTAAATTACGACATGTTAATAGGGTCCACTTTAAGTCTGCAGAGCGACGTAAGATCGTGAATGGCAAAACATCCGATTCGAAAGAAGCGCTCCGCGAAGACAAAAGTGATAGCCCAAAGGAGTACATGCAGGTACCACGGATACAAAAGAAAAAAAGAGGGACAAAAATTGGGTGATTAAAAATCCCCATGCAACGCCTGCAGCGCGGCAAGCGTTGCCAGGCCAGCAGTCTCCGTGCGCAAAATCCGCGGCCCTAATCGCAAGCCCTGAAAACCCGCCTCCCGCAAGGCCGCCACATCGCGCTCGCCAAGGCCACCCTCCGGTCCCACCACCAGCAAGCCGCCGGCATCGCCAAAGCGCAACTCGCGCGCCCGCAACGTTCCTTCAGGCAACAGCGCCAAGCGTTGCGCACCGTTGTCATCAGCCAGGCTGTTCAGCCAATCCGGCAATGTCTGCGCCGGCATCACTTCAGGCATACGAACCCGACCACTTTGCTCACACGCACTAGCCATTACCGCACGCCAATGCAGCAGGCGCTTTTCCGCGCGCGATGCATCCAGCTTGACTTCGGAGCGTTCGGTAAGCAGTGGCACGAGACGAACAACACCCAGTTCGGTGGCCTTCTGCACGATCAGGTCCATTTTTTCACCGCGAGCGACGCCTTGCGCGAGGGTGAGCTTAAGGGGTGATTCGTTGCGGATTTGCTCGCGGTCTTCGATGCGCACGGTGGCGTCGCGTTTACCGATGGAGGTGAGGGTGGCGGTGTAGTCATAACCATCGCCATTGAAGAGGGTGAGTATGTCGCCGGCATCCATACGCAGTACGCGCGTCACGTGCTCGGCTGCCTGTTGGGGCAGGGCCAGTTCGGCGGTGAGGGAGAGCGGTTGGTCGATGTGAATGCGGGTGCTGCGCATACAAGTTTTGTTAACAAAAAGATTGTCTCAGCATACAACTTGCTGTGTTTGGCTGTTCATCCAGATGAACATAAATAGCCGTCTTTATGGATGGCCCTTGCGGTGGGGGCGGCACCGTATCAGCATTGCTGGTTGTCCACGAAGGCTCGTTTCCCCGATCGCGAGCAGGAGGTTGCCATGTCCAAGCTTGTTTCCGTTGTTGTGTTGCTGGCCACTGCCGGCTTTGCTATGGCGACACGCGGAGCGCCGCAAACGACCGTCCCGCCGTCCAACCAAGCCGCAGCCACCGCCGCCGCACCGAACAATCATTCACCGATCAAGCCCGGCGACCATAATTGTGTGCGTGATACGGGCAGCTTGATTCCGCCCAAGAAGGGCGAGTGTCTGCCCGTGACCGGTCGCAGCTACAGCAAGCAAGACATTGATCGCACCGGTAAAACCACGGTCGCGGGCGCGCTGAAGGATCTGGATCCGAGCGTTACGGTCCGCGGTAACGGTGGCAATTAGTCTTGTTATTTGATTGCTGGTCGGCGACTCAGCGCTTTACGGCTTGCTCGATGCCCTCACCAGCCACCCGCACGAGGTGGTCGATGTCGTTTTCGTCAACGACATAAGGCGGCATGAAATAAATCACATGGCCTAACGGGCGCAACAAGGCGCCGTGTTGCAAGCCGTGCAGGTAAACCCGCAAGCCGCGCCGTTCTTCCGCAGGGAAAGGCAAGCGCGTTGCCTTATCGGCAACCAGCTCGATCGCCGCGATCATGCCTTGCTGACGCACATCGGAGACATGTGGATGATCGCGGAACGGTTCCAGCCGCTTGGCAAGGTGGGCGGACAGCACACGATTGCGCGCTAGCACGGGTTCGTCGCGAAAGATAGCCAAGGTTTCCAATGCGGCACGGCAGGCCAGCGGATTGCCGGTGTAGCTGTGGGAATGCAGGAATGCCTTGCCCGCGCTGTATTCGGCATAGAACGCGTCATAGATAGGCTGTGTGGTCAGTACCGCCGATAGCGGCAGCGTACCGCCGGTCAATCCCTTGGACAGGCACATGAAGTCGGGCGCGATGCCTGCCTGTTCGCAAGCAAACAGGGTGCCGGTGCGGCCAAAGCCCACGGCGATTTCATCGGCGATCAGATGCACGTTGTAGCGATCGCATAGGCTGCGCAATCCACTCAGATAGCTGGGGTGATACATGCGCATGCCGCCGGCGCATTGCACCAGTGGCTCGACGATCACGGCACAGGTTTCATGAGCATGGTGTTCAAGCAGGTGACGCATGGCTTCGAGCCGCCGTGTGGCGGTCTGCTCTGGCGATTCCCCCGGCTCACCTTCATAGGCATCGGGTGATGGCGCAAGCAGGGGGGTAAGCAGCAACGGTGCATAGGTCTTGCGATACAACGCAACATCGCTCACCGACAAAGCCCCTAGCGTTTCACCGTGATAGCTGCCGGTGAGCGCGATAAAGCGGGTCTTCTGGCCATGGCCTTGGTTGAGCCAGTAGTGGAAGCTCATCTTCAGCGCCACTTCGATGGCGGCCGAACCATTGTCCGCGAAGAACACTTTGTCGAGCCCGGCCGGCGTGATCTTGACCAACTGCTCTGCCAGCTCAATCGCCGGTGGATGGGTGAAGCCGGCAAAGATCACGTGTTCCAGCGTTTTGGCCTGCTCGGCGAGGCCCGCCGCGATGCGTGGATTGGCGTGGCCAAACAGGTTGGTCCACCAGGAGCTGATGCCGTCCAGATAACGGCGACCGTCGGCATCGATCAGCCACGGACCTTCACCCCGCACGATGGGCACCATCGGCACGTGTTCGTGATCGTGCATCTGGGTGCAGGGGTGCCAGATGTGCTGCAGGTCGCGCCGGGCCAGGGCGATGTTGGCGTCGTGGGGTTGAGTCATCCGGCTATGATCGGGGGATTGGGCCGTGGTCTCAAGGGCAGACATGCCTCGCCGCTCCATCACTCCATAACGGCATCCCTTCAATGCGGTTTTCATGAATGAAATATTTGCGCACCGTACTGACAAGCCTTGCCGTATTCGTGGTTGCACTGGGTCTGCTGATCGGGTTCATGCCCGCGTACTTGGCGTTGCCACTGATGCAATCGCGGCTCCATGGACTGCGTTTCAGCGACGTGGGCGGCACGCTTTGGCAAGGGCACGCAGCGCAGGTGTCCGCGCCGGACGGTACGGCGTTGGGCAGCCTTACCTGGACTCTTTCGCGACGTGCGTTGCTTGGCGATGTGCAGTTGCGGCTGGCGCTCCACCAGCCGAAGTTTCAAGTGCGAGGACAGATGCACCGCATCTCGGACACGCAGGAAGATTGGCGCGATGTTGCCTTGCAGCTTGATATGTCGATGCTGGGAATGCAGCCGTTGTTGCAAGGAGAGCCGCAGGGACAGCTCGATGTGCACATCATGCAAGCACGCTTGCAGGGAGGGTGGCCGATGCAGGTCGATGCCTTCGGTACGTGGTCGCAGGCTGCCGTGCGTACGGCGCAAGGTGTGCTCCCGCTCGGCACGCTGTTGCTCCGGATCAATGGCCAGGCAGGCGTTTTGAAAGCGGTGTTGGACGATGATGGAAGCGGACCCTTGCAGACGGCTGGACGGCTATCTTTCAGTCCGCTTGGTTGGGACCTTCAACTGAGTCTGAAACCGCGTGGCGATAATCCGCCGCTCATGCACTGGCTGCATGATCTTGGCCCGGTGGCTGCGGACGGCAGCGTGCAACTTCGCTATCGTGGCGGCCTCTCTCACCTCAACGCGAACACGGAAAATCCATGAATGACCAGACATGGGATGCCGCGCTGAAAGCCGCGCGCGACGCAGCGGAGGCCGCAGCGGAAGTCATTCGGCATTACTGGCGTTGCGGTGTCGATGTCGAAATCAAGTCCGACGCCACACCGGTTACGATTGCCGATCGCGAAGCCGAACAGGCGATCCGCGCTATCCTCGCGCCGGCCTTGCCAGGCGCGGCGATCTATGGCGAGGAATTTGGCTTGGATGGCAGCTGCGATGGCTTGCTCTGGCTGGTCGATCCCTTGGACGGCACCAAGAGTTTCGTGCGGCGCACTCCGTTTTTTTCCACCCAGATTGCGTTGATGCATCGGGGGGAGTTGGTGTTAGGTGTATCGAGCGCCCCCGTTTACGGCGAGACCATGTGGGCGAGTGTCGGCGGTGGAACCTGGTTTAATGGCGCGCGTGTGCGAGTGGCACCGACGTCGGACATGGCCCAGGCCTCGATGTCTACCGGCAATGTAAAAACCCTTACCGCCGATGTTCGCTGGCAGGTGTTGGGCGGGTTGATCCGCGATAGCAACCGCATCCGCGGTTACGGCGATTTTTGCCACTACCACCTGCTCGCGCAAGGTGGACTGGATCTGGTGATCGAGTCGGACGTCAATATTCTCGATATTGCCGCGCTGGCAGTGATCGTGCGGGAGGCTGGGGGCGTGTTTACCGATCTGGAGGGACAACCGCTGACGTTGGAGACGCGGAGTGTGCTGGCAGGCACACCCGCTATCCACGCGCAGGCGCTGCGTCGCCTTGCCTTGTGCTAACTCCAGCCCTCGCGCCAGCAGGGAGGGAGCAAAGCGCAGAGATGAAACCAAAAGCCCGCTACAATCGCTCGATGCCACGCTATCCCATCATTCACGCCAAGTACGATTCGGATGCCAGCAGTTTCCTGCACGTAGAAAAGGTGGATCTGGAATTTTCCAACGGCGAACACCGCACCTACGAGCGCCTGAAGGGCCGCGGTCTGGGTGCGGTGATCATTGTGCCGATGATCGATGACGAGACCGTGCTGCTGGTGCGCGAATACGGCGTGGGCGTGGAGCGTTACGAACTGAGCCTGCCCAAGGGCCGGCTCGATCAGGACGAAACCGTGGAGCAGGGTGCGGATCGCGAGCTGAAGGAAGAGGTCGGCTATGGCGCGCGCAAGCTCAAGATCCTGCACAACCTGTCGCTGTCGCCGTCTTACATGACGCATATGGCGCATGTGGTGCTGGCGCAGGATCTATACCCTGAAAGCCTTCCCGGCGATGAGCCCGAGCCGCTGGAAGTGGTGCCGTGGAAGCTTGCCGATCTGCATACCCTGGTCTCGCGTGACGACGTCACCGAAGGCCGTTCCATCGCGGCGCTGTTCATGGCGCGCGAATACTTAGCCGGACGCCTGCAACGAACGTGAGCGATACACTCGATCACCCACTGTTACATGACATCGGCTTGCTGGCGCGTTGCGCCGGCGAAGCGATCATGGCGGTCTATCGCGAAGATTTTGATGTCGAGGTCAAGGAAGACTGCTCGCCACTCACCGCAGCCGATCTTGCTGCGCAAAAGGTCATCGCCTCCGGCCTGGCCGAACTCGACCCGGTGCTTCCGCTCGTTTCGGAAGAGGCCAGCCAAGCGCCTTGGGAACAGCGTCAGGTGTGGTCGCGCTATTGGCTGGTTGATCCGCTGGACGGCACGCGCGAATTCATCAAGCGCAATGGCGAATTCACCGTCAACATCGCCCTGATCGATCAGGGCGAGCCGGTGATGGGCGTGGTGCTGGCGCCAGCGACTGGGGAGCTGTTTGTCGCCGCACGCGAGCACGGTGCCTGGTGGCAGGTGCAGGCTGGCGCCGAGTGGGAGCGCATCTTTACGCGCGAGCTGGCCAAGCCGCCGGTGGCCGCTGGCAGCCGCTCGCACGGCGGCATGACCGAAACCGCGATGCGCCGGCTGCTGGGGGATGACTATCATCTGCAACCGCTGGGTTCCTCGCTCAAGTTCTGCCTGCTCGCGCGGGGTGCGGCGGATGTGTATTTGCGCCGTGGTCCTACCAGCGAATGGGATACCGCCGCCGCCCAATGCGTGCTGGAAGAAGCGGGTGGCGCAGTACTCGATCTCAATGGCAAGCCGTTGCGCTACAACCGTGGCGAATCGCTGATTAATCCGGAATTTCTGGCCGTGGGCGATGCCGGCATCGATTGGGCCTCGCGCCTGCGCGATGCGGGCCTGCCGTGAGCACGACGACGCGCCACAACCTTGCCGACCTGCTCGCCATCATGGCGCGCCTGCGCGATCCGCAACGCGGCTGCCCGTGGGATCTGCAGCAGGATTTCAGCACCATCGCGCCCTACACGATCGAAGAAGCTTACGAAGTCGCCGACGCCATCGACCGCAAGGACTGGCACGATCTGCGCGACGAGCTGGGCGATCTGCTGCTGCAAGTGGCGTTCCATGCGCAGATGGCGCAGGAGCAGGGCCTGTTCGATTTCGACGACGTGGCGCATGCCATCAGCGAAAAAATGCTGCGCCGCCACCCGCACGTATTCGGCGACGCCAGCTACGCCGACGTGGAAGAACAGAAGCGTGCCTGGGACGACATCAAGGCGGCCGAGCGCGCAGCGAAAGGCGAGTCGCACGACGACAGCGCGCTGGCCGGCGTCTCGCGCGGCCAGCCCGAATGGCAGCGCGCGCTGAAGCTGCAGCAGCGCGCAGCCACCGTCGGCTTCGACTGGCCGGATCACCGGCCGGTAATCGGCAAGCTGCACGAGGAACTGGCCGAAGTCGCAGCTGAATTCGATGCCGGCGCCGATCACGCGCGGCTGGAAGACGAGATCGGCGACGTGCTGTTCGTGGCGGTGAACCTGGCGCGGCACGCCAAGGTGGATTTCGCGCGCGCGCTCAAGCACGCCAATGCGAAGTTCGAACGGCGCTTCCGGCGCATGGAGCAGTTGGCGGCCGAAGCCGGCAAGCCGCTTTCCGCCTCGGAACTGGCGGAGCAGGAAGTGCTGTGGCAGCGGGCGAAGATGGAGGAGCGGTAAGCTGCAACCCGCAACCTGCAACCTTTTGCCGGCGGCCTGCATCAGAAGCATTCGAGCACCATCCGGAGAACCTGCATGCGTTACCTACTCGTTTCATTGGCCCTGCTGCTGGCCCTGCCTCTGACCGCCGCGGCCCATGAATGCCGCTACACCGCCCCACGCAACCTGCACGACGATCTTGCCGGCATACGCGGCGTGCAGATCGAACTGCACAGCCAGGACATGCACCTGACCGGCGACGGCAACAGCAAAACGCTGGATGTGACCGGTCGAGCCTGTGCCTCCTCGCAATCCGCTCTGGAGCATCTGCAGCTGACGACGCGCCGGGAAGGCGATCAGCTCATCATCGACGTGGGTGGCGGTGGATTCGAAGTTCGCCTGTTCGGCGTGTCATACGCCTATCTGGACCTGCAGATGAAGCTGCCCGCGAACATGCCGATCAGCATCAACACCGGTTCCGGCGACGCCTACGTGCATGGATTGGCGCAATTGAACGCGCAGGCCGGCTCAGGCGATCTGCATATCGATGACATCAGCGGCGAGGTTTCCGTCACCACGGGTTCGGGCGACGTGGAGCTTTCCGACGTGGGCAGCCTGCGTGCCGGCTCGATTGGTTCCGGCGATCTGCAGGCGCGTTCCATCCATGGGGATGCGCATCTGGGCAGTGTCGGTTCCGGCGACGTGACGTTGGAGAACGTAGGCGGCAACGTCGACGTGGGCACGATCGGTTCCGGCGATCTCGTGGTGAGGGATGTGCGCGGCAACTTCACCGTGGGCGCGAAGGGCAGTGGCGACGTGTCGCATAGCAATATCGGCGGCAAGGTGAGCGTGCCGCGCGACGACGATTGATTGAGCACGCGGGCTCGGATGTTCGTTCATTCGGCCACGTTCCCTTAAAAGCATGAAAATCCTCAAGCCGTCATCACGGCGAAAGCC
Source organism: Dyella sp. M7H15-1 (assembly GCF_004114615.1). NCBI lineage: Bacteria > Pseudomonadati > Pseudomonadota > Gammaproteobacteria > Lysobacterales > Rhodanobacteraceae > Dyella > Dyella sp. M7H15-1. The sequence continues at coordinate 3,237,620 of NZ_CP035300.1, forward strand.
GGGACCCAGTGACTTCGAGATCTAAAAAGTCGCTGGGTCCCGGCTTTCGCCGGGATGACGATTCAAGATTTTTCGCTGCATTCGAACGAATGGGCGGCTTAAGCTAGTGCGACTGCCATAAAGTTCCAAACAGAACGAACCATCACACTAACAACCGCATCAACAGATACACCAGCGGCGCGCAAACCAACAGAAACGGCACCGACACCTCGTGAAACAGCCGCATCCCATGCGACTGTTTCGCCAACCTCAGCGCAATCAGGTTAGCCAGTGAACCGGTTGCTACGCCGAAGCCGCCTACGTTCACCGCCACGGCCAGCGCCATCGCGTCCTGCGCGCGATCCAGCAGCAATACCGTGGCCGGCACGTTGCTGATGAGCTGCGAGCCGACGATGCCGCTCAGGTAAAGCGCGAGCGGCCGGCCGAAATCGATCTGGTCGAGCGCATGCTGCACGATCGGCAGCGCGGCGAAATGGCCAAGGCCCAGAAAGATCGCCGCGAAGGTGATCATCAACAGCCAGTCGATGTGCCTGACGGTGCGCCGGGAAAGCAGCGCAAAAGGAATCGTCAGCAGCAAGGCACCCAAGGGCGCGCGGCCGTGTTCCATCATCAGCACCATCAACGCGAGGGCCGCCAAGGACAGCGCTGCCAGCGGCGCCGACACGGGGTGCCCGTCGAGGCGATCCTCATTCAGCTGCACACGGCCTTTCGGTATCCAGCACCAGGCAAGCGCGGCGACCAGCACGAACATCAGCGCCGCAGCGGGCAGCATGCTGCCGACGAATTGCGGAAACGAAATCCGCGCATGCTGCCAGATCAGCAGGTTTTGCGGATTGCCGATCGGACTGAGCGTGGAGCCGGCATTGACGGCCAGCGCTTCCAGCACCGCCATGCGCGCGATCGGCAAGTTGGACATGTTTCCGATCGCCACCGTCAGCGGCACGATCAGGAACAGACTCACGTCATTGGTCAGCACCGTCGACAGCACCGCCGTCATGCTCACCAACAGCACGGCGACGCCGCGCAGCGTATGCATGCGCGCCACCAGCATGCCAGCGATACGCTGCACCAGCCCGCTGTCGCGAATGCCTTGAATGGCGATCAGCAGGCCGAGCAGGCCGCACAACGTGGGCCATTGCAGCCACTGCCGATAACGCGTGAGCGGCTGCGGATCAATACAGGCCAATACGACGGCAAGTGCGGCGAACAGCAGCAACAGCCATTCATGCTTGAGGCGATGAAGCCATGGGTGAGTGCGGGAGGTATGCGTGTTCATCAACGATGCGACGTGTCAGTTCCTTCTCCCCCGAAGGGGAGGAAGAAAAACAAGCATCACCACTCCGTCAAACCCTCCAGCTCATACAGCTTTTTCCAACTCGGTCGCGCCCGCACCCGATCGGCCAGCCGTTTCAACGCAGGCCATTCGGTAGCCGGGCGCGGCATGTTGCGCGACCAGCGCATCAGCATGGTGAGCATCAGGTCCACGCCGGAAAATTCAGCGCCCAGCAGATACGGCCCGTGCGCGGAAAGCTGCGCTTCCAGGCGATCCCAGATGCCTTCGATCTTGCGCTGCACGGCGGCGCGGATCTCCGGCGGCGACTCCTGGTGACCCAGTTCGCCGGGATAGAACCACAAGCGATAGGTGGACATCAGCGCATTGCTGAGGAATACCGTCCATTGCAGCCATGCATCGCGTTCCGGCGTGCTGGGCGGTGGGATCAGCTTCGCTTCGGGATGGCGTTCGGCCAGGATGATCAGCAGCGCGCCCGATTCGTAGACCGCACGTCCATCGATCAACAGCGTTGGCACGTGGCCGCCGGGATTGAGCTTGCGGTAATCGGCGCTGTCCTGTTCCCGCTTGTCGCTGATGTCGACCAGCTTGAGCTGATACGGCGCGCCGATCTCCAGCAGCGCCAGATGCACCACCATGCTGGCGGTGCCGGGGGAGTAGTGGAGGGTGTACATGCGCGGGCAACCCTTGTCAGGATGGAATCAAGCATCGTACCGCGCTCGTATGGTGCTTCGTTATCCCATGTGGGCGTTGGTGCAACCATCACGGGGAAGTCGGTTGCTCTGCGTGGCCGGGGCCAGCGCGCAGCCGCCCACCAGCAGTGCGATAAGGAAGGTCCAGGGGCGCATGCAAGTCACTTCACTTGGCGATGTTGTCGGGCCCATCGCTGTGGGGGCACCGCCAAGAGTCGTAGGGAATGGGTGGATGGGTGTTTACGTAGGCTTCGATGTCCTTGGCCACGGGGCGGTATTTGCCATGGGACAAGCCCTGATACGGCCCCTTGGGTTCGATCGGCACGCGGGTGCATAGCACTTCCACCGGCTTGCTGCCAGGACTCATGACCCAGGCTTTGACCCATCCGCCCGGTGCCAGGCCAAAGCTTAGAAAACGTTGATACTCGTAGCGCCCGGACACCAATGTGGATGGGGCCTCGGCAAGCATCATGCGCCGCGCATGTTCGGGAATCTCGATGATGCCGCCGTAGGTCTGCCGTTCCACCAGCGATTGCCAGCGCAGGTAGATACGGCGTGGCAGGCCGGCGTTGTAGATATCACGGCCTGCGCCGGAACCAATGCTGCTTCCCCAACCTGGTCGGTTGCTGCGGAACGCAATGGCAACCGTGCCTTGCATCACGCCGAGAAAAACGCGCCCTTCGATGTCTTCGACGTTGGCGGTCTCCAGCCAGACTTCCATGCGGTCGGGGGCCTGGAATCCCAGATACCAGCTGTCGTAGGGAAGTCGGTTGCTCTGCGTGGCCGGGGCCAGCGCGCAGCCGCCCACCAGCAGTGCGATAAGGACAATCAGGGGACGCATGCGGGTCACTTGTTCTGGTTGCCGAGCACGCTGCGCTTTGCCGACGGATCGGGGCGATTGAAGTAGATCAGCTCGGGGCCGGTGCTGCGCTGGAAACTGGAAAGATTCCAGTTGGCGGACTGATGCAGGTAGCGGCGCGCCAAGAGATTTTCCTGGGCGTGGCTCAAGGCTTGCCCGGCCAGCAACTGGTCGGCGATCGGCTGTAACTCGGTGGGCAAGGAATAATTCGGATCGTCGTCGTCAATCGATCCGAAAGCGACGCCTGCGGCCACCGCATGGCGATGCATCACCCGCAACGGGATCAGTTGATAGCGCCAGTCGATGGGACGATCCAGCCGCAGCGTGGCATAGGCGACGGGTTGCCGGATGCGTTGCGCGCCGGCATGCCTGGCGGTCTGCCCTTCCATCCTGACCCAGCCATCCACGCGCAGATGGTCGTCATCGATGGCACCCAGGTGCAGTTTCCATAATTGTCGCAACGTGTCGGCTTGGCGCCACGCTTCGGTCTGTTCGGGCAGCGGCATGTAGTGGTTGCCATCGCGTTCGATGGGCGCTTCCAGGCTGCGTATCGGCTTGATCAGCATCAGCGGGCCTTCGTGGTCGTCGCGATAACCGCCGCCGAGATCGGAATGGGCGCCGGGCAAGGCGATCTCCTGATGCGGCGGGCTGACAGTGGTGAGCATGAAGTTCGCGCGATGCTCATCGCGCGCTACAAGCTGCACCACTTTGCGGGCGCAGCCTTCGGGCAGGGCCACCTTGATCGGATCGGTGCCTTGGCGGCGCACGTCGAAGCCGTCGGCCTGGCTGGCGTGGGCGACCACGGTGTCGAACAGTCCGACGAAGTTGACCCGGAAATCGTGCTGGGCGACGAAGGTTGGCACCCGCTTGACGCCGGTGGCTTGCACGACAGGCAGCAGGGGGCTGGCATGGTCGCGTTTGATTTCGTGCACGAAGTGCCGAGCGGCGGCCGCACTGCGACTGAAGCCGAATACGTCGAATTCCAGGGCTTCAACGGCAATGTCAGGGTGATTACGGGCGAATAGGGAAATTTGTGTAGGAATCAGCTTTGCGATGGCCTGTTCCACTTTGGCGAGTATGCCCGTATCGCCAATGCCCAAGGCCATGCCCAGGAGGTTGTCCGGCTGGCCGGTGACGGGTGCCGATGCCTTCGACGTAGATGCGAATGAAGTATTCCTTGTCATCTTCTCCAAATGGCTCGGGTGTGCTGTCCCGATACAGCTGATACAACCGCCACACATTGGTATAGCCATTGGCATAGCTGCTGGAAGGATCGCTCACATAGGGCTTGCAGTGGCCGAGGATGGCGTCCTGTTCCTGCTGGTCCTGGCCGAGCGCGCTGGCGGTGGAGGCTTGGCATTGCGAGAACGTCTCGGTATTGCCGGCGTTGTTGCGCGTGCCGTCGAAGAATATGCCGATGCGCAGAATGCAGCGGCGTTCGGCGGCGCTTTGCGTGCGGTGTTGTGGCATGGCCGGTGTGGTGGTGGTCGCGGGTGGTGGCACGGCCTCGCGCAGCACCATGGCGGCCGGGATGGCGACCGCAGAGGTTGCCGCCGCCGTGGCGGCGCGTGCGCCACCATGCGGGTGGCGATAATGCATGTTGCGGGCTTCGGCGATGACCCGGTTTTTCTTGCAGGGGCAAATGATAGAGTCTTGATCCAGGACGGCAGCGCGTCCCATGCAGACCATGTGCGTGCCGGTTGCCGCGATGGGCCAGGCCCCTGGACAGGTGCCGCAGGTGGCTTGGTCGCCAGCTACCGCGAGGCGGCTACCATCGTTGAACATCGTGGAAAGGGTGGCGATGACGACGCCGCCCGTGGTGGTGGGGTCACCGTGTTTGCTGATGGTCGACATGACGAGTGCTTCCCGTAGCGATGGCGCCAAAGACGCGCGTGAACGGTGAAGCAAACAACGTCAGCACTCGGGCGTCATCGGGATTGGGCGCGTTGCATGGTAGGAAAATGACCACGTTTCTGTAGTCGGCCCGATGGCACTCGCGCTGCGGCCGGTACCGGCCCAGCAAGCGGATGTCCATTGCGGGGGTTGCTTGGAACCGCCTGCACCTGACCGTGCCAGGTGTCCCGCGATAGGCGCAATCACTCCGCCCGCAACAAGCGCATCGGCGGGGTATGCGTCACCTTGCGCGTACCGGCCAGGCCAAGCAGCATCACCACCGTTGCAGCGGCCAACGCGGCCAGCGCCAATGGCACGGCGTGCGGCATGAAATCCTTGATGTGAAACACGCTGCGTCCCAGCCACCAGCCGCCGGCCATCGAACCGAACGCGGCGGTGATGCCGGCGATCAGGCCAAGCAGGGCGAATTCGCATGCGGCGGCGATGCGCAGCAGATTGCGGCGTGCGCCGAGGGTGCGCAGCAGGGCCGCTTCGTGGCGGCGTTCCTGTCCGCTGGTGGCGAGTGCGGCGGCCAGGACCAGCGCGCCGGCCAGCAGGCTGAAGCCCAGTACCCAGCGCACTGCGCCGGTCACGCGTTGCACGATTTCGCGCACGCGGTCCAGCAAGGCATCCACGTCCATCAGGCTGAGGTTCGGATAATCGCGCGAGAGTGCGGCGAGTGCTTCGGCGTTGCCGCGCGGCAGGTAGAAGCTGGCGAGCCAGGTGTGCGGCAATGCTTGGGCGTGCGCCGGGTCGAGCAGCAGGAAGAAGTTCACGCGGAATGAACTCCAGTCGACGTGGCGAAAGCTGGTGACGCGCGCATCGAGCTGGCCTTCGCCCACGTCGAAGCGCAGGGTGTCGCCAAGCTTGAGTGCATACATGTCGCGCCACATCGTATCCACCGACACTTCCGCCTGCGCAGGATGCGGCGCGAACCAGGTTCCGGCGATCACGGTGTTGGAGGGCGGCAATGCGTCGGACCATGAAAGCCGCAACTGGCGATCGCTCCATTGCTTCGCGCGTTCGTCCTGGAAATGCATGGTGTCGATGGGGTGGCCATTGATAGCGGTGAGCTTGCCCACCGCCAGCGGCATCATGTTGAGCTGGTTGGCGCCGATGCGCGCGAGCGCCTGGCTGAAGCCGTCGCGTTGATCGTCCTGCAGATTGAGCACGAACCAGTTGGGCGTATCGCTCGGCAATTCCTTGCGCCAACCGTCCAGCAGCGAGGGCGCCACCACGGCCATCAGCAACAGCGCGGTGAGGCCCATGCTCAGCGCGGTGGCCTGCACGATGCTCAGTCCGCGTCGCCGCGCCAGCGCGGCCATGCCCAGCCGCAACGCTGGATGTCCGCCGGGCGCGATGCGCCGCGCGATCCACAGCAGCGAAGCGGCCAGCAGCGCTGCCACCACGGCGACGCCGAGCAGGCTGGCGGCGAGGATGCCGGCGAGTTTGGCCGAACCGCTGAGATTCCAGATCAGCGCCAGCGCCACCAGTGCGGGAATCAGGTACAGCACGTCGAAGCGGCGGATGCGCCGCGCCAGACTGGCGCGGAATACCGCGACCGGCGGCACGTCGGCCAGCCGCACCAGCGGCGGCAGCGCAAAGCCGACCAGCACCGCGATGCCCATGCCGGCGGCGGCGAAGGCAGGCAGGATCGGCAGCACCGTCGGCACGCCGGCGAAGAGCTGGCTGGCGAACATCCATGCCGCTTGCGCGAGCACCAACGCAAGCAGCATGCCGGTCGCTGCGGCGGGCAATGCCAGACCGCCCAACGTGCCCAGCAACAAACCGAATACGCGTGCGCGCGACGTGCCCAATGCGCGTAATAGCGATACCTCGCCTGTTTTGCGTCGTGCATAACGCTGCGCAGCGAGCGCGATCGCTACACCAGAAAGCAGTGCGGAAAGCAAAGCGGTGAGGCGAAGGAACGAACCTGCGCGATCGAATGCGCTGCGCATCCGCTCCTGCGTTTGTTCCGGCGTGATCAACTCTCCGCCTTGCGGCAATGCCGTGCCTTGCGCCCACTGGCGCCAGCGTTGCACCGCTGCCGGTTCGCCGGCCAGCAACAAGCTGTGCCGTGCACGGCTGCCGACGCCTAGCAATCCCGCTTGCCGCGCGTCATCCAGATTCATCAACGCACGCGGCGCCATTGCCACCAGTTCGCCGCCATCGGGTTGCTGGATCAGCTCGCCGGCGATGCGCAGGTCACGGCCACCCAGTTGCACGGTATCGCCAACGTGCCGATGCAAGGCGACCAACGCGCGATGATCGAGCAACACCGTTCCACTCGCCGGGCCGTGGCGCAGTTGTTGTCGCCCGTTGGCATCGCCGACCAGCAAGGTGCCGCGTAGCGGATAGGCGGTATCCGTCGCCAGCACGTCCAGCAACTGGCTTTGCTGTTGCGCAAAGGCAACGCTGGGAAAGCTGGCCGTGCGGCTGATGGCCAAGCCACGCTCGCTCGCTGCAGCGGCAGATGTTTCAGGGATGTCCTGTGGCGCGGAGACACCCACATCGCCGCCGATCAACTCGGCTGCACTGGCGAGTACGCCGTGTTCCATGCGTGCGGTAAGCGTGGCAACGACACCGAGCGCGACGACCGCGAGCACCAGCGAAGCGGCAAGGGTGCGCAATTCCGGCAGGCGCCATTCGCGGCGCAGGCTGCGCAGGGCGAGAAGCAGGATTTTCATGCGAACCTCTTCTTGCGCTTGCCATACCCTTCAACCTGTCGTCCCGGCGCAAGCCGGGACCTAGTGACTTTTATCGCCATCAAGACACTGGGTCCCGGCCTGCGCCGGGACGACGGGGTGGAGATTTCGGTGGGATGAGGTGTCTCGCTGGCGAGGTGATTGTTCATACCAACGCCTCCAACTTCCCTTCCCGCAATTCCACGCTTCGCGCGCAACGTTCGGCCAACTGCAAATCATGCGTCACCAACACCAGTGTGGTGCCGTGATCCTTGTTCAGCGCAAACAGCAAATCGCACACATGTCGTCCAGTGCGGCGATCCAGATTGCCGGTGGGCTCATCGGCAAACAACACACGCGGGCCATGCACGAAGGCGCGCGCAATCGCCACGCGCTGCTGTTCGCCACCAGAAAGTTGTGCGGGATAGTGCTTGCGGCGGCCACGGAGTTCGACTGCTTCCAGTGCTTCCCGTGCGTGCTCGCGGGCGGCGGGATTGCCTTCCAGTTCCAACGGCAACATGACGTTCTGCTCTGCCGTCAGCGCAGGCAACAGGTGGAACGACTGGAACACGAAGCCGACCAGCCTGCGCCGCAAATCCGCGCGTGCTTCCTCGTCGAGCTGTTCCAGCGAGTGGCCATCCAGCCGGATGCTGCCGTGCGTGGGGGTGTCCAGCCCAGCCAGCAGGCCGAGCAAAGTGGTCTTGCCGGAGCCGGATGCGCCGACGATGGCAAAGCTTTCGCCAGCGTTCACCTGCATCACGATGTCGCTGAGAATATCCAGCCTTCCCTCGGGACCGTTGACGGACTTGCTAACATCCCGGACATCGAGAACCAGATGCGAACCACCACTCATGCGTCGTTTCCTTTATCTGTTTGTTCTGCTTTGCGGTGCCGGTGCTTTGCAGGCTACGCCATCCAAAGTCGCCACCACGAAAAGTGTGCTGGTGCTGGGCGACTCGCTGTCCGCCGCGCATAACATTCCGGTGGAATCGGGCTGGGTGCATCTGCTGGAAGTACGTTTGAACGACATGGAGCCGGGCTGGGCTGTCGTCAATGCCAGTATCAGCGGTGAAACTTCGTTGAGCGGACGCCATCGTCTGCCAGCCCTGCTAGCGCAGCATCATCCACGCATCGTGGTGATTGAGCTGGGGGCCAATGACGGCCTGCAAGGGCTACCGCTGGCTAACCTGCGTGACAACCTCGGCGCCATGATCGATGCGGCCCAGCACGCAGGCGCCCGAGTGCTGCTGCTGGGGATCGAGTTGCCGCTGAACTATGGGTCGCAATATCGGGATGGCCTGCGTGCCATCTATGCCGATCTGGCCCGCGAAAAGCACACGGTCCTGGTGCCTTTCCTGCTCGACGGGGTAGCGCTGAACCCGGCCCTGATGCAAGAAGATGGCCTGCACCCGGTAGCCGCCGGGGAGCCGATCGTGCTCAACACCGTGTGGGCTCAACTCAAGTCATTGCTGCACTGAGAATTTCTCTACGGTTTTCTAGTCGGAAATTCACATTTCGCTTACGCCCGGGGCCGTTAGCCTTCACAAATGTGAAGACGCGCGGTAGCCGACGAGGGGAACATGAGTTCACGTGACGAACATGCTGGATTTATCCTGTTGGTCGAAGACAATCGCCAGATCGCCGAGATGGTGGGGGAATTCCTGGAACGGCGCGGCTACTCCATCGATTTTGCCCAAGATGGGGTAAGCGGACTGCACCTGGCGGTGTCGAACAGCTACGACGTGGTGGTACTGGACCTGATGCTGCCGGGCATCGATGGGCTGGATGTATGCCGCAAGCTGCGCTCCGAGGCCAAGAAGTCCACGCCGGTGTTGATGCTGACCGCGCGGGATACCTTGGAAGACAAGCTGGTGGGTCTTGAATCCGGCGCCGACGATTACTTGGTGAAGCCATTCGCAGTGCTCGAACTAGAGGCCCGTTTGCGAGCGCTGATCCGCCGCGACCGTCGCCAGATATCCAGCGAGGTGCTGCACGTGGGCGACATGACCCTGGACACCGCCACGCTGCGTCTGACCCGCGGCGGCCAGGAGCTGACGGTTTCACCGATTGGTCTCAAGCTGTTAGCGATCCTCATGCGAGAATCGCCACGCGTGGTAAGCCGGCGCGACATTGAGCGCGAGATCTGGGGCGATACTTTGCCCGATTCCGATACTTTGCGTTCGCACCTGTACAACTTGCGACGGATTATCGACAAACCTTTCCAACGTCCACTGCTGCATACCATCCATTCGGCCGGATACCGCCTGGCCGATCTTGACTCAGAGACCGTCGCAACCAGCCATTTTGCCTGACCGCTCAATCCAAACTATCCATGACACAAAAGGGTGCGCCAACCCAACGTGTTGCGTCCGCACGCGGTGGACTCCATCGCCGGTTGCTGCTGATTTTCGGGCTGCAACTGGTGGCGATCGTGTTGGCTTGTCTGATGGGTTATTACAATGTCGCGCCGGTAGGGGCGGTGCTGGCGCTGATCGTGATCGTCAGCGCACTCGCCTGGCTGGCCGCGCAACGCGCCTGGCGTTCCGTCAGTGTGCTGGCGCAACTTGTGGGCAACTGGCAAGAAGGGCAGGGGGGACTGGAAACCCTGCCGCCAGATCATCTGCTGCATCGCGTTGACGCGGACGTTGCCATGCTGGCGCGCAGCTTCCATCACTTCGCCAACCGCATCGCAGGCTATAACGAGCGTGAACGTAATTTCACCCGCGATGCCAGCCACGAGCTACGCAGCCCGTTGACCGTGATCAAGATGTCCATCGATATGCTGGAGGATGAGGCGGGTCTGAGTGATTTCGGCAAGCGTTCCGTGGAGCGCATTCGCCGTGCGACACGCGAGATGGAAGCGCTGGTGGAGGCGATGCTGATTCTGGCGCGTGAAGCCGACAACGGTCAGAGTGAGCAGGATTTCGTGGTGAACGACGTACTGCGTGGCGAACTGGCCGATGCGCGCGAAATGTTGCATGGGCATCCGATCGAATTGCAGTTCGAAGAGTCCGCCAAGTTTGCTTTACACGGTTCGCCACGGGTGTTTGCGGTGTTGTGTTGGCAACTGATTCGTCATGCCAGCCAATACACGGGACAGGGTACGGTGTTGGTGACAGTGTTGCCGGGGGTGGTGAGTGTGTGTGCTACCGCTGGTGCGGACCTCGATCCGCGTCTGCCTGGGCAACAGGGGTTTGAATACGCCATCGCACGGCGGATCAGCGAGCGTTTTGCATGGCCACTGGATTTGCATGTGCAGGGCGGCAACAGCTATGTAGCGGAGATACGGTTTCCGCAGACGTTGCCTGTTTAGCAGGAATTGGGAATTGGGAATCGCAAGATCGAGACCCGGCAAGCTTGTGATTTGCCGCCCTTAAACTATTGACGATTCCCGATTCCCGATTCCTTCACAGCAACGACGGATGTACTTCGAACGCACACCCCGTCTTCGCCTTCACTTCATCCACTGTCACGCCCTCCTGCAATTCGATCAAGGTCAGGCCCTTGCCCTTCGCCACTTCGAACACGCACAGGTCGGTGATGATCAAATCCACCACCTGTTTGCCGGTCAACGGCAGGTCGCACTGGTTCTTGATCTTGGGCGAACCATCTTTCGCGGTGTGCTCCATCAGCACCACCACGCGCTGCACGCCGCTGACCAGGTCCATCGCGCCACCAGGGCCTTTCACCATCTTGCCTGGCACCATCCAATTGGCCAGGTCGCCGGTGCAGGACACTTCCAGGCCACCGAGAATGGACAGGTTGATGTGTCCACCGCGGATCATCGCGAATGATTCGGCGCTGGAGAAATAGCTCGAACCGGGCAGGGCGGTAATCGTCTGCTTGCCGGCGTTGATCAGGTCGGGATCGACGTGCACATCATCCGGGAACGGGCCGATGCCAAGCAGGCCGTTCTCCGATTGCAGGGTGACATCCATGCCTTGTGGAATGAAGTTGGCCACCAGCGTGGGAATGCCGATACCCAGGTTTACATAGAAACCATCGCGCAGTTCCTTCGCGGCGCGGTGCGCCATGGCCATGCGGACTGGACTTTCCTTGCCGGCGTTGGCGCCGGCCACGGTGCGGAACTCGATGCGCTTCTCGTACTTCTCGCCTTTGATGATGCGGTCGACGTAGATGCCTGGCACGTGGATCTGTTCTGCGTCCAATTCGCCCACTTCCACCAGTTCTTCCACTTCCGCCACGCAAACCTTGCCGCAGGTGGCGATCATCGGATTGAAGTTGCGCGCCGTCTTGCGAAAAACGAGGTTACCGAGTTTGTCGCCTTTCCACGCTTTGACGATGGAAACGTCGGCGTGGATGGCTGCTTCCAGCACGTACTCCTTGCCGTCGAAATTTTTTGTTTCCTTGCCTTCAGCCAGCTGGGTGCCGTAGGCAGTACGCGTGTAGAAACCGGGGATGCCCGCGCCGCCGGCACGCAGCTTCTCTGCCAGCGTGCCTTGCGGCACCAGATGCAGTTCCAGCTCGCCGGCCAATACCTGACGCTCGAATTCCTTGTTCTCGCCCACGTAGGAGGCATATACGCGCTTGACCTGGCGTGTCTTCAGCAACGGTCCCATGCCGAAATCGTCCACGCCGGCATTGTTGCCAACGATGGTCAATCTTTTGGGGCCGGCGGCTAGCACTGCGCCGATCAGGTTTTCTGGAATGCCGCACAGGCCGAAGCCGCCTGCCGCGATGGTCATGTCGTCAAACAGCAGGCCGTCCAGAGCCGTTGCCGCGGTTGCATAAACCTTGTCCATGTGGGTGCCTTCTAGCGGGGGAGATATAGCTTCCAAGGATACGACGGAATGGTCTCCATGCACGCTAACGCATGGCGTTGCCTTAATGGCAAGGGCAACATGATGATCACAGCGATTGCTCGGGCCGCTCCCGCACCGGATGCTTGCTCAACTTGCGCTGCAGTGTGCGGCGATGCATGCCGAGCCGGCGCGCGGTTTCGGAGATATTGCCTTCGCATTCAGTGAGTACGCGCTGGATGTGTTCCCATTCCAGACGGCGCAATGCAAGTGGCGCTTCGGGTGCATCGATGACTTCGTCGTCGACATGTTGTGCGCTGTCGCCGTCAAGCAGGGCACGAACCACCACGTCGGCGTCGACGGGTTTGGACAGGTAATCATGCGCGCCACGCTTGATGGCTTCGACGGCCGTGGCGATCGAGGCGTAGCCGGTGAGCAGCAGGATGCGCATGTCCGGTACCAGCTCGTGTAGTTCCGGAATCAGGCGCAGGCCGTTTTCCTCGCTCAGCTTGAGGTCTAGCACACAATGGCGTGGCTGGTGGCGGCGTGAGAGGGTACGGGCTTCATCGGCGCGGCTGGTGGAGATGACGTCGAAACCGCGGGAGGTGAGGGCACGGCTGAGTACGCGTACAAAGGTGGCGTCGTCATCCACGATCAACAGTGAACGTGTGCTGCTTGCCTGGTTCGGGTGGATCATTTGCTGCTACCGGTCGTATTCGCCCGCCTATTTTGCCGCATTTGATGGCCGCATGCAGGCATGCGAGCCTGCGGTCAGGCAATCATCGACAATGGCAACCGCAGTCGCATCTCCGCACCATGTTCGGTATTGACGGCGATCAATTCACCATTCAATCGTTCGGCCGTGGCTTCGGCCAGCGCCAAGCCGATACCCAGGCCACTTTGCTTGCCGCTTTCACCAATCGAAGCCGTTGCGCCACTCGGCGTAAAGCCTGGACCGTGATCGCGCACGATCCATTCCAGCCAGTCACCATCGCGGCGGACTTCCAGTTCAACGCTGTTGGAATCACGCATCACCGAGGCGTCGGCAGCGTTGTTGAGCAGATTGATCAAGGCGTGCCGCAGGCCAGGTGGGGTGCGCAACACCAGCGGTTCGAGCGCTGATGATACGAGTAGTTCAAGTTCGGCTTCCGGGCGCAGCAGCTTGAAACGTTCGATGAAGTGGTGAATGAATGCCTGGAGTTTCAGTCGCTCTGGCTCCTGTGATAACTGAGTTTTGCCGAATGCCACCATCTCGCGCAGGATGGTGCGACAGCGTTCGACCTGGCCTTCCAGCAGTTCAAGATCTTCAGCCAACGCAGCATCGCCGGCATGTTCGCGCCGTAGTTCCGGTAGCAGGGTACGCATGGTCGACAATGGTGTGTTGAGTTCGTGCGCGGCACCGGCGGCTTGCGTGGCCATGGCCAGGATGCCTTCGTCGCGCAAGGCGCGCTCGCGCACACGCTGCACTTCCAGTTGCTGCATGCGCACGGCAGTCGCCAGACGGTTGATGAAGAAGCCAAGCAGCACGGCCGTGATGGCGAAGTTCACGCCCATGCCGGCCACATGCAGCGAGAAACCGTGGTCGGCACCCGTCAGCGCATTCATCGGCAAGGGCACGTACCAGCGCAACACGACGAAGTAGGCGGCGCCAGCGATGACTGCGACGGAAAGTATGGCACGCACTGAGAGTGCCGCGGCACTCAGCGCGATGGGCACCAGTAACAGGGTAACGAAGGGGTTGCTGGCGCCGCCGGTGAAGTAGAGCAGATAGCCCAGTATCAGCGTATCTGTGACAACATGACACACCGTTTCCCATTCCCGCACTGGCCAGGGCTGGCTGATACGCCAGGCGGCGAACACTGCAAAGACGGCGAGCAGGTCGATGCCGAGGAGCAGCGAGAGGGTGGGAATGTCGATCCGCATCCACCAGGAGCAGATCATCACGGCGATACTCTGGCCGGTAATGGCGCACAGGCGCAGCCAGACAAGGGTGCGCGTCAGTGCAAAAGGCCCGATGGGTTGTTTGAGCTGGTGAGGGGGCATAAGCGCGTGAACAGGTTTGTCTTCATCCCGCTATCGACGGGGAGGTGTGGAGGGTGTTGCACCCACCCACTTCAGCGCAAGCGTGAATAATCCTGCACCAACCCTCCCCCGCGAGCAGGGGAGGGGGGCTTGAAGCATTAGGGCGTGTCGAATTCTTCGCTGCGCACGGCGGGCAACGGGTTGTGATTCGTCGCCGCGCCGGAATGACTGGCGGAAAGGCGATTCATCAGCGGTAGCATGATGACGGCCAGCGCAGTGCAGCCGATGCCCACGAAGCCAAGGATGTTGAACAGGTGCGTATAGATCGTGAGCGACTGCAGCGGATCGGTAAGATCTTCGGGGATGTGGGCAATGTTCGCCACAACGCTGCCCAGGTACTGCGAAATACCCACTGCAACGAAGTACGCGCCCATCATGAAACCGCCCATGCGCGCGGGCACGTAGCGGGCGATCATGGCCAGGCCAAGGCCGCTCACCAGTAGTTCGCCGAGTGAGTACAGGCCGTAACCCCAGATCATCACCCACGACGACACCTGGCCGTTCACCGCCCAGACCGCGCCGAAGCCATACATGAAAAAGCCCAGCGCCACGGCCGCGAAACCCCAGGTAAACTTCGCCGCAACCGAAGGATCCTTGCCGACGCGGCCGAGCGAGTTATAGATGAAAACCAACACCGGGCTGAGGATCACGATCCAGATGGCGTTCAAGTTCTGGTACTGCTCGGGAATCCAGTTGAACAGATGCACGCCGAACACGTCGAAAGACAGGTCGACGTTGCGCTGCGCAAACAGATTCAGTGACGTGGCCATCTGCGCATAGAAAATGAAGAAGAAGATCGTCTGCACGGTCAGTACCAGTGCAGCGATTAATCCGGCACGTTCACTGGGCTGGCTGCTGCGGATAAGGTGCACGAAGATGCCGAGAATCACGATGCCGGCTGCGTAAACGCAGAGTTTGGCAATGCCCTGGTCTTGTAGGATGAATGCGGATGCGAACACCATGGCGACGCCGCCGGCCAGCACGGTGAGCAGGTGTTTGAGATTGACCGGACGGTTGTCCGCGGGAGAGCCGATATGCTTCAGTGTGCGGCTCATCATAGAGTAATTGATCAGGCCCAGGATCAGGCCGATCGAGCAGACGCCAAAAGCGGTGTGCCAACCCATTGAGTCGCCGTAATCCGCTGCCACCACGTCGCGGATAAGCGGCGTGGCGGTCATCGAGATCATCGAGCCGATGTTCACCGCCATGTAGTAAATGGTGAAGGCGCTGTCGATGCGGGTTTCATCGCCCTCGTAGATCTTGCGCACCAGATTGCCGGCATTCGGTTTGAAGAAACCGTTGCCCACTACAATCACGCCGAGGGCGGCGTAGGTCATGTAGGCATCATTGGAAGGTATCCATAGCATGGCGTAGCCCAACGCCAGGATGGTTGCGCCCATCAGCATGGTGCGGCGGGTACCAAGCAGTTTGTCGCCGACCCAGCCGCCGATGGCGGGCGTGGCGTAAATCAGCGCCGCGGCGGCGCCCCAGACCAAATTGGCCTGGGTATCGACGAAGCCCAGCTTCTTCATCATGTAGGTGACCATCAACACCTGCATGCCGTAGAAGCCGAAGCGCTCCCACATTTCGATCAGGAAGACCGTGCTGAACGAGCGGGTTTGTGAAAAGGGGCGAGTCTGAGTTGCCATGTGGTATTCCATAAACGTGTACTACCAAGGTCGTAGTGACCTGTTTTTGCGCCCTTTGGGACGGACGCAACCGGCGAAGGGTAACCCATTCGTCATCAACTTGAAGTTGCAGTGCGGCATGCAAAATCCTGCGGGCGCCGGGGAAGGGCGTGCGGCTTGTGGCATCATGTCGCGCTTGTGACCGCCCTCGGGAGCTTCGCCCGCTATGCCGAAAAACGCTGTAACTCCCTTGGCGACTTGCCATTCCTACCATGCCTGGTAGTGGATTTCGGGGCGAGCCGCGCCAGCTCTGGCGCGCCTTCCTCTGGTCGATGAGCGGGCTGCGCGCCGGCTGGCGCCACGAGGCTTCGTTCCGGCTTGAGGCCATGCTCACTGTCATTCTGGTGCCGGTCGGTTTGTGGGCGGGGCACGGGGCGCTGGAAAAGATCGCGCTGATCTCGCCGGTGATTCTGATGTTGTCGGTGGAATTGCTCAATTCCGCCATCGAGGCCGTCGTGGACAAAGTCAGCCCGGAATTTCATGAGCTGGCCGGTCGCGCCAAGGACATGGGCTCGGCGGCGGTATTCATGCTGCTGGTGCTGGTGGCGCTGAGCTGGGGGCTGATCCTGGGCCCGCGTTGGTTCTAACTGCCGTGGCCGGTAGCAAGCGAAGCGAACCCCAGCCCGACCTACCCCAAGTTAGGCGTATGGGGTCCGCTCCGCTTGGTCGTTAGCTTATGGGCTTCGTTGCATTTTAGGTCGTAGGAAAAGGATTGTTTGTTGTCCGTAAGAGATTGCATCTGTGTAATCCTGATGCTGCAATGACCCCGTACTGGAAAGGAGTACTCCAATGAAAATTGTCCATTTGGCGCTGTTGATGCTGTTGGTCGTTGCATTGTCAGGCTGCGGCTATAACTCGATTCAGAAGCAGGATGAGGCGGTCAAGGCGCAATGGTCTGAAGTGCTCAACCAGTACCAGCGCCGCGCCGACCTCGTACCCAACCTGGTGAATACCGTGAAAGGGTATGCCACGCATGAAGAGAAGGTCTTCACCGAAGTGACCGATGCCCGCTCGCGCGTAGGTAGCATCCAGATCAATGCCGACGATGCGGAGTCGCTGGCGAAATTCCAAGCTGCGCAGGGGCAGTTGACCGGAGCACTGTCCCGTCTCATGGCGGTCAGCGAAAACTATCCGAACCTGAAGGCCGATGGCCTGTTCCAGAACCTGCAGGCGCAGCTCGAAGGCACGGAGAACCGCATCACCGTAGCACGCAACCGCTATATCCAGGCGGTGCAGCAGTACAACACGATGATCCGCACCTTCCCGAACAACCTCACTGCGAAGATGTTTGGCTATCAGCCCAAGCCGAACTTCACGGTCGAGAACGAAAAAGCGACCTCCACCGCGCCGACCGTCGATTTCGGCAATTCCGCACCAGCCAATCCGGCGCCTGCTGCCTCGGCACACTGATATGATGCGGCGCTGGGTGTGCCTGTGGATGCTGTTGGCGATAGCCTTGCTATCGCCGTGGCCGCTGCACGCCGATGATTTGCCGCCAGTGCCGACGCTTGCGCGGCACGTCACCGATCTCACCGGCACACTGACTTCGCAGCAGGTCGATCAGCTCGACGCGCAGCTCACCGCACTGGAAAAGCAGAAGGGCGCGCAGCTGGTAGTGCTGATGGTGGGAACCACTCAGCCTGATGACTTCGACGATTACTCCCTGCGCGTCGCCGAGCAGAACAAGCTTGGTCGCAACGGTGTCGACGATGGCGTGTTGCTGCTGATCGCCAAGAATGATCGGCAGGTGCGCATCGAAGTGGGTTACGGATTGGAAGGCGCGATACCCGACGCAGCCTGCGCACGCATCATCCGCGAATACATCGCGCCGAAGTTTCGCATCAGCGATTACGCGGGAGGCATCAACGATGCTGTGGGTGCGCTGACACAGCTCATCAACGGGGAGCCCTTGCCACCGCCGGTGCGTGGCAATGAAGTCGAGCACCGTGGCGTCGATCTGCAAGGCCTGTTCTTCCTCGCCATCTTTGCTGTGCTGTTCATGCGTGGCGTTTTCGCGCGTGCACCAGCACTGGTGCGCGTGCCGATGGGCGGTTTTGTGGTGGGCGGCCTGCTGTGGATGCTGGCCTCAGCAGGTGTCGGAATTTTCGGTGGCGTCGTCGGTGGCTTGCTGATGTTGTTGCCGGCGGGAGCCGGACGTTCCATCGGCGGCGGTGGCTGGGGTGGATTCGGTGGCGGCGGCTTCGGCGGCGGGGGATTCAGTGGCGGTGGCGGCAGCTTTGGCGGCGGCGGTGCATCAGGGAGCTGGTGACATGTCCATATCGCAACGACTGTTCGCAAACCTCTTTGACGGCTGGTTCCAGTTGCATCGGCGCTTTCCGCCCGAACTGCTCGATGACATCACGGCGGCGATTGCCGACGGCGAACATAGCCATCTGGGCGAGTTGCGTTTGGCCATTGAATCGAGACTTTCCGCACTGGACGTGTGGGCGGGGCTCGATGCGCAGACACGCGCGCGGCAGGTGTTTGGCCAGCTTAGTGTGTGGGATACCGAGCACAACTGCGGTGTGCTGCTTTATTTGCTGATGGCCGAGCACCGCATCGAAATTGTTGCTGATCGCGGCATAGCACGGCGGGTGAAGCCGGAAGAGTGGACGTCGATCTGCACGGCGATGCAGGAAAGCTTTGCCGCAGGACAATGGCGTACGGGCGTGTTGCATGGCATTACCGAAGTGCATGCCTTGCTGGCGACGCATTTCCCGAGTCATGGCAAGGCTCGGCCGGATGAGTTGCCAGATCAGCCGGTATTGCTTTGATCTCCAAGCTTTTTACCAACGGCTTTCCTGATTCGTTCCGAAGTTCAGCTGCCTTCGACTCGTAAGCCAACTGCCATGCGGGGTTCAGCCAAATTTGTAGGGTGCGAACACGCACCATCAGTGGAGCCACTAATAGTGGCTGTATCAAGCCGGTTCCTCAGCCTTATCAGCTGAACTCTGGAACGAATCAGGACGGCTTTTGCGTCGAATTTATTCGTAGGTCAAACCTTGGTGAGTTATAGCGCAATAACGTGCTGCCATTGTCCCGTTTTTCCCTTTTTGTTCATTTCATAAATCGTGATTATTGTTCTGTCCACCGGCCATTGTTGAATACAAGGTTTACCGTCGTTCCACGAGCGATTTCATGTGACTTGTTGCCATAGGTCAGTTGAACCGGGTATTGAGATTGCACAATCAAATTGAATTTTGCTTTCTCCCTGCTGTGTGCCGGCAAGATGATTTCACGAGTCCAATTGCCATCGCTGGTTCGCACACTAACGCGATAGCCACGAAGGAATTTTTCATCCAGATAGTTGGGGTCGGCCGCAATGCGGTCCATTTCCTGTTGAGTGGTTATGTATTCGTAAGGATTGTTGAGACTCAGGTGGGCGTTTAGCCTGCTCACCGCACCATCAGCAGGCTCGCCGATGAAACGATTTCCGCCTGTACTCAGAAAGAAACCATGAATGCGCTGCTCCTTGGGCACGGCTAGTAGGTCGGTATCGCCGTAATCGTAGTTGAAACATAGTGAGCCGTGGCCATAGCCGGGGTCGTAGGGCCTGGAGAAGTAACCTTCCTCCACGGCTTCGATGTGCTCGCCTCCCGGCGCCATTTTGTAGATGGAAGAGAAGATCGCGCTACGCTCTTCCGAGGCTGCACAGGAATATTGGTCATCCGCATATTGCTCCAAGAATGCGGCAGGCGTTGTTGGATAGTAATCGGACGGCGCAGGAACACGGATGACGGCATACGTCGCACCATTGATGGTCAGTGCGAAGTCTATGTTGTCGGGTATCGTATGGCGCGCTTCAATCTCAAACGCATATGTTTTTTCGGTGTCCCAATTGTAGTCCTGAAAGCATTGCATGAATGATCCCTCGGCCGAATCCATGTGCTCCTTGCAGTACTCGCTGGGGCCTTCGATGAGATGCGCTACACCAGTGCCGCGATTCCATATCGTAAAGATAATCTTTTTATTTTCTGGATTCGTTGACGGTCCGGTTTGTTGCAATCCAAAATATCCGCCGTTCCAGTTCGCAACCTGAAAAAAGGTCATCGGCGCAGATGCTATCGGCGTGACGCTGACCAGGAATCTTGTCCATGTTTTGTTGCCATCAAGTCCATAGAGCAAGTAAGGTGCCGGCGCCAGGTTTCTGAAATTGATGTCCGAAACGATGCCATTCAATTCGACCTTTTGGCTGCTTCCCGGAATTTCTGCTACAAGCTTGGGTAGCGGATTGGTTCCTGCAATCCACCAACCGGATACATAGCCGTTTGAGTCAGAGACAGGCGGCTGCCCATGCTCGTAGTAGAAATGGCCATCATTGCCTGCGGCCGGATGAATTTTTACCAGGCAACCTTCGACCGGAGAACCTGAGGCGATGAGCCTGAAGCGAATCAGCTTCGGTGTCCATGCGGAATTGCCTTGTTGGTATTGCGTGTTCGAAAATAGCGAGTTGGGCATGGCCAATAGATTGCCGCTTTCCGTTTGAATAGCGGCACTACTGCAGTGCGGATTGTTCTTGCCGGATGCAGGTAATGTTGATGAGCCAGATTTAGCCCATGCAAGGGATTGTGCGTTTGGCATGGAGAGAAGACACATTAGGAAAAGTGACAGCACCGCACACCGACGGCATATGGATGACGCCTTGCAAGGCCAATGTTGGGATGGCAATCCTAGCTTCGTGATGGTCTCCCGATGCAGGGATTTGCATCCCAGCTGATGTCTGGCTCTCATTCCTAAAGAAAGTATCCCTGGGTCCGTGAAAGTGGTGTCATGACTCTGTTTGGCTTGCCCCACCATCACACCGAAATCCGCTCCCATCACACCTAGCTCGGCATGAGGTAATCCCCCGGTTTTGGTGTGTCACGAACACGAGCGCAAGCTTGTGATGCTGTATCAAAGATGAGAGAGGGCCTCTCGAAGTCGGCTTGCAGGAGCAGGCTTCAAACCGCCCGATGCCGCGGCGTTCAAAAGGCGCGGTGGTGAGCAATCGGGAAAAGTCACCGTAAAGTGGCAGGTACGTGTTGGGAAGATGAGCGAGAGCAAACCGTCCGACGATGTGCATCGGTACTTGGCCTCCCTTGTCCGGTTGTACCGTTCCCTTCGCATCGTGGTCTCCTGCGTTCCGTGTTGAAGCTTGTACCTCGGTCACGCTGCCTGAATACGGAGGCCAGAAGACCCACATTCCCGTTAGCTGTCTGCTTTTGCTCATCAGGCTCGTCCCCAGCCCGACTTTCGATCTCATCTCATGCGTTTCGGTACGTCGCGGGCAGTTCACTCTCGTTCGTCTCCACAGCGCTCACTTTTCGACCCTGCGCGTTCACCACCACAACCTCGCGGCTGCAGCAACACCGGGGTTTTGCGCGTTGTCCAGGGTGGCGTAGAGGTCGTAGTAGTAGGCGTAGCTTTGGCTGCCTGTATGAGCAGAGGGGCAATGGACTGGGAAGGGTTGGCCTGGTCTTGCCGATAGCCGTCTTCGGAGACCATCAGATTTTTACAACATGCTACGCTTTCGGCATGAAAGAGCGGATTAAGTTTCTACTTTTAGCACTTTGCTTCATCGCGCCGATAGCCGCCTGGGCCGAGCATCCCGGCCAGATGCAACTGGTCAGCGAAGTGGCGAAAGACACTGGCAAGAATCCGGCCACCTTGAACGCTTTGCTCGATGGCGCGAAGCGGCAGCAAGGCATTCTCGATGCGATCAGTCGTCCGGCCGAAGCGAAGCCGTGGAGTGAATATCGCCAGATTTTCCTCACCCAGGCGCGTATTGACGCAGGCGTGCGGTTCTACCTCGATCATCAGGCACTGCTGGAACAGATCGGCAAAAAGTACGGCGTTGACCCGGAGTATCTCGTCGCGATTCTTGGTGTGGAAACCTTCTATGGTCGCAACACCGGTAAGTACAAGGTGCTCGATGCGCTGGTGACGCTGGGCTTGTATTACCCGCCGCGAGCCGCTTTTTTTCGCGGTGAGCTGAAGACGCTGTTGGAACTGCCTGACAACCACCTTGCCAGTCCTGTCGACGCGCTTACGGGTTCTTATGCTGGCGCGCAGGGCTGGGGGCAGTTCATGCCCAGCAGCATTCGAGACTTTGCCGTGGATGAAGACGGCGATGGCCGCATCGATCTGCAGAATTCCATGCCGGATATCCTGGCCAGCGTTGCCAACTATTTCGCCAAGCATGGCTGGGTCACTGGCGGCACGGTGGCAGCGCGTGCGCAGCCGGATGCCGCCGCCAAGCCACTCACCGTTAAAGACTCCACGCCGCAATGGACCATCGAGCAGCTCGAAGCCTGGGGGTATGCACCGGTGCAGCACCTCGATCCAGGGGCCAGCAGCAGCTTACAGACCTTCCAGGGGCTCCATGGTCCGGAGTATTGGTTCACCTTCCAGAACTTCTACGTGATCACTCGCTACAACCGCAGCCCGATGTATGCGATGGCGGTGAACCAGCTCGCGCAGGCCATCACCGAAGGCGTGAACGCACAGGAGCGCTTCACGCAATGAGGGCAGCCTGGCGCCTGACCTGGTTGCTCGCGATCACGTGGGTGCTGGTCGGCTGCGGTGGCCATCGCAGCACGCGGCCGTCTTCGTCGTCGCGCGGCGGCAGTTCCAGCAACTATGCCTCCGGCGCCTCTGACGACACCCGCCGACCGCAGAGCAGCCGCTATCGCAGCAGCAGCGACAGCGTGCCGGGTGGTCCGCCACCCGATCTGAGCAACCTGCCCGAGCCGGTGCCGAAGGTCGAATCGCGTTCGCTTTACGGCAACAAGTCACCCTACACCGTGCTGGGTCAAACCTATGCCGTGTTGCCAAGCGCGCGAGGTTACGACGAGCGCGGCATCGCCTCGTTCTACGGCAGCAAATTTCACGGCTACAAGACCTCGAATCTCGAGGACTACGACATGTACCAGTTCACCGCGGCCAGCAAGGTGCTACCGCTACCCAGCTACGCGCGAGTGACCAATCTGCAGAATGGCAAGAGTGTCGTCGTGCGCATCAACGATCGCGGGCCGTTTCGCGAAGACCGCATCATTGATCTTTCTTATGCCGCAGCCGTGAAGATCGGCGTGTGGCCCAAGGGCACTGGCCTGGTGGAAGTGCAGGGCATCGATCCTTCCGCCCCGGCTCAGCAAGCATCCCCGCCACCGCCAGTGGTGACGCCCTTGACGCCGCCTCCGGGTATTTATCTGCAGGTGGGGGCCTTTGCCGACCCTGTCAATGCCCAGAAAGTGGCTGCCCAGTTGCGCGTGGCGAATTTCGCTCCGGTGCAGGTGGTAGATGCCACCATTGCTGGCAGGCTCGTGCATCGCGTACGAGTGGGGCCCCTGGCCAATGTGGATACCGCTGACCGGGTGACTTCCCAGATCGATCAAATGGGCCTACCACACCCGCAGGTCGCGGTAGACTGAGCGTTCTCTTTTTGAGTACTCCCTCTTTTAGCGGCGTCACACGCGCCGAGATCTAAAGCAAAAACGGATGTAAGCCCACGATGAATTTGTTCCGCCGTCCCCTATACGTTATTGCCGCTGCCGCCCTGGTATTCGGCGCCAGCGCCATTGCGCAGCAGACACCCAAGCCCGACGCGCTGCCACCCAAGCCGGTCCCCAACGCGCCCGCAAACCCCGCCGCGGTACAGGTGCCGGTGCCGCCACCGCCGGATGTGGACGGCAAGGCATGGGTGCTGATGGATTATGCCACTGGGCAGATCCTCGCCTCCAAGGAAGAGGATGCTCGCCTCGTGCCGGCTTCGATCACTAAAGTGATGACCGACTACGTGATCTCCGCGCAGATCGCCGCAGGCAAAATTCATCTCACCGATCAGGTCACCATCAGCGAGCATGCATGGCGCTCCGGCGGTGCGGGCACGGATGGTTCCACCAGCTTTCTCAAACTCAACAGCCAGGTGCCGCTGAAAGATCTGTTGTACGGCATGATCATCCAGTCCGGTAACGACGCCGCCATTGCGCTGGCCGAACACACCGCCGGTTCTGAAGAGACCTTTGCCAACCTCATGAACGCCTATGCCAAGCAATTGGGCATGGTGAACACCCACTTCGTGAATGCGTCGGGCTATCCAGTCGACAACCACTACACCACTGCGCATGACATCGCGATCCTTACTCGCGCGCTGATCCACGACTATCCCGAAGACTACGCGATCTCCGCGATCAAGGAATTCGAGTGGAACGGCATCAAGCAGGGCAACCGCAACACGTTGCTGTGGCGTGACCCCAGCGTGGATGGCGTGAAGACCGGCCACACCTCCGAAGCAGGCTTTTGCCTCGACGCATCGGCCAAGCGTGGTGACCAGCGCATGATCGCCATCGTCATGGGTTCCAGCAGTGAGAAGACGCGCGCCAATGCAGCGATGGCGCTGCTTAACTACGGATTCCGCTTCTTCGAAACCCACAAGCTCTACGAAGCCGGCAAGCCGCTGGCCACGCCGCGCCTGTGGAAAGGTGAAGAGGACCAGATCCCGCTCGGTGTTGAGCAAGATGTGCTGGTGACTGTGAAAACCGGGGACTACGACAAGCTCAAGGCGACCATGGACATCCCGTCCACGCTGATCGCTCCGTTCAAAAAGGGGCAGCAAGTGGGCACACTGCACGTCACCGAAGACGGTCATCCGGTGCTCGACGTGCCGCTGGTGGCGATGAACGATGCGCCGCAGGGCGGTTTTTTCAAGCGCCTATGGGACAGCATCCTGTTGTGGTTCCACGGCAGCGGCAAGAAGTGAGCGCTCCGGTTCTCATAATCACATGCATGGATTCGCCCTCGCCTGGTAAGGGCTCACGGGCCAGTGGAGAAGAGTAAAACGGTCCACCGTCGATTTGATGAGCAAGGGTGAGCCCAAGTGATTATGCGTTCGTCGCGTTTTTCATACGCACTGATCTGTGTCGCCGGTAGCGTCTTCCGGCCGGTGACCGGTCGTTTCAAAGTGTTGGAACCAAACCATGTCAGCAACAACTCTCCGCAAGGCCGTCGTGCTAGTTTCCGGCGGCATGGATTCCGCCGTCACCATCGCTATCGCTCGTGAGCAGGGTTATCAGGTTCATGCCTTGAGCGTGGCCTATGGCCAGCGCCACCATTCCGAACTGGAAGCTGCTGAGCGCGTGGCGCAGATGCTCGGCGCGGTCAGGCACAAAACCGTCTATGTCGATTTACGCAGCATCGGCGGCTCGGCCCTCACCGCCGATATCGATGTGCCAGAACAAGGTGGCGAAGGTATCCCTGTCACCTACGTGCCGGCGCGCAACACCATCATGCTGTCGATTGCCATGGGCTGGGCCGAAGTACTCGGTTCCACCGATATCTGGTGCGGCGTCAATGCCGTGGATTATTCCGGCTATCCCGATTGCCGCCCTGCCTTCATCGAGGCTTTCGAGCGCCTGGCCAACGTCGCCACCAAAGTCGGCGTGGAAGGCGCGGACATCCGTATCCATGCACCGCTGATGGTCATGAGCAAGGCTGATATTGCGCGCGAAGGCCAGCGCCTGGGCGTCGATTTCGCTGTCACCGTTAGTTGCTATCGGGCCGATGCCGAAGGCCGCGCCTGCGGTCATTGCGATGCTTGCCGCCTGCGGACCCAGGGTTTTCGCGAAGCTGGGTTGCCCGATCCCACCCGATATGCCTGATTTACTTGTGCCTGAGGCGCTAAGGCCATAAAATGGTCAGCTAATTTTCTTCCGGGCCGTTAGCTCAGTCGGTAGAGCAGTAGACTTTTAATCTATTGGTCGACAGTTCGAATCTGTCACGGCCCACCAATTGCAGACCCATCTGGCTGTTGCAAATACAGCTCAAGCCCGCGCGCCGCCATCCACCACGATCACCTGGCCATTCATGTCGATCGCATCAAGCATCAGCATGCGAATCACAGGGACGACGTGCTGAGGCTTCATCAGTCGGCCGGTGACGGTTCTGCGCGCGATACTGGCGCGCTGCGCGGAGCCCAGTGGCGCGGACATGTCCGACTCGAAGAAACCCGGTGCTACACAATTGACCAGGATGCGACCGCGCGCTTCGTGGGCGAGCACGAGTGTGGCCGCCTCCATGCCTGCCTTGGTGGCAGCATAGACGGCCAAGCCTGGATAGGTGCGACGCGCAGCTATCGAGGTGATCGTGACGATCCGGCCGGGTCTGCGCGCATGTAGCAGCTTGCGCGCGAAGCTGCGGATTAGGCATAGCGGATGGGTCAGGTTGCTGCCGATCAGGGCGGCGATCGTTTCCGTCGAGGTGTGGCATAGCAGGGAATCTTGTCCGACCGCCGCGTTGCAGATCAGGCCGTCCAGTGATCCCAACCTTTCGGAAGCATCCAGCATGAAGCGATTCACTGCGTGCATATGGTTGGCGTCGACGCAGGCGGCGAACAGCCACTCGCCGAACTCCTGTTGCAATTGCTGGAGTTCTTCGCTCATCGTTCTGGCAAATGTGGCGACGCGAACGCCGTTTTGAAGCAGCTCGCGCACCACGGCCAAGCCGAGTCCGCGCGAGCCGCCGGTCACGAGTACGGCAGAGGCAGGCGGCACTGTCGGCGCAGGAGGCTCATACATGGCTCTTGCCCGTCAGGGTTTCCGGGATATGGGCGAGGATGCGGAAGCCTCGCGGCACGCCGTAGTCGGGCAAGCGCGCCGCACACCATTGGCGTAATTCCGCCGTATCTACCAGTGTCTGCAAGACTACCTCGGCCACGGGTATCTGTCCCACCAGCGACGAGCGCCGTGGGCTCAGGTGTGCCCAAGCTACCGCCGGGTGCTGCAATAAAACCTGTTGGATCACCGAAGCGGCAATCTTGGCGCCGCCTACCTGGATTTCGTCCGCGCAAACGCGTCCCGGCAACAACACTCGTTCGCCTACGATTACTGCGCGGTCGCCGGTGGCGCTGAAGTGCTGCGAACCGGGACAGGTCTCGATCCATAGTTCGCCATCGACGATGCGTAGGGCACGCTGTCCGGGCAGGCGTTGCTGCAGCCATGTTGCGGGGAATCCCGCGCGTCCGTCGCGAACGATGATGGACGCGCCGTGCTCGGTCGATGCGTATGTCCACCACACATGCGCTCGAGGCAAGGCTTCGTGCAGCCGGTCCAGCAGTATTTGCGGCACCGGTTCGCCGCCAAGTGCAATATGTTCGATGGGCAGGTGCGACAATCGGTCCCAGTAATGCAGTACGGCGCGCCACCAGAACGTGGGCGTGCCGGATACGGCAGTGACACCCTCCCGTTCGGCAATCAGCGGCCAGACTGGGCGATCGTCCGGTTCCAGCAGTACCAAGTCTTGCCCGGGTTGTGTCAATGCGAGCGACACCAATTGCCACCATGCGTAAGTGCCGGGTGAATAGGCACATAGCCATCGCCGTGGTGGTTGCTTGGAGAGGTGCGTCATCAGTGTGCCGAATCGATGCGGCACGCGTTTGGGACGTCCCGTGCTGCCGCTGGTCGATAGCCATAGCAGGCCGGGTGTGGGGTCGCGTAACGTGAACGGCGATTGCGTGGTCTGGGCGTCTGCGTCGACTAAGGCGAAGCCTGCGTGGCGCAGTTCGCGCTGGCTGCTGGTGTCCAGTCGACGCGGTTCGGCGATCAACGTTTCCAATGGCGCTGTACGGACGTGACCGTACAGCGCGCGCAGGCCCAGGTACTGGTTCGATACCAGGCAAGCGGCTACGGTGGGACGTTCGAGTGGCGGCAATTCCTGCCAGCAGCCGCGAAATCCCCGTGTAATAAGCCTGTTGTCAAGGCCGGCCAGTTCATCCATGAGCAGGTACCTGCGCAATTTGTTGCAGAAAGAAATCCAGCAGAGCCCCCACGGTCTCCATCTGGCGCATGGGGGCGGCATCGAAGTTCAACTCGCGGCCGATCTCGTCTTCCACCAACATCGCTGCTTCGGAGATATCAAGCGACTGGAAACCGATTTCAGCCAGCTTCACGTCATCATGCAAGAGCGCTGGCACAATACCGGTTCCCTTGGATTGGGCATGAACACGTTGCACGATCTCGCGTAACTCTTCCCTCGTCATCGGTTTGCCTCCCGCATTTATGCACATCCGTGTAAGCGAATATCGACACTGTGAAGAAGACTCGCAAATCGTTCTGCGGTGGCGATCTAGCAGCGGCGGAGCGTCATGAAGCGATAATCGTTAAGTTATGCACGTTCGACGTCATGCACGACGCCTGGCGGTATTCGCAAATTTCGTTGCAATCGCCGCATTCACGTACCTATGGATACGCTTCATCAACATGGCAATATCGCTAGAAAAGCGTCGTGATTTTTCTGTGACTGGCGTGTCGAGCGTCTTGTCCGATGATGGAAGCGTGATGCAGGTCAAACGGCGTCGGTCAACTGCTTTTTTACCTACGCGGCATGACGCAAGTTTCCCGACCCAAGGTATTGGGTAATCAGGACTGGTTCCCAGCGTTATCTGAGTGCGACGTCGACGGATGCCAGCGCGACTTGAGCCGCTCCAGCGCCAGCGGCACCAGCGACAGCAGGGCTAGTACACCCAGCGGAGCGATCACACTGGGCTCGAAGATCAGGTTGAATCCGAACTGCTGACCATGGCTCAGCGCATGCCCAAGGCCTGCACCTATGGATGTCTCAAAGGCCAGCATGATGGTGCCGCCGATCCACGTGGCGCCCAGGAACAACCAGAACGGGCAGCGCAGCCAGGCCAGCGCTACTGTGATAAGGCCAAAAGGGGCAACTGGCACCAGGCGCAGAAACAGGGTGTAGACCACTGGGTGGCGTTCAAAGCCGTGATGGAGTTTGTCCGCGATGGCAGGCGGGTGCTTGCTGCCGGCGCCAAAGGCATAGCGGCTGGCGAGGAACAGGATCAGCGAACCCAAGGTAAGGCCGATAGAGGAGTAAGTGGTGCCCTCAACCACGCCAAAGGCGAATCCGCTGGCCAAGATCAGCACGATGGTGACCGGAATGCCAGTACACGTCGCGAGCGTCAGCAGGCCGATATAGACCAGCCGGCTCAGCCAGGGGTTTTCATTGATGTGCGCGCGAAATTCTTGCTGATGCGCGACAAGCTGTTCCGGATGGATGCGGTCGAATACGCCAGAGGCGACTAGCACCATGCCTGCTGCGATAAGCAACAGTAGCGGCAGAGCAGCGCGCAGGCGGTTCAATAGCTCCTCCCGGTGGCACCGTAGGTGGCCAGTATGGTGCGAGCGTCGTCGCGCAAGATATCCCGGCGCACGGCGATACCACGGCGTTCCAGCTCGCCGACCCAGTCAGCGGGCAGGGGACCTTCGTCGAACTCCGTAAGTTCCTCCACGTCTTCGGCACGTGCGCCGATCAGCAATGTGTCGATACCCGCCCAAACCGTGGCGCCATAGCATTGGCAGCAAGGCTGGGAACTGCTGGCCAGGGTGTAGTGGCCACCATGTTCGTTGAGCCGGTAGCTGGCCAGGCGCTGCTGGGCGGCCATGTAGGCCAGCATCTCGGCATGCGCGACGGAGCAAGCCTGCGGCATCACACGGTTGGCCGCGGCGGCAATCAGCCGGCCATGTTCGTCGAACACAGCCGCGCCGAATGGTCCACCCGTACTGTGCTGGATATTGCGCCGCGACAGCTCGATCGCCAGACCTACCCGCTCCTCATCGGTGAGATAGCGCGGCCGGGTGTCGGCCACTTCTTCGATCCAGGGCGGGAGAGTAAGGTGGATCTGCAGCGGCAGCATCATGCGAAGAGTCTGCCGGCGGCCGCACTGTGGCAACCCTTCGGACCGGGTCTGTTTGCTCGCCGAGCTGCGTCCTCTTTCAGTTGTGTATCGACATACACGCCTTCGTTCCTCCTTGCCCGTCAGGCAAACAGATCCCGGCGCGGGCCACGCCGAGACCGCCGGCGGGCTCTAACGAGCCCAGGTATCGCGTAGGGTTACCGTGCGGTTGAACACCGGAGCATCCGGGCGGTGGTCGATGCGATCGGCCACAAAGTAGCCCAAGCGCTCAAACTGGAAGCACTGCTCCGGTTTGGCGCTGGCTGCGGAGGGCTCCAGCCACCCCTGCACGATGCGTTTGGCATCGGGATTGATGTGCTCGATCCAGGTCTTGCCGCCGCTTTCATCGTCCGGTGTGGGAACGTTGAATAGGCGGTCGTAGATGCGGATTTCCGCGCTGACGGCGTGCTTGGCGCTGACCCAGTGAATGGTGCCTTTCACCTTGCGATCGGCGCCGGGCATGCCCGAACGGGACTCCAGGTCGAGCGTGCAGTGCAGTTCGGTGACGTTGCCGTCGGCATCCTTGACGATCTGCTCGCATTTCACGATGCCGACGCCACGCAGGCGCACTTCACCTTCCGGCTTCAGGCGGTGGAAACCCTTCGGCGGCACTTCGGCGAAGTCTTCGCGCTCGATCCACAGCTCGCGCGCGAACGGTACTTGACGGGTGCCAAAGCTCTCATCCTTGGGATGGTTTGGGAGGCTCAACGTTTCCTCGTGGTCTTCAGGCAGATGGGTGATCACCAGCTTGAGCGGATCGATCACCGCCATGCGGCGTGTTGCGCTGGCGTCGAGATCTTCGCGCACGCAATTCTCCAAGATGGCGTAATCGATCACGCTATTTTGCTTGCTGACACCCAGGCGCTCGATCAGCAGGCGGATGCCACCCGGCGTAAAGCCGCGACGACGCAGGCCGCGCAAAGTGTTCATGCGCGGATCGTCCCAGCCATCCACCCACCCCTCGTTCACCAACTGCGCCAGCTTGCGCTTGCTGGTGATCATGTAGCTCAGGTTGAGGCGCGAGAACTCGATTTGTCGCGGCTTGGCCGGTTCGGTGCGAAACCCCGCTTCCTGCATGTGCTCCCACAGTTCCGGGTGGTTGGGCAGGTCCACTTTGTCCACGAACCAGTCGTAGAGCGGGCGGTGATCTTCGAATTCCAGCGAGCAGAGCGAGTGCGTGATGCCTTCCAGTGCATCGGACAGGCAATGCGCGTAGTCGTACATCGGGTAGATCGGCCACGCATCGCCGGTGTTCTGATGAGTGACCTTGCGGATGCGGTAGATCGCCGGATCGCGCAGGTTGATGTTGCCCGAAGCCATATCGATCTTTGCGCGCAGCGTCTTACTACCATCTTCGAACTCGCCTGCGCGCATACGGCGGAACAGATCAAGGTTTTCCTCCACGCTGCGGTCGCGGAAAGGCGAATGGCGGCCCGGTCCGGTCAGTGTGCCGCGGTATTCGCGCATCTGCTCGGCGGTGAGGTCGTCCACGTAGGCGTGCCCGTCCTGGATCAGCTTGATCGCGGCACGGTAGAACACCTCGAAGTAATCGGACGCGTGGCGCAAGTCATGCCATTCGTAGCCTAGCCAACGCACATCGTCCTTGATGCCTTCGACGAATTCCGGATCTTCCTTGCCCGGGTTGGTATCGTCCAGGCGCAGGTTGCACCAGCCGCCGAATTCCCGGGCGATACCGAAATCCAGCCAGATCGCTTTGGCATGGCCGATATGCAGATAGCCATTGGGCTCCGGCGGAAAGCGGGTACGGATGGCGCTGTGCTTGCCCTTGGCCAGATCCTCGCGAACGATCTGGCGGATGAAATCGCGCGGCGCATCGATTTCGGGGCTGTCGGCTGGCTTGGCGGCGGATTCGTTGGACATCGGGTCAAAGCTTCGTGCGAGGGGTGGGAATCCCCCAGTTTAACCGTTTCAAATCCGACCCGCCGCCAATTCCAGGTAGCGTTGGTGAAGCTTCGCTACTTGCGCATCCAGTACAGCCTCCGGCCCCGAGTTGTTGATCACATCGTCCGCCAGCGCCAGGCGCGCAGAACGGGACACCTGGCTGGCGAGGATGCGATGGGCCAAGGCCTCGTCGATTCCATCGCGCGCAATCAGCCGCCGGATCTGGGTCTCCTCCGACACATCCACTACCACGATTCGGTCGACCCAACGGTAGTGCCTGATGTTCTCAATGAGCAGTGGAATGGACAGCATGACGTAGGGCCCTTCAGCATGCTGTGCATGCTCCAGCATCCATTGCCGTACCCGCGGATGCACGATCGCCTCAAGGGTCGCGCGCGCGGAGGGATCGACAAAGATGCGTTGGCGCATCGCGGGCCGATCGAGGCGGCCTTGCGAATCAAGCACGTCTCCGCCAAACACATCAACGATGGCCGCCAAGCCATCGCTGCCAGGTTCCACCACCACGCGTGCCGCGTAATCGGCATCGCACACAGGCACGCCCAAATCCATGAAGCGTTGTTCCACCAGGCTCTTGCCGGAGGCGATACCGCCTGTAAGAGCTATCGTATAGTCGGTTTGGTGGCTGGATAAGGGCAAAAAATTTTCCTTATCTTTCATGCCTAAGGATTGGCAGGGATAACCACCTCACAACCCTTGCCAAACTGTGCTTTGTCGAGGTCTGTGGGCCAGAATCCGTTAACGATGCGGGGGTGATAACTCCATTGCGAGTTGAATAGACTCCAGGATTCATTATGTCCAGGAAAGTCGATGCCGGCCATGTCGGCAAGTGACTCGAAGGTGGATGCGCTTAACGTGCGCTGGCTTGCGTTCTCGCGTAGTTTGGCGACACGCTCCGGAAATTGAGCCGCATACGCATCGGAATACCAGAACAGGGCGGGCACCATATAGTCGTATCGTGTTCCGATGTCGTGTCCCGACATGGAGCAGGTCGGCGTAGGCAAGGTTTCACCATGATCGGACTCATACCACAATGCCGAAACCGCCCTGCTCTTGTTCAATATATCTATCACCTGAGTGAGAACGTGGTCTGTGTACAAGATCGTATTGTCGTAGCTATTTCTAAAACGTAATTCTTGCGAGGCGCTGCCGTGGGCTTCGTAAAGGATAGGGGTGAACTTCTGGTAGGCCGGTGGATAGCGTAGGTCATAAGGTTGATGGCTCCCCATCATGTGGAGAACGATAAATAAGTTCTTCTCAGACGTTTTCGTCAGAGCTTCTTGTAGGGATGGGGCGAGATTACCGTCAAAATTGTTACTTTCAGTCCAGGTTGCATGATTAATGAATATGAGATGTTTGGCTTCTAGCGCGTATGTGGATACCGGCGAATCGTATTTTCCAATGGCGAGCTGATTTGATATCCACCACGTATCATAGCCAGCCTCTTCCATGGCGCGCAGAATCGACGCTTCATGCCAGGTGAAGCTTTTATAAGTGATTGGCTTTCGCGTAAGAATCAGGGGCACAGCCATCATGGTTTCCGGCCATGAAGTGACCATGTCGGTAATGCGGATCAAATTCCGGACTTTTGTGAGTCCCGGATTGGTCGGGCGTTCATAGCCGAACAGTTGCCAGTGATTACGCCGGCTGCTTTCACCGATGACAAGGACATAGATCTGGCGTTGATTGACGGGCGTGCGTTCGGTGGCATGGAAGCGAAAAGTACTAAGTTGCGCATAGGTGGCATACATGGCCTTCCACGCGATCCAAAAGTTCCATATACGAAGGGCCGGCCCGAATGGATATCCGTCTTCGATGGGTGAGCGCAGAGATGTGAGTGTGCGTGCTCCGTCCGTGAAGTGATCGCGCAGGTTGCCCT
This sequence comes from Dyella sp. M7H15-1, assembly GCF_004114615.1. Classification (NCBI taxonomy): domain Bacteria; kingdom Pseudomonadati; phylum Pseudomonadota; class Gammaproteobacteria; order Lysobacterales; family Rhodanobacteraceae; genus Dyella; species Dyella sp. M7H15-1. The sequence goes on from NZ_CP035300.1 coordinate 3,271,085, forward strand.
TTCCATTTATGCCGCCAACGATAAATATCATCAATGGCAAAATGATTCCGCTTGCAAATATCCACTCGCGAGTACGGTTTGACCATCGTAGCTTGGATCGATAGCACATTCGGGCTGCGAGCAATGCCAGCAGGAGCCCACCCAGCATGCAAAGTGCAAGTGGCAGAAGCAGCTTGCCGAAGTAACCAAGCGTTTCGCCCGGGTTGGTTGCGAAGATAGAGCCTAGTATTTCCGCGGAGCTAGGGCGCCGATACGCTGCGATGTAAAAGCATTCGATCGGAGCCAGCATGGCAAACGGCGATAGCGCCAAGCATGCGAACCAGAGGCGCGTGCCAAATACCGCGAAAAGTAACAGCAAAAGCAGCGTCGGGATGATGAGCGCACTGTCCCACTGGCGACCCCTCACGCCTTCGATCAGCCATATGATATTTGGCAGCATCAACAGACTGATCAGTACTGCGAGGGTTACTTTTGCCAACATTTTATTGTCGATCATTTGGTGGTTACTATCCCATCCCAAACAGAGTCAGGTAACAATGCTGCAACCAGTCGCCCCCCATGAACCAGATCCATCCGGCCATGGCGAGGAACGGCCCGAACGGTATGGGGATCTCACGGCTGTGCCGTCGCATCACGATCAAGGTAACCCCAGTCATGGCCCCAACAAGCGACGACAACAAAACGATGGGCAGGATCGATAATGGTCCCATCCATGCCCCGAGGGCACTCAACAATTTGAAATCACCAAAGCCCATTCCCTCTTTGCCTGTCAGAAACTTGAACAACCAGTACACGCTCCAAAGGCTGATGTAGCCGATCACGGCACCAAGGATGGCTGTTTTAGGTTCGGTAAAGAGATGGCAAAGGCTTAGCAGCAAGCCGGCCCAGAGCAAGGGCAAGGTAATCTGATCGGGTAGTAGTTGGGTGCGAAAATCGATACCAGATAGTGCTATCAGCGACCAGGTAAGGAATAGCCCGGCCAGGGCAGTCCAGGTAAGGCCGAACTTCCAGACCACGATCGCACTGAGAATCGCAGTCAGCAGTTCCACCAAGGGGTATTGGGCCGAAATAGGTGCATGGCAATAGCGGCAGTGCCCTCTCAGGAAAAGCCAACTGAAAAGCGGGATGTTGTCGTAAGCTGCCAAGAGGTGCTTGCAGTGGGGGCAATGCGATGACTCGCGCACAATCCCTGGTGGCAAGGGGTCTGGGGAGGTTTCCAGGCCCAGCACATCATGGGCTTCCTGACGCCATAGTGCATCCAGTCGCACAGGCAGGCGCAGAATAACCACATTGAGAAAACTGCCAATCAGCAGACCGAATATTCCAGCAATGAGCACCCACATGATAAGCGGCAAGTCCGGCATGCCTGGATCCTGGTTACGAAGGCGCGCCACGTTATCGCCGCAATGTGGCAAATCATGTGGCACAGTGTGGAACGATTAGAACGTGCCGGCGAGTTTGAAGATGGGGAGGTAGAGTGCAATCACGATGCCGCCGACCACCACACCCAGGATCACCATCATTAAAGGTTCGAGCAACGAGGCTAAGGAGTCGACGGCATTGCCAACTTCTTCTTCATAAAACTCAGCACACTTGAACAACATATGGTCCAATGCGCCCGATTCTTCGCCGATCGCGACCATCTGCGTGACCATGTTTGGAAAGAGTCCAGTTTGTCGCATGGCCAATTGCAGTTGGTGACCTACAGCTACGTCATCGCGCATTTGGTGCACGGCCTCGGCGTAAACACTGCTGCCAGTCGCGCCGGCGACAGCGTCCATAGCTTCAACCAGGGGTACGCCTGCGCGGAAGGTGACGCCCAAGGTACGCGAAAAACGTGCAATAGCTGACTGGCGAAAAATATTGCCGATCACCGGTATTTTTAGGGTCATGCGATCGAGGAAATGGGCAAATTTCACTGATCGCTTCTTTGCCATGATGATAGCCACGATGCCGCCGGCAACACTGCCGAGAACAAGCCACCAGTACTGTTGCATGAACTGTGACATTGTCACTAGCAGTTGAGTGGGTGTCGGCAGTTGCGCGCCAGCGTCCTTGAAGGTCTTGGCAAATATAGGCACCACGAACAGCAACATGATCATGATGACGGCAACGGCGACCATCATCACCATGATCGGATAGAAGAGCGCCTTCTTGATCTTGCCTTTGATGCTTTCGGTTTTCTCTTTGTAAGTAGCGACAGTTTCCAGAATCGTGTCAAGCACACCCGCCGATTCGCCAGCGCGGACCAGGTTTCGGTATAACGCGTCAAATTGCACCGGGTATCTACCCAGCGCTTCATTTAGCGTCGAGCCGCCCTCAATGTCCTGTTTTACATCGATCAGCATGTTCTTGAAGCGAGGATTCTTCTGGCCATCAGCAATGATGTCGAAGGCCTGCACCATGGGGACGCCGGACGCCATCATCGTGGCGATCTGACGGCTGAAAATTGCTACATCCCTGGGTTTGACCACGCTGCCGGTAGAGCCGAACAGCGGCTTGGCGCGCTCCTTCACCGTTTGCGGGTTCATGCCTTGACGGCGTAGCTCGGCCTTGACCAGCGAGGCATTTTTCGCTGGCATCGAACCTTTCATCCGTTTGCCGCGCTTATCCAGCGCCACCCATTCATAGACGGGCATCTGGCTTATCTGGGCGCGTTGAGCACCCTGTTGCCGGGTATTTTTCGTGGCAGCGGTAACCGTGGCCATGCGTAATCTTTCCCCAATGATTCGAACCAGCACTGCCGCAAATACTTTCAGCAGATCAGTCTGCAGCTTATGTCACTTTAGAAGGGCATTTCCGTGGTCCTCGGCGCAAGTCCGGCACAAAATACCCCCGGTTTAGTCGCTTTGGGCCATCAATCTTTGGTTACGCGATCAATTTCGGCAAGGCTGGTTATCCCATTTTTGACCTTCAACAAGGCTGAAGCGCGTAGGTCATCGATGCCGATTTTACGGGCGGCTTCGGCGATTTGCAGAGCATTTCCGCCCTCCAGCACGATCTTCTGAATATCTTCCACCATAGGCATAACTTGATAGATACCCACGCGTCCTTTATAGCCCTCGTTGCATTCCGCGCAGCCAACCGCCTCATAGATCGTCATTCCTGCATCGATCTCTTCCTGGGTAAAGCCAGCGGCAAGCAAGGTCTTGGCCGGCAGGGTCATTTGCTTTTTGCAACTATGTAGGCGGCGTGCCAAGCGCTGAGCGATAACCAGTGTCACTGATGAGGTGATGTTGTAGGGGGCGATACCCATGTTCATGAGTCGCGAGATGGTTTGCGGTGCATCATTAGTGTGCAGGGTCGACAACACCATGTGGCCTGTCTGAGCCGCCTTGATGGCAATTTCGGCCGTTTCCAGATCGCGGATTTCGCCCACCATGATCACGTCAGGGTCTTGGCGCAGGAAGGAGCGCAGGGCCGCTGCGAAGGTCATGCCTCGCTTGGTGTTTTGCTGCACCTGATTGATACCTTCGACGCGAATTTCCACCGGGTCTTCCACGGTGGAAATATTGCGTTCGGTGGTATTGAGAATGTTCAGCGCGGTATAGAGCGAAACGGTTTTGCCAGAACCCGTGGGGCCGGTGACCAAGACCATCCCATACGGTTTGTGGATGGCGTCAAGGTAAAGCTTTTTTTGTTGGTCCTCATAACCCAGCTTGTCGATGCCTAGCTTGGCTGAAGAACTATCTAGGATACGCAAGACAATCTTCTCGCCAAACAGGGTTGGTAAGGTGCTGACGCGAAAATCCATTGCGTGGCTTTTGGAAAGATTGAGCTTGATGCGCCCGTCTTGAGGTACGCGGCGCTCGGCGATATCCAGTCCGGCCATCACTTTCAAGCGGGAAGAAATGCGGTTGGACAGTTTCATCGGGGGACTGGCAACAGCTCGTAACATGCCGTCCATTCGCAACCGCACCCGGTACTGGGTCTCATAAGGTTCGAAATGGATGTCCGAGGCGCCACGGCGAATGGCATCCACCAGAATCTTGTTCACAAATTTGACGACGGGGGCGTCGTCATTTGCGGTGGCGTCAATACCACCCCCCGTATCTGCTTCATCGTCCCTGGACTCTAGGGCCAAGTCGTCCAGGTCACCGCCGCCCAGGTCGGGGGTAACGTTATTGAGCGCACTTATGGCATTCTCAATCGCGCGTCCCAACTGAGACCTTTCAACCAGAATTGGTTCCACCATGCAATTGGAGTGGAACTTGATCTCATCCAGTGCATGTAGCTGCATCGGGTCGGCAATACCGACAAACAGACGTTTGCCTCGTTTGAAAAGGGGGAGCGCCTGATGCTTGCTTATCAACTCCTGGCTGATAAGGCTTAAAGGCATACTGGATGGATCGAGCGCCATGACATCCAGCATGGGCATGCCGAATTCGGCGGATGAGACTTGGGCGAGCTGTGCGCTGTCCAACAGGCCCCGGTCCAAGAGCCAAACGGTCAGCGCTTTCTTTTGCTGGCTCGATTCGAGCACGGCCCTACGGACATCGGCCTCTGGAAGCAGTCCTTCGGACACCAGGCGGCGGGCCATGCCTGACAAGCTATGTGTGGTGGGCTGCGGTTGTGATGACATGAATGAAACCTGCTAAAACCACCGATTGGTCTCGAATCTAGCGCACATTTGACCTGTAGGCTATCGGTTCGGAACCGTTTGCGTGGGCAAGTTGGTCGCAATTCCGGCGATGGGGCCCTTAGCAATACCTATCCTGGCGACTCGGGGTCGATTCTTGGGTGATGTGCATGGCAGTTCCGTAAAAATTTTAGGGCATGACTGTCTGAGGCCATAGGTGCTTTCTGATCCCCGCGCTATGATCAGCCGTCGTTTCGGGAAGCCATCTGATTGAACAGTCTCAGTATCGTCCTGCCTGCCAAAAATGAAGCGCTGGCGTTAGCAGAATTGTTGCCTCGTCTACGTGCCGTCCAGCCCGCCGCTGAGATCATCGTGGTAGATGATGGCTCTACTGACGAGACCCCGGAAATCTGTGCGCGGCATGGAGTCAAGTGCCTGACCTCGCCCTATTCAATGGGCAATGGTGCTGCAATCAAGCGAGGGGCCCGCGTAGCACTGGGTGAAATTCTGGTCTTCATGGATGGCGACGGTCAACACGACCCCATCGACGTGTCGCGTCTGGTTGAAAAATTGGAGCAAGGCTACGACATGGCTGTGGGCGCGCGCGATTGGGAGAGTCAGGCGGGCGTGGGACGTGGTCTTGCCAATACGCTCTACAACTGGCTTGCCAGTCGTATGACAGGTCACGTGGTGGCCGATCTGACCTCCGGATTCCGGGCGGTGCGCGCGGCGCGTTTTCGTGAATTCTTGCACCTTTTGCCCAACGGTTTTTCCTACCCGACGACCAGTACCATGGCGTTTTTCCGTAGCGCCTATCCCGTGGCCTATGTTCCCATCAAGGCTGCCCAACGGATCGGCAAAAGCCATATCAAGCCCTTGCGTGATGGCCCGCGTTTCTTGTTGATCATTTTCAAGATAGCTACCCTCTATTCGCCGCTGAAACTGTTCGTTCCTACAAGTGCGTTGTTCTTTGTAGTAGGGGGGCTCAATTACGCATGGACTTTCATCCATAGCGATCGCTTGACTAACATGAGCACTTTGATGTGGAGCGCGGCGGTCATCGTCTTTCTGATCGGTCTGGTTTCGGAACAGATCACAGCGTTGACTTATCGACGCGATACCTGAATCGATGCAGCGACAGTTTATTTTTGTCATCGGTACGCGGGCGCAATTGATCAAGGTTGCGCCGGTTGTAGTTGAGTGCGAAAAGCGCGGTATGTTGACGACTTTGCTCATGACCGGTCAGCACAAAGAAACCATGCGAGACCTGCTTGAGGAGTTTTCGATTACTTCCAGGCAGGTGGAGGCTTTTCCCGCATCCGAGCGGCTGACGATCAGGTCTTTGCTGCGTTGGCTTCCCCAAGCCTATCGAGGTTTGGAAAGACAGCTCAAGCAATTGAGGCAACCCAATATCGAGCAGTACGTGCTTGTGCACGGTGATACGCTTTCCACCTTGCTGGGAGCATTTGCAGCGAGAAGGTGCGATGCCAGGGTGGTTCATCTGGAAAGCGGCCTTACCTCTGGAAGGTTGTTCAATCCCTTTCCAGAGGAAATATGTCGTCGGTTGGTGTTTCGGATGACCGACGTCGCCATGTGTCCGGATACCCGTGCGGCCATGTACATGCGGAATCATCACAAAGCGCAGGTAGTCGATACCGGCGGTAACACCATCGTCGATGCCGTCAACTTGGCGTGTGTTTCGGATGCATGGGACGGTGTGCGCTCGACTTACTTGGTCGCCTCGCTCCATCGCTTTCAAAATATCTATAACACTCGGCGGCTACGGTACCTGGTGGATTTGATCATCAGGCTTGCGGAAAACAATCCCGTCCATTTCGTCTTGCATCCGGCAACCCGTAAACGTCTTGACGCCGAAGGCTTAATGGTTGAACTGGCTGAAAATAAAAACGTAAAGTTGTTGCCGCGCATGGGATATCGCGATTTCCTCCGCCTGGCGGCAGGCGCTACGTGTGTGCTGACGGATGGAGGCTCCAACCAGGAGGAGCTTGCGGCGCTTGGCGTTCCAACGCTGGTGATGCGTGAGTACACGGAACGGCAGGACGGACTTGGCGGCAATGCCATCATGGAGGCGGATATCCAGGGGGACGTCGAGTCATTTATACGGCAAGGACGCTTCGAGGGGCTGAGAAAATCGCCAGCTACTTTTCCAGGTAGTGGCCCCTCTCATCGCATTGCGACGTTCCTCGGCGGGGACGCATCGATATCTGAATCGGTCATCCGCTGACAGCGCGGCTCCTCGTAACAAGTGGTTGGATGATGTTGGCGGATGGGATCAATATCTGCTGTGGATAGCATGATGAACAAACCTTTGAGAGTTTGGCTGCCGGCTATCCGCGTTGGAAGTGGTGCTGACGTTTTTGTCGAGCGATTGGCTGAAGGCCTCAGTCGAGCTGGACATTTGCCACGTTTGCAGTGGTTTCCTCACTCCTATGAGTTCTTTCCGGAGCTGATGCGCGTCTACGTGCCGGTTAAGGAAATCGACCTGATTCATGCAGGGAGTTGGGGCGGGAATGCCTTCATTGGAATGCGGGTGCCATTGGTGACAACCGTGCTGCATCTGGTTCACGATCCTGCTTATGCACCCTATAGAACCGCGGCACAAGCCATCTACCACCGGGTGCATGTACGCTGGCGCGAAGGCATGGCCATACGTGCCAGTGCCGCGATCACCGCCATTTCGGATTACGTGGCTGGCACGGTGCGTTCCGTATTCAAACGTAACGATGTTCACGCGATACCGTGCTGGGTGGATCTGGATCGCTACAAGCCTGTAAGGCTTTCCTCGAGTGAGGTTGGCAGGCCTTTCCGTTTGTTGATGGTCGGCAACCAGACCAAGCGGAAAGGTGTGGATCTGTTTGAAGATTTGGTGAAAGGACTTGGTGAGTCGTTCGAGCTTTCCTGCACGGGAGGGCTACGAATGGTCCACTCCCGCACCTTCCACGCTGCGGGAGTGAGGTTTCTCGGTCGAATCTCCGAACAGGATCTGATTCAGGAGTATCAGCGCTGCGATGCCGTGGTTTCCCTGTCGCGCTACGAGGGTTTCGGTTACACCGCTTTGGAAGGCATGGCTTGCGGCAAGCCATTTATCGGATTTGATACCAGTGGTTTAAGCAATGTAGTCGCCCATGGCGAAACAGGAATGTTGGTGCCCACCAATGATTTGCGGGCATTGATTGAGGCATGCAGGACGCTGGCCGCGGATGCGGCCAAGTGTGAAACCATGGGGCGGTCTGCGCGCGCGCGCGCTGTGGATCACTTCAAGGGAGAGGACGCCATCGAAAGATATGTGGCGATTTACAGAAATGTACTGTCCTGAATCGAAAGGGTCGTACAGATGACCGCTCGTATGGGGATAAAGCATGGGATTGGATAAAGAAGCTTGCAAAATTCTGAATTTGGGTTGTGGTGAGCTCTATGCCGATGACGCAGTCAATGTTGACCTCTATGCCAAGCGTGTGGATAGCAGATTCGATTTAAACGTCACGCCTTATCCTTTCGAGGCGGGACGTTTTGTGGAGATAAGGTGCCTGAATATCATTGAGCATCTTGATGACGTTTTTCGAATCATGCTCGAGCTTCATCGCATATCTGACAAGGGTTCGCTCATAAAGATCCGTGTGCCCCATTTCAGGAGCGCATGTTTATATGAGGACATCACGCATAAACATGGTTTTGCCTGGCGAAGCTTCGATATCTTTACAGATCAGAAGACAATTTACGGTGAGTATACGGAACCTAAGTTCCGCATAGCGGGCCGGCGTTACACGCCTTATTTGCTGCCATTTCTCTACAGATGGCTTTCGAAGGCGCCGGTGCTCACCGACAATTTGATCAGCAAATATATTCCGATGGCATCCATCGAGTTTGAGCTGGAAGTTTTAAAGTGAAACTTGGTTAATCGATACAGGCGAAGTCGAGCCTTCGCACATTTTTCTGAATCCGCCACCAGCCTATGATCATCATGGATAGTTCCGAGCCAATAACAGCAATGATCAATCCGATCGTGTGCAGTATCGGTGTAAGGCATACGATGCCTGTTATCAGAAACATTGCGCCGCTAAGCTCAAAGAGCAGTCGTTCGAGAGGTTTGCCCAGTGCTACCAGGATCCCTCCCGCCGCCATGCGCAGTGTAAGGAATGGCATAGTGATGGCCAGCCATGGCACGAGCTTCCCGGTTTCGGCATAGGCATTCCCGAGTAGCCAAGGGATCAATGGATGAAAGCTGGCAAACAGAAAGGTGCCCGCTATACCCCAAGCCAGTGCGATCAAGCCGATGATGCCGATCAGACGCCTGTTTTGCAGATGCGTATCTTTGGAATGGCGCAGCAAACGAGGTTGCGCGGCCAGCAAAAGTGCCGCAATCGGAGTCGCAAAGGCGCCAAGTATGCGGGATGCGGCTGTATAGATGCCCGCACCATGAGCCCCAAGGCTACGCACGGCAACGATCTTATCCAATTCAGAGGGGTTGTATGCAACAAGAAGCATCGCAGCGTAAGAGGCTCCCAGGCGAAGCTCTTGGCGAGTCATGAATCTCGGGCGCCATGTCAGTGACACTAGTCGTCTCACGACAATCAAGCCTGCTCCACAACCCAGGAATGATGCAATCAATTGGAGTCCGGCGAAACCAGTCAGGCGATCGGACTGGGGAAGATTGAAGCAAGCGAGCACGGCGATAGCGCGCAGAAGTAACGGGAGCCATTGCAGAAATTGACTGGTGGCGACTTTTTCGCACCCTTGCATGATGAAGCTAAACAACATGGTGAGCGGGTTGAAGATCAGCTCCGCCATGCCTAGAAATACTAGGATTTCAACGGAAAAGCCGGTGTTTCCGGTGATGTATCTACCGAAGCCCGCATAGATGACGAGCAGAAAAAGGCCGAGGACGAGGGTGAGTGGCCACGCATAACGCCACGTATGCGCAACGGTGGTTTTATCTACGGCAGCACGTGCAAGCAAGATGTAGCCGGAGCCCATGCTGGGCAAGGTTCCCAACACGACAGCTAGCGATGCTGCCGAGGCATAGTCGCCGTAAGTCGCCGGGGCAAGAAGCCTGGAAAGAAGGATCAAGGTTGCAGCCTGGGTGACTATACGCAAACCGAGCATCAAGGCTGTACGCAAGGTGCTTTGGGCGAGCCGCCCTCTCACTTGATAATCCAATTTTTATATAAGGGATGTGTCATGAGTCATTGCTGTAATGATTTCAGGTCAGAATCAAGGCTTCCGCCAATATTCAACTGTCTCAGTTCGTCGATTTGATCCTTTGCTTCATCACGCTTGTTCGATGCGATCAGCATACGGATCAGTGTGATGCGATAGGCGGGCTCTCGCGGAGCGAGCAACACCGTTTTTCTGGCCACGCGAAGCCCTAGTTCGTGATCTTGCATCATGTTCCATGCGAAATCAGCATACATGGCAAGAAGGCGGGCATTAGGGTTGGGGTGCGAGAGCGCGGCCGTGTAAGCACGCTCCATCTGATCAAGCGGCAAGGTGCAATCCTGCTCGTGATCGCATCGAGTCAGTGCTTCCAGCGAACTTTCATCTTGTACGGTTGGTTTGCGTGCTTTGAGCTTGGCGACCATGCTGTCCCACCACGCTTGCCGGAGCGGCAGGCGCATGCGCGAATTCATGAAGATCAGGGCCTGTTCCGGCAATATTGACGACCCTGGAATCGCTGCGGACCGCTCCAGCGGCGCATAGGCGAGTTTGGTAAAAGGTGAGTTGGGATCGTAATGAGAGTAGATAATATAGGTACGCCCCAATTCATATTGGGCACGCGGAGAGTCGGGGGCGCGAGTGGCCAATTCGATGGACAGTCTCAGTGGCGTGCTCCATGCCATGGCTGTCATCGCAGTCTCACATGCCCACAGTGCGAGCAGGCCGATGAGCAATGTCCAGCGAGCAATGGAAAATTTGGCAGGTGAATGGTTGATCGCCTCCTGCTTCGGTACCAGTACCGGCACTAGCGCCAGCAAAAGCCCCATGCTGGCAAAATAATTGCGGTGTTCATAAACAAGTTCCAGGGGAAGAATGGTAGCTGTCAGCCATTGGCACCCTAGAAAGAGCAGGATGCCAAGGCTGACGAGTGGTTTTCTGCGGCGCAACCACAGTGCAACAGCAACCAAGCCGACAAGGGCAGCCATGCTGGCAAGTGTCGTCGCGGGGCTCAGTAGTCCGGTCGAGATTTGGAAGTTGTCGTGATAGAACGACAACTCGTTGGGAACCGGCAGCAGAATCCAGGCGATGTAGTTCACCACGATACGTGCTTCGCTCAACAGCCGTTCGCTCAGGCTGAAGCCGCGCGCAACCCATGTGGCCGAATTCAAAACGTTTGGCAGAAGCCAAAGCATGCCCAGGATAAATGGAAGGGCAAGAACCGCAACAAACAAAATGATGATTCTCGAGTCCCTACCTTCGATCTGAGATTCGTTGTTCTGGGTGCCAATGGAAAAGCGCTTGAAGCCGAACAACACCCACTCCATCAGAAAGGCATATAGCGGCAGCATCGCGGCTGTTTCCTTGGCCAGGCATCCGATCCCAGTGGGAATGATGATGCTGCCCGCGCAAAGCAGAAACCCTTTCCATTCCATCTTGGATAAAGTTGGATCCTGCATGGAGGCGTTGCAGTCTCGCATGTGCCGGCGTCCGGCCAGATAGCCGATCATGCCGGCAAGCACAAACAGATTAGCCATGCTTTCCATGCGCTGCACGACGTACAGCACGGCCGTTGCATTGATGGGCAATAGGAGCCAACCGGCGGCTATCAAGCTTGCTACAAAACCATGTCGCTTCTTGTTCGATGCTTGGCTTTCGTAAGTCAACAGAGCCTTGGCGAGGACAAATACCAGTACGCCATTCAAAAGATGAATGAACAGATTGGTGAGCTTCATCCAATAAGGGTCTAAACCGCTGGCCAAGTAGTTCACCGCAAAAGTTAGCGAGGCCAGCGGGCGCTTGAAGTCGCTGGCTGGGGACGAAAGCGCGGCGCGAACCAGCGATCCAAGATCGGCTGATTGTGGCTGTACCCCTCTGTTGTCGACAATGTTGGGATAGTCGTCGAACAGGAAGCCGCCGGAGAGGCCAGGCCAGTAAACGGTTGCAGTTAGTAGAAGCGCGGCGGCAACAACAAACCAATGAGCGGTCAATCGGAAGCTTTTATTCATCGATGCGTGTTGCCCTCGCACTGGCTAGGAAAGGAGTAACTTGAACCTTCGGACTTAGTGTCCGCAAGGAGCTGCTGTCGAAGATGATCTATTTCATTCGGCCAGTAATTCTGCTGTTTTAGAATCCATGCATGCAACATGGCCATGCCTATGCCGGGCGCTACGACCTTGTCCTGCTCGTGCTGGTAATGATCGAGCAGGCATAGTCCTTGGACCGGATAACCGGCCATGCCCAAGGTTGCGGCGCCTTTAAGTGCGACAGCCGGCCGTATTTTGCGATCCAATGCCTCAGTAAAGTCGTTCAAGGCCAGGTCGGGTTTCTTATCGACCAGCGCGATGCGTCCGCGCGCAAAGATGAAATCTTGCTGATAACCGGCGGCATCCAGGCGAGGGTTTTGCAACCCTGCATCGATAACATTCCGGATGTCCTGTAGGTTGAAGCCTGGGCAGCTTCCATCCCGTGCGATGGGCAAGACGCGATCGAACCAGTGCGTGAACAAACTGCTCATGCTCGACGTCGTTCGCATGGAAGTTAGTGCCGCTTCGATGTCCTCGTTGCTGACGCCGCCTGTCATGCAGCGAGCACCAAGCATATTCAAAGCGATTTGTGGCTCATTGGGATCTTTCTGCAGAGCGACTTCCAACCGTTGGAGCGCCTTCCGTGGTGCCCCGTTTTCCATTTCCACTTGCGCTGCGTGTGTTTGCGCACGAGGTGAGTCTGGATTGATGCGCGCCCAGATGAGGGCCTGTTCCTTTTCGTTTCCCCATATCTGAGCGGAGATATAGGTCATCGAAGCCAAGCCGAGTGGCAATACAGCCATCAGGATGTATTTAGGTACCGGCATGGAACGCAAGTCGGCCAGCCATAACCCGAGGGGCCAGAACATCAACAATGCCGGCACGTAATTACGATGCTCGTAATACAGTTCAAGCGGTATGGACGTGGATTCCATCAAATGTCCGGCAAAAAAGAACAGAATGGCCAGCGTCAATGCCGGGTGCTTGCGGCGTACCCCATAGCCATAGCCAATGAGAGCAGATACGGCGAGCAACCCGGTTAGTGTAGACATGGGATGCCATAACGAAGCGGACACTATGTATTGATCGTTGAAAAGTCCGCTCGAAAAAGGGCGGGGAAGCCATAGCAGAGAGAGGTAGTCCATGACGATGCGCGGCTCTGTCAAAAGCCTCTGCGCATAAGTCCACGAGCGCCCACTAGCGTTGCCGCCAGACAACATGCCATGCACGCCAATGTAAGCCAGATAGAGCAAGACAGCGGCAGTAGGTGCAACGCTCAACCATTGCATGATATTGCAATAGAGGCGCCTCGGTGCATCGGAAACTATCGCTTGGCGTTTGCTTAGCAGAACGGTTTCGATAAGAAGGGTATACAACGGCAGCAAGGCACCGTTGGCCTTGGAGAGTATGCCCAAGGCCGTGAAGAAAACCAGGCTGATCACGCAATAAGCGATGCCGAGTTTGCTGCGCCCCTCCGCAATATGTTGGCGACCCTGCAGCCAGGTCAGCAATCCTGCTAGCACGCAGGTGGCTGGCAGCATGGCTTCACGTTGCACAATGTATAGGGTGGTGGATACCAGCAAAGGATGGAGTAACCACAATGCGGTACCGATTAGAGCTGCGATGTAGGGACGTGCTGTCCGCGAATGGGTAAGTAATTGGCCCAGGCGTACCAATAGGGTATACAGCAGCACACCGTTGAACAGGTGTAACGCCAGATTTGAATACTTGAATGGGAGCGGACTGGTTGGCCAATGCCGCGCGTTAAGTAGGAACGTCAGCAAGGTCAGCGGTCGACCAGTAGGGTCGGCGGTGCCCGATGTGATATAGCGCCAAAAGGCCGGCCAATTATCGATCGGACCGCTATCGCCCAGAGCGGGTAAGTTGGCGAAATCGTCAAAAAGAAAGCCACCGTGCAAGCCTGGGCCATAGGCTGCGGCGGTGAGCAGCAAGACCATGGCCAGAATCAGCCATGCTCTGATGGGGGTCAAATGAGTAAACATCGGGATAATCTAAAAGAGAGAAGGGCCGCACAAGGCGGCCCTTCGATAGGCGGTCATGCTAAGCCTGTTATCAGCCGCCGTTACGGCAGCTAGTGGGCAGGTACTTCTGGGGAACGGTGGTTTGGGTGCTGCCGCAGTGCCAAACGATGCTGCCCGCACTGGTAATGGGCGACAGCGCAAAAATGTCACTATAGATGGCAGCGTTGGTGGCGGCCTGACTGAAGGCTGCGGTGATTCCGGTGCCGGCGACTGTAACGGAGCTGACGTACTTACCGGTGATGCTGGTGGACGCCGCGAGACCAGCAGAGGTGTTGTTGCCTGGCAGGCGGCCCGTATTGGTAAAGAACTCGCCTACAGCCGTCTTGGCGCCATCGGCTAGCACCGCACCTTCAGAAACTTGTGCGCGGATCAGGTAGTTCTGATAAGCCGGGATGGCAATGGCCGCTAGGATGGCAATGATCGCAACTACGATCATCAGTTCGATAAGGGTGAAGCCCTGCTGGATTTTCTTCATGGTAGTTCCTCTTATTACGTTTGGTTAGCTAACCGCTGTTGATGCCACCTGAACCCCAGCCCCGAATCCCTAGGCGGGATCAGGCTCCATGCAAGTGTAGTCAGGAATACCAGGAAGCGAGGAAGCAGCATATATGCCATGTATATGGTTGCTCTAGCAGTTCTGGCTCTGAGTTCTTGATTGCGTGGTGAGGTTCACGAAATTTGGATCTTTTTTTCACTGTGGTGAAGGGCGGATGTCACTGCAACAAGGTATTGGCGGCGAAATCGGTTATTTTGTGTCAATAAGTGACGTTGAATGTCACGTTAATAGTGGGGCGTGACGACTATTGGCGACCTGCTGGCGTTACGCGGTGGTTGACTGGATCGTAAGTCCATGCTGACACGGTGAAACACGTGCTGGCTCACCCGTTATTTATGGCAAGGGATGGGCAGGTATGTGGCGGGTATCGTGGTCTTGTCGGCGCAGTTCCAAGTAATGCTTCCCGCAGCAGTGATTGGCGACAGCACAAATAGATCACTCACGATAGCTGTATTCGTGTTGTTGGTGTTGAAAGTGACGGTGATCAATCCCGAGGTAACGGTGACCGAGGATACGTATTTGCCGACGATGGAGGAACTTGAAGTCAAGTCCGCCGATTGGTTGTTTCCGGGAAAGCGGCCAGTATTCGCGATAAAGTCCCCCACGGCATCCTTGGCCCCGGTGGCCAGGTCGATACCCTCCGATACCTGTGCGCGGATCAAGTAGTTCTTGTAGGCCGGTATGGCGATGGCTGCCAGGATGGCAATGATCGCGACCACGATCATCAGTTCGATCAAGGTAAAGCCATTGGAAATAGGTTGGCTGTGCATGATGAGACCCCGTTGACCCTCATCTATTCAGGCAGGATCCGTACCAGCTTTTGCCGTTGGATAGGGGGGGGCTTGTCGAAACGGTTTGTTAGGCCGGATGCTCGGTAGCGTGATCTGCATCACGAGAGCTTTGGCGTACGCGCCTCGCCCATAAGGTGGATGAAACAGTGGTTGGCAGAGACTGCTACATAGAATGATGAATTGATCTCCTGATTTAACATTTCATAAGCAATGGCAGGCGTGATTGGGATGAGTTTGGCGGTTGTTTCCGGCTGCGCGTACGGAGTTTAGGCCATTGTGCTATCAGCCAGTAAGCAGCGAAAACACCGAGCAAAATTTCAGCGCAGCGGTAAGGAATCGAATAGCGCGGTTCGGCCTGCAAGGCAGTATGAATGGCTGTAACGGTGAGAAGTAGCAGTGCGACACCCGCCATGCTCGAGTGATTGGATTTGCGCAAAGCCAACAGGCCCCCCGTCAGAGCGAGCAACGCAAGCACCCCATTGCCTCCATGGCACGCTGCTTCCACCGCACGCCACAACGGATTGTCGTCAAAAGGCGAGTGGTAGGTGACATAAACATAGATATCCCCAACACCGATACGGATACTCCAATCCCAAAGCATTGCTGGCTTTTGCAAATACCAGAGGATGTAGTAGCCAGGATCGCGTGACATACGTTCCAGCATCATTGATACTCCTGCTTTGCGATCAGCCTCGATGACCGCGATTTCGCTGTTGATCTGATTCATGATGTCGACGGCTTGTGGGTCATGCGAAAGGGTGCTGGCCATGTCCGCCTTGTGATACAGCGGCCATGAGCCTTCCACCAAGTTCATAAGTGCTCGATTCGCCGATGATGCTGGGCTGGGTGGCAGCCTGCTGTTGCGGATCAGCCATGGTGCGGTGAGACATAGTGTGCTTGCCATCAGCGCGACCCCGATCCAAGGCGGAAATTTTCGCCGGATCAGCATGTAAAGCATCAACAACACGGAAAAGGGAAGCAATACGCTATTTGTCAGCGCAGCCGCTGCAAAGCACGCGCCGCAGATAAGAGCCCAGCGGATGTTGGGTTTATCCACTCCCAGGCTATAGACAAACATGGCAAGCGCCACTAGGAAGCCGTAGAGGGTCTCCGAAAGAAGGTGGCTACTCATGGAAATGCTATGTGGCCACACCGCCATAAGCACGCCGGCGACAGTGAGCCATCTCCAGGGCATCCAATATCTTCCCACTCCTAGCCACAACATGACCGTTGCGGTGCTGAGAATGACCTGGCTGAAAATGATGGCGACATACCAGCTATCCCATTGCGGGAAGATCTTCATCCATGCCGCCATGAACACCGGATACCCGGGGTCGCGAAAACTGTCACTAACAGGGAGGGAATTACCTGGTGCTTCGACCGAGTAAATGCCATGCTGGACAAGGTTTCGGGCATAATTGTAGTACTGAACAGCGTTACCCTTGGCGCCGTGTGCATTGGCTGGCTGAAACATGACCACGTGGGTGACATAGTAAAAACGCAGCCCAAGCGCGAGCACTGAGAGTAATGTAAAACAAAGCCACCCATGCCTTGGAACACGTGCCGGCTTGGTGACACTTAGCAATGAGTCATTGCGCATATCTTGAGGTCGCAAGTTTTCGGTCTAGGGAGTTCTCATGAAACTGTTGTTCGCAGCGATGTTGCTGGCCGTCACAGGCATATCTTTGGCGGCAAGTGTTCCGGCCACCGGAGGCGTATTGATTGAAAGCCATTCCTCGCACCCTTTCGACATCAGTGATCTGGTGATGATGGATCGCGTCAGTGATCCGCAACTTTCCGCTGATGGCCGTTACGCTGCCTTCAGCGTGCGAAGCACCGACTACGCTGGCAACAAGGGTGTCAACGCGATCTACGTGCAGGACCTTGGTGCGAGCGGCAGTCAGCCTATCAGGGTTGTGTCGAAGCAGGCATCTTCCCCTCGCTGGTCCCCAGATGGACATAGTCTTTACTACGTATCACCCGCTGGGGACGTAGCGCAGCTATGGCGATTGGATTTTTCGGTGTCGGCACGTGGGTGGAGCCTGGATAGAGCAAGCGCTCCAGTACAGGTAACTCATGGTCCTCTGGATATCGAAAATTTCAAGCTTTCCCCCGATGGGAAAAGCGTGCTGCTTTCCTACGCTGTTTTCACCGACTGCAACGACCTGGCCTGCACCAAGGAACGCCTGGAGGGTCACGCCAGGGACAAATCCTCCGGCATGCTCTACAACAAACTGTTCGTGCGGCATTGGGACACTTGGTTGGATGGTCGTCGCAATCAGCTTTACATCGCCCGCTTTGGTGTCGATGGCACTCTGCCGGTTGAGCCGACTCTGCTAAGTCGCGGCATCGAAGGAGATGTTCCCAGCAAGCCGTTTGGTGACGAAAGCGAATTTGCGTTCTCGTCCGATAGCCATACGGTGTACTTCAATGCACGTATTGCCGGCGATAGCGAGCCATGGTCCACTAACTTCGATGTGTTCAAGGTGCCGGCGGATGGCTCTTCCGCCCCGCAGAATCTGACCGAGGCGAACAAGGCTTGGGATGCTTATCCAGTGCCTTCACCGGATGGCAAGACGTTATATTACCTTGCTATGAAGACGCCGGCTTTCGAAGCGGATCGTTTTGGTATCATGGCGATGGATTTGACCACCGGCGTCACGCGAGAAGTGGATCCATCATGGGATCACTCTGCTGGCAGTATGCAGATCAGCGCGGATGGCAAGACGTTATTCGTGACAACAGACGATGAAGGTCAGCATCCTTTGTTCACCGTGGACGTTGCCACCGGCAGGATCGACAAGCTGGTGGATAACGGTTCCGTGAGCGCGTACTCCATCTCCGACAAGCGCATTTTGCTGGCACGAGACGATCTCAAGCACCCTTCTGATCTCTATACGGTCTCTACCAATGGAAAGGATCTCAAGCAGATAACACGCTTTAATTCGGCACGCTTGATGAACGCCAAGATGGGTGATGTGCAATTCTTCACCTTCCAGGGTTGGAACAACGAAGCGGTGCAGGGTTATGTGGTGAAGCCTGTCAACTATAAAGCAGGCCATAAATACCCGGTCGCTTTCATCATTCATGGTGGTCCGCAGGGGGCGATGAACAACGACTGGAGCTATCGCTGGAATCCGCAGACGTACGCAGGACAGGGCTTTGCGGTGGTTACCATCAACTTCCATGGCTCGACCGGCTACGGTCAAGCTTTCACCGATTCCATTTCAGGTGACTGGGGTGGTAAGCCATTGGATGATCTCAAGCTTGGCTGGCAAGCTGCGTTGGACAAATACCACTTCTTGGATGGTGATCGTGCATGCGCGCTCGGTGCCAGCTATGGTGGTTACATGACATATTGGATTGCAGGCGTGTGGAACAAGCCATGGAAGTGTCTAGTGGATCACGACGGTGTGTTTGATACCCGCATGATGTACTACGCAACCGATGAGTTGTGGTTCGAAGAACATGAAAATGGCGGACGCCAGTTTGACGTGCCCGAGAATTACGAGAAATTCAACCCGCTCAATGACGTCAAGGATTGGCGTGTGCCCATGCTGGTGATCCACTCCGGCGATGACTTTCGCATCCCGATCACCCAGGGCTTGGGTGCGTTCACCGCGCTGCAACGCCAAGGCATCCCCAGCGAATTTCTCACCTTTCCGGACGAAAATCACTGGGTACTGAAGCCGCAGAACAGTGTGCAGTGGCACGAGGCGGTGAATGCTTGGCTGAAGAGGTGGACAGCCCCGAACGCCTCGTCCGTGGCCCCATAAAACCGTTCAGACTTGTTTGGTTTGCCTAAGCGCCCACGCCAGCGCCAGCCAGCAGGGTAGTGCGAAGAGAATCCACGGCTGGTTTTGCTGCACGACATCGGGCAGCAGGTGTAGAAGCATGGCTGCTAACAGCGCGATCAATTGAAGCAGCAGTGCACCGTTGGCGAATCGTGATAGCCCCACGCCGCGGCGTGCGCGCCAAAGCGGGCGTAGCCATGCAAAGGCGAATGGGTTGAATAGCAGCAGGTTGGCGTTGGCCCAGGCGGAGTGGTGTGTGGTGAGGGTCCACAGGATCAGCATCAGCAGGCCGGCAGCGCCTGCAAGCAGTAAGAACAATTCACTCAGTAGTGCGTAGATAAGCGGTGCGTGATGCCATGTCAGCACGATCAGTGCAGCCAGCAGCAAGCCGGCGATGCCTAGTGGAATGCGTAAATCCGGTGGTGTGGTGGGCGGTGCGCTGAGGCGGTTGGGGGATAGCAGTTCTTCGCTCTGTACCAGTGGCTGGGTAACGCCGTGGTTATCGGGGATGGTGATATGGCGAAGGTTCTTTTGTAGTTCTTCTGGCAGGAAGCTTTCCTGCCAGGCATTGAGCGGATGATCGGCGTACGGTCCTAGACCGAGATCGAGAATCAGCATCAGCCACGGCTGGGCGCTCATCAGGCGTACGGTTTGCTGGCGGTAGGTCATTCCGCTGGGCAGGGTGGTCAGGCGGGATTGGACGGCGCCGCCGAGCGCACGATCCAGCGCGTCGCGAACACGGGTGGTGCAATTGTCGACGTAGTAGTCGTAGTTGTAAACGGCGTTTTTGGGACGCAGGTTCCAGAACAGGAAATCGCGTAGTGCGACGGCTTGTGCGGGTGTGAGTGCAAGGCGTTGCTTGGTGATGGAACGGCCGGCTTGTTTGTAGAAATCTTCTTCGTCGCGGGTGACTTCGGCATTGATCAGGTAGTGCATCTGGCCGCGTGCGAAGTTGATAAAGAAGTTCTTCTCGTCGAAGTTGAAGACGCCGTAGTTGAAGTCGATTTCTTCGCCGCTGGCGGTGTCGCGTAGTTCGATGGCGTCGTGGCCGAAGCGTTCCCAGTAAATGTCGCCGGGGCCGTAGGTGATGAGTGAGACTTCGAGGTTGCTGCCGGAGGCTTCGCTGACGCTGGCCCATGCGTACGCGCTACACAGGAGCAAGGCAAGGGTCAGCAGCAGGCGGCTGGCGAGCTTCATGGGCGGAACCGATGGGGAGAAAGTGGGTAGCTTATCGGGAGATGGGTAGGGCGAGAGTCTCTCTCCCTCCGGGAGAGGGGAAAGCACTTAGTGGTGCACGACGCGGAATTGCTGCACGCGGCGATCATCTGCTTGCGTGACATAGAACTCGAAGTCGCCGATAGCGATCTGCTCGGCAACTTCCGGCAGGTGGCCGAATTCGGAGGTGACCATGCCGCCGATGGTATCGAATTCTTCGTCGGAGAAGGATGCGCCGATTTCTTCGTTGAAGTCCGCGATCGGGGTGAGTGCATCCACGATCCATTCGCCCTCGGCCTGGGCGTGCATCAGGTCGGGCTCTTCCTCGTCGTCGTGCTCGTCGTCGATTTCGCCGACGATTTCTTCCAGCACGTCTTCGATGGTGATCAGGCCGGCGACGCCGCCGTATTCGTCCACGACCAGTGCCATGTGGTTGCGGCTGCGGCGGAACTCGGCCAGTAGTACGTTCAGGCGCATGGATTCGGGAATCAGCACCGCTGGACGCAAGATCGCGCGGATGTCGAAGTCGTGGCCGTTACCGAAGTACTTCAGCAGGTCCTTGGCGAGCAGGATGCCGAGGATGTCGTCCTTGTCTTCACCATGCACCGGGAAGCGCGAGTGCCCGGATTCGACCACGGCGGCAAGGATGTCGGGGAGGGGGGCATCGACGTCGAGCATCACGATCTGTACGCGTGGCACCATCACGTCATCGACGTTGAGCTCGGTGACCCGCAGCGCGCCTTCCAGCATGGGAAGGGTGTCGGCGCCAAGTAGGCCGTTGGCCTGGGCGGTGCGCAACTCGTCGATCAGCTCTTCGCGGTTGCGGGGTTCGCCGGAAAACAAATGGCCCAGTCGATCCCACCATTTTCGGTGGACCGGGCCGCTGGTACTGCCAGGGTCCTCGTTCATTACTCTTGGAAAAACTGCCCGGATATGGGCGGGAGACAGAGTCTAGCGGAAAAGTCGTGACGATTCAGGAACAAGGCTTCAGGAAGCCGCGGAGCCGGGCCTTGGACGGTCCGGCTCAACCTATTACTAGGGAGATTGCTGCGGCCCTCCTGTCTGCCATATGGGTGTGAGCGCTGGGTGCCCGGGTTCCCGCCAGCCACCACCTAAGGCCTTGTACAGATTGACGTGGTTGACCGTTTGGTTCAGCTCCAGGCTCTCCCGTTTCTGCTAGGTGGCATAGAACGAATGCTGGGCATCCAGGGTGCCGACTAGGAAGCGATGTTGTGTGTTGTCCCACATCGAGCGGACGAAATCGCCTGCGAACTTTGCCTGCTTAGGTGTCGCGTTCAACGGCATAGGGATTGTCAATCCCAAGTTTGGCGAGGATGCGTGTTTCCAGTGCTTCCATCGCTTCCGCTTCGGCATCTTCGATGTGATCGTAGCCCAGCAGATGCAATACGCCATGCACGGTCAGGTGGGCCCAGTGATGGTTCGGGAGTTTGTTTTGCTCGACCGCTTCGCGAGCAACGACGGGGGCGCACATCGCAAGATCACCGATCAGCGGCAAGCTCACGCCGGGTGGTAGCTCGACAGGAAACGACAGCACGTTGGTGGCGTAATCCTTGTCGCGATAGTTACGGTTGAGGCGGCGACCTTCGCGCGTGCCGACGATGCGAATGGCCAACTCAGCGGGGGGGCGTCGCTTCGCACCCGCGAGCGCGGCGTCTACCCAACGGCGGAAGCTTAGTGCGGAAGGCAAGCCTTTGCGAGCCACGCCGTAGTTGAGGTGGACGATGGCGGGATTCGGGACCCGGGACCCGGGACTCGGCAAAGCGGCAAAACGGTGTTGGGTGGGCATAGGCGCTGGTTGGTTTGTCAGCGGTTGGGGTTCTGTTTTTCCCGGGTCCCGGGTCCCGCATCCCGCGTCCCGTCACTCTCTTCAAACGTTTCATACGCACGCACGATCTTCGCCACCAGCGGATGGCGCACGACATCGCGCGAGGTGAAGAAGGTGAAGCTGATGCCATCCACGCCACGCAGCACTTCGACCGCGTGGCGCAGGCCCGAGCGCACGTGATGGGGTAGGTCGATCTGACTGACATCACCGGTAATCACAGCCACCGAGCCGAAACCAATGCGGGTAAGGAACATCTTCATCTGCTCGACCGTGGTGTTCTGCGCTTCGTCCAGAATCACGTAGGAATCATTAAGCGTGCGACCGCGCATATAGGCCAGCGGCGCAATCTCGATCACGTTGCGCTCGATCAGCTTGGCGACTTTTTCGAAGCCGAGCATTTCATAGAGCGCGTCATAGAGTGGACGTAGATAAGGATCGACTTTCTGCGACAGGTCGCCGGGCAGAAAGCCGAGCTTTTCGCCGGCTTCCACCGCTGGACGTACCAGCAGCAAACGCTGCACGCGGTTGGCTTCCAGTGCCTCCACCGCACTGGCGACGGCGAGATAGGTCTTGCCGGTACCTGCCGGGCCCACGCCAAAGTTGATGTCGTGCGTGGTGATGGCATGCAGGTAGCGCGCCTGATTCGGGCCGCGGCCCTTGATCGTGCCGCGTTTTACTTTGATGACGACTTCCTGTGCGCCTTCGGCTGCTTCTTCGGTGATGGCGTCAATGCCCGATTCGGCGAGTTGCAAATGGATCTTCGCGCCGTTGAGCGATTCGTTTTCGGTGGTTGCGTAGAGCGCCTTCAATACTTTCTCGCCGGCGCGCGTGGCGCCTTCTTCGCCAATCACCTGGAACAGATTGCCGCGATGGTCGATTTCCACACCCAGGCGCAGTTCCACCAAGCGCAGGTGTTCGTCGAACGGGCCGCAAAGGTTGGTGAGCCGGGCGTTGTCTTCGGGGTCTAGGGCGAAGTCGCGTTGGTTCAGACCGTTATTCATAAAGACGCTGAGTCCAGGCCCTTGCCGGGACGACGGGTACATGTGAGGTTCGTATCGGCATGTATTTATTCGAGATTAAGACGATAGAAGCGCGTATCAATTGACATGAAAAAAAAGTTGTCCGGCAACGATTCTTTCTCAACTAACGTAAAGCCATGCTTTTCATAGAACCGATGCGCGGCACGAAATTTTTCCGTCGTGCCGAGCAGGACGCTAAGCACGGCATGCCGTCTTGCCCAACCCATCGCGGTATCCAGCAGCTTCGCCGCAACCCCCCATTCCGCGCCACGGTATTTCGCAGCTACGAACATCTTGCGCAAGGCCACCATCCGCCCGCCGATATCCTTCAGCGCAATCGTGCCGACCACGACATCACCATCCAGCGCCGCCCAGAAGTTCCCCGTGCCTGATTGATAGAACGTCGGGATTTCCGACAGATCCGGTTGTTTTGCCAGATCGATGTCGAAACCGAATTCGTCGCGTTGGATCGCGACAATCAAGCCCGTCGCCGCCTCGAAGTGCTCCGCCTGGTACGGCATCACGCGGATGCGTAAACCCGGGTTCGCAGGGGTTGCGCTCATGCCGACTCGGGCCGCTTGGCTGTCCCAACTGCCAATCCGTCCACGCAGCGAGTTGGTCATCGCTTCGGTGATCACTACGTCCACGAACTGGCCTATCAGTCTTGTTGGGCCAGGGAAGTTCACATAGCGCATGTTTTCGGTGCGGCCGGTCAGCTCGTTCGGATTCTTTTTGCTTGGTTTTTCCACCAGCACACGCTGCACCGTGCCCACCATCGCTTCGTTGATTTTCTTTGCGTTGGCGTTGAGCACGGCTTGCAGGCGCGCGAGGCGTTCGCTCTTCACCTCGGCCGGCGTATCGTCTGCCAGGTTCGCTGCCGGCGTGCCCGGGCGCGAGGAGAAAATGAAGGAGAAGCTCTGATCGAAACCGATGTCGTCGATCAGTTTCATGGTCTTGGAGAAATCTTCTTCCGTCTCGCCGGGGAAGCCGACGATAAAGTCGGAGGAGATGCAGATATCCGGACGCACCGCGCGCAGCTTGCGGATCTTCTGCTTGAACTCCAGCGCTGTGTAGTCGCGTTTCATCGCAGTGAGGATGCGATCCGAACCTGCCTGCACCGGCAGGTGCAGGAAGTTGGCGAGTTGCGGCACGTTGGCATACGCCTCGATCAACGAGTCGGAGAATTCTAGCGGATGCGAGGTGGTGAAGCGGATGCGGCCGATGCCTTCGATCTGCGCGATGGCGTGGATCAGCACGGCCAGGTCCGCCGTGCCGCCATCGTGCGTGGGGCCGCGATAGGCGTTGACGTTTTGGCCCAACAGGATTACTTCGCGCACACCCTGGTCGGCGAGCTGCGCTACTTCCACGATCACATCGTCGAGCCGGCGGCTGATTTCCTCGCCGCGAGTGTAAGGCACCACGCAGTAGGAGCAGTACTTGGAACAGCCTTCCATGATCGACACGAAGGCGGTCGGACCTTCGGCGCGCGGTTCGGGCAGGCGGTCGAACTTTTCGATTTCGGGAAAGCTGATGTCCACCTGCGGCTTGCCGGTGGTGCGCTTGGCCTCGATCAGCTCGGGCAGGCGATGCAGAGTTTGCGGGCCGAACACTAGGTCCACGTACGGGGCGCGCTTGATGATCGCCTCGCCTTCCTGCGAGGCCACGCAGCCGCCCACGCCGATCAGTACCGGCTTGCCACCTTGCTTGTATTCCTTCCAGCGGCCCAATTGGCTGAAAACCTTTTCCTGCGCCTTTTCGCGGATCGAGCAGGTATTGATCAGAATCACATCTGCTTCTGACTCGTCCTGGGTCAATTCCAGGCCATGCGACGCCTTCAGCACGTCGGCCATCTTGGCCGAGTCGTACGCGTTCATCTGGCAGCCGTGGGTCTTGATGAAAAGCTTGCCGCTCATGGCGTTCAATACCGTGGAATCGAAGGTTGGGCGCAGGTTGCGCCGAACCGCACATCTTACTAGTCGAGTGGGCAGGGTGCCACTGACAGCGCCGGTGGATCAAGCACTTGCGGATCGGCTTTTCTCCCGGTCTCCTTTGGCGGGGGAGATATGTTCCGGCTCACGAAATCAGCTATTTAGGCTTGGCACGGGTGTGCCATCGGGGCACACTGCCGCCATGTTCGCTGCCGTACGCCAAGGGGGAGGCGCCGGCCCCCGGACAAACCGCCTCTCCGCGCTTTTGTCGACCCTGTTCCAGGTCGTATTCGGCTGTGCCTTTTTCTTGCTGTTGCTGAGTGTCTTGCCTACACATGCGGGCACCATGTACCGCTGTGTCGGTTCGCAAGGGGAGGCGGTTTTTACCAGTAGCACCGTCGGCTATCACGATTGCAAGTCACTGGGTTCGTACGCCAGCGCGCTGTCGTCTGCGGGCGCGCGGCGAGGTGGTGCGAAGAAGGAAGTAGCCTCGCTCGCGTGGGTCATGGGCTGGGCAGATACCACGGCGCAGCCGATGGCGCCGATCGTGGTGTCGCTGGATCGGATCGAAGGTGGGATGGAAACGTCTGCGCGGGTAGTGCAGGCTGCTTCGCCTTTGTCGGGTAAGCCGGGACAGTGGACGTATAACGAGTCGCGCGACAACGCCTTGTCCTCGACACCGGACGTGGCCAGCAGTGCCCAGGATTCTCCAGACAATCGCGTGCTGCGCGGTGCGGTCTATCGCGTCGTGCACAAAGACGGCAGCGTGGAGTACACCAACATCATGCCGGCCGGCAAGTTGGCCCGTAACGTCACGCGGCTCTTCAGCTACATGGCCACCTGCATGGCGTGCAACCTGCATTCGCCGATCAACTGGGGCACGGTGCATTTGGATCTGACCGACTATGCGGACGTGATCCACAACGCGAGCCTGGAATCGGGTGTGGATGAAGCGCTGATTCGCGCCATCATCCATGCCGAAAGCGCGTTCAATCCGCGTGCGATGTCGCTGAAAGGCGCACAGGGCCTGATGCAGTTGATGCCCGGTACGGCCAATGATATGGGTGTGCTAGACGCTTTCGATCCCGCGCAGAACATCCGCGGCGGCACGCGCTACCTCGGCTTGCTGATGAAAAACTTCAACGGCGATGTGCGGCTGGCCGCGGCGGCCTATAACGCAGGTCCAGCGGCCGTGCTGTACTACAACGGGGTGCCCCCGTATGCGGAAACCCAGGTCTACGTGCGGCGCGTGGATGAATTGCTGCAGCGGTACAACAAGGCCATGCATCCGCCGGCGTCGGCGAGTCTCTAATGGGGTGTCTCAGAAATAACCTTGAGAGTGTTGTAGACCCACTGCGTATTACTGATTCAGCATTGCCTTAACTCAAGCGTGGCGCTGATTTGCGTTTCACGCCGGTGCCGAGTGCTCCAATCAACACCAGCGTAAGCAGCACTTCGATCAGTGCGGGCACACGCTCCTGCGCCGAACTCCAGCTTTCCGCAATGCCGTGGCAGAAATAGAACAGACTCAGGATGCCCGTCCACAGCAGTGCGCGACGCACGTTGCAAATGGCAAAGAAAGGCAGCCATAACGGAACCACTGTTATCGCCAGCACCAGCCACACCGATATGTGCTGTGGTGGAAACAACCACGCATACCACGCGCATTGCAAAACGATTAGCCCTATCCATGCGGCAATGCCGACGCGGGACGTGGCGGATAGCGGTGCGCTCATGTGTTTGTTGCCAGTTTACGCGCGGTGTCCGCCAAGCGGCGGCCCAGCGCGCGAGCCAATTCGCGCTCATGTTCGCTGATGGCATTCTCACCTTTGGCGCCAGCGACATGACTGGCGCCGTAAGGGGTGCCGCCGCTGAGTGTGCTGGTCAGTGCCGGCTCGGTATAGGGAATGCCCAGCAACAGCATGCCGTGATGAAACAGCGGCAACGCCATGCTCAGCAGGGTGGACTCTTGACCGCCGTGCATGGTGCTGGTGGCGGTGAACACGGAGGCCGGCTTGCCGACCAGGGCGCCGCTGGCCCATTCGGCACCAGTGCTATCCAGAAAGTACTTCAGAGGGGCGGCCATATTGCCGAAGCGGGTCGGGCTGCCCAGAGCCAGGCCAACGCACTCGTGCAGATCCTGCTTGGTGACGTAAGGTGCGCCATCTTCGGGCTCGGGAGGCTGTGCGACTTCTGTCACGGGAGCTACCGGGGGAACCTGCCGCAAGCGTGCGCGCATGCCGGGGATTTCCTCCACGCCGCGGGCGATCAAGCGGGCCAGTTGGGCGGTATGGCCGCTACGGCTGTAGTAGAGAACCAGGATGTCGTTCATGCGCGCTTTGGTCATTCAGTGTCTATGGGATAGTGTAAGCGCGTTACCAGGGATGTTGGCACCATGAACCTGCGCTTTGACCGTGACCGTATGCTGACCTTCGGCCATTTTCTTTGGCAGCGCTTCCTCGATGACAAGTGCTTCGAGACGGCTGGCGCCCTTTCCTACACCACGCTGGTCTCGCTGGTGCCGCTCACCGTGGTGGTGCTGACCATGTTCGCGGCATTCCCGATGTTCGAGGACGCCCGCGACACGCTGATCAATTTCGTTTTCAGCAATTTTGTACCCGCAGCGGGCGAGACGGTGCAGAACGCGCTGATCGACTTTGCTTCCAACGCACGCAAACTCACCGGCATAAGCATCTTGGTGATGCTGTTCAGTGCCGTGTCGATGATGATCAGCATCGAGGATCGTCTCAATCGCATCTGGAACGTGCACATCCATCGCCCATGGGGGCCGCGCCTGCTGTTGTATTGGGCCGCGCTGACGTTGGGGCCGGTGCTGGTCGTGGGCGGCATTGCGCTGACGTCTTATGTGGCGGCGGTGCCGATGCTGCGTAGTGCGACGGAATCGCTGGGCATCGCTCAACAGTTGCTCAAGGCGATGCCTTTTGTGGTGACGTTCCTAACGTTGTGGCTGTTGTACACCACCGTGCCCAACCGCCGCGTCAACAAGAAGCATACGGCGATGGGCGCCGTGCTTGGCGCGCTGTTGTTCGAGATCGCGCGCTGGGGGTTTACCCACTACGTGCGGCATGCACAGAACTACCAGGAAATCTATGGCGCGTTGGCGATCATTCCGCTGTTATTGCTGTGGATCTATCTATCGTGGGTGATTGTGATTTTGTGTGCATCGATGGCGGCATCCGTGTCGGCGTTCGAATACCAAAAGCCGTGTGATGCCCTGCCGGAAGGTGCCGAGTTTCTTGGCCTGCTGGTGGTGTTGCGTCACTTTATTGATGCGCAGCGTGCCGGACGCAGTGTTGATCCCACGGTCATACGGGCTGCCGAACCCTGTCTGCGCAGCACGGCCATTGTCACTTATTTCGAGGATCTGTCGCGTGCCGGGTTGATCCAGCGCAACGAAACGGGCTACTGGCTGCTGACACGCAGCCTGGATTCCACGGATCTGCTGCATGTCTATCGGCACAACCGTTACCGCATGCCCTTGAATCCGGTCGAACAGGCGGCTTCCGCGGGCATCGAATTGCCATCCGAGTTGCTGTCGCTGCTAGCCAAGGTGGCCAATACGCTGCATGCGACCATGGGCACACATCTGGACAAGGTTTATCCTGTCAATGAGCCTGCCATGTCCAGGCGCCTCCTTTCACAAACCCAGGAATCGGAAACATGAAGTTGTTGGCATCCTCGTTGCTGCTAGCCGCATGCGTGTTGGCGGCCCCCGCCTTTGCCGCGATGCCCGTGCAGCCGTCGCTGAAAGTCACGACGCTGGACGGCAAGCCGTATAACATCGCCTCGCAACGTGGCCATTGGGTGATTGTGAATTTCTGGGCGACCTGGTGTGCACCATGCGTGAAGGAACTGCCGGATATTTCCCATTTCGTGGCGACGCATAAGAATGTCAAGGCGATCGGCATTGCGTATGACGATACGGATCCGGCGGACATTCGTGCCTTCCTGAAAAAGCATCCGGTAAGTTTTCCCGTGGCGCAGGTCACGATGGACAAGCCGCTGCAGGACTTCGATCAACCGCTGGGCCTGCCCACGACCTGGCTGATTGGCCCGGATGGCAAGGTGGCCAAGCACTTCATGGGGCCGATTACACCTGCTTCGCTGAGTACGGCCATCGGAAAATGACATGAGCGGCGTACGGTTCATCGTCAGCGGCCGGGTACAAGGGGTGTTCTTTCGCGCGAGTGCACGCAACGAAGCGCTCAGGCTGGGATTGAATGGCCATGTCCGCAATCTGGTTGATGGCCGGGTGGAGGTGGTGGCCTGTGGCCGGTCTGAAGCGGTGCATGAACTGGAGCAATGGTTATGGCAAGGCCCGCCGGCTGCACGAGTAGACGATGTGGTGCGCAGTGAATACCGGGAACCGATAGCGAACGGGTTTGCGGTGGGTTGATCGCGCAGTGCGCATGGCCCCTGACTTAGCGCATTGCGCGTTAGGCGATCACGGAATCAGGGGTGTGTTGGCTCAAATGAGCTTTTATGCACAAAAACGCGGAAAAAATGTGGAAAAGCCCCCAGACACCAGGGCTTTTTATGGCGTTGCAAAAGGGGCATGCCGCGGCGATCGGCGCCTACGGGGAACTACTGAAGCCATTACTCGAGGAAGCCCGAGCCCCGTTCCTCGTCACGCTCTTGTCACGCTGCGTGAAGCAAAAGATGCAAACGGTATGTCGGTGGCCTCGCTGAAGGGTCATGTCGAGGCAATCTGCCGTAGTCATGTCGCTTAATACGGCAAAAAAACAGAGCATGGCACGCTCCACCCTATGAATCCATAAACCAACCGTGGAATGAACACATGGAACGCATAAATCCTTCTAAGTTTTCCTTACCAAGCGATTCATCGAACTCGCAGGAACACGCCGTATACCAGGAAACGGTACAAGGCCACACTCGTAGGGACGTTAATGGTTCAGCCCTTGTCAAGGACCGCGCCATGGTGACTGCCAAGCAGGGCGCCGTGATCACGGCGCAAGACTATGCAACCGTGTGGGCAGAGTCAGGCTCAACGGTGAACGCCTCTGGTAGGGCCGTCGTACACGCGTATCGAGGTGCGACGGTTAATGCGCATGGCGGGCCCACCGTCACGGTGTATCGGCATTCACACGTCACGGTGGGTAGGGGAGCCACCGCGATACTCAACAACGATGTAGCGCTTGATGCGAAGAAAGGTGCTTTCGTGCAATTGCCCAATGGCGCCCTCGTGGTCGTCACCGGCGATACGCACTTAACACTAACGGGCCATATAATGACGGCGGACGGCGATACGGTTCGGGTGGATGCCCCGGGCGATGGCACGACGATAATCCACACGGTTAGCCACTCTCCCGAAAGCTTGCATGATGAAGCCGGCAACGTCGACTTAAACCATTTCGGTTCTGTCGAACAAGTCGCTCAGCCTGTAACTATTCAACCCCACCCCGACTTAGATCTACTCCCGCCGATGCCCCCGAAGCCACCAAGCACCTCCGCTCTCGCGAGCAAACTGCCGAATACGGTAGAGGGCTGCCATGAGCTGATCGGGGAACTGGTGCGTGAGTACCGAGTGCTGCGGGCGCGTGTGCGTGAGCTGGAAGAACAGCTCAAGCTCGACTCTCACACTTCATTCAAACCGCCCTCAAGCGATGGTCCAGGTGCGGACGGTCGTCGCCCCGGCAAAGCCTAAGAGCGAGCGTAAACCCGGTGTGTAACCGGGCCACAAGGGCAGCTGAAGGGTGACGCGACGGTTAGGCTACATCAGGACTGGTGAGGGTCCGGGCGAAGCGAGCGCTTCAGTTCTTGCGCATGTCGTTCTCGCACAAATCTTTGTTTTCGCGCCCTGGCCGCACCCTCACCCCAACCCCTCTCCAGAAGGGAGAGGGGTTCACGCCGTACTCACCCGGCCTGAGATCGAAAAAAGATGTGTGTCATCGGATGCTTTTAGCCACCAGCCAGCGATTTCAGTTCGTCGGCCTGATGTTCGCGGGTAAGGGTTCTGATCATCTCATCCAGGTCGCCCTGCATGATTTCCGACAGGCGGTGCAGGTCCAGGCCGATCCGATGGTCGGTCACCAGATTGTCCTTGTAGCGATACGTGCGGATCCGTTGGCTGCGATCGCCGGTGCCGACCTGCAAGCGGCGTGACTGGGCCTGTTCGGCGCGTTGCTTGGACTGTGCCTCGTCGAGCAGGCGTGCCTTGAGCAGGCTCATGGCACGAGCGCGATTCTTGTGCTGGCTACGTTCGTCCTGGCATTCCACCACGATGCCGCTGGGCAGGTGAGTGATGCGGATGGCCGAATCGGTCTTGTTGACGTGCTGGCCGCCAGCACCCGACGCACGGAAGGTGTCGATTTTCAGATCGGCCGGGGCAAGCTCGATTTCCCCGATCTCGTCCAGTTCGGGCAATACGGCCACGGTGGTGGTCGAGGTGTGCACGCGGCCTTGTGATTCAGTCAACGGCACGCGTTTCACGCAATGCACCCCCGATTCGAACTTCAGGCAGGAGAACGCGCCCTTGCCTTCGATGCGGGCGACGATTTCCTTGTAGCCGCCGTGCTCACCTGGGTTCTCGCTCAGCACTTCGACCTGCCAGCGCTGGCGCTCGGCGTAGCGGGTGTACATGCGGAACAGGTCGCCGGCGAAGATCGCTGCTTCGTCGCCACCAGAGCCAGCGCGCACTTCTAGGAACAGGTTGGCTTCGTCGTGCGGATCCTTAGGGATCAGCAGTAGCTGCAACTCGCTTTCCAGCTCGATAGCGCGTGCTTCCAAGCGAGCAATGTCATCTTCGACCATCTCGCGCAATTCCGGATCATCGAGCATGGCGCGGGCGTCGGCCAGCTCGCGTTCGATGCCGGTCTGCTCGCGCATGGCGTCGGCTACCGGTTCCAATTGTGCGTATTCGCGCGAAAGTTCGCGAAAGCGGGTGTTGTCGGCCAGGACTTCTTCCTGGCTGAGCAGCAGGCCGATTTCTTCGTGGCGTTCGGCAATGACTTCGAGTTTGCGGCGGATGGAAGGTGTCATGGATGGGCAGGAGACAAGGGGCTAGCGACGGATGGATGAAAAACGGATGGATGAAAAACGTGCGGACGCGGCAACCAGCCGCCCTCGCTACTCGTCACTCGTCTTTATTTTCTTGTCTTCGTCCAGCCCGTAGAGCCGTCCTGCCGCATGCAGCAGGTCGTGATCACCGCTGAGTGTCGCTTCGCGCAGACGTGCGCTGGGATGGTGCAGCAGCTTGTTGGTCAGTGTATTGGCCAGGAACGACAGTGCTTCGTCCGCGGATTTGCCGCGGGCTAGCATGGTGCGTGCCTTCTCCAGCACCTGGTCGCGATAGGTTTCGGCGTGCTGGCGAAGGTCCAGTGCCGGGTTTTTCACCGTGAGCACGCGACGCCAGGCCATGTGGCGTTCGACTTGCAGGTCGATGATCGCGTTGGCTTCGCGTGCCGCGTGCTCGCGTGAGCGGCGGTTGTCGTCGATCACCTGCCGCAGGTCGTCGATGCCGTAGAGATAGACGTCGTCGAGTTCGCCCACGGCCGGTTCGATATCGCGCGGTACGGCAATGTCGACCATGAACATCGGCTTGCGGCGACGGGTGGCGATGGCCTTTTCCACCATCGCGCGGGTCAGTACCGGCTGGCGTGCGGTAGTGGAGGCGATCACGATGTCCGCTTCGGCCAGATGCCGCGGAAGATCGTGCAGGGCAATGGCGTAACCGCCGTGACGGCTTGCCAGCTCCTGTGCATTCTCCAGCGTGCGGTTGGCGACGATCAGGCAGCGCACCTGTTTTTCCGCCAGGTGGCGTACCACCAGCTCGATGGTGTCGCCGGCTCCGATCAGCAGTACACAAGCCTGACGCAGGTCGGTGAACACCCGTTCGGCCAGGCGTACGGCAGTAAAAGCAACCGATACCGTATGCGCGCCGATGCGGGTGTCGGTACGTACCCGCTTGGCCACGGCAAAGGTATGTTGCAGCAGGCGGTCCATGGGCGTTTTGAGTGCGTTTGCTTCACGAGCCTGCTGGTAGGCGTCCTTCACCTGGCCGAGAATCTGCGGCTCGCCGATCACCATCGAATCCAGCCCGGTGGCAACCCGAAACATATGCCTCACAGCCGCTTCGTCATCATGCCGGTAAAGGAACTCGTCAAGCTTGCCAGGAGTCAGACGATGGTGACGATTGAGCCATTCCTGCGGAACGTTTTCCGCGCCGGTCGTGACGCTTACGTAAAGCTCGGTGCGATTGCAGGTGGAGAGGATCATTGCTTCATCGACGCCGGGCTCGTGCGCCAGTTCGCGCAGCGCCGCGGTGGTCGCATCTTCGTCGAACGCCACCTGCTCGCGCAGGCTGACCGGCGCTGTGAGATGGTTGAGCCCGAGGGCGATCAGCTTCATGGCGTAATGAGATGGAGGGCGATGGGCGTTGGCCAGCGTAGACTAGGCATGGCCGGATATGACCGGAACCGACAGAAGACGTGGAGGAATAGTGTGCTGAGCGGAGCGGTCAAGTTCAAGCAAGTGCGGCAGTATGTGGCGGTAGGGTTAGTCGCGCTTGGCGTGGCCGGATGCGCCGCAATACCCGATCGGGCCGGTGTCAACGCGAAGGCATCGCCGCAGCCGCTCGCGCGGATGACAGTGGCCAAGCCAGACCCGGATCACGATCTGCTGACCCAGCTCATGGCCGGTGAATTGGCGTTGTCGGGGGCGGATCTCAAGACGGCCTCGCAGGCTTATGGCAAGGCCATGATGATTTCCAGTGATCCGGAAGTGGCCGGCAAGGCAGCCGCTCTGGCCATCGCGATCCATGACCCGGATGCCGCGCGGAACGCCATCGGTCGCTGGCAAGTCTTGGGGGCGAAACCGGCACAATTGGCTCAGGCACGCGCCGAGCTGGCGGTGGAGCAGGGGCAGACGGAAGAGGCCGAGCGTCAGCTCTCGCTGTTGCTGGCCAGTGGTGACAAGGACGCTTGGCACATGTTCGGACGCGTGCTGGTCGGTAGCCGTGATGCCGCCTTGGCCTCCAGCCTCCTGCAATCGCTGGCCACCCCCGACAAACTGCCGTCGGACCCCAAGGCCTGGCTGGCGATGAGCGAACTTGGCGAACAACTTGGCCGCCATACCTATGCCCAGCAGATTGCCGATGGCGCGTTGAAGCGCTTTGGCACCGCCGAGACCTATACCTGGGCCGCCCAGCTCAAGCTCAACCATGGCGATCGCACGGGCAGCCTGAGCCTGCTGAAGCAGGCTCAGGTGAAAGATCCCAGCAACATTGGCTTGCGCCTGACTTATGCATCCCTGCTTGGACAAAGCGGGCAGTACGCCCAGGCCACAAAGCTGTTGGAGAAGGGGCCGCAGAATGCGCAGACCTATGCCATGCGCGCGGCACTTGCCGCCAGTGCCAAGAACAACAAGTCACTCGAGCAGGTCTACAAGCAACTGTCGCAGGCGCCGGAAGATGTGCGTACGGCCAGTGCGTACCTGCTTGGGCAGTTGGCCGAAGTGCTTGATCGCAAGGAAGAGGCGCTGAAGTGGTACGACCAGGTGCCGGACGACGACGATCATGCATTCGATGCCGATTTGCGTACCGCGATCCTGCTGCAGGACCTGGGGCGCAGTGCCGAAGCGCATCAACAATTGGCCGAGATGCAGACCGATTACCTGGATCAACCGGCGCAGCTTCGTCGTGCTTATGAAGTGGATGCGGATTTGTATATGCGCGACAAGCGTTACGCGGAAGCCGCTGACGCTTACAGCCACGCCTTGCAGGTCGCACCGGATGACCCGGATCTCTTGTACGGACGTGGCTTGGCCTATGCCGAAATCGGCAAGATCGATCAGGCGGTAGCTGACTTTCGCCGCTTGCTGCAAATCAAGCCGGACGATATCGATGCCACTAATGCACTTGGTTTTACGCTGGCTGACGCGGGACGTGATCTGCCAGAAGCGGAAAAGCTGATCGCCACTGCACGTGCCGCGAAACCCAACGATCCTTCGATTGCCGATTCCTGGGGTTGGATGCAATACCGGCTGGGTCATCTCGACGAAGCGGCGCAGGTGTTGCGCGGCGCCTGGCAATCCGGCAAGGATGCGGACGTTGGTGTGCATCTGGGTGAAGTGCTGTGGAAGCAGGGGCAGCATGAGCAGGCACAGCAAGTGTTCGATGAAGTGCGCCGCATGGATCCACATAACAACAGCCTGCAAGAAACCTTGAA
Source organism: Dyella sp. M7H15-1 (assembly GCF_004114615.1). NCBI lineage: Bacteria > Pseudomonadati > Pseudomonadota > Gammaproteobacteria > Lysobacterales > Rhodanobacteraceae > Dyella > Dyella sp. M7H15-1. The sequence goes on from NZ_CP035300.1 coordinate 3,306,259, forward strand.
GCGTCTTCGCCCATGAAATCATCTTTTCGTTTTCTCGCAGCGCTAGCTCCGCTGCTGTTGGCTGCTTGCGCCCCCCAGCAACTCGTGCGCAACAAAGGCGATGCCGCTTCGCTGGCGCAGCAAGTTGCGCGTGAGCAGCAACTGGCCAATGCCAATCACTGGACACTGCAAGGGCGGATTTCCATCACCAATGGCAAGGACGGCGGCCCTGGCTCGCTGACCTGGACACAGGATGGGGATCACTACGAATTTACCTTCCGCACGCCGATCATCGGCAAGAGCTTCCGTCTTACCGGTGGTCCGGATAACGCCTTGCTGGAAGGCCTGGATGGTGGTCCGTTGCAGGGTCCTAATGCGGAGGCGCTGATGCGCCATGCGTTGGGTTGGGATGTGCCGCTGGATGAGTTGCGGGCATGGGTGTTGGGGGTGCGCATGCCAGGAACGAATGCCGAGCTGAGCTTTGGTAACGACAAATTGCCGTCATTGCTGCAGCAGGATGGCTGGGCGATCAGCTATCCCGTCTGGGACAACGCGCGCCAGCCGCCGTTGCCAACCAAAGTGTTTGCTGAGAAACCACCTTACTCCGTCAAGTTGATGATCAGCACCTGGACAATCCAATAGGCTGCGTTGCCCATGTCATTCCGTATCGAGCGTGCCAACACAGCGCATGTCCAGGCGATTTGCACCATCGAGCGCACCGCTATCGAGCTGTTTCGCGAACACCGGGCGTGGCCTTTTTACTCGGTCGTTTCGATTCCGCCGGAGCAGCTAGAAGAAGCGATTCAGCAAGGTCTCGTTTGGGTCGCTTTGCCAGACGATAGAGACGAGCCCGTGGGTTTTGTATGGCTCGATACCGAGCAAGGCAGCGAAGTCGCCGGAATTGCCGAAATCGATGTGCTGCCCGAATACAGTCGGCGAGGCATGGGGGCTGCATTGCTGGAGCACGCCTGTGATTGGGCCAGATCGGCGGGCTATCGCAGAGTCGATCTTGGCACGCTGGCGGATGTGCCCTGGAATGCGCCTTTTTATGCCAAACACGGCTTTGTCGTCGTGGACAAGAACGATCCTGCGTTTGCTTATGCGCGCGCGCGGGATCGCGAAAACGGCTTTCCCGACACGCTGCGCGTCTTCATGTCGCGCACTTTAAGGCAGCGCTGAATCACATCTGGTGTTGCGATCTGGAGATCAATGCTCTGACTGATCTTGCCCGGCATCTGGATTCGGATGTGTCGATCTTCGTGCGTGGCCGTTCCGCATGGGTGACTGGCGCGGGCGAGCGCAGCAAGCCCATCAAGCTGCCGCGCCGCTGGTATGTGGTGCTGGATTCGCGCGAAAACGTACGAATCGATGAATTATTTCAAGCAACTGAATTGACACGCATTGCGCCCCCCGCCACAATTTCATCCTTTGCTTCCGGCGAAACGTTGGAGAACGTGTTCGAGCCAGTTGCTCGCACGCGTTACCCTCGGGTTGCTGCGGCATTGGATTGGCTCGGAAGCCACTACCACGCGCGGCTTTCCGGTAGCGGTGGTTGTGTTTTTCTCGAAACGGCAACGTCCGAACGGGCTGAAGCAGTCACCGGGTGCTGTCCGGCAACGTTCGCGGCCTCGGTGGCCGAGGGCGTCGGGTTGCACCATTGCATCGGGTGCTCGCACGTCACGTTGCGGTGGGTTAGCCGGCCGCTGGGGAGCAGACTACAAAACTGAGTAACACTGGGGCGTCGCCAAGCTGGTTAAGGCACGGGATTTTGATTCCCGCATGCGTAGGTTCGAATCCTACCGCCCCAGCCATATAAAACAGGGTTTTTGACCCCTGTTTGCGCAATCCATGGATGGATTGCCGCGAATCACGCACGACAGTGCGTGATAAAGCGGAGCTTGGTTCGGACATGCGTCAAACCAGGTGAGTTGAAAAAGCGCAGAAAAGCGCTTTTTCAACGATCAGCTAACTCAATGGCCTGATTTCTGAGGAAACAACCGTGGATACGTCCAGCCCGATGCTGTTTGCCGGCAACGCTCACCGTGCCTTGGCTGAAGATGTCGCTCATCGACTGGGGGTGCCGCTGGGCAAGGCGCTCGTCGGCAAGTTCAGCGACGGTGAAGTGCAGATCGAGATCGAAGAGAATGTTCGTCGGCAGGAAGTGTTCGTGCTGCAGCCTACGGGGGCACCGAGCGCCGAGAATCTGTTCGAGCTGCTGACCCTGGTCGATGCGCTCAAGCGTGCTTCCGCCGCCAGTGTTACCGCGGTCATTCCCTATTTCGGCTACGCCCGCCAGGATCGCCGTCCACGCTCGGCTCGCGTGCCGATCACCGCCAAGCTGGTCGCCCGCCTGATCGGCACGGCCGGTGTGGACCGCGTGCTGACAGTGGATCTGCACGCTGACCAGATCCAGGGCTTCTTCGATGTGCCGGTGGACAACGTCTACGCCTCGCCGATCCTGTTGGCCGACATCTGGCGCAGCTACAGCATGGACGACCTGATCGTGGTCAGTCCGGACGTAGGCGGCGTGGTCCGCGCCCGCGCCATCGCCAAGCGCCTGGACGACGCCGACCTGGCCATCATCGACAAGCGCCGTCCCAAGGCCAACGTGGCCACCGTGATGAACATCATCGGCGATGTCGAAGGCAAGACTTGCGTGATGGTGGACGATATCGTCGATACCGCCGGCACCTTGTGTGCCGCTGCGGCCGCCTTGAAGGAGCGTGGCGCCCGCAAGGTGGTTGCCTATTGCGTGCACCCGGTGCTGTCTGGCGCGGCGATCCGCAATATCGAAGGTTCCCAGCTCGACCAGCTCGTAGTGACCAATACGCTGCCGCTGCGTGAGGACGCTAAGGGCTGCGCCAAGATCCGTCAGCTTTCGGTGGCCGAGCTACTGGCCGAGACGATCCGCCGTATTGCCTTTGGTGAGTCGGTCAGTTCGCTCTACATCGACTAAGTCTCTGCTTTTCCTCCTCCCCTCCCGGGAGAGGGAGCAAGAGTGTTTGATTTTCTGTATACTTGCAAGCTTTTCCGTCCGCTTAGGACGGGCAATTCGGCTCCTCTGGTCGCGGGGGAGTCAGTCCAGTCGCCGCGAGGCGGCTTCTCAAAACCTAAGGCAATACTGACATGGCTAAGACTCATGAGATTCTGGCTCAGAGCCGCAAGGACGAGGGGAAAGGTGCGAGCCGCCGCCTGCGTCGCGCGGCTTTTGTACCGGCCGTTGTTTACGGTGCGGGCCAGCCCGCAGAAAGCATCCAGGTCGAGCACAACACCATTCTGCTCGCCGCTCGCAACGAGTGGTTCTTCTCCTCGGTGCTCGACTTGAACGTCGACGGTAAGGTACAGAAGGTGCTGGTGCGTGACTGGCAGAAGCATCCGTTCAAGCAGCAGATGCTGCACATGGACTTTCTGCGCATCAACGAGAACGAAGCCGTTCGCGTGAATGTGCCGATCCACTTCCTGAACGAAGACAAGTCCCCGGCTGGCAAGACCGCTGGCGTGGTCATCTCGCACAACCTCAACGAAGTGGAAGTGTCCTGTTTGCCGAAGGACCTGCCGGAGTTTATTGAACTCGACTTGGCCGATCTCAAGCCCGGCGACATCGTTCACTTGGCGCAACTCAAGCTGCCGGCCAATGTCGATATCCTGTCCCTGCACCTGGGCGCCGATCACGACGTGGCCGTGGTTACCGCTGCGTTCGTGCAGGAAGAAGTCGACGAAGCCCCGACAGCCGAAGGCGAAGGCGAAGCCAAGCCGGCCGGCGACGTTGCCAAGAAATAAGCCGCTTCTTGCCTCCTCTCCCTTAAGGAAAAGCACGCTTTTCTCCCTCTCCCCGGGGGGGGTGAGGTGAGGGGCCAATCTTGTGGCAAGGTGAGCGACCCTACACATGGCAGGTCTACGACTCATCGTCGGACTGGGCAATCCCGGTACCGAATACCTCCGAACCCGGCACAACGCCGGGTTCTGGTTTGTTGACGCCCTGGCGTCAGGGCAGGGTGAGCGCTTCGGCTTCGACGGTAAGTTGCACGGTGAAACCTGCAAAATACGCATCGGCGGCCAGCCGATGTGGCTGCTGAAGCCCGCCACCTTCATGAATAAAAGCGGCATCGCCGTCGCCTCGGCGCTGCGCTACTACAAAATCGAGCCCGAAGAATGCTTGGTCGCACATGATGATTTGGATCTTGCCGCCGGCATCGTGCGCCTGAAATTCGATGGCGGCCATGGAGGCCAGAACGGTCTGCGGGACATCATGGCTCATCTCGGACATGGCAAATTCCATCGCCTGCGCGTTGGTATCGGTCATCCGGGTCACCGCGATCAGGTGACGCCGTGGGTACTGGGCCGCCCCTCTGCCAAAGATGAGGACGCCATCGTCGATGGCGTCAGCCGCGCGCTGGGTGTGCTGACGCTGGCGGTTGATGGGCAGTTCGACAAGGCGATGCAGCAGCTTCATACAAGCGAGACCCGGGACCCGGGACCCGGGACCCGGTAATAGCTGTTGCATCTTCACTATCTCGTAATCTTTCAAATCATTTGGATTTACCCCACACATGAATCAGCGCGCCGCTCTTCCGAGTCCCAAGTCCAGAGTCCCGAGTCCCGCAGCAAAAGCAGGGGCACGCCATGGGCATTAAGTGCGGCATCGTCGGACTGCCTAACGTCGGCAAGTCCACCCTGTTCAACGCGCTCACCAAGGCAGGCATCGCCGCCGCCAACTTCCCGTTCTGCACCATCGAGCCGAACGTGGGCGTGGTGCCGGTGCCCGATCCGCGCCTGCAAGCGCTGTCGGATATCGTCAATCCGCAGAAAGTGATTCCCACCGCGGTGGAATTCGTCGATATCGCCGGACTCGTCGCTGGCGCCTCGAAGGGTGAAGGCCTGGGCAACAAGTTCCTGGCGCACATCCGCGAAGTGGATGCCATCGCGCACGTGGTGCGCTGCTTCGAACACAGCGACATCGTGCATGTGGCCGGCAAGGTCGATCCCATCGCCGATATCGAAACCATCGACACCGAGCTGGCCCTGGCCGACCTCGATTCCGTCGAAAAAGCACTCAACCGCGCCGAGCGCGCCGCCAAGGCCAACGACAAGGAGGCACTGGCCAAAAAGCCCGTGCTGCAAAAACTTGCCGCCGGCCTCAACGAAGGCAAGATCGCACGTAGCCTCGGCCTGGATGAGGAAGAAAAGGCACTGGTGCGCGACCTGTTCCTGCTCACCTTGAAGCCTTTGATGTACATCGCCAACGTGCGCGAAGACGGCTTCGAAAACAATCCGCATCTCGACGCCGTGCATGCGCGGGCAGCGGCCGAAGGTGCCGAAGTGGTGCCAGTCTGCGCCGCCATCGAAGAAGAGTTGTCACAGCTTGACGACGCTGACCGCGACGAATTGCTCAAGGATTTCGGTCTGGAAGAACCCGGCCTCAACCGCGTCATCCGCGCTGGCTACAAACTACTCAACCTGCAAACCTATTTCACCGCCGGCGTGAAAGAAGTGCGCGCCTGGACCATCAAGCGCGGCTTCACCGCACCGCAAGCCGCCGGCGTGATCCACACCGATTTCGAGCGTGGTTTTATCCGCGCCGAAACCGTGAGCTATGACGATTTCATCCAGTACAAGGGTGAATCCGGCGCCGCCGCGGCGGGCAAGTTGCGCAAGGAAGGCAAGGATTACGTTGTGAAGGATGGCGACGTGCTGCACTTTCTGTTCAATGTTTGAGAGGTTTCACGCGGGGGCTTGCTCTTCTTAGGTCTGGGCTAAGCAAAAGGGGCGATGCCGAAAGGCCGCCTCTTGTCGCCGGCATAGTTCCGCATCACCATGGAATTCGACCTTCACTGACAGGGTGCAGCAGGACAGACCATGCAGATCGAGTCCATTGCCATCAAAAACTACCGGCTCTTCAGGGACACGAGGCTGGAGAACATTCCCCGTTTGTGCGTCCTGGTCGGGGCCAACGGCACTGGCAAATCCACCCTGTTCGATGTGTTCTCCTTCCTCAAGGATGCCTTGTCGATGAATGTAAGCAAGGCGCTTACCAAGCGCGGTGGTTACCGCGAGGTGGCCAGCAGAGGGTTTGCGCAGGAGCCCATCGAGCTGATCCTGCAATTTCGTTTGGAAATTGCAGGGCACGAGCGGCTCGTGACTTACATGCTCAAAATGGGGGTTGGTAACGACCGGAAGCCGGTGGTGGAGCGCGAGGTTCTGCGTTACAAACGTGGTGCTCATGGCGCACCTTTTCACTTCCTCGATTTCTCCTGTGGCAAGGGCTACGCCATCACCAACGAGGAAGATTTCTCCAAGCCGGACCAGGATCTTCGGCGCGAAGAACAGGAGCTGGATGCGCCCGACATCCTTGCTATCAAGGGCCTGGGGCAATTCGAGCGCTTCAAGGCCGCCAGTGCCTTCCGCTTGATGATCGAGAGCTGGCATATCTCTGATTTCCACGTCTCCGAGGCTCGGCCCAGCCAGGAGGAAGGCTTTGCCGAGCATCTATCGACACGAGGGGACAACCTGCCACTGGTTGCCAATTTTCTCTACGAGCACCATCGTGACCGCTTCGATCGGGTGCTTGACGCCATGAAGCGACGTGTACCTGGCGTGTCGATTGTTGAGCCCAGGCAGACCGAAGATGGCCGTCTCGTGCTGCGTTTTCAGGATGGGAGCTTCAGGGACCCCTTCATTGCCCGCTATGTCTCGGACGGCACCATCAAGATGTTTGCTTATCTGGTGCTACTCAACGATCCCAAGCCTTTCCCTCTGCTGGCGGTTGAGGAGCCGGAGAATCAGCTCTATCCGGAACTGTTACCTGAGTTGGCCGAGGAATTTCGCGATTATGCAGAGCAGTGGTGGCCAAGTGTTCATTTCCACGCACTCGCCCGATTTCCTCAACGCATTAACGCTGGATGAAATCTACTGCCTACGCAAAAGTCAGGGCTTCACCACGATCAACCGGGTCAGTGATTCAGAAAACCTGAGCGCGCTGTTCAACGCCGGCGACCTCCCGGGTTACTTGTGGAAACAGGGCCTGTTTGAAGGATTGAACAAGGACGTGTGCTGATGCAGGGGCGGATCATCTTTCTGCTCGAAGAGCCATCCATGAAGGCGCTGCTGAACGACTGGCTACCGCGTCTTTTTTCAGGTTGGGAAGAGGGACGGCACTTCCAGTGCCTTGCGCATGAGGGCAAAAGCGATCTGGATCGCAGCATTCCGCGCAAATTGAAGGCTTGGCGCATTCCCGGTGATCGCTTCGTGATTGTGCGCGATAACGACAACGCGGATTGCGTTGCACTGAAAGCACGATTGCGCGACCTATGCAAGCAAAGCGACCGCCCGCAGACGCTGGTACGACTTGTTTGTCAGGAGCTGGAAAGCTGGTATCTGGGAGATTTGCGCGCGTTAGCTGTCGCCTTTGATGCGCAGCATGTGGACAAGCCAAGCCAGCGCAAGCGCTACGACCAGCCAGACGAGCGGCGCAAGCCTTCGGTGGAAGTGAAGCGCCTAGTGCCTTCGTTCCAGAAAATCAGTGGTGCACGCGCCATGGCGCAGCATCTCGATCCTGCCATCAATCGCTCGCGCAGCCTGCAGGCGTTCGTTCAGGGTGTTCGCCGAATAGCTGTCCAAATGGGGCATGCCTGAGTTGTTCAATCTCAACTGATGAGAGAAAGGTCATCCAAGATGACGTCCCCACCCAAGATTGCAAATCAAACCCATGAGTGAATACCAATATTACGAATTCGTCGCCATCGATCGCCCGCTCAGCAAGGCGGAAATGATCCACCTGCGCGAGCGCTCCTCACGGGCAAAAATCACCCCAAGCAGCTTCGTCAATGAATACAACTGGGGCGATTTGAAAGGCGATCCGGCAGATTGGATGCGCCGCTACTTCGACGCCTTCGTTTACACCGCCAACTGGTGCAGTTGCCAACTGGCGCTGCGCTTTCCGCTGGAAACGTTCACACGGACCGAGATTGCGCCTTATGTCGCGGATGCTGCGTTGACGATGGATGCCTCAAAAACACATTGGATCATCAATTGGTCCTTGAACGAAGGCCAGGATTACGACCGTTTCGCTATGGAGGGTGGTGAAGGCTGGATGGGGCGCCTGATGCCGCTGCGCGACGAACTGCTGTGCGGTGACCTGCGGCCGCTCTATCTCGGCTGGCTCGCCGGCGTCACGGCCGGTGAAGTCGGTGAGGATGATCTGGAGCCGGAAGTCCCGCCCGGCATGGCGCAACTGACGGCGGCCCAACAAGCGTTGGTGGAATTTCTGGAGATCGATCCTGATCTGCTGGCTGCCGCAGTGAGTGGCAGTCCGCCCGCCTGGGAAGCTGACGACAGCGCCGAATGCTGGATTGCAGGTCTTTCCAGGAGCGAGATATTCAGCATGATCTCGCTCATGCTGAATGGCACGGCTCAACAAGCGCAACGCAAAGTGCAATCGGAGTTCGCCACCTGGCTGAAGGAAAGCGGCTCGATCGAATCCTCTACTGCCGAACTCAGAACGGTGGCAGAACTATTCGAGCACGCCAAGGCCGCAGAATCCGTCCGAGTTGCCGAGGAAGCCAAGGAGCTGGCGCGGCAGGAAGCAAAGCACCACAAGCAACGCGAAACCTATCTTTCCTCGCTTGCGCAGGACTTCGCCAAGCACTGGAAAATGGCTGATCAGCACGCCGAACGCGGTGTCGCATCAGGCTATGACGATGCCAAACGAATGATCGCGGATCTCGCCGATGCCTATCAATTCAAATCGGACAAGGCGACCTTCGATCAGGCCATGCGTCGTTTCATGACACGCCATACCAAACGCGGGGCATTCGTCCGCCGTTTGGTCGAAGCTGGTCTGTGGCAGAAATAGGACGTCACAGCTCGGCTGTTGTGAAAGAGCAGCGGTGAGGCAGTGTGAGCGGCTAGGCAACATGTGCGCCTGCCTGTGCGCCCATCGACTTTCAGGTGTTTACGACGTTTCGTTGCGTACATTGAAGTCGCTTGTATAGGCTTGCCTGGGATCGCGAGCGGAGGTGAAGGCGGGCCGCAAGACGCCCTCTTGAATCATGGGCGTCAGTGTCCGCTTGCGGAGATCGTCCGGATCGCGCTGCAGTACGTGCGCCAGCACGCGCAAGCCTAGGAAGCGCTCTTTGCAGAGCGACAGCGTAACTGTACGGAGCACCTGAGCATCAACGCGTCTGTGCACGGCGACCGGCTCGGCCAGGATTTGCAACTCCATCTGTAAAGGTACAGGAATGGCGTCCCAGTCGAGGTAGGTCGCTAGCTTCGGTGATTCGGTACCGAGCTCCGGTGGTTCAGTACCGAGCTCCGGTGGTTCGATAGGTTCCGGGGGTTCGACTTCCGTAGACTCAAAGGCAATGGCCACCGCCTGACGCTGCCAAGGCAGGAAGTAGACCATGCCCCGCCCGGCGCCGTCAGGCGTTAAAAAGCCATCGCGAACCAATTGGCTCAGAAGCTTGGTCAAGTCTGCGGGGTGATCGGTCGTAATCTCCTTGAGTCGGTCATGGCTGACTTGTCCCTCCACTTGTGCCGTAATCAGCGCGAGCCGTGCGGTTTCGCGAAGTGCCGTGAACCGGTTGCCCCAATAGTGTGACAAGTCTTCGACGGCAGCCTCGGGTACCAGGCTACTCATCCGCAATTCCATCAAGGTCTGCTCAGGTTCGGTCAATTCATAAAGCAGTGGCTTACGCCAATGCTGACCGGCCCAGTTCGTGTAGATTTTGGGTAGCCCAGAGCCTGCATGGTCGCCATAGCCCACCAACTGGAACATGGTTTGCAGGCGCCGATTGCGGCAGTCGCTATTGCCTCCTCGGATGGCCATTTCCAGTGGAATACGCATCCGTCCTGGGTTGCGAAAGCCAAACATGTCCGGACGCTTTACCACCAATACCGAAACGCGCCCAGAATAGTCTGCATGGATCAAAGTATTGACCAAGGCTTCACGGAGGGCTTCGTGCACTGGCGTGTCTTCAATGCGTTGCCCGTCCTGCAGTTGAAACGGTACTTTCAGATCTGCAGTCAGTTTCTGATAGACCTTGCGGAAGAAGTCGTAGACATTGCCTGACCAGCTCCCGTCAGGTATCAACCTGTCGATCCAGCGTTTTTCGGCTTTCGGTTCGGACCGTTCTTGAAAGTCGACCATGTAATGGGGAAGCGCATCGCGAATGACTTCGGCACGGCCAAACATCAGCAAGCCAGCCAGACGCAGGCCGTCGTAACCTTCATCGCGATCCCTGCCCCAGGCGCCTATGCGCTCCAGGAACGCATCCGTAGGCAAATCGGTCCACACATGGCCAGGCTTTACTGCCGCGAAGCGATTACGATATGCGGCGACCGTGTCCATATTCAGGTCACGAAAATCATAACCTTTCAGCACACGCTCATCGCGAGAGTCTTCCACGCGCTCGGCAAGCAGGCGCCGCACGTTTTCATCATCGGCTTGGTAATCGCCCTCGTGGCGTCGAAGATAAGTGCCGCCAAATGGATTTGTTCCAAGATGCACCGGCCGTTGCTGGCGTGATGCACGCGGCACCCGTATGCGCAGCACGGTCTTGCCGTCTACTGGAATCGGCGTTACGTGGTCTTCGGTTAGCAGGTTGACGCTGATTTGTTTGCGGTTGTGCAGGTTGTCCCACAAGGCCTTGCGCACGCGTTCGACATCAGGCACACCCAACACCAGGAACTGACCGGGCGGCTTTTCCTTTATGCCCAGCAAAATCACGCCGCCGTCGGTATTGGCCATGGCGCTATAGGTCTTCCAGACATCCTCCGGCAACTCGCCCTGACCGTCGCGACCTTGCGCAGCCTTGCATTCCATGTCCTGCGATTCCGCAAGGCTGCTGATGTCCAGATCGTGCTGGTGCTTGTTCATGTAGACACCTCTTTCAGTCATTTCGCCGGCTGGCGCCGATTTTAGGCTGCACCACCTAAGCGCTTACGCATCCGCCGCTTTGCGTCCACGTCCTCTTTTCGCAGTTGCTGAAGGCTGACTTTCCGCAAGCCGGCGTAGCAGCTCGCTGGCGGGTTCATCGTTGGGATCTTGCGGCACCAGTTCGCCGCGGAAGGCTTTGGCCAATAGAGCAGGAGTTAGGCGGTCGGTGGCGGCATGCGGGCCGTGTTTCTGTCCCAGTTGATGCAAGTGGTGATGCAATTGGCTGGGTGGCAAGCCCCATTGCTGTTCGAGTTCGCTCAGGCGGTCCTTCAGTTTGGGGAGTTTTTCCGCTTTGTACTCGGCATCGCGCAGCACGCGCATCAATTTCTGGTTGAGTTGGTCCAACACGTCATGCGCGTGGGTCTGGCTTTGGCGGCTGCCGGCGACTTCATAAGAAGTGGGGTTGTTCAATTCATCCAGCAGTTGCTCGATGGTGATGTTGGGGTCTTTGACCAGCGGCTGCATGGTGTTGACAGATTGCAGCGAGGCGTACAGATCCACCGGGTCGTATATCTTGAATACGGTTTTGCCGATGTTGTCGCAACGGCGGGTGGCGCGTCCGATCATCTGTTCGTACAAGATGCGCGATTTCACCCGGCGCAGAAACACCAGATGGCAGATCGGCGGCACGTCGATGCCGGTGGTGAGCAGGTCGACGGTGATGGCGATGCTGGGGTGGCGCTCGTTTTTGTAGCGGCGGATCAGTTGATCCACCTTGTCAGAGGCGCTGGTGATTTTTTCGACCGCGGCTTGGTTGTATGGCTCGCCGTAGAGGTTTTTGAATGCTTGGTTCAGTAGGCGCTTGACCATGTCAGCATGCGTGTCGGTGGCGCAGAAGATCATGGTTTTTTCTTCGCCCATGGGGTCCAGCTCCTGGGCGAGTTGCTCGCAGATCACGTGGTTGAAATCCTCGTTGATCACGCGGCGGTTGAAGCTTTCCAGCTCGAAGTTGAGTTCGTCGTCCAGCTCAGAGGTTTCGATGTCGCCGGTGGCGAGATTGACCGCTTCCACGGCTTCGCCTTTGGCGAAGTGGATGCCGTGCTTGCTGAGTAAGGTTTCATAGCGGATGGGTGGTTCGTGGTCGATCAGCCAGTCGTCGGCGACGGCTTCGCGGTAGGAATAGGTGTAGACCGGTTTGCCGAAGATGTCGGTGGTGTGGCGCGCCGGGGTGGCGGTCAGGCCGATCTTTACTGCGTCGAAATAGTCAAGCACGCGCCGGTAGGTGGAGAGGTATTGGGACTGATCGCGCAAGGCGAGTTCTCCTTCGGTGGTGGAACCATAAGGCCACTTCACGTGCGACCTTCAAGGACTCCAGGCCTTCGCGGTAGCCGATCTTGTGATCGACCCGGTGGGCCGCTTCATTACCGCGCCGCCGAAGCAGATGCAGCATCTGGCGCACCTGTGGGTCCAGGCCCAGGCGTTGATCCACGGCGCGTAACAGCTCGGCCTGAGTGGGGTCGATCCATTGCACGCCGATCCGCGAGGCAACTTCCTGGGTTAGTGCTTCGGCCAGCAGGCGCAATGTCAGCACGCAGCTGGATGGGTCGTAGGGGTAGAGCTTTTCTGCGGTAACGCCGAGCTCGGCCAGTAGTGGTGAATACTCGGCAAGAAAGCTGAAATTGCTTGGACTCATCCTGACTCCCTGATGCCTGGGGCTTTGCCGTGGCTTGGCGAGGCAGCATGTCGTCCTTCCCCAGCCTGTTTGCCTGAAAATAATAGCTGGGATAGCCAGCGTGGGCGTGAGAAATGCCACTGGGAATTTGCCGACGAACTTTCAGGTGGGCGTGGAGCAGGGGCGATGTCGCAAAACTTGCTACGGATACGGCTCGCGCGGACGAATGATGCACGGGCAATAGGCGTGCTGGTCCGCCGCGTCTTGCGCCGCTGGGTGCTGGCGGATCAGCCGCGCAAAGTAGGGGTAGCGCTGCTTGCACGCAGTAGTGCTAAGTCGTTGCGCGGTGCCGGTCTATAGGCGACTGGGATTTTGTGCCGTTGGGGCGGAGCGGCCTTCACCAATGGGTGTAATCACTACTGGTATTTACGTTACCGAGGGTAAGGCGTAAACGCGCATAATGCTGGCCTTGCCCATCACACTGTGGTTATCGGAGACGGCATGCCAGGCCAGCAACACGAAGTGACCTTCCGTTTCCTAGCCCAACCCACCGACGTCAATTTCGGTGGCAAGGTGCATGGTGGCATGGTGATGAAGTGGATCGATCAGGCCGGCTATGCCTGCGCTGTGGGCTGGAGCGGGGCGTATTGCGTGACGGCGGCGGTTAGTGGCATCCAGTTCGTCAAGCCGATTTTGATTGGTGATTTGGTGGCGGTGCGGGCCAAGCTAATCCATACCGGTCGTTCCAGCATGCAGATGGCGGTGGATGTGCTGGCGCGGGACCTGCGCACCGGCGAGGAGCGGCTGGCGACCAGTTGCGTGATGGTGTTCGTGGCGCTAGACAAGCCTGATGGCAAGCCTACGCCGGTGCCTCCATGGACGCCGCGTGATGACAATGAACGTCGCTTGCAGGAGAAGGCGCTGCATTTGCTCGAACTTTCCAAAAGCGTGGAGCAACTTGTTGATACGCGAGGCGCCGGAAATGACTGAGCCGTTGTATCGGTTTGATCGGAAAAGGCTCGAAAAACCCGCCGTTCAGCATCGTTAAGGTGTTGACACATCCAGCCCCGATCCACACAATAGCCGTTCTTTGTTGGAGGGATACCCAAGCGGCCAACGGGGGCAGACTGTAAATCTGCTGGCTCACGCCTTCGGTGGTTCGAATCCACCTCCCTCCACCAGACTGTTTCAAGGTATTAAGATTGGCAGGGCCGCGAATCGGAGTCTTGAAGGTGGATTTGAACCACCGATTTCAAGATTACGGTTCGATAAAATCGCAGGAAGCGATTTTGAACGCGACGCGAAAGCGGCGCGGCCTAAAGGGCGGAGGGCAGGATGCCCGGAGTCATGCACCTACGTCCATCAGTCATTGTTTCGGGTAGCCGGACGGGCTGAAAAGTAGGTTTGCAAGCGCGAACGGAAGTACGCTGTTGCGGTCTTAGACGAGTTCCGCGCAGTGCGGGAGTAGTTCAATGGTAGAACCTCAGCCTTCCAAGCTGATGGTGCGGGTTCGATTCCCGTCTCCCGCTCCATTGATCTCGTCGCTGTGCTTTTGTGCTCATGTAGCTCAGTCGGTAGAGCACTTCCTTGGTAAGGAAGAGGTCGCTGGTTCGATTCCAGTCATGAGCACCACCGCATGCGGTTGTCGCGGTATCGCCTGAATATCTAGTTTCCTTCTACTCACACTGACTCCATCGGGATTTAACGCTCATGGCAAAGGGTAAATTCGAACGCACCAAGCCGCACGTGAACGTGGGCACGATCGGTCACGTGGACCACGGCAAGACGACGCTGACGGCGGCGCTGACGAAGGTTGGTGCAGAGCGGTTTGGCGGTGAGTTCAAGGCCTACGACGCGATTGACAAGGCGCCGGAAGAAAAGGCGCGCGGTATCACGATTTCGACCGCGCACGTGGAATACGAATCGCCGACCCGCCACTACGCCCACGTGGACTGCCCGGGTCACGCGGACTACGTGAAGAACATGATCACGGGTGCGGCTCAGATGGACGGCGCGATCCTGGTGTGTTCGGCTGCGGACGGCCCAATGCCGCAGACGCGCGAACACATCCTGCTGAGCCGTCAGGTGGGCGTGCCGTACATCCTCGTGTTCCTGAACAAGGCCGACATGGTGGACGACGCTGAGCTGCTTGAGCTGGTGGAGATGGAAGTGCGTGAACTTCTGTCCAAGTACGAGTTTCCAGGCGACGACACCCCGATCATCAAGGGTTCGGCCAAGCTGGCGCTGGAAGGCGACCAGTCGGAAATCGGCGTGCCGGCCATCGTCAAGCTGGTGGACGCGCTGGACAGTTACATTCCGGAGCCGGTGCGGGTGCTGGACAAGCCGTTCCTGATGCCGGTGGAAGACGTGTTCTCGATTTCCGGCCGCGGTACGGTGGTGACCGGTCGTGTGGAAACGGGCATCATCAAGGTCGGCGACGAAGTCGAAGTGGTGGGTCTCCGCCCGACCCAGAAGACCACGGTGACCGGTGTTGAAATGTTCCGCAAGCTGCTGGACCAAGGGCAGGCGGGCGACAACGTTGGCCTGCTGGTACGCGGCCTGAAGCGTGATGACGTGGAGCGCGGCCAGGTGCTGGCCAAGCCGGGTTCGATCACCCCGCACACGGACTTCGAATGCGAGATCTATGTGCTGTCAAAGGATGAGGGTGGTCGTCATACGCCGTTCTTCAGCAACTACCGCCCGCAGTTCTACTTCCGCACCACGGATGTGACCGGCGAGATCAAGCTGTCGGAAGGCACGGAGATGGTGATGCCGGGCGACAACGTGAAGATCTCGGTGTCGCTGATTGCGCCGATCGCGATGACGGAAGGCCTGCGCTTCGCGATCCGCGAAGGTGGCCGTACCGTCGGTGCCGGCGTCGTCGCCAAGATCACCAAGTAACAGTAAAATAAAAAGTCGCCCGTAATGCGGGCTGTAGAGCGCAAGGGCGGGGCATCTACCCAACCCTTGCAGCGCAAAGCGCAGCTTTACAGCAAGCAAAGCGAGCGACTTCACTTTTAGCTATCAAAACGTACGCCAGTAGCTCAATTGGCAGAGCAGCGGTCTCCAAAACCGCAGGTTGGGGGTTCGAGTCCCTCCTGGCGTGCCATCTTTTCGAGGAATGATTACGGGTGTGCCGCAATCGGTCGCAAGACAGATCGCAGCAAATATCCGAACGATGCGCATGAATACCAAGGCTGAACAGACCAAAGGCACAAGCGGCGCCGATATCGGCAAGTTGGTGTTGGCCGTTGTGGTGCTGGCGGCCGGCATTGTTGGATACACCTACCTCGGCAACATGGGGGCTGCGTCGCCGCTGCGTCTGATCACCATTCTAGTGGCGGTGGTTGCTGCGGGTGCCATTGCTGCGTTCACGGCGCCTGGGCGCCGTGCTCGTCATTTCCTGGGTGAGTCGCAATTTGAATTGCGCAAGGTGGTCTGGCCCACACGGGATGAGACTATCAAGACCACAGGTATCATTATTGCCGTGGTGATCGTGCTTTCACTGCTACTGGGTTTGATTGACCTTATCTTGAAGTCGGTCGTGCTCGACTGGCTGCTCAAGCTGGGTTCGTGAGGAGCGTGCGATGAGCAAACGTTGGTACGTCGTCCATGCCTATTCCGGCTTCGAAAATCAAGTAAAGAAGTCGCTGGCGGAGCGCATTATGCGTGCGGGCATGGAAGAGAAGTTCGGCGAAGTGCTGGTGCCCACCGAAGAAGTCGTTGAAATGCGCAGCGGCCAGAAGCGCCGTAGCGAGCGGAAATTCTTCCCTGGCTATGTGCTGGTGCAAATCGAGACCGATACCGAAGGCAAGGCCCCTCGTATTGATGACGAATGTTGGCACTTGGTGAAAGAAACCCCGAAAGTTATGGGTTTCATTGGCGGCACTGCCGATCGCCCGCTGCCGATCCGTGACAGTGAGGCTGATACTATTCTCAGTCGTGTCCGTGAAGGCGTAGAGAAACCCAGGCCCAAAGTATTGTTCGAGCCGGGTGAGATGGTTCGCGTGACCGATGGTCCCTTCAATGACTTCAATGGCGTGGTCGAGGAAGTCAACTACGAAAAGAGTCGTCTGCGCGTCGCAGTGTTGATTTTCGGGCGTTCGACCCCGGTCGAGCTGGAATTCGGTCAGGTTGAAAAAGCCTGACTTAGAGGCGAGCCTATGTGGCCGGCCTTGGCAGGCACGGGAGCCTGCCACTACGGCAGCACTTTTTTGTCGTCTGGGTGATGCCTCCGGCACAGGGCTTGCTTAAAGCCCGCTTCATCTCTAAACTACTTGGTTCACGCCGGGGTCTTTCGATCCGGTGTGTTCGTATTTCTGGATTTCGCCGGATCGCGGGGTCCCCTCCCACCAGGGATTGTGCATGGCGAGGAGCCGTAAGGCGCTTGAACTCGCGAGGAAACTCCAATGGCAAAGAAAGTTGTCGGTTATATCAAGCTGCAGGTCAAGGCCGGTCAAGCCAATCCGTCGCCACCCGTGGGCCCGGCCCTCGGTCAGCGCGGCCTGAATATTATGGAATTCTGCAAGGCGTTCAATGCCGCTACGCAGAAAATGGAGCCGGGTATGCCGATCCCGGTGATCATCACCGCCTATTCGGATCGTAGTTTCACCTTTATCACCAAAACCCCGCCGGCCACTGTATTGATCAAGAAGGTCACTGGCGTTGCCAAGGGCTCATCCAAGCCGAACACCGACAAGGTGGGCAAGATCACCCGCAAGCAACTGGAAGACGTTGCGAAGCAGAAGGAGCCGGATCTCACGGCTGCTGATCTGGATGCCGCGGTGCGCACCATCGCCGGTAGTGCGCGCAGCATGGGTTTGGTGGTGGAGGGCTAAGACATGGCAAAGCTTACAAAGCGTATGAAGGCCGCTCAGGCGGCAGTGCAGCCGGGCAAGATGTACGGTCTTGAAGAAGCCCTCAAGATCGTCAAGGACAACGCCAAGGCCAAGTTTGTCGAGTCGGTGGACGTGGCGGTACGTCTAGGCATCGATGCGAAGAAGTCCGACCAGGGTGTGCGCGGCTCCTCTCTGCTGCCGCACGGTACTGGCAAGACCGTCAAAGTCGCCGTGTTCTGCCCGGCCGGTGAGAAGGCTGAAGCTGCTAAGGCTGCCGGTGCCGATGCCGTCGGCATGGACGACCTGGCCGAGCGCATGCAGGCCGGCGATCTCGACTTCGGTCGCGTGATCGCTACGCCGGACGCGATGCGCGTGGTCGGTAAGCTGGGTCAGCTCCTCGGTCCCCGTGGTCTGATGCCGAATCCGAAGGACGGTTCGGTCACCGCCGATGTCGTCACGGCCGTCAAGAACGCCAAGGCTGGTCAGGTGAAGTTCCGCAATGACAAGGCGGGCATCATTCACGCCACCATCGGCAAGGCCAGTTTCGAAGCCAATCAGTTGGCAGACAACCTGAACGTGCTAATCGGCGACCTGCTGAAAGCCAAGCCGTCCACGGCCAAGGGTCAGTACCTGCAGAAAGTTGCGCTGTCCAGCACTATGGGTGTGGGCGTGCCGGTCGATACCTCGACCCTGTCGGCGGCCTCGGCCAAGTAACAAGTTAGAGCTCTGCGCGGAACACCGTTCCGCGCAGGCACGTTTTTGAGGGTAGCCCCGGCGAAAGCTGGAGCCGCCGTTAAAGACCGCAGGCGCGACTTACGCGCGACGACGACGGGCAGGGAGCTTGATCTGCAAAGGAATCGCCGCCGCCGCTAACGGAGTCGCTTAATTCGACACCTGCGTAGATGGTGCTGCCCCTTCTGGAATCGCTCTGGAAAGGCCACCTCCCGGGGCTCCCGAGCCCCCGATGTCAGGGAGGTCATCGCTCAGGACCGCAAACGGCAGGAGCCGTGAGCGGAATTCATAAGAGGAGTGAAACATGGCTCTGAATCTCTCTCAGAAGCAAGAAGTAGTCGCCGAACTGGCCGAAGTTGCCGCGAAGGCTCACTCCTTGATCGCCGCCGAGTATGCAGGCACCACGGTCGAACAGATGACGGTGATGCGCAAGAAGGCTCGCGAGTCAGGTGTGTACTTGAAGGTTGTCAAGAACACGCTCGCTGCGCGCGCCGTGGCTGGTACCGAGTTCGAGGTCGTCAAGGACGCCCTGACTGGTCCGCTACTGTATGCATTTTCGACGGAAGAACCCGGTGCCGCCGGTCGTTTGATCAAGGAATTCGCCAAAAGCAACGACAAGCTGAAGGCGAAAGTTGTATCGGTGGAAGGCAAGTTGCTGCCGGCCGCGCACGTTGAAGTGCTGGCCTCGCTGCCGACCCGCGAACAGGCCCTAGCCATGCTGGCCTGCGTGCTAGCCGAACCCGCTGCGATGTTTGCCCGCGCCGTCAAGGCCGTGGCCGACAAACAGGGTGGTGGCGAAGCTGCACCGGCCGAAGCTGTGTCTGCCTAAGTCCGACGCCGATCTAAACCGAATCCATTTCTAGAGGTAAATCAAAATGTCCCTTTCCAACGAACAGATCGTTGAAGCTGTTGCCGCCAAGTCGCTCATGGAAGTGATGGAGCTGGTCAAGGCCATCGAAGAAAAGTTTGGCGTGTCCGCCGCCGCCCCGGTTGCCGTGGCAGCCGGCCCGGCTGCTGCCGGCCCGGCTGCTGAAGAGCAGACCGAGTTCGACGTCATCCTGAAGAGCGCCGGCGACAAGAAAGTCGACGTCATCAAGGCTGTCCGCGCCATCACCGGCCTGGGCCTGAAGGAAGCGAAGGATCTCACCGAAGCAGGTGGCGTCGTGAAGGAAGCCGCTTCGAAGGAAGACGCCGCGAAATTCAAGAAGGACCTCGAAGCTGCCGGCGCCACGGTCGAACTGAAGTAATTGGCGCTCTTGCGCGCCGTCAGTTTGATCTAGCGCAAGCCAAGCCTGGGGGCGTAAGTCCCTGGGCTTTGGCCGCTTCAGTGATTCATCGGAGTCCGGTCGTTGACCGGGCGAGCCTAAAAGGGGCAGGAACCCTTTGTAGACACCTCAAGCACGGATGCTCTGGATGTCGGGCATCGCGAATAGGGTTTTTTTGAGCAAGAGCCGCTATTCACGATCCCCCAGATCCAAGCTTTCCCCATTTAGCCGGTGTGTGCACCACCGGCGCCACAGCGAACCGAGGCGTCACCGACCATGACCTACTCGTTTACCGAGAAGAAGCGCATCCGCAAGGATTTCGGCAAGCGTCCGCCCGTACTGGGCGTACCCAACCTGCTGACGATCCAGACCGATTCCTACCGTGAATTTCTACAGGAGTTCGTTGCTCCCAAGCAGCGCGAAGACAAAGGTCTGCACGCGGCATTGAAATCAGTGTTCCCGATTGTGAGCTATTCGGGGAACGCCGCCCTTGAATATGTTGACTATCGTCTCGGTGAGCCGCCGTTCGACGAACGCGAGTGCCGGAACCGCGGCATGACATTTGGCGCGCCGCTGCGCGTCACCGTGCGTCTGGTGATCTACGACAAAGACAGCCCTGCCTCGAAGAAGGCCGTGAAGTACGTGAAGGAGCAGGAAGTCTACATGGGCGAAATTCCGCTTATGACCGACACCGGCACCTTCATCATCAATGGTACCGAGCGCGTGATTGTGTCGCAGCTCCACCGTTCGCCGGGCGTGTTTTTCGATCATGACCGCGGTAAGACCCACAGTTCAGGCAAGCTGCTGTTTTCAGCACGTGTGATTCCCTATCGCGGCTCCTGGCTCGACTTCGAGTTCGACCCCAAGGACGCGCTGTTCACCCGTATCGACCGTCGCCGCAAGCTGCCGGTGACGGTGCTGTTGCGCGCGCTGGGCTACAGCAACGAAGAGATGCTGGCCATTTTCTTCGAACACAACGTGTTCCACCTGGGCAAGAAGGGTGGCACCACGCTAGAACTCGTGGCCGAGCGCCTGCGCGGCGAAACACTGAGCTTCGATTTGATGATTGGCGACAAGGTGCTGGTGGAGGCCGGTAAGCGTATTACTGCTCGTCACGTACGCCAGCTTGCTGCCGAAAATATCACTGCGCTGGAAGTGCCGGATGATTATCCAGTGGGTCGCATCCTGGCTACAGACATCGTCGATGCAAAGACCGGCGAACTGCTGGCTTCGGCGAACGACGAAATCTCGGCCGAACAGCTCGAGAACTTCCGCAAGGCTGGCATCGAAACGTTGCCGACCCTGTACGTGAATGATCTGGATCGCGGCGCCTACATCTCGCACACCCTGCGCATCGACAACACCAAGACACAGCTCGAAGCGTTGGTGGAAATCTATCGCATGATGCGTCCAGGCGAGCCGCCGACCAAGGAAGCCGCGCAGAACCTGTTTTTCAATCTGTTCTTCACCTTCGACCGCTACGACCTGTCGGCGGTGGGTCGTATGAAATTCAACCGTCGCGTAGGCCGCAAGGACATCCTCGGTCCGGGTGTACTGTATGACTACAAATACTTCGGCGATCGCAAGGAAGAGGCGTCGCAGGTACTCGTTGCTTCGCAGGGCGAGACCTCAGACATCCTTGACGTGTTGAAGGTACTGATCGAGATCAAGAACGGCCACGGTACCGTCGACGACATCGATCACCTCGGCAATCGTCGCGTGCGTTCGGTCGGTGAAATGGCGGAGAACACCTTCCGCATCGGTCTGGTGCGCGTGGAACGTGCTGTGCGTGAACGTCTGTCGCTCGCTGAAGCCGATGGCCTGACCCCGCAGGATCTGATCAACGCCAAGCCGGTCGCAGCGGCAGTGAAGGAGTTCTTTGGTTCCTCACAGCTCTCGCAGTTCATGGACCAGAACAATCCGCTATCGGAAGTGACGCACAAGCGTCGTGTGTCCGCACTGGGTCCGGGCGGTTTGACCCGTGAGCGCGCCGGCTTCGAAGTGCGTGACGTGCATCCGACCCATTATGGCCGCGTCTGCACTATCGAAACACCGGAAGGTCCGAATATCGGCCTGATCAACTCGCTCGCCGTGTACGCGCGCACCAATCAATATGGCTTCCTCGAGACGCCGTATCGCAAGGTCGTGGACGGCAAGGTCACCAACCAGGTGGATTACTTGTCGGCGATCGAAGAAGGCGACCACGTCATTGCGCAGGCGAACTCTCCACTCAGCAAGGACGGTGGTTTCGTCGAAGACTTCGTGTCCTGCCGTTTCCGTGGCGAGTCCGAGTTGCGTCCGTCAGCCGAGATCAACTACATGGACGTCTCGCCGATGCAGACTGTGTCGGTCGCGGCGGCACTGGTGCCATTCCTTGAGCATGACGATGCGAACCGCGCGCTGATGGGCGCGAACATGCAGCGTCAGGCCGTGCCGACCCTGCGTTCGCAGACCCCGCTGGTCGGTACCGGCATCGAGCGCGCCGTGGCGCGTGACTCGGGCGTTATCACCAGTGCCAAGCGCGGCGGTGCGATCGACCAGGTCGATGCGGGCCGTATCGTGGTGCGCGTGAACGAAGAGGAAGTGGGTGACAATGACGCCGGCGTCGATATCTACACGCTGACCAAGTACACCCGCTCCAATCAGAACACCAACCTCAACCAGCGCCCGTTGGTGAACGTGGGTGACGTGGTGGCGAAAGGCGACACACTGGCCGATGGGTCGTCGACCGATCTGGGTGAGCTGGCGCTCGGCCAGAACATGTTGATCGCCTTCATGCCATGGAACGGCTACAACTTCGAAGACTCGATCCTGCTCTCTGAGCGCGTCGTGCAGGAAGACCGCTACACCTCGATCCACATCGAGGAACTGTCCTGCATCGCGCGTGACACGAAGCTCGGTGCCGAAGAAATCACGGCCGACATTCCGAATGTGGGCGAGCAGGCGCTGGCTCGTCTGGACGAATCCGGCATCGTGTACATCGGTGCGGAAGTGAAGGCCGGCGACATCATGGTCGGCAAGGTCACGCCGAAGGGCGAAAGCCAGCTCACGCCGGAAGAAAAGCTGCTGCGTGCGATCTTCGGTGAGAAGGCGTCCGACGTGAAGGACAGCTCGCTGCGCGTGCCGCCGGGCATGGACGGTACCGTGATCGATGTGCAGGTGTTCACGCGTGATGGTATCGAAAAGGACAAGCGCGCGCGCCAGATCGAGGAAATGGAAATCAAGCGAATCCGCAAGGACTTCGATGATCAGTTTCGCATTCTCGAAGGCGCGATCTATAACCGGATGCGTGCACAGCTCGTCGGAAAGGTCGCCAACAGTGGCCCGGCTGGCCTGAAGCGTGGCGTGGAAATCACCAACGATTACCTCGACGGCTTGAAGAAGGACGAGTGGTTCAAGATCAACGTCAAGGACGAGGAAGTCACCGAGTTCCTTGAGCGTGCGGCCGATCAGGTCAGGCGTCACAAGGAAGAATTCGACAAGCGCTTCAAGGAGAAGCAGGGCAAAATTACCCAGGGTGACGATCTCGCGCCGGGCGTGCTCAAGATGGTCAAGGTGTTCCTGGCTGTGAAGCGTCGCATCCAGCCGGGCGACAAGATGGCCGGTCGCCACGGTAACAAGGGCGTGGTGTCCAACGTGGTGCCGGTGGAAGACATGCCGTACATGGCTGACGGTACATCGATCGACATCTGCCTGAATCCGGTAGGTGTGCCTTCGCGTATGAACATCGGCCAGATTCTGGAAGTGCACCTTGGCTGGGCCGCAAAGGGCTTGGGCAAGAAGATTCAGCAGATGCTCGAAGTGCAGGAGAAGGCGGCGAAAATCCGTGAGTTCCTCGATCAGATCTATAACCATCACGTCGCCGGTGCCGTGCAGCATGTCGACCTGAAGTCGCTCACCGATGAGGAAATCCTCACGCTGGCGAACAACCTTCAGGAAGGTGTGCCGATGGCAACGCCGGTGTTCGACGGCGCTGAAGAAACCGAAATCAAGGCGATGCTGAAGCTGGCTGATCTACCAGAATCTGGTCAGACCATGTTGTTTGACGGACGTACTGGCGAAGCCTTCGATCGTTCGGTCACCGTCGGCTATATGCACTACCTGAAACTCAACCACTTGGTCGACGACAAGATGCATGCCCGTTCGACGGGTCCATACTCACTCGTCACGCAGCAGCCGCTGGGTGGTAAAGCGCAGTTCGGCGGTCAACGTTTCGGCGAAATGGAAGTCTGGGCACTCGAGGCCTATGGTGCGGCTTACACCTTGCAGGAAATGCTCACGGTGAAGTCCGACGACGTGCAGGGCCGCAACCAGATGTACAAGAACATCGTCGACGGCAACCACGAGATGGCGGCGGGTATGCCGGAATCCTTTAACGTGCTCGTGAAGGAAATCCGTTCGCTCGGCATCGATATCGATTTGGAAGAAATCAAGTGATTTTGGTCGGGACTCGGGACTCGGGATTCGAGACTCGTGAAGAGCTAGAAGCCGCGTGCTTTTGCTTCTCCGAGTCCCGAGTCCCGGGTCCCGGGTCCCGGAAAAGCTAACCCCGGTAATTCCGCGGAACCCGACCATAGAGATTGCTCCAATCGGAGACCCACATGAAAGATTTGCTCAATCTATTCAATCAGCAGCGCACCACGCCCGAGTTCGATTCGATCAAGATCGCGCTGGCGTCGCCGGAGCTGATCCGTTCCTGGTCGTACGGCGAGGTGAAGAAGCCTGAAACGATCAACTACCGCACCTTCAAGCCGGAGCGTGACGGTCTGTTCTGTGCGGCCATCTTTGGTCCGATCAAGGACTATGAATGCCTGTGCGGTAAGTACAAGCGCATGAAGCATCGCGGCGTAGTCTGCGAAAAGTGCGGCACCGAAGTCACCTTGGCCAAGGTACGTCGCGAGCGCATGGGCCACATCGAACTGGCGTCGCCGACCGCGCACATCTGGTTCCTCAAGTCGCTGCCGTCGCGCATCGGCTTGATGCTGGACATGACCCTTCGCGACATCGAGCGCATCCTATACTTCGAAGCCTTCGTGGTGATCGATCCGGGTTTGACCGCACTTGAGCGTGGCCAACTGCTCAGCGAAGATCAGTACCTTGAAGCCGTGGAAGAACACGGCGACGAATTCGACGCCCGCATGGGTGCCGAGGCCGTGTACGAGCTGCTGAAGTCGCTCGATCTGCCAGGTGAAGTGATTCGCCTTAAGGAAGAGATCGCTTCCACCAACTCCGAAACCAAACTCAAGCGCCTGACAAAGCGCGTGAAGCTGATCGAAGCCTTCCTCGAATCCGGCAACCGTCCGGAGTGGATGGTGCTGACCGTGTTGCCCGTATTGCCGCCGGATCTGCGCCCGTTGGTGCCGCTGGATGGTGGCCGCTTCGCGACCTCCGATCTGAATGATCTGTATCGCCGCGTCATCAACCGCAATAACCGTCTGAAGCGTCTGCTCGAACTCAATGCACCCGACATCATCGTGCGCAACGAGAAGCGCATGTTGCAGGAGTCAGTCGATGCACTGATGGACAACGGCCGTCGTGGTCGTGCCATCACCGGCACCAACAAGCGTGCGCTGAAATCGCTCGCCGATATGATCAAGGGCAAACAGGGTCGTTTCCGTCAGAACCTGCTCGGCAAGCGTGTGGACTACTCCGGCCGTTCGGTCATCGTGGTTGGTCCGACCCTGCGCCTGCACCAGTGCGGTCTGCCCAAGAAGATGGCGCTGGAACTGTTCAAGCCTTTTATCTTTGCCAAGCTGCAGAACCGTGGTGAAGCCACCACGATCAAGGCCGCCAAAAAGCTGGTCGAGCGCGAAGAAGGTCAAGTGTGGGACATTCTCGAAGAGGTGATCCGCGAACATCCCGTGCTGCTCAACCGCGCACCGACCTTGCACCGTCTTGGCATCCAGGCGTTTGAGCCGAAGCTGATTGAAGGCAAGGCCATCCAACTGCATCCGCTCGTGTGTACCGCGTTCAACGCGGACTTCGACGGTGACCAGATGGCCGTGCACGTACCGCTGTCGATCGAAGCACAGCTCGAAGCACGTGCACTAATGATGTCATCCAACAACATCCTATCGCCCGCCAATGGTGAGCCGATCATCGTGCCGACCCAAGACGTGGTGCTGGGTCTGTACTACATGACGCGCGAACTGGTCAATGCGAAGGGCACCGGCATGGTGTTCTCTAGCATCGCTGAAGTGCGCCGTGCGTATGACAATCGTGTCGTCCAGTTGCATGCCAAGATCAAGGTTCGCATGAAGCAGGTGCACGTGCACGATAGCGGTGAGCGCATCGGCACGATCTCGCTAGTGGATACCACGGTGGGTCGCGCGCTGCTTGCCGAAATTATGCCTGAAGGTCTGCCGTTCGAACTTGCCAACACCGAGTTGTCGAAGAAGGCCATCTCGCGCCTGATCAACGCCAGCTACCGTCGTCTGGGTCTGAAGGACACCGTGGTCTTTGCCGACCACCTGATGTACACAGGCTTCCGTTTTGCAACGCGCGCCGGTATCTCGATTGGCATCGATGACATGATCATCCCGGCTGAGAAGAAGGGCATTCTGGAAGAAGCTGAAAAGGAAGTGGTCGAGATCCAGGAGCAGTATCAGTCCGGTCTCGTGACGGCGGGCGAACGCTACAACAAGGTGGTCGACATCTGGTCGCGTACCAATGAGCAGGTCGCCAAGGCTATGATCGACGGTATCGGTACCGACAAGGTCACCGATACCGAAGGCAAGACGGTCAACCAGAAGTCCATGAACTCGCTGTACATCATGGCCGACTCCGGCGCACGTGGTTCGGTGGCGCAGATTCGTCAGCTGGCTGGTATGCGTGGTCTGATGGCGCGTCCGGACGGTTCGATCATCGAGACGCCGATCAAGGCGAACTTCCGCGAAGGCTTGAACGTTCTGCAGTACTTCAACTCGACCCACGGTGCTCGTAAGGGTCTGGCCGATACCGCGTTGAAAACGGCGAACTCCGGTTACCTGACCCGTCGTCTGGTCGACGTGGCGCAGGATGTGGTCATCACCTCGACCGATTGCGGTACCGAGGAAGGCTTAATCATGCAGCCGATCGTGGAAGGCGGTGACGTGGTCGAGCCGCTGCGCGAGCGCGTGCTCGGCCGCGTGGTGGCTGAGGATGTCTATGCGCCGGGCGGCGACGACGAGCCGATCGTCACGCGCAACACGCTGCTGGACGAAGCTCTGGTCGAGAAGCTCGATAAGGCCGGCGTGCAGTCGATGCTGGTGCGTTCGTCGATCACCTGTCAGGCCAGTCATGGCGTTTGCGCACTATGTTACGGTCGCGACCTCGCCCGTGGTCACCTGGTGAACATGGGTGAAGCCGTGGGCGTGGTGGCTGCGCAGTCGATCGGTGAGCCTGGTACCCAGCTGACCATGCGTACGTTTCACATCGGTGGTGCGGCGTCGCGTGCGGCTGCGGTGGACAACGTCTCGGTGAAGACCACCGGCACGCTGAAGTTCAACAACCTCAAGACTGTGCAGCATAACCAGGGTAACCTGGTGGCCGTGTCGCGTTCGGGCGAAGTATCGGTCATTGACGCTAACGGTCGCGAGCGTGAACGCTATAAGGTGCCTTACGGCGCCACCATCTCGGTCAAGGATGGCGCGCCGGTCAAGGCTGGCCAGGTCGTCGCAAACTGGGACCCGCACACCCATCCGATCGTGTCGGAAGTGGCCGGTGTGGTGCGCTTCATCGACTTTATCGATGGCGTTACCGTGCAGAGCCAGACCGACGAACTCACCGGTCTGGAATCGGCGGTGGTGACCGATCCGAAGCGTCGCGGTACTGCAGCTAAGGACCTGCGTCCGATCGTGCGTCTGGAAGACAACAAGGGTCGCGAGCTCAAGCTGCCGGGTACCGACGTCGCCGCGCAATACTTCCTGCCGGCCGGCGCGATCGTGTCGATCCAGAACGGCGCCGAAGTGGGCGTGGGTGACGTGGTTGCCCGTATCCCGCAAGAAACCTCCAAGACCCGTGACATCACCGGCGGTCTGCCGCGCGTGGCCGACTTGTTTGAGGCGCGCAAGCCGAAGGAACCGGCGATTCTCGCCGAGCGTTCGGGCGTAGTCAGCTTCGGCAAGGACACCAAGGGCAAGCAGCGCTTGATCATCAAAGATAGCGAGGGTAACGAGCACGAAGAGCTGATTCCGAAGTGGCGCCAGGTCATCGTGTTCGAAGGCGAGCACGTGGAAAAGGGCGAGACCATCGTCGACGGCGAGCCCAATCCGCACGACATCCTGCGCTTGCTGGGTGTCGAGCCGCTGGCGGCTTACCTGGTCAAGGAAATCCAGGATGTCTACCGTCTGCAAGGTGTGAAGATCAACGACAAGCACATCGAAACGATCATTCGTCAAATGCTGCGCAAGGTCGAGATCACCGAGCCGGGCGAGAGCCACTACCTGCGCGGCGAGCAGGTGGAGCGCGTGCGGATCAACGCCGAGAACGATCGTGCGAATGCTCGCGACGAACGTCCGGCCGAGTTCCAATCCGTGTTGCTGGGTATCACCAAGGCATCGTTGGCGACCGAGTCCTTCATCTCGGCGGCTTCGTTCCAGGAAACCACGCGCGTTCTTACCGAAGCCGCGGTTCGTGGCACACGCGATACCTTGCGTGGTCTGAAGGAAAATGTTATTGTTGGACGTCTTATTCCGGCTGGTACGGGTTTGGCGTATCACGCACAGCGTCATCGCCAAGGTGATCTGACCGCCTCGGAGCTGGAAGCCCTCTCCAATTCTGCAGCTCAGATATCCTTTGGGGAGGCGCCAATAGGCAGTGATGCAAGTGTTGAGTAAGCCCCGAGCGGTTTTGCTCACCGACATACGAAATGAGGCGCATCGAATGCGCCTCGTGTTCGAGTCAAGGATGACGGGCCCGTTCTTGCCCGGTGACTTCTTGCCTGAGGTAAGGCGCCCATGTTAAATTTCCGCTTCTCGGCAGACCGGTTTATTTCGGCCTGCCTTTATGTTTCCCAGGAATAGTTTCGCATGACGACAGTCAATCAGTTGGTGCGCAAATCCCGCAGCCCGAAGAGCTACAAAAGTGCCTCTCCGGCCCTGCAAAGTAGCCCGCAGCGCCGCGGCGTTTGCACGCGCGTGTATACCACCACCCCGAAAAAGCCGAACTCGGCCCTGCGTAAGGTTGCCAAAGTGCGCCTGACCAATGGTTACGAGGTCATCAGCTACATCGGTGGTGAAGGTCACAACCTTCAGGAGCACTCGGTGGTGCTCATCCGTGGTGGCCGTGTGAAGGATCTGCCGGGTGTGCGTTACCACACCGTTCGTGGCAGCCTCGACTGCGCCGGCGTCACCAAGCGCCGCCAGGCTCGTTCGAAGTACGGCGCCAAGCGCCCGAAGAGCTAAGTTAAAGGACACGAAACATGTCGCGTAAAGGTTCACATCCCGCCCGCCTAGTCCTGCCCGATCCCAAGCACGGCAGCCAACTCATCGCCCGTTTCATCAATATGGTGATGAAGAGCGGCAAGAAGTCCGTGGCCGAAGCCATCGTTTATGGTGCGCTGGATCACCTCGGTGAAAAGCATGCCGAGCCGGTTCAGCTCGTCGAAAAGGCGCTGGGCAACATCGCTCCGGCTGTCGAGGTGAAATCCCGTCGTGTCGGCGGTGCTACCTATCAGGTGCCGGTCGAAGTACGTCCTGGTCGCCGTATGGCTCTTGCCATGCGCTGGGCGATCGAAGCCGCGCGCAAGCGTGGCGAGACATCCATGCCGCGCAAGTTGGCTGCAGAATTGTTGGAGGCTTCGGAAAATCGCGGTGGCGCGATCAAGAAGCGTGAGGAAACGCACCGCATGGCGGAAGCCAACAAGGCCTTCTCGCACTATCGTTGGTAAGCAGTATCGTACGGATTCGAGGTTAATGCCGTGGCACGCACCACTCCCATCGAGCGCTATCGCAATTTCGGCATCATGGCCCACATTGATGCCGGTAAGACCACGACCACGGAGCGCATCCTGTTCTACACCGGCGTCAGTCACAAGATTGGCGAGGTGCACGACGGTGCTGCGACCATGGACTGGATGGAGCAGGAGCAGGAGCGAGGCATCACTATTACATCGGCGGCAACGACGACGTTCTGGAAGGGCATGGATCGCTCCTTGCCCGAGCATCGCTTCAACATCATTGATACACCAGGTCACGTGGACTTCACCATCGAAGTTGAGCGTTCTCTGCGCGTGCTCGATGGTGCAGTGTTCGTGCTCTGTGCCGTGGGTGGTGTGCAGCCGCAGTCGGAAACCGTTTGGCGTCAGGCCAACAAGTACAGCGTGCCTCGTCTTGCATTCGTCAACAAAATGGATCGCACTGGCGCCAACTTCAACAAGGTTGTCGAGCAGTTAAAGTCGCGCCTCGGCGCGCATCCAGTGCCGATGCAGATGCCCATCGGTGCCGAAGACAATTTCGAAGGTGTGATCGACCTGGTCAAGATGAAGGCGATCGTTTGGGACATGGAGTCCCAGGGTATGAAGTTCGAGTACACGGATATTCCGGCCAATCTGAAGGATGCTGCTGACGTCGCGCGCAACTTTATGGTCGAGTCTTCAGCCGAAACTTCCGAAGAACTGATGAACAAATACTTGGAAGAGGGCAATCTCTCCGAAGAAGACATCATCAGTGGCCTTCGCGCCGGTACACTAGCCAACAAGCTTATCCCCGTATTCTGCGGTACCGCATTCAAGAACAAGGGTGTGCAGGCCATGCTCGATGCAGTGATTCATTTGCTGCCATCGCCGGCCGATCGGCCACCGGTCAAGGGCATTGATGAGAACGAGAAGGAGGCGAGTCGCAGTGCTGACGACAGCGCTCCGTTCTCCTCGCTGGCGTTCAAGATCATGACCGACCCATTTGTGGGTTCGCTCACCTTCTTCCGCGTTTACTCGGGCGTGCTGAATTCCGGTGATGCCGTGTACAACCCAGTGAAGTCGAAGAAGGAGCGCATCGGCCGTATTCTGCAGATGCATGCCAACGAGCGGCAGGAAATCAAGGAAGTCCGTGCGGGAGACATTGCTGCCGCAGTTGGACTGAAGGATGTCACTACAGGTGACACACTTTGCGCGCAGGATCATGTCATTACCCTGGAGCGCATGACGTTCCCGGAGCCGGTGATCTCGATGGCGGTTGAGCCGAAGACCAAGTCGGACCAGGAAAAGATGGGTGTCGCCCTCGGCCGTCTGGCTGCGGAAGACCCGTCGTTCCGTGTTCGTACCGACGAAGAGTCCGGGCAGACCATCATCTCTGGTATGGGTGAGCTTCATCTGGACATCCTTGTTGATCGCATGAAGCGCGAGTTCAACGTGGAGGCTAACGTTGGTAAGCCGCAGGTGGCTTATCGTGAAACCATCCAGGGAGCCTACAAGGCGGATTTCAAGCACGCCAAGCAGTCAGGCGGTAAAGGTCAGTACGGTCACGTAGTCATCGAGTTCTCAAAGATGGCTGATGAAGACCACAAGAATCCGAACGTGAAGGACGATTTCCTATTCGTCAACGAAATTACAGGCGGTGTGGTTCCGAAGGAATACATTCCGTCGGTGGAAAAAGGTCTGCGTGAATCCATCACCAGCGGCCAGCTTGCTGGTTTCCCAGTGGTGGGGGTGAAGGCCAAGCTGGTATTCGGTTCATACCATGATGTTGACTCGTCAGAAATGGCGTTCAAGATCGCTGCCCATGGCGCGTTCAGAGAGCTCTTCAAAGAAGGTGCGAAGCAATCGCAGCCAATCTTATTGGAGCCGATCATGAAGGTCGAAATTGTGACGCCCGAGGACTATCTCGGTGATGTTATGGGTGACGTAAATCGTCGCCGCGGTGTGTTGCAGGGTTCTGATGATACGCCGTCGGGCAAGACCATCAATGCGATGATCCCGCTTGGTGAAATGTTTGGCTACGCTACGGCACTCCGTTCGCAGACACAGGGTCGTGCCACGTTTACGATGGAATTTGATCATTACGAACCGGCGCCGAACAACATCGCCGAACAGGTTATGAAGAAGGCGTGATTATTGCGATTTGTTCGGATCGTAATAATCAGTAAGCGGCCCTTCGTCGTCGCACCGCTGAATTAATGCGATCATTTGTGATTGCGAATATCAAAAAGCGGCCTGGCCGCACTCTCAAAATTGATTAACAAGGTTCTTTAAGAGGTTTAGGCCATGGCAAAGGGTAAATTCGAACGCACCAAGCCGCACGTGAACGTGGGCACGATCGGTCACGTGGACCACGGCAAGACGACGCTGACGGCGGCGCTGACGAAGGTTGGTGCAGAGCGGTTTGGCGGTGAGTTCAAGGCCTACGACGCGATTGACAAGGCGCCGGAAGAAAAGGCGCGCGGTATCACGATTTCGACCGCGCACGTGGAATACGAATCGCCGACCCGCCACTACGCCCACGTGGACTGCCCGGGTCACGCGGACTACGTGAAGAACATGATCACGGGTGCGGCTCAGATGGACGGCGCGATCCTGGTGTGTTCGGCTGCGGACGGCCCAATGCCGCAGACGCGCGAACACATCCTGCTGAGCCGTCAGGTGGGCGTGCCGTACATCCTCGTGTTCCTGAACAAGGCCGACATGGTGGACGACGCTGAGCTGCTTGAGCTGGTGGAGATGGAAGTGCGTGAACTTCTGTCCAAGTACGAGTTTCCAGGCGACGACACCCCGATCATCAAGGGTTCGGCCAAGCTGGCGCTGGAAGGCGACCAGTCGGAAATCGGCGTGCCGGCCATCGTCAAGCTGGTGGACGCGCTGGACAGTTACATTCCGGAGCCGGTGCGGGTGCTGGACAAGCCGTTCCTGATGCCGGTGGAAGACGTGTTCTCGATTTCCGGCCGCGGTACGGTGGTGACCGGTCGTGTGGAAACGGGCATCATCAAGGTCGGCGACGAAGTCGAAGTGGTGGGTCTCCGCCCGACCCAGAAGACCACGGTGACCGGTGTTGAAATGTTCCGCAAGCTGCTGGACCAAGGGCAGGCGGGCGACAACGTTGGCCTGCTGGTACGCGGCCTGAAGCGTGATGACGTGGAGCGCGGCCAGGTGCTGGCCAAGCCGGGTTCGATCACCCCGCACACGGACTTCGAATGCGAGATCTATGTGCTGTCAAAGGATGAGGGTGGTCGTCATACGCCGTTCTTCAGCAACTACCGCCCGCAGTTCTACTTCCGCACCACGGATGTGACCGGCGAGATCAAGCTGTCGGAAGGCACGGAGATGGTGATGCCGGGCGACAACGTGAAGATCTCGGTGTCGCTGATTGCGCCGATCGCGATGACGGAAGGCCTGCGCTTCGCGATCCGCGAAGGTGGCCGTACCGTCGGTGCCGGCGTCGTCGCCAAGATCACCAAGTAATGAAATAGAGAAGGCCGCCTGCCTTGCAGACGGTTTTCTTTGATGCTTGTCATGTGGCTGTGAATAGGCTATAGTACATAAGTTGTAGTCGCTGGAAATGCCAACGACATACCGCGAAATGAGGTACAGGATGTGCTTCGAGTTCGCTAACAAGGATGTTGCGGTCCCGGAGTGGAGCTGAGGCTCTATCGCCAAAAAGGTTTCCGCATGTGCTATTTGTTCGAGCAGGCCGCAAAACGGCCTGCTCGGTGTTTTGAGGTCTCTTGAGCGTAAATCTCAAAGGGTCTTGCAGGGTGTAAGGGTTGTGCGGAGTAGCGAGAAGCTACCCCGATTCACAGATTTGTTCTTTAGATAATAGGACACGGTTATGGCGAACCAAAAGATTCGCATTCGGCTCAAGGCGTTCGATCATCGTCTGATCGATCGTTCGGCCAGTGAAATCGTCGAGACGGCCAAGCGCACTGGTGCTACGGTTCTCGGTCCGATTCCGCTTCCGACCAAGATTGAGCGCTACACCATTCTGGTGTCGCCGCACGTCGACAAAGACGCTCGCGATCAGTATGAAACCCGCACCCACAAGCGCGTGCTGGATATCGTCGATCCCAATGACAAAACCGTGGACGCGCTCATGAAGCTTGATCTCGCCGCTGGCGTCGATGTTCAGATCAAGCTTGGTTGAGCGATAGACAGGATACGAACATGAGTATCGGACTGGTTGGTCGTAAGTGTGGCATGAGCCGACTCTTCACCGAAGATGGACGCTCTATTCCGGTGACGCTGATCGAAGCGACGCCGAACCGCGTGACGCAGGTGAAGACGGAAGATAACGATGGTTACAGCGCGGTGCAGCTTGTCGCGGGCGTCAAGCGCGCAAGTCTGCTGAACAACGCTGAGAAGGGTCATTACGCCAAGGCCAAGGTTGAGCCGGGTCGTGGCCTGTGGGAATTCCGCTTGAATGCGGCCGATCTCGGCAAGTATGCCGTGGGCACCGAAATCAAGGCTGATGAAGTATTTCAGGTCGGCCAGGTCGTCGACGTGGCCGGCGTCAGCAAGGGTAAGGGCTTCCAGGGCACGATCAAGCGCCATAACTTTAAGATGGGTGACGCCACCCACGGTAACTCGCTGTCGCATCGTGCACCGGGTTCTATCGGTCAGCGTCAGACGCCGGGTCGCGTGTTCCCGGGCAAGAAGATGTCGGGCCACATGGGTGCGGTCAATCGCACCGTACAGGGTCTGGAAGTGGTCAAGGTTGACGCTGAGCGTCATCTGATTGCGGTGAAGGGCGCGGTGCCGGGTGCAACCGGTGGCGACGTCGTTATCCGTCCGACCACCAAGAGTTGAGGAGAGAAGGCATGGAACTCAATGTAATTGGCGCAACATCGCCTAATAAGGCAGCGCTTAGCGTATCGGACGGAGTGTTCGGTGGCGAGTTCAAGCAAGCCCTGATTCATCAGGTGATTGTTGCCTATCAGGCAGGCGGTCGCGCGGGTACCAAGGCCCAACTCTCGCGTGGCGAACTGTCCGGTACCACAAAGAAGTTCAAGAAGCAAAAGGGCGGTGGTGCCCGTCATGGCGACTACCGTGCCCCGATTTTTGTGGGTGGCGGTGTGACGTTTGCAGCCAAGCCCCGCAGCTATGCGCAAAAAGTCAATCGTAAGGCTTATCGCGTGGCGATCCGCTCCATTCTTTCGGAGCTGAACCGCCAGGGTCGCCTGAAGGTGGTCGAGAGTTTCGACATCGACACCCCGAAGACGAAGTCGATGGTTGCCAAACTAGCTGAGTTGCAGGTTTCCGGTCGCGTGCTGCTTGTGTCAGAAGATGCCAGCGAAGCGCTGTTTCTGGCTTCGCGTAACATCCCGTATCTCCATGTAGTGGACGTGATGGCGCTGAATCCGGTTAGTCTGGTCGGCTCCGACTACGTAGTGATGACCGTCGAGGCAGTCAAGAAGATAGAGGAGTGGCTGGCATGAGCAACGAACGCATTCTGAATACGCTGCGCGCGCCACACATCTCAGAAAAGGCAGCTCGTCTTGCCGAGAGCAACCAGTACGTTTTCGTGGTGGCCCCTGAGGCAACCAAGGCCGATGTCCGTCAAGCAGTCGAGAAGATGTTCGACGTCAAGGTCGAACAGGTGAATCTCGTCAACGCCAAGGGCAAGGTCAAGTCCTTCCGTTTCCGCGCGGGCAACCGCCAGGGCAAACGCAAGGCTTACGTCCGTCTCGCCGAAGGTCAGACGATTGACGCATCGGCCAAGGCCTGAGCCAGGAGTTCTGACAGATGGCATTAATCAATCACAAGCCAACCTCGCCGGGTCGCCGCGACGCTGTTAGCGTCCGCACCGAGGGGCTGCACAAGGGTGTTCCTTACGCGCCGCTGACCGAAAGCCAGTCGAAGACGGGTGGTCGCAACCATTTTGGTCGCATCACTACACGTCATCGCGGCGGCGGTCACAAGCAGGCTTACCGCATCATTGATTTCAAGCGCGACAAAGAAGGCATCGCTGCCAAGGTTGAGCGTCTGGAATACGACCCGAACCGCACCGCACATATCGCGTTGCTGTGCTACGCCGACGGTGAGCGTCGCTACATCATCGCGCCGGCCGGCGTGGCGGTGGGAGACCGCGTGGTCTCGGGTCACGATGCGCCGATCAAGGTGGGCAACAGCCTGCCGTTGCGCAATATCCCGGTCGGTTCGACGGTGCATTGCGTGGAAATGAAGCCCGGCAAGGGTGCGCAGATCGCACGTTCGGCCGGCGCTTCGGTGCAGCTGATTGCTCGCGAATCCGGCTACGCCACGTTGCGTCTGCGCTCGGGCGAAATGCGCCGCGTGCCGGTCGATTGCCGCGCCACCATCGGTGAAGTGGGCAATTCCGAGCACAGTCTGCGCAAGCTCGGCAAGGCAGGGGCTACCCGCTGGAAGGGCATTCGCCCGACCGTTCGCGGTGTGGTGATGAACCCGGTTGATCACCCGCACGGTGGTGGTGAAGGCAAGACCTCCGGTGGCCGTCATCCGGTTAGCCCGTGGGGTACGCCGACCAAGGGCTACAAGACCCGTAACAACAAACGCACGCAGCAGTTCATTGTGCGTCGTCGCAAGTAATTAGGAAACCGTCATGCCGCGTTCATTGAAGAAAGGTCCGTTCGTAGACCTTCACCTCGTGAAGAAGGTGGAAGCTGCGGTTTCCACCAACTCCAAGCGCCCGATCAAGACCTGGTCGCGTCGCTCCATGATCCTGCCGGAAATGGTGGGATTGACCATCGCCATCCACAACGGTCGCCAGCACGTGCCGGTGCTCGTCAACGAAAACATGGTCGGGCACAAGCTCGGCGAGTTTGCCGTGACGCGCACTTTCAAGGGCCATGGCGGCGATAAGAAGGGCAAGTGATGAGCACCGAAGCCAAAGCGATCCTGCGTAGCGCTCGCATTTCCGCGCAGAAGGCACGCCTGGTAGCTGACCTGGTCCGTGGGATGCCCGTGGGCCGTGCCAGTGACGTGCTCCAATTCACCAACAAGAAGGCCGCGCACCTTGTTCGCAAAGTGCTGCTGTCAGCCGTGGCCAACGCCGAAAACAACCTCGGCGCTGATGTCGACGAGCTGAAGGTCTCGCGCATCTTCGTGGATGAAGGTCCGGCGATGAAGCGTATGTATGCCCGCGCCAAAGGCCGTGGTTCCCGCATCCTGAAGCGTACGAGCCATATTACTGTGGTCGTTGGTAACTAAGAGGACGAAAGACGATGGGTCATAAAGTTCATCCCACCGGTATCCGCCTCGGCATTGCCAAGGACTGGAACTCGAAGTGGTACGCCAATAAGGGCGAATACGCCCAGTACCTCGCTGCTGACCTGAAGGTCCGCGAGATGCTGCGCAAGAAATTGGCCGCCGCAGGAATCTCGAAGATTCAGATTGAACGCCCAGCCAAGACCGCTCGCGTGACGATCCACACTGCTCGTCCGGGCGTAGTGATCGGCAAGAAGGGTGAGGACATCGAAAAGCTGCGTAAGGAAGTTAGTGATATGATGGGCGTTCCCGCGCACATCAACGTTAACGAAGTGCGCAAGCCCGAGATTGATGCCCAGTTGGTGGCCGAATCGATCGCGCAGCAGCTCGAGCGTCGCATCATGTTCCGTCGAGCGATGAAGCGTGCCGTGGGCAATGCAATGCGGTTGGGAGCCCTGGGCATCAAGATCAACGTGTCTGGTCGTTTGAACGGCGCCGAGATCGCTCGCTCCGAGTGGAGCCGCGAAGGTCGCGTGCCGCTGCACACTCTGCGTGCGGACATCGACTACGGCACCGCCGAAGCGAAGACCACCTACGGCATCATCGGCATCAAGGTTTGGATCTACAAGGGCGAAATCTTCGACTTGTCCCAGGCTGGCCAGGAGCCGAAGGAAGAGCAGTCCGCGCAGCCGCGCCGTGAGCGTGAGGGTGGCGAGGGCCGTCGTGAAGGTCGTCGCGAGGGCGGTGAAGGCCGTCGCGAGCGGACGAAGTAAGGGAGAGTTGCCATGTTGCAACCCAAGCGAACCAAATACCGCAAGCAGTTCAAGGGCCGTAACGACGGCCTGGCGTTCAGCGCCAACCTCGTCAGCTTTGGCGAGTACGGCCTTAAGGCCACCACGCATGGTGCTCTCACCGCGCGTCAGATCGAAGCGGCTCGTCGTTGCATCACGCGTTTCGTGAAGCGCGGTGGCAAGCTGTGGATCCGCGTGTTCCCGGACAAGCCGATCACCAAGAAGCCGATCGAAGTCCGAATGGGCGCCGGTAAGGGTGGCGTGGAGTACTGGGTCGCACCGATCCAGCCGGGCCGCATGCTTTATGAAATCGAGGGTGTCGACGAGGCAACCGCGCGCGAGGCATTCCGCCTGGCCGCTGCCAAGTTGTCGGTGCAGACCCAGTTTGTATCCAGGGCGGTGATGTGATGGCCATCAAAGACCTAACAACCAAGTCGGCCGAAGAGTTGAAGCAGCACCTGCTGGACCTTCGCAAGGAGCAGTTCAACCTGCGCATGCAAAAGGGTACCGGCCAGCTCAACCAGCCGCACCAGCTGCGCCGCGTCCGGCGCGATATCGCCCGCACGAAGTTCGTGCTTGGCGGCAAGAAGTAAGAGGCGGCCGAGATGAGCGACAACAATAAACAGGTGCGTACCCTCGAGGGTCGCGTTATCAGTAACAAGATGGAAAAGACGGTTACCGTGTTGGTCGAACGCCAGGTGCAGCATCCGCTGCTGGGCAAGATCGTGCGCCGTTCCACCAAGCTCCACGCGCAGAATGATCTGGGCGCGAACGAGGGCGATGTGGTGCGCATCGCGGAATGCCGTCCGCTTTCCAAAACCAAACATCACCGCGTGGTCGAAATCGTCACGCGCGCCGAAGTCTAAGGGGAGGGTGCAGACATGATTCAGATGCAAAGCACGCTTTCTGCCGCGGACAACAGCGGCGCGAAGGAACTAATGTGCATCAAGGTGCTCGGCGGTTCCAAACGCCGTTACGCCGCGATCGGTGACGTCATCAAGGTCACCGTGAAAGATGCCATCCCGCGTGGCAAGGTGAAGAAGGGCGAGGTTTACAACGCCGTGGTGGTTCGTACCGCCAAGGGTGTGCGCCGCGCCGACGGTTCGCTGATCCGTTTCGACGGTAACGCGGCCGTACTCCTTAACAACAAGCTCGAGCCGATCGGCACCCGTATCTTCGGGCCCGTGACTCGTGAGCTGCGCGGCGAGAAGTTCATGAAGATCGTCTCGCTTGCACCCGAAGTGCTCTGAGGCGGAGAAGAACCATGAACCGTATCCGCAAGGGTGATCAGGTCATCGTGATCACCGGTAAAAACAAAGGTCAGCGCGGCGACGTGCTGCGCGTTGAGGGCGATCGCGTATTCGTCTCCAACGTCAACTTGGTCAAGCGCCACACCAAGCCGAATCCGCAGGCCAACCAGGCCGGTGGCATCGTCGAGCGTGAAGCTTCGATCCATATCTCCAATGTGCAGCTGTTCAACCCCGCCACGAACAAGGGTGAACGCGTTGGTGCCAAGACGCTCAATGATGGGCGCAAGGTCCGCGTGTACCGTTCGTCCGGCGAGGTCGTGGACGCGTAAGGAACACGATCATGACGCGCCTTGAAACCTTTTATAAAGACCAGGTCATCCAGAAGCTCACTGAGCGTTTCGGATACCAAAATGTGATGCAGGTTCCCCGCATCACCAAGATCACGCTGAACATGGGCGTGGGCGAAGCGGCGGGCAATAAGAAAGTGCTCGAAAATGCTGTGGCCGACATGACCAAGATCGCAGGTCAGAAGCCGATCACGACCAAAGCGCGCGTGTCCGTTGCCTCGTTCAAGATTCGTGACGGCTGGCCGATCGGCTGCAAGGTGACCTTGCGCCGTGCTCAGATGTGGGAATTTCTGGATCGTCTGATCAACATTTCGCTGCCTCGCGTCCGCGACTTCCGCGGCGCGTCAGGTCGCGCCTTCGATGGCCGTGGTAACTACAACTTCGGCATCAAGGAACAGATTATCTTCCCGGAAATCGACTTCGACGCCATTGACGCCATGCGTGGTATGGATATTTCCATCACCACTACCGCCAAGACCGACGAAGAAGCCAAGGCATTGCTGGAAGCCTTCAGCTTCCCGTTTCGTAATTAAGACGATCTTCCCTGATCGAGGAAAAGCCGGCCATTTGTGGCCGGACTCTTCAAAAAGAGACTAGAACCACTATGGCAAAGACCTCAATGGTTAACCGCGATATCAAGCGGACCAAGCTCGTCAAGAAGTACGCTGCTAAGCGTGCAGAACTTAAGGCTATTGTGTTGAATCCAAGATCCTCCTACGAGGAAAAGATGGACGCACAGGCCAAACTGCAGAAGCTGCCGCGTGATGCGAGCCCGAGCCGTCAGCGTAACCGTTGCGCACTGTCTGGCCGTGCTCGCGGCGTGTATCGCAAGTTCGGCCTAGGTCGCAACAAGCTCCGCGAAGCCACCATGCGTGGTGACGTGCCGGGCTTGCGCAAGGCTAGCTGGTAAATGGATTCAGCTCCCTCTCCCTATTGGGGCGAGGGAGCGACTAGGTGAACGCCACCGGTTCCTCGTTTAATTCTGACGGGTGGGGAAACTAGCAAATTTCACTCGCTATTCGCAAAAGCTGGAAAAGCCTGTTATAATTGGAGGTCTGCATTCCGCAGACCGGCGATTGGCCGGCTCACAATCTAGAATTGATTTCCGGTTTTATCGGATATCGGTGCACTCAGAAGGAAGTTTTCATGAGCATGACTGATCCCATCGCCGATCTGTTTACGCGCATTCGCAACGCCCAGGCTACGGGCAAGCAGGCTGTCAGCGTTCCATCGTCGAAGCTGAAGGTGGCGCTGGCCAACCTTCTCAAGAACGAGGGCTACATCCTCGACGCCAAGACCTCCAGTGTGGAGGGCAAGCCGGTGCTCGAGATTAGGCTCAAGTATTTCGAAGGCCGTCCGGCTATCGAGCGCATCGAGCGCGTTAGTCGCTCAGGTCTGCGTGTGTACCGTGGCAAGGGTGACCTGCCGAAGGTGCTCGGCGGTCTGGGTGTTTCGATCATCTCGACTTCCGCCGGTCTGCTGACCGACGCACAGGCCCGTGCCAAGGGCATGGGCGGCGAAGTCATCGGCCTGGTCGCGTAAGGAGTTTCCGATGTCCCGTGTAGCCAAGAAACCCATTTCCCTGCCCAAGGGCGTCGAGCTTAAGGTTGCAGATGACAACATCGCTGTGAAAGGCCCGAAGGGTAGCCTGTCCACCCATGCCCTGCCGGGTATTTTGGTGGCTAACGAGAACGGCGTGATCAATATCCAGGTCGCCGAAGGCGCGGATCACAAGTTCGGCGGCACGGCGCGTGCGCTGCTGGCGAACATGATCAAAGGCGTCTCCGATGGCTATGAGCGCAAGCTTGAGCTGGTTGGCGTGGGCTACCGTGCCTCCATGACTGGTAAGGCGCTGAATCTCAGCCTCGGCTTCTCGCATCCTGTCGTCTTCAACGCCCCGGAAGGCATCACCCTCGAAACCCCGACTCAGACCGAAATCCTTATCAAGGGTTCGGACAAACAGTTGGTAGGCGAGATCGCTGCTAAGATTCGCGGTTATCGTCCGCCTGAGCCCTACAAGGGCAAGGGCGTGCGCTATGCCGGTGAGAAGATCACCCTGAAGGAAGCCAAGAAGGCATAGGCGGGTCCCTCGCGAAGAGCCCGGCCATCCATGGCCGGACTTTTTAAAAGAGCCCCTGCTAAATCGCCGATCCGCTTGTTGGAGATACATGATGAACAAGAAAGAAGCCCGCCTGCGTCGCGCCAAGTCGACCCGTTCGCATATCCGCAAGCTCGCGGTGGCCCGACTGTCGGTGCACCGCACCGGCCAGCATCTTTATGCGCAGGTGTTCGACGCCTCCGGCGAAAAGGTGGTTGCCGCAGCCTCGACCGTGCAAAAGTCGGTGGCTGATGGCCTGAAAGGCACCAAGAACCTGACCGCTGCTGCGACGGTGGGTAAGGCGATTGCCGAGCGAGCGAGGGCGGCAGGTATCGAAGTCGTTGCGTTCGATCGCTCCGGTTTCCGCTATCACGGTCGTATCAAAGTCCTGGCTGACGCTGCTCGCGAAGCCGGCCTGAAGTTCTAAGTAGCAAACACAACAACTCCAAGCGGCTCCGCCGCAAGTAAAAGTCCCGGATGGTCTGGGCATACGGAAAAAGATATGTCTTCTACCGATCGTGAAAATTCAGACGGCCTGCTTGAGAAATTGATTGCTGTCAACCGCGTGGCCAAGACCGTCAAGGGGGGCCGTCAGATGAGCTTCACCGCGTTGACTGTCGTCGGTGATGGAGAGGGTAAGGTTGGCTTCGGTTATGGTAAGGCGCGCGAAGTGCCGGTAGCCATCTCCAAGGCGATGGACCGCGCTCGCCGCAACATGGTGAGCATCGATCTGAACAACGGCACTTTGTGGTATGCCATCAAAGCCAATCACGGTGCGGCTCGCGTATTCATGCAGCCGGCTTCTGAAGGTACTGGCGTGATCGCTGGCGGCGCTATGCGCGCTGTGCTGGAGGTGGTAGGTGTAAAGAACGTGCTTGCCAAGGCCGTTGGTTCGCGTAACCCGATCAATCTGGTTCGCGCCACCATCAAGGGTCTGCAGGCCGTTGCCTCGCCGAAGCAGATCGCGGCCAAGCGTGGTAAGACCGTGGAAGAGGTGCTGGGCAATGGCTAACAATGAAAAGATCGTCCGTGTTCGTCTAGTCAAGGGCCTGCGCGGTGTACAGAGCCGTCATCGCCTAAGCGTCAAGGCGCTCGGCCTGAACAAACTCAACGACATCCGTGAATTGAAAGACAGCCCGCAGGTGCGTGGACTGATCAACACGGTCTACTACTTGGTGCGGGTCGAGGAGTAAGCATCATGCGTCTGAATGACATCAAGCCGGCGGCTGGTTCGCGTAAGACGCGCCTGCGTGTCGGTCGCGGTATCGGCTCGGGCCTGGGCAAGACCGCTGGCCGTGGCCACAAGGGTCAGCATGCTCGTGCCGGCGGCACTCATAAGTTCGGTTTTGAAGGCGGTCAGATGCCACTGCAACGCCGTCTGCCGAAGGTTGGCTTTCGCTCCAAAAAGAAAGCCGAGAGCCAGGAAGTGTTCTTGTACCAACTCGCAACTATCAAGGCGGATGTGATCGATGCTGTCATGCTGCACCAAGCAGGCCTCATCGACAGTCGCGCCAAGAAGGTTAAGGTTGTTGCCAAAGGTGAAATTGGCCGCGCGGTGAAGTTGTCGGGTCTGCTGGCTACGGTTGGCGCTAAGGCTGCCATCGAGGCTGCCGGCGGCAGCGTGGAGTAATTACACGTGGCCGCAGCCAAAGGCACATCGGTCGGATCTCTCGGTAAATTAACCGAGTTGCGTCAACGCATCTTCTTCGTGATCGGTGCGCTGATTGTGTATCGCCTCGGCTCGTTTATTCCGGTACCGGGTGTGAATCCGGACGCGATGGCCAATCTGATTGGCCAGAGCGGCGGCCTACTGGACATGTTCAACATGTTCTCGGGTGGTTCGTTGGGGCGTTTCTCGGTGTTTGCGTTGGGTGTGGTGCCTTACATCTCCGCCTCAATCGTGGTGCAGATGATGGGCTCTGTCATTCCCAGTCTGCAGGCGCTACGCAAGGAAGGCCAGTCTGGTCAGCGTCAGTTGACGATGTATACCCGTTTCGGCACGGTTGGTCTCTCGGCTTTCCAGGCTTTCGGTATCGCCGTGGCCTTGATGAAACAGTCCAGTGACGGCATGCCCGTGGTTTACATGCCGGGCTTTGGTTTCATTCTGTCTTCGGTGGTGGGTTTGACCGCCGGCTCCATGTTCCTTATGTGGCTAGGTGAGCAGATGACCGAGCGCGGCATCGGCAACGGCATTTCGTTATTGATCTTCGCAGGTATCGTGGCGGGTCTTCCGGGTGCGGTGGCACATACGCTATCGATGTCCGGCAATGGCGAGTTGAGCACGATCAAGCTGATCATGGTCGTGGCACTGGTATTGGCGGTAACGGCGTTCGTAGTATTCATGGAGCGTGCACAGCGACGCATTACCGTGAACTACGCGCGGAGGTCTGGCGGTCAGCGTTCGTACATGAACCAGACTTCGCATTTGCCGCTCAAAATTAATATGGCGGGTGTGATTCCACCTATCTTTGCGAACAGTATTTTGATGTTCCCGGCGATGGCAGCGACGTGGGGCAACGCGAGTCATCAGTCTCGTTGGCTGCAGGACGTGGTTCAGGTGCTGACCCCGGGTGAGCCGCTGTACGACATTATCTATGCAGTATTAGTGATCACTTTTGCCTTCTTTTATACGGCGATCGTGTTCAACTCGCAGGACACCGCCGACAATCTCAAGCGGTCTGGTGCGCTGATTCCGGGTATTCGCCCGGGTCGCTCGACGGCTGAGTACATCGATTCCGTGATGACGCGTCTGACCGGTGTGGGTGCCCTCTACCTCGTGCTGGTCTGTTTGGTGCCAACATTCATGCAGAACGCCTGGCATGTCCCGTTTTACTTCGGCGGTACGTCGCTGTTGATTGTGGTGGTGGTAGTGATGGATTTTACGGCGCAAGTGCAGGCACATCTGGTCAGCCATCAGTACGAAGGGTTGCTCAAAAAGGCCAATCTGCGCCGCGGCTGAGGCAGCAGATAGGTTCCGGGTGGAAAGACGCGGTGGATGCCGCAGGACTTTCCTGACAGTTTGATTAGGGTTAGAATTGCGCGTTTACCGCGCGAGAAAGCATCGGAGAAAGTACATCATGGCGCGCATTGCGGGTGTCAATTTGCCGGTCCAGAAACACGTCTGGATTGGTCTGCAGAGCATCTATGGTATCGGCCGCAGCCGGGCCAAGAAGGTCTGTGAAATGG
This sequence comes from Dyella sp. M7H15-1, assembly GCF_004114615.1. Taxonomy (NCBI): domain Bacteria; kingdom Pseudomonadati; phylum Pseudomonadota; class Gammaproteobacteria; order Lysobacterales; family Rhodanobacteraceae; genus Dyella; species Dyella sp. M7H15-1. The sequence continues at coordinate 3,350,376 of NZ_CP035300.1, forward strand.
CGGGCGTGAACCCGAACACGCAGATCAAGTCGCTCAGCGAAGGTGAGGTGGAAAAGATCCGCCACGAAATCGCCAAATACGTCGTGGAAGGCGATCTGCGCCGTGAAGTCGGTATGGCCATCAAGCGTTTGATGGATTTGGGTTGCTACCGCGGTCTACGCCATCGCCGTGGTCTGCCGGTGCGCGGCCAGCGCACGCGTACCAACGCACGCACCCGCAAGGGCCCGCGTCGCGCGATCAAGAAGTAATTGATCGCTTACTGAGAGATTTGGATTCCGAACATGGCAAAGCCAGTTAAGACCAAGAAGAAAGTCAAACGTGTTGTTACCGATGCGGTGGCTCACGTACAGGCCTCCTTCAACAACACCATCGTCACCATCACCGATCGTCAGGGTAACGCGCTATCGTGGGCGACAGCCGGCGGCGCAGGTTTCCGTGGTTCACGCAAGTCCACGCCGTTTGCTGCTCAAGTCGCTGCCGAAAAGGCTGGCCGCGCTGCTGGCGACTACGGTGTGAAGACAGTGGAAGTGCGGATCAAGGGCCCGGGCCCGGGCCGCGAGTCGGCGGTGCGTTCGCTGAACGCCCTCGGCTACAAAGTTCTCAACATCATCGATGTCACGCCGATTCCACATAACGGCTGCCGTCCCCCCAAGAAGCGTCGCGTCTAAGACTTTATTTTTGCGATCATCCGTGACCGCAAAGATCAAAAACCGGCCGTCCATGGCCGGACATTTAAAGAGAGATATTCCATGGCACGTTATCGTGGAGCTACCTGCAAACTTGCGCGTCGTGAAGGTTCGGACCTGAGCCTGAAGAGCCCGGCGCGCGCTATCGACTCCAAATGCAAGCTGGAGAACAAGCCCGGTCAACACGGCGCCAACAAGCGTATGCGCATGTCCGACTATGCCGTCCAGTTGCGCGAGAAGCAGAAGGTCAAGCGCATCTACGGTGTGCTTGAGCGTCAGTTTAGTAACTACTACACCAAGGCGTCGACCCTCAAGGGCAACACCGGCGAGAATCTGCTGCGCCTGCTCGAAAGCCGTCTGGACAACGTTGTGTACCGTATGGGTTTTGCGGTTACCCGGGCCCAGGCACGTCAGCTTGTCTCGCACAAGGCCATCTTGGTCAACGGTAAGAAGGTTAACATCCCGTCCTACCAGGTTCGCCCGGGTGACGAGATCGCTGTTGCCGAGCGCGCGCGCAATCAGTTGCGCGTGCAGGAAGCCGGCACTGTATTCGACACCATGGATCTGCGCCCGCAGTGGGTGGAAGTGGATAGCAAGAAGTTCGCCGGCACGTTCAAGTCGGTGCCGGATCGTGCGGACCTGCCGACCGACATCAACGAAGCGCTGATCGTCGAGCTTTATTCGAAGTAATCAACCGGAGCCCTGCATGGCAGTTTCGTCAACTAGCGTGCTGCGACCTCGCGGCCTCAGCGTAGAGCAGCTCGGACCGAATCGCGCCAAGGTCGTGGTGGAGCCGCTCGAGCGTGGTTTTGGTCACACCTTAGGTAATGCGCTGCGTCGCGTCCTACTTTCTTCGATTCCTGGCAGTGCCATCGTCGAGGTGGAAATGGATGGCGTGCTGCACGAGTACACCACTCTGGAAGGTTTGCAGGAGGACGTGATCGAAGTCCTGTTGAACCTCAAGGAAGTGGCAATCCGTCAACACACGGGTGACGAAGTCACTCTGACCCTGGCCAAGAAGGGCAAGGGAGCGGTCACGGCTGGTGACATCGCTGTCGATCACTCGGTGGAGATCATCAATCCGGAACACGTGATCTGCCACCTGACGAAGGATATTGCGCTGAACATGCGCCTGAAGGTGCGGCGTGGCGTTGGCTATCAGCCGGCTAGCTTGCGCCAGCATCCGGATGACGAGGCGCGTCCGATCGGTCGTTTGCAGCTCGACGCTTCGTTTGCGCCAGTGCTGCGTGTGGCTTATGAGGTCGATGCGGCTCGCGTAGAGCAGCGCACGAATCTTGATAAGCTGGTCCTCGATATCGAGACGAATGGAACCATCGGTGCGGAGGACGCGGTACGCAAGGCCGCCGAGATCCTCAATGACCAACTCTCGGTATTCGGTGATTTCTCACGTCGCGAGAGCGCTACGGACAAGGCGGAGAAGAGTGGTTTCGATCCGCTGCTGCTTCGCCCGATCGACGATCTGGAACTCACCGTACGTTCGGCGAACTGCCTGAAGGCCGAGAGCATCTACTACATCGGCGATCTCGTGCAGAAGACCGAAGTGGAGTTGCTGAAGACGCCGAACCTTGGCAAGAAGTCGCTCACGGAAATCAAAGATGTCCTCGGCGTGCGTGGTCTCGCCTTGGGCATGAAGCTGGAAAACTGGCCGCCACCGGGCCTTTCGCACGGCATGCAGCTGGGGTGAGAAGAAGATGATGTTGGCGATCGTGATCGCCAACATTATTAAAATGGGCGGTGGGATTGTGCTTAGAGCTTCCGCTGTTATCTAGCACGATTGAAAGATCGTTGAAGATGAAAAGACGGCCTTCATGGCTGCAAATAAGATGATTTGGCGGTCCGTTTGATCGCTGTAATGATGGTGTTGGCGCTGTTCTTCGAGTCGTCAAACACTGGAAGCGGTCCTTCCTGACCGCACTCTTAAAGGCCCGTTTCATCAAGGGCCCAACAGCGGGTAACCGCGGAAAGTCGAATCAATGACCGGCTTTTCATAACAATAGACAAAGAGAGTCTCATCATGCGTCATATGAAATCCGGGCGTAAGCTCAATCGCACCAGCAGCCATCGCGAAGCGATGTTCAAGAACATGGCTTCGTCGTTGATCAAGCACGAGCTGATCCGCACCACGTTGCCGAAAGCCAAGGAACTGCGCCGTATCGCCGAGCCGCTGATCACCTTAGCCAAGGTTGATGGCGTAGCTAACCGCCGCCTTGCGTTTGCCAGGCTGCGCGACAAGCAGGCCGTGGGCAAGCTGTTCGTGGAACTAGGTCCGCGGTACCGCGAGCGTCCTGGCGGCTACCTGCGCATCCTCAAGTGTGGCTTCCGTCCTGGCGACAATGCACCGATGGCGTATGTCGAACTGGTGGATCGTCCGCGCACCGAGGCGGTCGACGCTGAGTAATTCGTTCAGCCGCATCTGGACGTCCAAACGCAAAACCCTGGCAGGGTAGCTTGCCGGGGTTTGTGCATCCTTAAGGCACGGCAAGCACCTGCTGACAGCGCTGCAGTGAACGGGTAATGTCAGCATCCCGACCCCAAGCCCTGTCTTGCTATGAATCTTCTCCGTTGGTCCTACCGCGTCAGCTTTCTTGTTGGCTTCCTGATCTGTATCGCCTTGCTTGGGTTCGCCCTGTATGCCGAATATCAATGGGGCTTGGAGCCGTGCCCACTGTGCATCTTCCAGCGTATCGGCTTCATGGTCATGGCAGTGTTTTTCCTAGTGGGGGCTATTCATGGCCCCAAGGCCGGCGGCCGCTGGTTTTATACTGGTTTGGTACTTGCTGGAGCGCTATTCGGTCTCGTCACGGCAGGGCGTCACCTATGGATCCAGTCGCTGCCACCGGATGAAATTCCGGCCTGTGGCCCCAACCTGGCCTATATGTTCGACGCCTTCCCGATAGCCAAGGTGCTGAAAATGGTGTTCACCGGGTCCGGCGAATGCGCCAAGATCCAACCGATCCTGGGCTTGCCGATACCGCTGTGGAGCTCGATCTGGTACATCCTGTTGTCGATTTTGGCTGTTCGCGCCGCCCTGCAACGCACTGCTCCGAGGTTACGTTTATGAGTCAGGCCATCAGTGCCATCCGACACCAGGGCTGGACGCCCATGTCCTGGCAGCAGTGCGTGGCGTTGCAGCAGCCCAAGTATGAAGACCCTGCAGAATTGTCCCGTGCCATTGCCGAACTGACGCAATTGCCGCCGCTTGTCACCTCTTGGGAGGTGCTGGCGTTGAAACAGGCGCTGGCGGAAGCGCAGGAGGGTAAGCGTTTCCTGCTTCAGGGTGGTGATTGCGCGGAAAGCTTTGCCGACTGCACAAGTCCAATCATTTCCAATCGTCTTAAAGTGTTGTTGCAGATGAGCTTGGTGCTGGTACACGGTCTCAAGCAGCCGGTGCTGCGCGTCGGGCGCTTTGCTGGGCAGTATGCCAAGCCGCGCTCGGCCGATACCGAAACGCGCGACGGAGTAACTTTGCCGAGTTTTCGCGGCGACGTGATCAACGCACCGGAATTTATGCCCGAGGCACGCCGTCCTGATCCGCAACGACTGATTCGCGCGCATGCGCACTCCGCATTGACGATGAACTTCGTGCGCGCATTGATTGACGGTGGTTTCGCCGACCTGCATCACCCCGAGTACTGGGATCTCGCATGGGTCGAGCATTCACCGCTGGCAGCCGAGTATCGCCGCATGGTGAAGGGTATCGGTGATTCATTGCGTTTCATGGAAACGCTGGCAGGTCCCATTGCTAGCTTCACGCGTGTGGATTTCTTCACGTCGCATGAAGCGCTGTTGCTGCATTACGAACAGGCGCTAACGCGCCAGGTACCGCGCCATCGAGGCTGGTTCAACCTGTCCACACATTTTCCGTGGATCGGCATGCGCACGGCAGCGCTGGACGGCGCGCACATTGAATATTTCCGTGGTATCCGCAATCCCATTGCGGTGAAGGTCGGGCCCTCGGTGACGCCGGAGCAATTGCTGCCTTTGATCGAAACACTGAACCCCGAAGACGAGTCGGGTCGCCTGACCTTGATTCATCGCATGGGCCATACACAAGTCGCCACGGCCTTGCCGCCGCTGCTTGATGCGGTAAAGCGTGAAGGCAGACGCGTACTGTGGGTGGCCGACCCCATGCACGGCAATACGGAAAGCACATCGATGGGTTACAAGACCCGCCGCTTCGACAACATTCGCAGCGAGCTCGACCAGGCGCTGGACATTCACGCCGCCGCCGGCACGCGCCTGGGCGGTGTGCATCTGGAACTCACCGGTGAGGATGTCACCGAGTGTACGGGCGGCGCGCGAGACCTCAGCGAAGCCGATCTGCAGCGGGCCTACAAATCCATCGTGGATCCGCGTCTGAATTACGAGCAATCACTGGAGCTGGCGATGTTGATCGTACGCAAGTCGGGCAGCATGGCGTGATGCAAAAAACTTGCTTCACCGAGCAGGGCCGTTTCCTGCGTCGAGTGTGATCATTCACGGGCAAGTTGCTGACGTGACGCGCATCCGCGGCGGCATGCCTAATGTGCATTCCCTTCAAGGTGTACTCGCCATCGGCGGTTTTCCTTCCACCGTGTTCAGAAACTTCGGTGTCTGCCATGCATGGGCATACGCCAGTCGATTGAGTTCACTTCGCTGCAGGCTGCGATATGTTGTTCTTGGTAATGTTGACTTGTTGTCCCTCGTAGATTGAATCGGATGGATTTAACACAACGTGATCCTGTTCGCTCAATCCGGCAGTCACTTCCACCGTGCTGCCAAAGTCGCGCCCTAGTGTTATCGGTTGCAGATGAATATGTTGGGTGTTATCTACCACGGCGACGCTCAGACCTTCACTGCGGAACAACAAGGTATTGGTTGGCACGATCAAATCGCGCGACGCGGTCGATACCGCCAGTTTCACATTGGCGTACACGCCCGGCATCAGTTCCTGTGCACCGTTGTCGACATCGATTTCCGTGCGTAGCGTACGTGTGTTCGGAGCGAGCGCATCCGCCGTGCGTGCCACCTCCCCGGCAATCGGTTTCGCGCCATAGGTGTTCAGGCTGACCTGCGCCGACATGCCAATTTTTACGCTCGCGGCGTAGATTTCCGGCACGTCGGTATACACGCGCAACTTGCTCGTGTCGGCAATCACAAACAGGTTGGCGCCGGTGGAGCCGGCATCGACCAGTGCCCCCACATCTAGGTTGCGCTGCGTGATCACGCCATCAAATGGTGCGGTGATGTATTTGAAGTCTTCGAGATTCTGCAGGTGTGCAACATTGGCTTTATCAGCCTCGACTGTGGCGACATCCGCTTTGTACTGCGCCTGATACTGATCGCCGGTTTGTGTCGCCACCAGACCTTGCGTGACCAGTTTCTGGTAGCGGTCGGCGGTGACTTTCGCGAAGTTCATGTTGGCAATATCGGTGCGCATCTGCGCCTTGCCTTGCAGCAACTGATTGTCGACGTCGGGTGTATCCAGGTCGGCCAGACGCTGGCCTTTCTTCACCTTGGCGCCGATATCCACGTACCATTTGGCGACGTAGCCTGTCGTGCGCGCGTAGATCTGTGCGTCCTGCCAGGAAGCCACGGTGCCGGGTAGCGTCAAAGCCTGATCCATGGGTGCGCTCTTGGGTGTCATGATGGCGACAGTGGCAATGGCATTGCGATCGGTTTCGTTGGTCAACGCGCGCCGCGCGTGCACACGCTTGACGATGCCGAATACGGCCAATCCGGCGAGTACGACACCCAGGCCGACAAGAACGAGTCGCGCGCCTTGCGAACGTTTGGCGGGTTGGCGTTGAACATTTGCGCTGGACATGCTTGTGATCTCACGCTGTTGCTGCATCGCCATCTGTCTTGTGGCTGCGATGCATCAGACTGAAAAAGGTTGGTACGAAGAACAAGGTGGCCGCGGTCGCCAGCAGCAGGCCACCGATCACGGCGCGGCCCAGCGGCGCGTTCTGTTCGCCGCCTTCACCCAGGCCAAGCGCCATCGGCACCATGCCGATGATCATGGCAAAGGCCGTCATCAACACCGGGCGGAAACGCTGGAAGCCCGCTTCGATCGCTGCCCTGACTGGATCGTCATGATGAGCCAGCCGTTCGCGAGCGAAACTGATCACCAGGATCGAGTTGGCCGTCGCCACGCCCATGCACATGATGGCGCCCATCAAGGCTGGCACGGACAAGGGCGTGCCGGTGAGGAACAGCATCCATACCAGCCCTGCCAGTGCCGCCGGCAGGGCTGCGATGATGATCAGCGGATCCAGCCAGCTCTGGAAGTTCACCACAATCAATAGATATACCAGCACGATGGCGAACAGCAGGCCGCCCAACAATCCTTTGTACGACGTCTGCATGGTTTGCACTTGGCCGCGAATATCGATGCTCACATCGCGCGGCAAGTGCTTGGAGTGTTCTTGCACGATCGTCTGTACATCACGCGCCACACTTCCCAGATCGATCTTGTCGATCGAGCCAAACAGATCCATGGTCGGACGGGTGCTGTAGTGGGTGACTACCGCGGGCCCACTGCTGCGCGAGAAGCTCGCAAGGTTTGCCAGGATCTGGCTTGCCGCACCGCCGCTTGAGCTGCTGCTGGCTGGCTGGGTGGCGCTGGTGCTGTTGATGGGCAGATTCTTCAGCTCCTGCAACGTATCGATGCGGTACTGCGGTGCCTGGGTGGCAATGCTATAGCTGATGCCTGTTCTGGGATCGACCCAAAATGTGGGATTGACCTGTGACGAGCCTGCCAGTGCGGTGAGCAGGTTGCTGGCCACATCATAGGTGGTCAGGCCGACCAGACTGGCGCGGGTACGATCCACATTCACATTGATCTGCGGTAGGTTGAGTGCTTGCTGGATGCGCAGGTCAACCAACCCCGGCACTTTCAGCAAGTCACCGTAAAGTTCCTTGGCGACTTTGGCGGAAGCGTTGGCATCATGACTGGACACCTGCACATCAATAGGTGCCGGTGCACCGAAATTGAGGATTTGGCCCACGATGTCCGCAGGCAAGAAGGAAAACACCACGCTAGGGTATTTCTGCCGTAGCTGTTCGCGGAGGCTTCGCACGTACTCGATAGTGGGGTGGTGATCCTCATCGAGCGTGACGAAGATATCACCATCCGACGTACCGACCACGCCGGTATTACTGTAGGACAGGTTGATGCCACTATAGGGCAGGCCCAGTGTGTCGACAATGCTGGCCAATTCCTGTTTGGGAATGGTTTGCCGGATCACCCCCTCTATACCATCGGCGAGTCGTGCCGTTTCCTCAATGCGCAAACCTGTCGGCGCGCGGAAATGGAGCTTGACCTGGCCACCATCGACATAGGGGAAGAAGTCGCGCCCAAGCCATGGAACCAGCAGGCTTACCGACAAGGCGCAGCTTGCGAAAAACAGGATCGCAAACAGGCCGCGATGCCGCTCCGTGGTTTCCAGTGCACCGCGGTAACCTTCGCGAACGCGCTCAAATCCGCGCTCGAAGACACGCTGGAAACGGCCCAGCGGTCCGTTTGGCTGAGCATGATGATCGTGCTTCTTCAGCCAGAACAGGGACAGCGTCGGCACCAATGTCCGGGATAGCACGTAGGATGCAAGCATCGCGAACACCACAGCTTCGGCCAATGGTGCAAACAGATACTTGGCGACACCGCCCAATGAAGAAGATCGGCACGAACACAATGCAGATCGACAAGGTTGAAACGAAGGCCGGTACGGCAATCTGGTGCGCACCCTCCATGATCGCGTCGTAAACTTCCTTGCCTTCTTCCAAGTGCGAATTGATGTTCTCGATGGTTACCGTGGCGTCGTCGACCAGAATGCCGACCGCCAGCGCCAGACCACCTAGTGTCATGATGTTGATCGTCTCACCTAGCGAAGACAGGGCGATGATCGAGGCAAGAATGGAAAGTGGAATCGAGATCGCAATGATCAGCGTCGAACGCCATGAACCCAGGAACAAAAGGATCATCAGGCCGGTCAGGCCGGCCGCGATCACGCCTTCGCGGATCACCCCGGAAATGGCTGCGCGTACGAACAATGACTGATCGGACAGCGAGTTGATCTGCAGGTTCGGCGGAATTGCCGCACGAATGGCCGGCAGCATGCCTTGCAGGCTGTCCACGATATCCAGCGTCGACGCGTCACTGATTTTGAGGATCGACATCAGCACTGCGCGCTGTCCGTTTACGCGCACCACGTTGGTCTGCGGCGGCGAGCCGTCGTGCACATGGGCCACATCGCGGATGTAGGTGGTAATCCCGTTGACGGTGCGCAGCGGGGCGTTGTTCAGTTCGTCGATCTGCTGCGGGCTGCCGTTCAATCGGACGCTATATTTCGGTGTCACCGATCTTCTCGGTGCCGGCTGGCAGGATCAGGTTTTGGTTAGCGATCGCCGTAACCACATCGTTCGGCGAAAGGCCGTGTGCCAGCAAGGCCTGTGGATTCAGGTCCACTTGCACCTGCCGCTGCTTGCCGCCGTAGGGGTAAGGTGTTGCCGCGCCACGTACCGAGGTGATGAACGTGCGCACGATCTGGTTGGCGTTGTCGAAGATGGTGGTTTCCGACAATTCCTTGGACGACATTGCGAATTGCAGGACGGGCACGGTCGATGCGTTGTAGACCAAAATCAGCGGCGGCGTGGTGCCCTGTGGCATCGAGCGCAGCACCGTCTGCGAGATCGCTGTGACCTGTGCCATCGCCATGTCGATCTTCACGTTCGGCTGGAAGAACACTTTCACCACGCCCACGCCGTTGAGCGATTGCGTTTCAGTGTGCTCGACGTTATTGACGGTAGTGGTAAGTGCACGCTCGAAGCCGCTGACGATGCGGTTATTCATGTCCTCGGCAGGCAGTCCGGTGTAGTTCCATACGACGGAGACCACCGGGATATCGATGTTCGGAAAAATATCGGTTGGCGTGCGAAGAATCGTCAGCGGCCCCAGGATCAATAGCAGCAGCGCCAGAACGATAAACGTGAGCGGACGCTCAAGCGCAATTTTGACGATCCACATAACCGATGTTTTCCATCAGCCGACGGACGAGCGGGCGTCACGGAAGGCTGACATAGAGGTTGCCAAGAAGATAGTAGCCTAGACAATTTTCGCGAAGACAACCATAGGCCAGAGGCACTGTGCTTTTTCACAGATCATTGCGGATGATGCCTAATCACAGCAGGAGCTGTGCGTTGCGCATCGACAGCTCTTGCGCGCAGCCGCTATAAAGAACGGCATTGGGGTACCTTGGCTGACGGCAGGGCACCCCCCAGAACTTCGGGGAAGTCAGTGAGCGAAGAAATCTTGATCAATATGACCCCGCGCGAGACTCGGGTCGGCGTGGTGGAGAACGGCATGCTGCAGGAATTGCATGTCGAGCGGACATCCCGCCAGGGCTACGTGGGCAATGTCTACAAGGGCCGGGTGCAGCGGGTCATGCCCGGCATGCAGGCCGTTTTCGTGGATATCGGCCTGGAGCGGGCGGCCTTCTTGCATGCTTCGGACATCATCCGGCCACCGCTACCGGAAGCTGCCGAAGAGCCTTCCGCGGGTGGCGGCAATGGTAATGGCAGTCACATGCTCTCGATCAGCGAGCTGGTGCATGAAGGTCAGGAAATCGTGGTGCAGGTGATGAAGGATCCGATCGGTACCAAGGGTGCGCGGCTCTCGACCCATCTTTCGATTCCTTCGCGCTACCTGGTGCTGCTGCCACATGCCCGTACGCTGGGTATTTCCACCCGTATCGAGGACGAGTCCGAGCGGCAGCGCCTGAAAGGCGTGCTGACCCTGCTGATCGGTGAAAACCCTCTCGGTTACATCGTGCGCACCAATGCTGAAGGGCAGTCGGCGGAATCGTTGGCCTTCGACGTCACCTATCTGGGCAAGGTGTGGCGCGTAGTACAGGAAAACATCGCCAAGGCGAAGGTCGGCGAACGTGTCTATGAGGAACTTTCCCTGCCTCTGCGCGCACTACGCGATCTGCTCAACGACGATATCGAGAAAGTGCGTGTCGACTCCCGCGAAACCTTCGAAAAGGTTACCAAATTCGTGCACAAGTTCATGCCGAATCTGGACGATCGCGTGGAACATTACGTCGGTGAACGTCCAATCTTCGACCTATACGGCGTGGAAGACGAAATCCAGCGCGCATTGCGTAAGGAAGTGCCGTTGAAATCGGGGGGCTACCTGATCGTCGACCAGACCGAAGCGATGACCACCATCGATGTCAACACCGGTGGCTACCTCGGCACACGCAATCTGGAGGAAACCGTTTATCGAACCAACCTGGAAGCGGCGCAGGCGGCCACTCGCCAACTGCGGCTGCGCAACCTGGGTGGCATCATCATCATCGACTTCATCGACATGACCGACGAGGAGCACAAACGCCAAGTCATCCGCATGCTGGAAAAGGGCCTAGCTCGTGACCACGCCAAGACTACCGTCTACCCGATGTCGCAGCTGGGCTTGGTGGAAATGACGCGCAAACGCACCACCGAGAGCCTGGAGCGGCAACTATGCGAACCGTGCCCGGCCTGCATGGGGCGCGGTACGGTGAAGACTGCCGAAACGGTTACCTACGAGATCTTCCGCGAGATCACCCGCGCCGTGCGTCAGTTCAATGCGCAGAAGCTGCTGGTGATGGCTAGCCCCAATGTGGTGGGTCGCATTCTCGAAGAAGAGTCTACCGCTGTGGCTGAATTGGAAGAGTTCATCTCCAAAAGTATACGCTTCCAAGCTGAGGAGCATTATTCGCAGGAGCAATTCGATGTTGTACTGCTTTAATACGAGAACGAGCGCTTGGTAAAGGTTCGTTGGAAATCATGGGCGCATCGCATCGCACGTGGGCTGGGTTGGGCTGCGGGCGTGTTGGTTATTATGCTTGCACTCAGTGCTGCCCTGGCACAGGTGCTGTTGCCGTTATTGGCGAATCATCCGCAATGGGTCGCCGCTGAGCTCAGCAACAGGTTCCATCGGCAGGTCAGCTTTGCTTCGCTAGAAGGTGGCTGGGAGCCGTCCGGCCCACGATTCATCATGCATGACTTCGTGGTAGCACAGGAAGAAGGCGTCGCTGGCAGCCCGTTGCATGTGCCAGAGGTCGACCTGAAGCTGGATTTCGGCGGCTGGCTGTTTCCCTCCAGGCACCTGCTGAATCTCCAGGCGCGTGGACTGGAACTGGACCTGAGCCGTGATCTTGAAGGCGGCTGGCATATCAACGGCCTTGGTGTGGCAGGCGGCTCACAGCGTCAGACTATTTCGTTCGGCCGTCTTTCCGTCGAACTGTGGTTGGATAATTTGCGTGTCAATATCAACGATGCGCGCTTCAACCAGCCATATACCTTGCTCGCCGATCCGTTGCGAATCACCCATCAGGGCAACCACATTCGCGTGGGCGCGCGCCTACATCGCGTGGGAGCCCATGGTGATCTGCAGGCGGCAGGGCGATTCCGCGATGACGGCGCCAGCGGCCAATTCTGGTTCGCTACGCAGAACGCCGATCTGCACGGCATGCTCGCCGGCGTCGATTTGGGTGGTTATACGGTCGACAGCGGCAACGGCAATCTTGCCGTGTGGATGGACTGGCGGCAGGGCAAGATCGTGCGCGACCTGTTGCAGTTCAACTTGCGCGATCTGGCTGTTACCTATTCCTCCGGCGTGAAAGTAAGCGTACCGGCATGGAGCGGCCTTGCCGAATTAGCGGGTCATGACAACAGCTACACCGTTCACTGGGCGGGTGCTGATGGAAGTGTCTTGCTGGCTGAAGCGGACGCCTTCGGCACGCCTCAGGCCAAACTCGATGTGATGGCGAGCAATCTGCAACTTGCGCCCATAGTGCCGTGGTTGGGATTGAAACCCGGACTGTCGCCGGGTATTGCTCAATGGCTTGCTTCCGGCCAGCCGCATGGCCATGTGCAACATGCGGTCGTGCATTGGGATGCGGTGGATGGCTTGCAACGGTTGGACGGCACGTTCGACAACCTCGGCATCACCTCCGTTGGCAAACTGCCGGGTGTGGATCAACTGCATGGCGAAGTACGCGGGGATGCGGAAGCCATTTCGCTGGAGTTGCCCGAGCAACCCGTGTCGATCACCATGCCGCATACCTTCCGCCAGCCATTCGTGATGAGTCACCTTGCAGGTGACTTCGCGTTTTGGCGTGACGACGACGCCACCCATATCGGCATCGCCCATCTCGATTTTGAAGGTCATGACTACAGTGGCAATGCACAGGGTGAGATCCAGTTGCCACATGATGGCGGACGTCCGTTTCTGGATATCTATGCCAGCATGCCGCACGCAAATGTCACCGCGGCCAAATGGTTCTGGCCGATCGACTCGATGCATCCGTCGGCCATTGCATGGCTGGATCAGGCGTTCGTCAGCGGTTCGATGGATAACGTCGCGATCCTGATTCGAGGCAGCCTTGCCAATTGGCCGTTCCATCACAACGAAGGTCGTTTCGAAGCACGTGCCGAGCTGAACGATCTCACCCTCAGTTATGGCAAGAATTGGCCGGTGGCCGAGCATATCCAGGCTGTTGCCAACTTTATCGACGCCGGCATGCTGGTACAGGCCAGCAGTGGTGATTCACTGGGTGTGAAAGTAAGCAATGCCATCGCGGTGATACCCGAGCTTGCGCATACCACGTTGGATCTCAATTTAAGCGGTAATGGCAATGCATCGGATCTGCTCAACTTCGTCAGCAAGAGTCCGATTGCGAGCAAGCAGGCGGATATACTCGCCAATCTTCAACTTGGCGGTACCGGCAGTTTCGATTTCCATCTTTCGCTGCCCACGCACGACACGAACGATTTCCTGCTAGATGGCACGGTGCAATTCAAAGACGTCGATCTCGCTGCGCCGCAGTGGAATCTGCAGTTGAGCAAGCTCAATGGCCCGGCGACGTTCGACGGACATGGCTTCCGCGCTGCGCCCCTGACGGGTGGATTCCGTGGTGAGCCGTCCCAGCTCGATCTTGCCATTGCACAGGCCACGGGTGATCCCAATACCGTTTTTTCAGCAACGCTTTCCGGCAACTACACCGTGCCGGAATTGCTGCAGGGTTACCCGGAACTGAAATGGCTTGGCAATATCGCCAGCGGTCGCAGTCTGTTCACCATCGGCTATCAGATTGCGCATGCTTCGGACGTTGGTGCCGATGTGCAGACACTCAGCATCGATTCGCCCCTGTCGGGTGTGGGTCTGAATTTTCCCGTGCCGCTCAACAAACCGGCGGACACCACCATGCCCTTGCATGCCACGATGGGTTTGCCGACCACTGGCAACACCTTGCAAGTGGCACTGGGATCGGTTGTGCGCGGGCGTTTGCGCCTGCCGGCGGGAGATCAGTCGCCTCTTGCGGCGACCTTCGCCTTTGGCGATCAGATGCCTGACACCTTGCCGGTGCAAGGTATACGCATTCGCGGTGACGCATCAGAACTTGATGTCACCGGCTGGGTCAAGCAATCCATCGGCGGCAGTACCGCGAACAATGGGTTGAGTCTGGAAACCATCGACGTCAGTACCGAGCACGCGGAAATGTTCGGTCGTGACTTCGATCACATGCACATCACCGCGGCGCCCAAGGTCGACACGCTCGAACTGGATGTGGATAGCAAATCCGTCGCAGGCCATTTCAGCGTGCCAACCAAGGGGCTGGGCAAGCAAGGTATCACCGCACGTCTGCAGCGCATGTATTGGCCCAAGGAACCGACCTCGCCGCCGAAGAAGCCGGGCGTTGCACCAGCGCGGGTGGCCGATCCGGCGAATACCGGCATGGATCCTGCTGGCATGCCACCTTTGCATATCTGGATACACGACCTGCGCCTGGATGAGGCAAAACTTGGGGAAGCGCGTCTTGAAACCTGGCCGACAGCGACCGGTATGCATCTTGATGAGCTGTCGACGCATTCCAAGAGCGTGCAGATCAACGCAAGCGGCGACTGGAACGGCACGCCAACCAAGAGCAGCACGCATCTGCGCGTGGATTTCAGTGCGGACAATATGGGCGACATGCTCAAGACTTTCGGTTACGAAGATCTATTCGAAGGCGGCAAGACGAATGCCGAGCTCAACGCCACGTGGCCAGGTGGTCCCTGGGCTTTTGAGCTAGGCAACATGGATGGCAATCTGAAAGTGGATGTCACCCACGGCCGCATTCCCAAAGCATCGCCGGGCATGACAGGACGCCTGTTCGGTTTGGCTTCCATCGTGGAATTTCCGCGTCGCCTGTCGCTGGACTTCGGCGACGTGTTCGGCAAGGGTTTCGGCTTCGATTCGATCACCGGCGATTTCGGGTTAAAGGATGGCAACGCGATCACCCACAACCTGAAAATCCAGGGGCCAGCGGCGGAGATCCGTATTACCGGGCGCACCGGTTTGCGCGCCAAGGACTACGATCAGGAGGTTGTCGTATTGCCTCACGTAGGCAGCGGCTTGCCAGTGGTGGGCGCGGTGATCGCAGGTCCCATCGGCGTGGCGGCAGGTCTGGCGGTGCAGGGCGTGTTGGGCAAAGGGCTCAGTCACGTTGCCACGCAGCGCTATCACGTGGGCGGCACCTGGGATAAGCCGGTGATGACATCGGGTGGTGCATCCGCCGAAGCGGCACCGACTTCCGCCGCATCGTCGGAAAAGCCGGCTGCCGCTGCTTCCGCACCTGCACCGGCTGGGTTGTGACTTGCATCCGGCGTAACCGGATACGCGCCTGCCATCGACGTCACACCTAGCCCGGTTTTAAACTGATTAAATAACCCCCAAATCCGGGGCGTGTTCCCTGATCAAATTGGCTACATCCCATGAATTCCCTTATTGCCCAGGCGCAAAGCCGCTTACTCACCCCTGGCGGTCTGGCGACCAGTGACCTTGAACGCGTGTTTTCGCAGTTAATGGGGCCGTCCATCGATGCTGCCGATCTTTATTTTCAGCATTCGCGCAGCGAGGCTTGGGTGCTGGAGGAGGGCATCGTCAAGGACGGCAGTCATTCCATCGAACAGGGCGTGGGTGTGCGGGCGATCAGTGGGGAGAAAACCGGCTTCGCCTATTCCGACGAAATCGTCTTGCCGCAGTTGCTGGAAGCCTCCAAGGCTGCGCGCGCGATTGCACAAGGCGGCAACGGTGCTGGCAAGCCGCTGGCGCTGCATGGTGCCAAGTCGCTCTATCCGGCCATTGATCCGGTCGACAGCCTGCCCAACCCCGACAAGATTGCCGTATTGCGCGAGGTGGATGCCTATGCGCGTGCACGCGATCCGCGCGTCAAGCAGGTGATCGTCAGTCTGAACGCCACTCTCGATATCGTGCTGGTGGCCGCTTCCGATGGCACGCTCGCCGCCGACGTGCGCCCGCTGGTGCGCCTGAGCGTGCAGGTGATTGCCGAGCAGAACGGTCGCCGCGAACAGGGCTATGCCGGTGGCGGCGGTCGCTATGGGTATCGCGAGCTGCTGGAAAACGGTCGCGCCATGGCTTTCGCGGATGAGGCTGTGCGTCAGGCTTTGGTGAACCTCGATGCGGTGGATGCCCCAGCGGGGACCATGACCGTGGTGCTTGGCCCGGGTTGGCCGGGTGTGCTGCTGCATGAGGCCATCGGTCATGGCTTGGAAGGGGATTTCAATCGCAAGGGCAGTTCCGCGTTTGCCGGCCGCATCGGCCAGCGGGTTGCCGCGCCGGGCGTCACGGTCGTGGATGACGGCACCTTGCCGGGACGCCGCGGATCGCTCAGCGTGGACGACGAGGGCACGCTCACCGAATGCACCACACTCATTGAGAACGGCATTCTAAAGGGCTACATGCAGGACAAGCTCAACGCACGGCTGATGGGCATGGCGCCGACCGGCAACGGCCGCCGTGAGTCCTTCGCACAATTGCCGATGCCGCGCATGACCAATACCTACATGCTGGCCGGTCAGCATGATCCGCAGGACATCATCCGTTCGGTCAAGAAGGGCCTGTATGCGGTGAACTTTGGTGGCGGTCAGGTCGACATCACCAACGGCAAGTTCGTGTTCTCCGCCAGCGAGGCGTATCTGATCGAAGACGGCAAGATCACCGCTCCGGTGAAGGGCGCCACGCTGGTTGGCAGTGGCCCGGATGTACTCACACGCGTGTCGATGATCGGCAACGATCTGGCGCTTGATGAAGGTATTGGCGTGTGCGGCAAGGATGGCCAGAGCGTGCCGGTGGGCGTGGGTCAACCCACGCTCCGCGTGGAGAGCATGACAGTAGGTGGTACTGCGTCCTGAATACCCGGTTTGAGTGAGTCTTCGACCCTTGCTGGGTGCGCCGACCTGTATCAATGGGCCTGCGTGTCGTCTTCGGCCAAGCTTTTCAACAACTGAAAAACTTCCCGATACGCACGTGGCGGTTTGTTCGCTTCACGTTCGGTACGCGCCTGGCGAATCAGCGAACGCAGATGCTGGCGATCGATAGTGGGATGTTGATCGATCAATTCCTGCAGTGCGTCCTCGCTTTCCAGCAATTTTTCGCGCAACGCTTCCAGCCGATGCATGGCTGCGGTTTCCTTGCGTTGCTGGTCGCGGTTTTCACCGAGCAGCGCTTTGGCTGCTTCGAAGGCTTCGTCGTCGTGCCGACGCATCACCTTCGCCAGAAAGCCTAACTGGCGTTTGCGCGCGATGTGCGAGGTGATCCGGCGCAGGTTGTCGATTTCGCGCAGTACATCTTCCGGCAGATCGATGCGGGCGAGTTTGCTCGGCGGCAATTCCGACAGTTGCGTGGCGAGCGCCAGTACCGCCAGTGCATCGCGCCGCTGCTGGGTACGGGTCGGGCCGTAGTCGTTGTCGAGGTCGTTGGTGTAAGTGGTGCGATTCACAATCATGACTCGGGACGGATGGCGCCAGGTTGAGCTTCAATCAGGGCAAAACGGGGGATGGGCTCGCCATCCAGTTCCACGCTTTCGGTAAACATGCTGGCGGGCCTTACCCATAGTCCAAAATCGCCGTAAAGCGCCTGGTAGACGACGAGCTTTTCCATCGTTTCGCTATGCCGGGCGGTGCCCAGCACGCGATAGTTCTGGCCTTTGTAGTGACGGTAGATACCCGTGGCTATGGACATCGGCCGCTCCTATGGCAACCTTGTGGATTCAAGCATTGGCAATGGGTCTGGGCGGCCCCATGTCCGCGTATTGTACCCGTTTGTCATCGACAGTCCTTCAGGAAACCTACGTGAGCGAAGTTGCGATCAACCAGGACGCCAGCCGGCGTGAACTCGACCGATTGGCCGGCCTGGCCGAAGACGTGATCCATCGCGCCCGCGCGGCCGGTGCCAGCCAGGCGGAGGTATCGGCCAGCATCGACACGGGCCTCAGCGTCAACGTGCGCCTGGGTGAGGTGGAGACAGTCGAGCATACCCGCGACCGCGGCTTCGGGCTTACCGTGTACTTCGGTCAGCGTAAAGGCTCGGCCAGCACCGCTGACCTGAACGCCGATTCGATTCAGGCCACGCTCGACCAGGCCTGCGCGATTGCCCGCTACACCGAAGAAGACCCAGCAGCCGGCCTGGCGGATGCTTCGCGTATGGCCACACAGTTTCCTGAGCTTGACCTGTGGCATCCCTGGGCCATCGATACCAGCGAGGCGATCGCGCTGGGACAGCAGATCGAAGCGGCCGGACGTGCCCATGCGGGCATCACCAACTCCGACGGCGCCAGCGTGCAGGCCGGCGAGAGCGTGTCGGTCTACGCCAACTCGCATGGCTTTGTCGGGCGCGAGCGCGGCACGCGGCATTCCCTATCGTTGGCGCTGATCACGGGCGATGAGGCTGGCATGCAGCGCGATGGCTGGTACGACAGCGTGCGCAGCGCCCATGACTTCATCAGTGCCAAGGTACTCGGTGACAAGGCGGCAGAACGCACGCTCGCACGTGTCGGTGCACGCCGCTTGTCCACGCGGCAGAGTCCGGTGCTGTTCGCTCCGGAGGTTGCTCGTGGCCTGATTGGCCATCTGATCGGCGCGGTGAGTGGTGGCGCGCTGTACCGTCGCGCCAGCTTCCTGCTCGATCATGCGGGCAAGCAGATCATGCCGGGCTGGTTGAATATCACGGAGCGTCCGCATTTGCTGCGTGGCCAGGGTTCCGGTGCATTCGATGCGGAGGGCGTGGCCACGCGCGATAACGTTCTGGTCGAAAACGGCGTGCTGGCGCGTTACGTCTTGGGTAGCTATTCCGCCCGCAAGCTGGGCCTGGTGTCGACCGGCAATGCCGGCGGCATCCACAATCTGGTGGTCGAATCTGGTCATGCGGATGGCGGTGTGCCCGATGATTTCTTTGGGATGCTCAGGCGCCTGGGCACTGGCTTGCTGGTGACCGAGGTGATGGGGCAGGGCGTGAACACGATCACCGGCGACTATTCGCGTGGCGCCGCCGGTTTCTGGGTGGAAAACGGGGTAATCGCCTATCCCGTGGAAGAGATCACCATTGCCGCCAACCTGCGCGACATGCTGGCGGGTATCCAGGCAGTGGGTAGCGATGTGGACAAGCGTTCGCATCTGCTTACCGGCTCGATTCTGCTGGGTAACATGACGATTGCCGGGGAGTAACAGGGCTACGACGCGTTCACGCCGGGAACTACACAGCCTGCTAGGATGCTTTCAACCGGCACAATACCGACGTTTGCGTGACTTGAAAGGAGGAGATGCATATGAGCGTTCCGCCCGAGTCCGTGGTACCGCCGCCGAGCGATACCAACGATGTCCCGGCCCAGGAGCGCACCTGGGCGATGATGGCCCATCTTTCCGCCTTGCTTGGTGCCTTGGTCAGTTCATCGCATGGTGGGGGCTTTGCGTGCTTCGTGGGTCCGCTGATCATCTGGTTGATCAAGAAGGACAGCATGCCCTTCGTCAACGATCAGGCGAAGGAAGCCCTCAACTTCAATCTCAGTGTGGCCATTGCCACGTTAGTTCTGGTGGTGTTATCGGCCATTACCTTCGGTATCGGCCTGGTCATCGCGATTCCAATGTGGGTGGTGATTGGCGTGGGTTGGCTGGTGTTGACCATCATGGCCGCAGTAAAGGCGAATGATGGTGTGCGCTACCGTTATCCCTTCACGTTGAGGTTGATCAAGTAGCCATGTCTCGGGGCACTTGACGTGCTTGATGGGTGAGTTGAGCATCTGTTGTACTGTCTGCTATTCGCCATTTCCCTATGGCAATGAGCGTTTCGGTATTCCGTACCGCGACGCGTTGCGCTTTGAATGGATGATCAAGGAATTTTCGGAAACAGCGTCATGAGTGAAACGTGGGTGGAAGTGGGAGCGCGCTCGGAGCTGCTGCCTGGCGAATTCAAAGTGGTCTGGGATGGTGATACCGCTATTGCCATATTCAATGTCGACGGTGATCTGTATGCAGTGGAAGACATCTGCACCCATGACGGTGGCGAACTGGCGGGTGGCGACTTGATCGGTTTCGAAGTGGAGTGCCCGCGTCACGGTGCACGTTTCGACCTGCGCACGGGGCAACCAACCTGCCCTCCGGCTTACGAGCCGATCCATCGCTTTCCCGTGCGTGAAAGCGATGGCTTGATCTGGACGCGCGACGATCGTTACTAAAAAATGTTGACGAAGATTTCATCGTTGAATTGATACATCGCAGCATATGATTTCGATGTGCGAAGAGAGTGTGATGTTGCCCACATGGTGGGGTGCCATGTGATTTTTTACACGAAGGGAAGCGTCGGTCACTGACGTGCACGGAGGACGTGCTGACGCTGTGGCTGCGAGTATGTCGCGAGTCGGAAGTAATAAATCAGTTCGAATGTGCTGGTCGCAGGCATTAACGCGGCTGGTGAAATTGCGTAATTCATAAAGCAAGCCGCGTTTATTCATGGCGTATCAGGCCGTGACAGATGAGCTTTGCCATCGCAAGGAGATAGCGCAATGAACCTCGAGCCAGAGATATCGCTGCTATTGACCACCGCCCAACGTGGATTGTGGGTGGGCCAAAAAATCGGTGCAGCGGATGCCACCTTGAACATTGCCGAGATGCTGGAGATCTGCGGCCCGGTACAGCCGGCTATTTTCATGCAGGCGTTACGGCAGGTCACGCGTGAGGCGGAGACCTTGCGCGTAGGTGTCGTGGAGCATCGCGGCCAGCCGAGGCAGTTCGTGCGGGCCGTTTACAACGGCGATTTTCCCTATCTGGATGTGAGCCAAGAGGCCGATCCCCGCGCTGCGGCCGAGGTGTGGATGCTGGAAGAATTGAGCCGTCCCGTCGACCTGGCCAACGATCCCTTGTTTGTCAGTGCGTTGTTCAAGGCCGCAGACAATCGTTATTACTGGTATCAACGCGCACACCACATCGTCTACGACGGCTACAGCGGTGGCCTGATCGCGCGCCGGCTGGCTGAGCTTTACACGGCGTACATGGAAGGACGCGAGCCTGAACCCTGTGAGTTTGGTCCGCTGAAGGCGTTGCTAGAAGCCGAGGCGAACTATCGCGATTCGAGCCGCTTTCATCGGGATCGTGAATTCTGGCAGGAAAAACTTGCGGGTCTGCCCGAGGCAGTGTCGCTCGCACGAGGAACCCACCGAGGCAGCATGGGTGGCTTGCGGCGAAGCACGGGGTACTTCTCTATCGCCACCGTGGAACGTCTGCGTGAGTTGGGTAAGCAGACAGCCACCAGTCTTCCGCAAATGCTGATCGCGCTGGTGGCGGCATATTATCATCGCGCCACAGGTGCTCATGACCTTGTCATGGGTATGCCGGTATCGGCACGCATGAGTGCGCGGTTACGTAGTTGCCCCGGCATGGTCGCAAATGCCGTAGCAATCCGCCTCAGCTTTACGCCGGGCATGACGGCGGTCGATCTGTTTGCGCAGGTCGCGCAGGCAGTAAGGCAGACATTGCGGCATCAGCAATACCGTTACGAAGATGTTCGGAAGGATGTTGGTCTGGTTACTAAAGGCCAGCATCTTGCCTGGTTGGGCGTGAATATCGAACCCTTCGACTATCAACTAAGTTTCGCAGGTTCTCCCGCCATTTCACACAATGTGTCGAATGGATCAGCCGAGGACTTGACGGTATTTGTTTACGATCGGGGTGATGGCAGCGAATTGCGCTTCGACTTTGACGCCAATCCTGCCCTCTACAGCATGTCGGAGTTGGATGAGCACCGCCGCAGACTCGTGCTGCTCGTCGAAGCGGTGCTGGCTGATCCGTCCCAAGCACTACAGGAGATCGATGTGCTTGGCGCTGACGAGCGCCACCGGCTGCTGCACGAATGGAATGCAACGGAAGCGCCACTTTCGTTGAACAGCCTTCCTGCTCTGGTTGCAGCTCAGGCAGCCTTGAATCCGAATGCCTTGGCGCTGATTTTTGAGGGTACTGTCGTAACCTACCAGGAGCTGCACGAGCGAAGCGTAAAGCAAGCCAAGCAGTTTATCGCCGATGGGGTTCTCCCTGGTGACATCGTTGCCGTCATGCTTCCACGTAACGAACAGTGGATCGTTGTACTTCTGGCCATCATGCGCGCAGGCGCGGCTTATCTTCCCATCGACCCGAACGGACCGCGGGAACGCATCGCCATGATGTTGAGAGACGCATCGCCCATTGCCTTGGTCGCTACGTGCGAATTTTGCGAGCAATTTGCGCTTGGTGGAATGATGGCTTTACATCCCGAGAAACTGGATGTGTCATCGGAGGCGGTGCCAGACGAGCCCGATTTCGTCGGCGCCGATGCGACCGCTTATGTGCTTTACACCTCCGGCTCGACGGGCAAGCCAAAAGGTGTTGAGGTGACACATCGCAATCTTGCTAATTTCCTGCAAGGCATGCGGGCGCCCTTAGGGTTGCAGGCCAGCGACCGTTTCCTGGCCGTGACGACCATGACGTTTGATATCGCTGTGTTGGAGGTTCTCTTTCCTTTGACGGTTGGCGCTTGCGTAATCATGGCGGGAAGCGAAGCGGTTCGTACGCCTCCTGCATTGGCTCGAATGATCCGTCAGCATCGCGTAACGTACATGCAAGCCACCCCTTCGTTCTGGCAGGTGCTGCTGGCAAGTTCGGACCTGGATTTGAGTCAGGTGAACGTGCTGGTGGGTGGTGAAGCACTTAATGCCGAGTTGGCCAGGCAGCTCAAGCATCGCGCTGCGCGTGTCATTCAATGCTATGGGCCGACCGAAACGACGGTATGGTCCACGGTATTTGAACTTGATGCTGAGGACGGTGTTGATGCTCCATCGATTGGCCGTCCCATCCTCAATACCCGGCTCTATGTTCTCGACGCCAACCAGCAACCCGTGCTGACCGGCGCGATAGGTGAGCTGTATATCGCCGGTGCGGGTGTGGCGAAGGGTTATTTGCATCATCACAAGCTCACCGAGGCGCGTTTCCTTGCTGATCCTTTCACGGGCGATGGCACTCGCATGTATCGCACCGGCGATCGGGTGTACTGGAACGATCAGGGACTGCTTCACTTCGTCGGCCGTGCCGATGGCCAGGTGAAAATCCGGGGCCATCGCGTCGAATTGGGTGAAATCGAATATCAGCTCGCGCGACATGCCGCGATTGCTGAATCAGCAGTAGCCGTGCATGGTGAGGAAGGTGGCGCCTGCGCACTCGCTGGCTACGTGGTGATGCGGCCGGGTATGCATGCCGACGCACACGTGCTGCGCCAGCATTTGGCGAAGTTCCTGCCCGACTACATGATTCCCGCACAGCTCATCGTGCTCGATACCATGCCATTGACATCCAGTGGCAAGCTCGATCGCAGGGCGTTGCCAGTGCCTGTGCGTTCCAGCGAAAAGGTGTATGCCGACCCGGTGACCGAGATTGAAATCAAACTTGTCGCGCTATGGCAGCGGGTGTTGGGTGTGGAGCGTATCGGGCGGCATGACAATTTCTTCCAGCTCGGCGGCGATTCGCTCAAGGCAGCAGAAATGGTTGCGCTCTTTCCCGAACATTTTGGCAAAGAATTACCGCTGGCAACGCTGTTTGAGGCTTCTACCCTTGGCGACCTGGCCGCTAATCTGCAGCGGGTGGAAATCGGCAGCGATCCACTCGGCATGCTGCTGCCGCTGCGGATGGCGCGACGCGAACGTCCGCTGTTCTGCATTCATCCGGCAGTGGGTTTGAGCTGGGGCTATGCAGGTCTGCTACGTTATCTGGACGACGAACTGCCGGTGTACGGACTGCAAGTGCGTGGCTTGCGCGGTGAGGCGCCGCTACCTGAAAGCATCGGGGAGATGGCGGCGGATTATCTGGCACAGATGCGGCGAATCCAGCCGGAAGGCCCCTATCGCATACTGGGATGGTCCCTGGGAGGCTTGATCGCGCACGAAGCGGCGGCGCAATTGCAGTATGCGGGCGAGCAGGTGGAATTCCTTGCTTTGCTGGATGCATATCCGTTCGTCATCGATAGTGCACAGGCAGAAGCCAACCCGCCGCATGAGATCCGGTCGATCCTTCGCTTCCTCGGTTTCCATCATCACGCCATGGAAAATCCACCCGCGGACTTCGTCGCGCTCACCGATCTGCTGTGCAAGGAATACAAGGTATTCGATATGCCCCTGGTGCAGGAAATCGCCCGCAAGGATCCACGTCTGATTGAGCACGTCTCCGCTGTCACACTCAACAACCTGATGTTGGCGCGCAAGCACGTGCCGCGGCGGATCGACGCTGACGTGATGTTCCTTAACGCGACGATCAAAGAGGAGGTCGACCTGAGCAGTCAGCTTCATGACAAGCCCGAAGCTTGGCGTCCCTATGTCGATGGCTGGCTGGATGTGCACGACGTGGCTTGTCATCACCAGGCGATGCTGGACCCCGAACATGCCGTGCATATCGGCAAACGGGTGATGCAGCGGCTGCATGCGCTGCAATCCATTCGCGTTCCCGCTGCTGATGGCGAGCCAACGATGGATGCTGGCACGCCACTTGGGGGGAGCTTGGCCTATGCGTGACAGCATCGCCCAAGGTGCTCCCATCGTCATTTTCACCATCGGTACACAGGGTGATATCCGGCCTTGTGTGGCGTTGGGTGTTGGCCTGCGGCGTGTAGGTTATCCGGTGCGCATTGTCACCAGCGACAATTTTGAAAGCATGGTGCGCTCCACAGGGCTAGACTTTTCGCCGCTGACCGCCAATTTCCAGAGCTTGCTCGATTCCAACCGCGAGATCACTGAGCAAGGCTTGAACATGGTGGCCATGGCGCGCATCTCGCGAGGCTTCTACAGCGAGTGGGCTACGCACTGGGCGCGTGAAGGAATGGCCGCGGCAGAGGGTGCTGGCTTGCTGATTGGCGTGGCCAACAGCACGCTGCTGGCCAAGGCGGTGGCGGAGGCGCGCGGCATTCCCTTTGTCGCCGCGCAGTTGCAACCGCTGACGCCATCGCGCCTCATGCCGCCGTTGGTGTTGTCGGGCGCAGGTAGGTTGCCGCAGGCTTTTAACATGCCCCTGTACAACGTGCTGCGTCTGCTGGTGTGGCATGTGATGAAGCCAGCCATTAACGACATCGTGCGTCCGCAGCTTGGCTTGCCACGTTATCCGTGGTACGGGCCTTATTTTCGCAACGGGCATCACCGCGTGGTGTACGGTTTCAGCCGGCATGTGGTGCCGCGCCCCGCGGATTGGCCGGCTACCGCGCAAATCGCTGGTTACTGGTTTCTGGACCAACCCGATTGGCAGCCCTCTGCGGCTTTGCGGCATTTTCTCGACGATGGCCCCAAGCCGATTTATGTCGGCTTCGGCAGCATGGTCAGTGCGCAAACCAAACATTTTACCACAACTGTTCTCGATGGTATTCGCAAGAGTGGTCAGCGTGCCGTGCTTGCCACAGGTTGGGGCGCCCTCGCGGGCGGGGAAGGGGAGCAGGACGGCCATATCTTTTTTACCCGCGATGCTCCACATGATTGGCTGTTTCCACGCATGTCCGCGACCATCCATCATGGCGGAGCAGGCACTACCGCTGCGGCCGTGCGCGCAGGCATTCCCTCAGTGATCGTGCCTTTCTATGGCGACCAACCGTTCTGGGCGCGCTGTTTGCAGCGCCAGGGTGTTGCACCGCCTACCGTTGACCGGCGTAGCATGGATGCCGAAACATTCGCTGCTGCCATCACCATGGCGATGCAAGAGCCCATGCGGGATTCGGCTGCGGCGTTGGGTCAAAAGGTGCGTGCGGAGAATGGTGTGGCACGGGCGATTGCTTGTTTACAAGGATGGGGATTGGTGACGCCGGACGTAGGTTGGGGTGCAAACCCCAACATGGCCGTGTCAATGTGAACTAAACAGGTTGGGGTTTACACCCCAACCTACACCCGAACATGGTGAGTTTTCATCGATGGAAACCTTTGGCCTTATCTTTGTGCTCTATTACCCCACTGAAGCATTCGTGGGCAATCTTCATAAGGCAATGGCGCTATGTCGGCACGTTATAGCCGTCGATAATTCGTCCGAGAAAAATCACGATCTTCACGAGTCACTGCGACAATCCGGCGCCACCGTCATCTTCAATCACAACCAAGGTGGCCTTGCTGGTGCCTACAACCGAGGTGCCGAGTTGCTGCTGGAGCAGGGTTGCGAAGTGATTTTTCTGCTCGATCAGGATTCGCTTATCGAAGAGCAGTTTTTCCTGAAAATGATGCAAGCATGCGCGGGGCTTGCCGCCGACAAATTCATCGTGGGACCGAAAGTCTATGAGATCAATTTGCAGCGATGCATGCCGGTAACGCCGCCGGGGAAAAAATTCCCCAAACCGTTCCGCATTGACAACGAAACGGATGGCCTGTTTCCCACGCTCTTCGTGATCTCATCTGGATCGGCCATATCCGCACAGGTGTACCGTACGCTGGGCGCCTTCAGGGAGGATTATTTCATTGAATGTATCGACGTCGAATACGGTCTGCGTGCGACGAGTTCGGGCATACCGGTTTATATGAATGCTGCGGTGACTATGCGTCAAACCACGGGGCGCATTGAGCGGCACGGCAAGTTGTTTACCACCAACCACGCCGCATGGCGACGCTATTACGGTACACGCAATGCTGTTCATTCATTAAGGCTGTACCGGTCGAAATGGTCGTTGCATTGGCTGAGTGGCCTATTGGCTATCCATTGGGCATTTTGCGTCGTGCTGTTCGAGCCGCAGAAGTTGCGCAAGCTTGTCGCGATGGTTGCCGGTTACGTGGATGGACGGTTCGGCATGTTAGGTACCTTCGAGAGCAGACACCCAAGGATCGCTGCATTCTGCAAACGGCCCGCGCGTGAACCGATCATCATCCGCAACCATTCGTCAGCAACCGTTGAATAGAAAGCATGAAGCAGAAGCTTTCCACCGTGGAGCATCTGATCGATGGCAATATCACCTGCCTGGTCAGTGTGGATGGTTGCCTTTCCTTGGGTCGACTTCGCTGCGCACTCGATCGGGTGCAGCGCAAACATCCCGCATTGCGGGCGCTGATCCGCCAAGAGAACGGTGAACTCTACTACGAGGCGGATACGGCAGGGCCCATTCCTTTGCGCCTTGTCGAAATAAGGTCGGACGATGATGGCGCCAGAGAACGCGAGGCCGAGCTGACGGTGCCTATTCCACATTATCAGCCGCAGTTGCGTGTTGTCTGGATGAGATCGGGGCCGGTCAACGAATTGCTTGTCACGACCTCGCATCGCATCTGCGATGGCATGAGTGTGCTTATCTTGGTCAGGGAGATATTGAAGTCGGTCTATAGCGATGAGACCCTGGTTCCTTATCCGCCCTTGACCCTTCACAACATCATTGGCGATTTGCGTGATGAGGGTCTACTCAAGCGGCAACGTGCGGCGCGCTTCATCAATACGGCGGTCTCGCTGGTTCCAGGCTCCCGGAAGCGGGTGGAAAACAAAGAAATTTACCGGGAATGGAGTGCCAGCCAAGGCTTGTCGGCGACGTTAAAGCAGCGCTGCAAGCTGGAGGGCGTATCCATGCATACGGCCTTGCTGGCAGTGCTGGACAAAGCATTGCATGCGACGTTTGGCAGGCAGGCCCCGGCTTGGATAGATAGCCCTTTCGATGGGCGGCGAGGGCGACTGTCCATGATCAAGAGCGATATGCTGTTTTTCAGCGGGGGCAGTTTCAAGATCAAGACGGGGCAGAATGATACGACGGATTTCTGGACCAGGGCGCGCGAGATCCACGAAGAAGTTCAGCTGAAGATAGAGCAGGAGCTGGTCAATATCCCCAGGAAACATCAGCTCTTTGAAATGATCAAAGTGCCTTCCGCGCGCAAGATGCGATCGATCGTCCGGTTGCAGAATGTCTTGCGCGGCCGCGGCAACCGAAGGGTATTTTCATTTTCCAATCTCGGCAATATTCACGTGCTGGACGAAGATGCGCCCTTTGCGTTGAAGGATTTTCGCCTGTTTGTGCATTCATTCGTGGTGAGGCTTTTGGGCATCATGGCTTATTCGCTGCATGGCCAGCTGCGTTTCATTTATCTGGGTGACGAAAAATGTTTGAGCCATGCCGATATCGACGCGCTGCAACGGCAATTCATGACGTTGCTTGAAACGCATGCAGGGCAGCATGCGTTAGTTTCAGAGCCACATCATCGAAACTGGCAACGATAGCTACCAGTTCCGACACCATGCTGCCGACTATTACGTGTAACCGGGAGGTGGATCCTTTCTTTGCCTACGTGCTGGATCATAAATATCAATTCCATGTTGGTCATGCTTGCTTGTGCGCGCAATCCGCTCCTCGCTAACTACCGCTCGATCAGTGCCTTCTCTCTTTCCATCGAAAAACTTTACTCCGCTAATAGGGGAAAAACGTGGTTGCACATTGTTCCTTTCACGGTTCGGCTCTTCCCTGTCAGGTCCATGGCTACTAGTGAAGGGATGGGCTACGTAGCTTGCATTTTCGTCATCAGGGCGAGGCTGTTCGGGGCGGTTTTCTATAGCTGATGCATCATTAAAAAACTCGTACGAACTAGATTCATCTAGTTCCTCAAAACTACACTTACCATCAATTTTGCTACTGCCATTCGATACGAATGCCACGTTCTTGAGAAGGGATTTATCAAACGGCACATTGGATATATGGCACCCATCGTATGTGGTATCGTGTTGACATGTATTCGTCATGTTAGAGTCAAATAAGTCGCAGCCTGTCAGAGTGGTATTGTGAAGTTCGCTCCCCGAAAAGGTTGATTCAGATATCGATACACCGTGAAATTTACAATTCTCTAGCTTTGCGTTTCCAAAATCCGCTTCTTCCAGGCAGACATTCGAAAGTTCAAGGCCATTTAAGTGCGAGCCGTTGAAATTAGCTCCTTTGAAAGACACATCATTGAAATCAAGGGCGCTCACAAAATCAACCATCTTTGCGCTTTCTTCAGGACCTTTCGAGGCCATGGATCTAATAAACGCAGGAATTGGTAGAGCTTCCCTTTCTTTAGGGGTTAGCTCCGTATTGATCTTTCGTATATACATTTCCTTCAAGATCGGATCTTGGATCGAAGCAAGGGTGGTTAATCCCTCCAGTTTCGATGCTTGGTTAGCCAAAGATGTGCTAACCCTATCATATGCATTTCTTGCGTCTTGACGCGAAACTGATTGATGATTCTGATCATGCCCATATCGCGGAGTGTTATATTTGCAGGCGAGTGATGTTTCCATGTTTGCATACCTTATCTATAGTTTTTTCTTTACAGTCGGGTTGAATGGGTATTATTCATCATGCGGTATGTAAGGATGCCCTATGTAAGAATGCCCATTGACATTATTTAGAATAGGCTAGGCGATCTAACATCGGGTAATCACCTGAACTGATTCCGTGATCTCTTTCGGCCAGCCTCCCTCGAATGGGTCACGGCGATCCTCATGGTGCTGCTGATGCCGCATCGACCGATCGACGGCAAGCGTGAAACACGCTGCGGCAAGGCAGGCGGCGTTCGTCGCCAACCTGAAGGTTGCTGTTAGTTGGCATTTAACGCTCGCGCACCATCGCCTTCCTCGCAAGCGTCTGCAAAGGCGATGGTGGGATCATGGGGTACTCGTGGTTACGCTATGCGCTGAGTCTAAGGACGTGTCAGCCCGAACTTCACCACCACGCGCTGCCCGATGCGTAACGGAGTCGCGGGCTGCTGATCGAACGCCAGCACGCATTCCACCGTGCGGGTATTGGCACGCACCTGAGGGTCGTCTTCAAGCGTGCTGGCGCCGAATACATTGCCGACGCGCAGCACGTGGGCTTTCAGTGGCGCTATGCCGCTGCCGCTGTCGTCATCCACTTCCGCGTTCATGCCATCGTGCACGAGGCCGACGAAGGATTCGTTGAGTTCGGCGCGTACGATGCGCGGTGCGTCGGGCAGCACTAAGAAAATGGGCCCCGCGTCGGGCGCAACGGATGCACCCGGTTGCACCATGCGCTGCACGATTTGTCCGTCGATCGGGGCATGCAGGCTGCGCAGCCCAAGTTGATAGCGCGTCACGGCCACTTTCTGCGCGGCCAACGCTGCGTTGGCGTGTGCATTGTCCAGTTCAGCCTGCACTCGTTGTGCTGCTTCGCGCGCATCGTCTGCGCTCTGCACATCCCCTGCGCCAGCTTTTGCGGCCTGGTCGATGCGAGAGGCGCGCAGGTCGGCGGTTTTTACGCGCTCTTCAAGCGCGGCGACCTGGGTGGTTGCCTGTTGTTGTTCGGCTAGTGCGGAATCCACGGCCAGCTTGGCTGGCGCTAGATCAAGCTGGGCCAGCAATTGGCCTTTTTGCACGTGCTCACCTTCGTGTGCATCGACACTCTGCATGATGCCGTCGGCAGGCATGGTGAGTTTGAGCAGGCCGCCCTCGATATCGATGCGTCCGCGTGCGATAGCTGCATAAGCTGGGGGTACCGCGCTGCTGGTCGCCGGTGCGTCGTCATGCGAACAGGCGACCAGCAGTGCAGCCGCGAGCAAGGCGAGCGGGAGGCGAGGGTAACGCGGGTTCATGCAGAAGGCTCCTTGGCCTCGGATGTGTTGGTAGGCGAGGTGCCCGGAACATGGTCGCTCAGAATCCGGCCGTCTTCCATCGTCAGTACGCGGTCGGCATGACCGGCCAGGCGTGGGTCGTGACTGACGCACAGCACGGTGGTGCCATGATGGCGGGCAATGCGATGCAGGATGTCGATCACGATCTGCCCGTTTGCGGCATCCAGCGCGCTGGTCGGTTCGTCGGCAAACAGCAGTTGGGGTTGCTTGGCCAAGGCGCGCGCGATAGCTACGCGCTGTTTTTCGCCGCCGGAGAGTTCGGTTGGTCGCAGGGTCATGCGCGGGCCCAGCCCCACTTCTTCCAGCGAATCGATCGCTCGGTTGCGCGCCATGCTTTTACCCAGGCCCATGTAAGTCAGTGGTAGTTCCACCTGTTCCAGCGCGGAAAGCGCGGGGAACAGGTTGAATCCCTGAAACACAAAACCGGTGTGTTGCAGGCGGAAATACTCCAGCGCATGGATGCTCAATCCGCTCAGTTCGTGCCCCAGCGCACGCACGCTTCCGCTATCGGCAGGCTGCAAGCCACTCAGGATGGCTAGCAGAGTGCTTTTGCCGCAGCCGGAAGGGCCGGAAATCAGGGTCAGTTCGCTGGCGCGGACCTCCAGGGTCAGGTCATGCAGCACCGTGCTTTCAATGCGGCCGGACATGAATGTCTTGCGCACATGGCGGGCTTGCAACGTCGGCGTTGCATCGGTCGAGGTTTGGATTGCCGCTGACATGTTCACCTCAGCAGGCTTGCTGGATCGGCGCGGCGCAGACTGCGCATGGCGGCCAGGCCGGACACGATGGCCAGCGCCATGCTCAGCGCCAAGCATGCGGCGGCGGTCAACGGATGCAGCTCCATGGGCACACTGCGGTTGCGCGCAATGACCAGTAGCACGATGCAGATCAAGACACTGCACACAATACCCAGCAAGCCGACCCAGAAGGCCTGTTCCATGATCACTTTGCGCAATGCACCGCGGCCGACGCCGAGTGCGTTCAAGGTGGCGTATTCGCGGATGGAGCCGATCACTGCGGCAATCAGGGTTTGGCTGGTAATCACCGCGCCAACCAGGAACACGATGCCTGCGAGGAACAGCACGCCGGCACCCGCACCGGTATCGAGCATCCAATAGAGCTGCGAGCGACGCGCGAAATTTTTGGCCGTCCAAACGGTGTAAGGCCCGAATTGATCCGAGCCGTTCAGGCGTTTGGCAACCCTTTTCGCTTTGGACGGATCATGCAGTTTGGCAACGAAGTACGTCATCATGCCGGCGTCTTCGGGCGCGATGTCGAGCACGCGTGCCGTATCCAGCGATGAAACGATATTCACGCCGCCCAGGGCACGCAGGCCGCTGCTTACGCCGACCACGCGCACACGCTGTCCGTTGATGGCTGCCGTATCACCGATGGTTACTCCGAGACTGTCCAAATCTGCCTTGTCGACAATCACCGCGCCGGGTTCGTTCAGCCTGGCGCGCAAAGCCGGGGGCAAGGCTTTGGAAAACATCATGGCGTCCGGGCTGGGATCGATACCGGAAACGAACACCGACACGCCGCCGGTGTCGCGCGGGCCGCGCCAGTCCGCATCCACCCAACGAAACGGTTCCACCCGGGTGACGTCAGGGTCCATGCGAAGGCGCATCGCTACGTCTTCACTGATCGGCCGGCCGAGGTTCACGCTTTGCGTGCCCGGATAACCGGCCCACAAATCGGCAGACGAACCGGTGATGTAGACACTGGCGCTGCCGAAAATGCCCAACACCAGGGCAGCCTGCAGCAACTGCAAGAGACTGGCGAAACCGACTGCCAGAATGGCCGGCAGAAAGCGGCGCCATTCGTGCACGAGGGTTTTGCGTGCGAGGGCGACCATTAGTGCGAAGTGCCTGAATGCGACTCCTGCCCTTGTGGGCAGGGTCGAGAGTCAATGTGGATGACGTCATGCATCAGCGAACGTCCTTGCGTTCGTAATCGGCCGTCACATCGACAGGCGGCAGTGGTGCACCACCCAGTGCTTTGTACAGCGAGACATAGGCCAGATCGCGTTGGGCGCGCGCCGATACCAGTTCAATCCGTGCATTCTGTTGGGCGATCAGCGCATCCTGCAGTTCCAGTGCGCTGCTTAGGCCAAGGCTGTGGCGCTTGTCGAGCGCCGTGGTGTTGCCGTCGAGCGCCTGCACGACTTGCTGTGCCGCCGTTTCGCGCAGATGCAATTGTTGCAGGTCACCCATCGCGGTCTCGGTTTCAGCCACACCTTGCAGCACGGCCTGCCGGTAGGCGTAAACAGATGCTTGCAGTTCGTGATTCTTGGCGTGCGCCTGGGCGATGCGCATGCCCCAGTCGAACAGGGGCATATCCACCACTGGGCCAGCGGAGAAAATGCCTTCGCCGGAACGGATGGCATGGTGGTGGTGCAGAAGGGTCAGCGACCAATCGAGCGAGCTGCCCAGACCAATGTGCGGATAGATATCCGCGTGGCTGATGCCGGCTTCGCCCGCCGCGCGCAGCACGTCGGCTTCAGCGCGGGCGATCTCCGGGCGCGTACGCAGCAGGTCGGCTGGCGTACGGGTCATCTGCCAGTCGCCCAGTTGCGGCTGGGCACCGCTTTCCAGCCAGCCGGGATCCGGCTCGGGTTGGCCCAGCAGTACGGCAAGCTGCTGGGCGTTAGCGTTGATGGCACGTTGTGGATCGCTGAGTGCCATTTCTGAACGCGCCAGTTCTGC
This sequence comes from Dyella sp. M7H15-1, assembly GCF_004114615.1. Taxonomy (NCBI): domain Bacteria; kingdom Pseudomonadati; phylum Pseudomonadota; class Gammaproteobacteria; order Lysobacterales; family Rhodanobacteraceae; genus Dyella; species Dyella sp. M7H15-1. The sequence continues at coordinate 3,383,712 of NZ_CP035300.1, forward strand.
TTGCGACTGGGCTACTTCGATGGGCGACACCAGCTTCAGGTTTTCCCGCACCTGCAGTAGCTGCAGTTTTTCGCTATGGGTGTCGCGTATGGTGGTCAGCAGTCGCGCCTGTTCTTGCGCTGTGCGCAGTTCCACCCAGCACCGCACCACCTCGGCCACCAGCGTTACGTAGGTGCTTTGCAGTTGGACGTGTGCCGCATCCAGCGTGCCGTTGGCGGTGCGATGGGTACTTTTCAAGGCGCCAAAGAGGGGCAATTCCCACAGTGCATCGAAGCCGACAATGAAGTAGGAGGCGCTCGCATTGGGGTCGATCACCTGGTTCGTATCGGCCTTCAGGCTGGGTAGGTACTTGTCGGTAGCGTGCTTATACAGCGTGCGCGCCGCAATCACATGTTCGGTGGCTGCGGCCACATCCAGGTTGTTTTCCAGCGCCCGCTGCACCAGCGCGTTCAAGCCAGGGTCGTTGAACGCCAGCCACCAATGTTGCAGGTCAGGCTGCGCCAGGTTCGGTGCTGAAACGGCCATATTGCGCCAGGTCCGCGGTACCGGAGGCTTGAGCTCTGGCAAGGGGGCGGCGCTGCAGCCTGCCAGCATGGTCAGCACCAGCGCAGGGAGCAAGCGGGGCAGGCCCCTCATAGGAAGGAATTTGCGCAAGGTGAGATTGGGCACGGGCTGGGACCGTTACAAGGGCGTGCAAGCAACTGTAAGCATAGCCGGTCGAGCCAAAGATTTGGCTTACTTACAGCAGGCTTGCATCCCTAGAGCCTGTCGTCATGAGGTGTTGAAATATGGTTAACTACCCGCCATGGAATCTTGCTGGATGGAATCCTCTGTGACTGCGGCCTATCGACGCCATGACATCTCCGATGAAAAATGGGGTTTGCTTGAACCCCATTTGCCGGGTCAAGCGGGCCGATGGGGGCGTGTAGCCAAAGATAATCGGCAATTCATCAACGCAGTGTTCTGGATACTTCGCACCGGAGCGCTGTGGCGAGATTTACCACCCGAGTACGGCGATTGGAAGAATACCCATCGGCGCTTTTGTCGCTGGCGCGATAACGGCACATGGGAAGGTCTGTTGGAACGTGTGATGGATGAGCCGGACTTTGAGTGGCTGATGATCGATGCCAGTCACTGCAAGGTTCATCCTCATGCAGCGGGAGCTCGTGGCGGCAATCAGGGCATAGGTCTCACAAAAGGGGGCGCAACACCAAGATACATTTGGCCGTGGATGCGCATGGTATGCCAGTCCGAATTCTTGTTACAGAGGGTACCCGGGCAGATTGTTCGCAGGCCGCGGAACTGATCAAAGACATTCCTGCTGAGCATCTCATGGCCGACAAAGGTTATGACAGTGATGCCATTGTTGAGCAGGCTCATGAGCAAGGCATGCAGGCGCATATTCCGCCACGTAAAAACCGAAAAGAGCCGCGCGACTACGACACGTACCTGTATCGTCATCGCCACCTGGTTGAGAATGCGTTTTTGTACCTGAAACAGTGGCGTGGTGTGGCGACACGCTACGCGAAGAATCTGTCCTCTTTCCTTGCCGCTGTGCAAATTCGCTGCCTCGTCATGTGGCTCAGAATCTTATGACGACATGCTCTAGTGTGGTGTCTCACAAGTAACGCGAACAAATTCCGGCGTCTTTCGCCACGATCCTGCGTTGCTCGTCGTCGCCATAGTGCCCAGGATGACTCCTCCTCGCGCCTTGGCTCGCAACGACATCCACTCGGAATTCATTCACGTTACTTGCGAGACACCACACTAGAAAGGGGACCGAAAGGGGCGGGCCGCAAAGATGTCGCACACCTGATGCTGTATCTGATGCTGGAGTGGTTTGCGCGTGACTGCCTGGAACATTCTCTGCGATTTCGACGGCACCATTTCCGTTGAGGACGTGATCGACTCGTTGCTGGACCGTTTCGGGCGCTCCGGATGGGAAGCACTGGAGCAAGATTGGCGTGCTGGCCGCATCGGTTCGCGCGAATGCATGAGTGGGCAGGTAGCCTTGCTCGACATGCGCAAGGAAGCGTTGGATTCGCATCTGGATGGCCTGTGGATCGACCATGCCTTCCCTGCCTTCGTGGCCCGCTGCGCAGAGCTGCGGACGCCAATCCGGGTGGTCAGCGATGGCCTGGATTACGCCATTCATCGCATCCTTGGCCGCTACGGCCTGGGCAATCTTCCGGTGGCTGCCAATCACCTGACGCCGGCCACGCCACCGCGCCAGTGGCAGCTCACCTCACCATTCCAGGCGGACGGTTGTCGCAGTGGCACCTGCAAGTGCGCGTGTGTGGCGCAGGCACGCAACGGCGGCGGTAAGACATTGTTGATCGGCGATGGCGCTTCCGACTTTTGCGCGGCTGATCGTGTTGATTTCGTGTTCGCCAAGCATCGCCTGATCGAGCATTGTCGTGCCGCGGGTATTCCGTATGTGCCGATCACCGGTTTTGAAGATGCGCTGGAACTGCTGCCGCGTCTGCTCGATGGCAGCTTGCTGGCCGAGCATGAGCAGCCGGTGTTGCCGGCGGTTTCCAATTTCTGATTTTCGACTACGCGATACGACTCGCAGTTCCGTAATGTTGCCCGTCATCCTGGCGAAGGCCGGGACGACGGTGGGGAGCAAGGAAATGCTTCACATCAACAAGGTTTCTCTTTCCACTTCTTTTCTTCTTGGTATCTCTCCGATGAATGCCTACGATCCCAACGCCCTGGTGGGCGTGATCCCCGACGAGCAACTGCTCGCTGACGAAGCCCAATGGAGTTCCTTCGGCGACACCGTGCATTACGTCGATCCGCCGAAGATCTTCCGCCATGGCGAAGGCAGCTACATGTACGACACGGCCGGCGTTCCGTTCCTCGATCTGCAGATGTGGTACTCGGCGGTCAATTTCGGTTACGGCAACAAGCGTCTCAACGATACGCTGAAGCGCCAGATCGACGTGCTGCCGCAGGTCGCGAGCCAGTACCTGCACCAGACGCGCATCGAGTTGGCCAAGACCATCGCCGTCGACGCGCAGCAGAAGTTCGGCTTGAAGGGCCGCGTGCACTTCAACGTCGGCGGTGCGCAGGCGGTGGAAGATTCACTGAAGCTGGTGCGTAACTACAAGAATGGCAAGAGCCTGATGTTCGCCTTTGAAGGCGGTTATCACGGCCGGACGTTGGGTGCTTCCTCGATCACGTCCAGCTACCGCTACCGCCGTCGCTTCGGCCATTTCGGCGAGCGTGCGATGTTTATCCCGTTCCCATACCCGTTCCGCCGCCCGAAGGGCATGACGCCGGAAGAATATTCCGATGCCTGCGTACGTCAGTTCGAGCGCCTGTTCGAAACCGAATACAACGGCGTGTGGGACCCCAAGGTCAACCAGGCCGAATACGCCGCTTTCTATGTGGAGCCGATCCAGGGCACCGGAGGTTACGTCGTGCCTCCGCGCAATTTCTTCAAAGACCTCAAGAAAGTGCTCGACAAGTACGGCATCCTGATGGTGGTCGACGAAATCCAGATGGGTTTCTGGCGCACCGGCAAGCTGTGGTCGATCGAACACTTCGGCGTGACGCCCGACATCATCGTGTTCGGCAAAGCCCTTACCAACGGCCTCAATCCGCTCTCAGGCTTGTGGGCGCGCGAGGAGATGATCAATCCGACCATCTTCCCGCCAGGCTCCACCCATTCCACCTTCAACTCCAACCCGCTCGGCACCTCGCTGGGTTTGGAAGTGATCAAGATGGGTTACGAGCTGGATTACGAGACCAGCGTCGCCAAGAAGGGAGCGCATTTCCTCGAAGCGCTGAAAGATCTGCAGAAGCGCCACAAGGAAATCGGTGACGTAGATGGTTTGGGCCTGGCCCTGCGCGCCGAAATCTGCACTGACGACGGGTTCACGCCGAACAAGGCACTGTTGGACAAGATGGTCGACATCGGCCTGGCTGGGGATCTGGAACACAACGGCAAGAAGATCGGCCTCGTGCTCGATGTGGGTGGTTGGTACAAGAACGTGATCACGTTTGCGCCGTCGCTGGACATCACGCACGAAGAGATCGATCTGGCCATTGCCTTGCTTGATCAGTTGATCACCAAGGCGAAGAAGGCGATGTGATGTGGCGGTCGCTCCCTCTGCCCGTTGGGCAGAGGGAGCGATGCTTGCGGTGTGCTCTATCAACGATACAAACCAACGCTTTTTGTCGATATTCCCATGCAGGGGACCTGGCAAAGCCGGCGGCGCGCAAGCGCCGCCGTTTTTTTGTGCGCCAGGCATGGCGCGTAGCGCCGTGACTGGTGCTGTTTGTCTCGCTGTGGTGGCGAGAGGAACGACTAACCTGGTGAAAGTCCGGAACCTGTCCGGCAAGGGGAAGGGGCTAGCCGAACAGCAAGGGAATCCTCCGCGAGGGGCGCCTGAAGGAAGCGGCAGGCAACATGCGGGTCTGACGAACAGGAAGCGGATAGAGGCGGCGTAGCGGGGTGATGCGGTCCAAAAGGCCAAAGTCCCAAACTTGCACGGAACGCTACAACGTAGATCCGACAGACATATAGTTCATGTCCTACGGAATGTTCTCCTTATATCCAATCTTAAGCCTACAAAGATATGGATGTTTGACTTCATTAAGAATGGAATAAGCCTTCACTACTTTATCGATTTGATTTCGTAACGTGTCTGCATTGACGGGCGCGGCGTTTTGCCTTGTTCCGACGGGGCGCTTGTCGCATCACCACCTCGCCTCATTCACCTGTTTGCACGATCACCCGAGCGTGCAGCAGAGGAGTGTGTCCGAAAAATAAATCCAGCCTGACAGGAGATGCATGATGAAAACGATCCAAAGCAAGCTTGACGTTGACAGTAGTCTGGGCACCGCTTGCGGACAAATCCGGGGAGGCAGGAAAGCCACGGAACGCTTGAGGGTGCTGGCCATCGCTACCCTCATGATGGGTGGCGGTACATCTGGTGCATTGTCGGCCACTGAATCGTGCACGATCGCCGATGGAAAGGAAGGTGTGGCGGATGTATCCGGTTTTTGCGCTGCAGCCGGTGCAGACACCGAAGGTAAGGCCAACAAACGGTCGGCTGATTCGGTTTCGATAACCGCCTTGCTACCTACCGATCCCGTGAATCTTGGTCAATTGACTTCGCTGGTGACCGCATTGGGTGGAGGAGCCACCATCAATACGACCACTGGCGCCGTGACCGGCCCGACTTACACCCTTGCCAACGGCGGCAAGCAGGTAACGGTGGGTGGTGCACTGGTCGCGCTGGACGATGCGTTGACGAGCGCCAACACTCAGCTTGCTTCCAAGTTGGATGGCGTCTACCTGAAGATCAATGGCACCACTGCCTCCACGGCCACCGGCAGCAACGCGATCGCGATGGGCGACGGTGCGTTGTCGAACAGTAGCGGCACGGGCGAAGGCAATATCGCTATCGGTGCCAGTGCAAAGTTCAATAACAGCGGCGATGGCGCGATAGTTTTGGGGCGTAACGCCACCGTGCAAGGACCGATAGGCAATCTCAGTGTCACCGGCGCGGGCTCCATGGCCTTGGGCGATGGCGCGAATGTCTACGGCAATCAGGCGCTAGCCATCGGTGCCGGCGCATCGGTGGCGCATTCGGGGAACATTGCCATCGGCAGCGGCGCGTCGTCGGCAGGCGTCGATTCGTCGATGGCTCTCGGCGCGAATGCTTCATCCTTGCAAAACTACGCGGTCGCATTGGGTTCCAGCACCGTGGCGGATCGGCAATACACCGTCTCCGTTGGCAGTGCGGCGACCGATGGCACGGGCTTCACGCGTCAGATCGTGAATGTCCGCGCCGGCACGCAGGCCAACGATGCGGTGAATCTCAGCCAGTTGTCGCCGATCGTCGCTACCTTGGGTGGTGGCGCTTCGGTCGACGCAACCACCGGTGTGGTGACCGGTCCCACCTATACGCTGGCCAATGGCGGCAAGCAGACATCGATCGGTGGTGCGCTGTCGGCTATCGATGGTGCGTTATCGGCCACCAATACCAATGTGACGGGTCTGGGCGGCCGTGTGACAATCAACGAAAACAGCATGAATGCGCTCAACATCGATGTGACGAATCTCGACAGTCGCGTGGCCGTCAATGAGGGCAATCTTGTTACGCTCAACGCCGACCTGACCAACCTGGATGGTCGCGTGACGGTCAACGAAGGCGATATTGCTTTGCTTCAGCAGCAACTTGGCGATGGATCAGTGGGCCTGGTCCAGCAGGACATCGCGACCGGCCGGATCACAGTGGCTGCCTCGAATCACGGCGGCGCCGTCGATTTCACCGGCGCAGACGGGGCACGCACGCTGACCGGTATTGCCGCAGGTGAGATATCCGATAGCAGTGTCGATGCCGTGAATGGCTCGCAATTGAGCGCCACCGCTCAGCAGGTGCAGAAAAACAGCACGGATATCGACGCCGTCAACACAAGTGTCAACAGCCTCGACGGCCGCGTGACGGCCAGCGAAAACAACATCCATACGCTCAACACCAGCGTGACCAACCTGGATGGCCGCGTCACCACCAATGAAGGCAGCATCACCTGGCTGCAGCAACAGGTCAACAGTGGCAGCATTGGCCTGGTACAGCAGGATGCCAGCACTGGCAACGTGACGCTTGCCGCGGCAAGTGGCGGTCCATCGATCAATGTCGCAGGCACGGATGGTCTGCGCGTGCTGACGGGTGTCGCCAACGGCGCCAACGATAGCGATGTCGTCACCCTTTCCCAGCTTAAATCGGTAGGGTTGGTCGATCCGAGCGGCCAGTCGATCGCTGCATTGGTCTACGACGACATGAGGCAAGCGACAGCCACGCTAGGCGGCGACAGCGGTACCTTGATTCGCCAACTCGCCGCGGGTGACGTGGCTGCAGGCAGCATGGATGCCATCAACGGTAGCCAGTTGTTCGAGACGCAGCAGCAAGTGCAAAGCCAGTTTGATTCGCTCAATGGCCAGTTCAGTGACATCAGCACCCAGGTCGCCAACTTGAACCAGCGCGTGGGTGGCATCGAGCAAGGCAGTGCCGATGGCAATGTTGGCGATCCGGCCGCCGGCGGTGTCTCGTCGGGCTCCGGCAGCAATAGCCTCGTTGCGGGTAACAATGCGAACGCTTCTGGCAGCAACAGTACGGCGGTAGGCAACGATGCCAGCGCCGCAGGTGATAACAGCACGGCCATCGGCAACGCAGCCCTGGCAGCGGGTAGCAACAGCACCGCCAATGGCAGTAACGCACAAGCCATCGGGGACAACAGCACTGCCCACGGTGCCAACGCGGTGGCGTCCGGCAATGGCAGCATCGCCGTGGGCGAAGGCGCGTTGGCATCGGGTGAAACCAGCACCGCGCTGGGCGCCAGCGCCAACGCTTCCGGCAACAACGCGGTAGCGCTTGGCGCAGGTTCGGTGGCTGACCGCGACAACACGGTATCCGTCGGTTCGGTGGGCAATGAACGACAGGTCACCAACGTGGCGGCAGGCACCGAGCGCACCGACGCCGCCAACTGGGGGCAGGTGCAGGATGCCGTGAGCGGCGTGCAGGATTGGGCCAACCAACGCTTCAACCAATTGGACCGCCGGGTGAACCGTATCGGTGCAATGAGTGCGGCGTATGGGCAGATGGCTTTTAGTGCGCAAGGTCTGCAAACAGCAAACAAGGTGGGCGTGGGCGTCGGTGCACAAGGTGGTCAGTCCGCTATCGCGGTGGGCTATTCACGCCAGCTCAAGCCGAATCTGAATGTCTCTTTTGGCGGTTCGGCGACGGGGAGCGACGTATCGGTGGGCGCGGGTATGTCGCTGGGCTGGTGATCGCGCAAGCGAGATGTTTTTTCTGGCCGGCGTCTTCGGATGCTGGCTTTTTATGTGGCGCCTCTTATGGAGCATCCGATTGGGGCACAATAGACGGATTGTGCACCGCGAGTGCAAGGCCCACTGGGCTTCTCTCCTCAGTCGAAGCAGCCGCCATGACCACCATCAAGCAAGACGATCTGATCCAGTCCGTCGCCGACGCCCTCCAGTACATCAGCTACTACCACCCGGTCGACTACATCACCAACCTGGCCAAGGCGTACGAGCGCGAGGAATCGCCCGCCGCCAAGGACGCGATGGCGCAGATCCTGATCAACTCGCGCATGGCCGCCGAAGGCCACCGTCCGCTGTGCCAGGACACGGGTATCGTCACTGTGTTCCTGAAGGTGGGCATGAACGTGCGCTGGGACGCGACGATGTCGCTGGAAGATATGGTCAACGAAGGCGTGCGCCGTGCCTATAACGATCCGGACAACAAGCTGCGTGCCAGCGTGCTGGCCGATCCGGCCGGCAATCGCAGCAACACGAGGGACAACACCCCGGCGGTGATCCATATCTCCATCGTGCCGGGCGATACCGTCGACGTGATCGTGGCGGCCAAGGGCGGCGGCTCCGAGGCCAAGTCCAAGTTCGTGATGCTCAATCCGTCCGACTCCATCGTCGACTGGGTGCTCAAGACCGTGCCGACCATGGGCGCTGGTTGGTGCCCGCCCGGCATGCTGGGCATCGGTATGGGTGGCACCGCCGAGAAGGCGATGCTGCTGGCGAAAGAAGCGCTGATGGAACCGATCGACATCCAGGACCTGATCACCCGCGGACCGAGCAATCGCGCCGAGGAATTACGTCTGGAGCTGTACGACAAGGTCAACGCGCTGGGTATCGGTGCACAGGGTTTGGGTGGCCTTACCACCGTGCTGGACGTGAAGATCAAGGATTACCCGACCCACGCTGCGAACCTGCCAGTGGCGATGATCCCGAACTGCGCCGCCACGCGCCACGCGCACTTCACGCTGGATGGCTCCGGCCCGGTCGCGCTGGACCCGCCATCGTTGGAAGACTGGCCGACACTCACCTACGATGCCTCCAAGGGCCGCCGCGTGAATCTCGACACCGTCACGCGTGAAGACGTCGCAAGCTGGAAGCCCGGCGAAGTGCTGCTGCTCAACGGCAAGCTTCTCACCGGCCGCGACGCCGCGCACAAACGCATGGTCGACATGCTCAACAAGGGCGAGAAACTACCGGTCGATTTCAACGGTCGCTTCATCTACTACGTCGGCCCGGTCGACCCGGTGCGCGACGAAGTGGTTGGCCCGGCCGGCCCCACCACCGCCACCCGCATGGACAAGTTCACCGAACAAGTGCTGGCGCAGACCGGCCTGCTGGGCATGGTCGGCAAGGCCGAGCGCGGCCCGGCCGCGATCGAGGCCATCAAGAAGCACCAGTCGGTCTATCTGATGGCGGTGGGCGGCGCGGCGTACCTGGTGTCCAAGGCCATCAAGGCCAGCCGTGTGCTGGCGTTCGAGGATCTGGGTATGGAGGCGATCTACGAATTCGAAGTCAAGGACATGCCGGTGACCGTGGCGGTGGATTCGGCGGGCACGTCGGTGCACAAGACCGGGCCGCGGGAGTGGCAGGCCAAAATTGGCAAGATTCCCGTTTCAATTGAGTGACGTAGCGCGCATGGCGCGCCACGTTCGCCTCCTCTCCCCTCCGGGGAGAGGATTGAGGTGAGGGGCCAACCTCGCGCAACGCATGGACCGGGCAAGATTCGCGTTCGCCTCCTCTCCCCTCTGGGGAGAGGATTGAGGTGAGGGGCCAATTTCGCGCAACGCATGGGCCAGGCAAGATTTGAAGAGCAAGGCTGGTACGTATTGTTTGGGGTCTTCCGCAAGCCCCACCCCTCACCCCAGCCCTCTCCCCAGAGGGGAGAGGGGGGTACGCAGCCGCCATCATTCCGCCACCCCGATATCCCAATTCGTCAATTGCATTCCTCCTGACGCAGCGCAACACTCAAAGCTTTCATTCCCCATCAACCCTGACAGAGAAACCGTGACCTCCCATGCCCCCGCGCCGCTTACCTCCGGTGCACCCTGGATCGTGATGAAGTTTGGCGGCACCAGTGTCGCCACTCTGCCGCGCTGGCAGAACATCCGTGAGCTCGTTGCCAGCCGTCGCGCCGAAGGCGCACGCGTGCTGGTTGTTGTGTCCGCGCTCACCGGCATCACCGACGCACTCAAACAAATGTGCGCGCAGGAAGACAAAGGCAAACGTATCGAGGCTGCAAAAGCGATCGCGCAGCGTCACTACGACCTGCTCGATCACATGCAGATCACCGTGCCGGAAACGCTGGCCGAGCGCTTGCGTGAGTTGGGCAAGCTGGCCGAAGAGGGTCCGGCCGTGTTGGGCGAACTGGCGTGGTCTGCGCTAGTGCAGGCGCACGGCGAACTGATGTCCAGCGCGCTCGGTGCGGCTTTCCTCAGTCACAGTGGGTTGCTCACGCAGTGGGTGGATGCGCGCGACTGCCTTGGCGCGGTGGCATTACCTAATCAGAACGAGCGCACCAAGCTGCTTTCCGCGATGGTCGAAGCCAAGCCCGATCCGGCCTTGAATGCGCGTCTGGCAAAACTCGGCGAGGTATTCATCACGCAAGGCTTCATTGCACGTGAATCGCAGGGTCGTACCGTGCTGCTTGGCCGTGGCGGCTCCGATACGTCCGCCTCGTATTTCGGTGCTCTTCTGAAAGCGCAGCGCGTGGAAATCTGGACCGACGTGGCCGGCATGTTCACCGCCAATCCGCGCCAGGTTCAGGGTGCGCGTCTGTTGCAGAAACTGGATTACGAGGAAGCACAGGAAATCGCTTCCACCGGCGCGAAAGTGTTGCATCCGCGCTGCCTATCGTCGCTGCGCGAACCACGCGTACCGATGCTGATCAAGGACACCAACCGGCCCGAGCTAGAAGGCACGGTGATTGGTCCGGAAGTGCGCGAACACGCACCCAGCGTCAAAGCCATCAGCGCGCGTAAGGGCCTGACGCTAGTATCGATGGAATCGGTGGGGATGTGGCAACAGGTTGGCTTTCTGGCCGACGTATTTGCGCACTTCAAGCAGCATGGCCTGTCGGTGGATTTGATCGGTTCGGCCGAAACCAACGTGACGGTGTCGCTCGATCCTACCGAAAATCTGCTCGATTCCGATGCCGTCGCTGCCTTGGCCAGCGATCTGTCCAAGGTATGCCGGGTAAAGGTGATCGCGCCGTGTGCGGCCATCACGCTGGTCGGCCGTGGCATGCGTTCCATGCTGCATACCTTGTCCGGCGTGTTGGCGGAGTTCGGCCAGTTGCGCGTGCACCTGATCTCGCAGTCGTCCAACAACCTCAATCTCACCTTCGTGGTGGATGAGAGTGTCGTCGACGAACTGATACCGCGCCTGCATGAAATGCTGATCGCCGCCGGTGCTTTGCGTACCGACGACAGCGCCTTGTTCGGCCCGAGCTGGCAAACGCTGTACGGCAGTGGTGAAACCTTGACCGTTGGCGATGCTTGGTGGCGTACGCAGTGTCGCGATCAGTTGCTCGCGCTAGGTGCGCAAGCCACGCCACGCTATGTCTACCATCTGCCGACTGTGCGCGAACAGGCACGTGAGCTGAAATCGATTACGGCAGTGGATCGGATGCATTACGCGGTCAAGGCGAATACGCATCCGGCCATCCTGCAAGCGTTGGCCGAAGAAGGTTTCGGCTTCGAATGCGTGTCGCCAGGTGAATTGAAAGCGGTGATGGCCGTCGTGCCGACATCGGCGCCGTTGTTGTTCACGCCGAACTTCGCACCGCGCGAGGATTACGCCTGGGCGTTAAGCACGCGTGCGATGGTGTCGCTTGATTCGCTTTATCCGCTGGAACACTGGGGCGATGTTTTTCGCGGATGCGAGATCGTGCTGCGTGTCGATCTGGGCCGTGGTCTGGGTCATCACGAAAAGGTGCGCACGGGTGGCAGCGGCAGCAAATTCGGGTTGCCCGTCGACCAGATCGATGCGTTCCTGCGGCTTGCCGATGCACATGGCGTAATGGTGCGAGGCCTGCACGCGCATCTCGGCTCCGGCATTCTCGATGCCAAGCATTGGGGCGAGGTCTATAACCAGCTCGCCAGCCTGGCCGAGCGCATCGGCAGCGTGGCTTTCCTTGATATCGGCGGCGGTCTTGGCGTGCCCTCGCATCCTGGCGAGGCGCGGCTGGATATCGATGCGCTGGACGAGGTGCTGCGCAAGGTCAAATCGGCCTATCCGCACTACCCGTTGTGGATGGAGCCAGGTCGTTACCTAGTCGCCGATGCTGGCGTGCTGATCACCCGCGTCACCCAGCAGAAGGGCAAGGGTTCCTGGCGCTACCTTGGTGTGGATACCGGTATGAACAGTCTGATCCGCCCCGCGCTCTACGATGCCTGGCACGAGATCGTGAATCTCACTCGCCTCGACGAGCCTGCCACCACGTTGTACCAGGTGGTTGGCCCCATCTGCGAAAGCGGTGACGTCATCGGTTCCGACCGTCGCCTGCCGGAAGCGAAGGAGGGCGACGTGATGCTGATCGCCCAGGCAGGTGCCTACGGCAAGGTGATGTCCTCGCCGTACAATCTGCGGGATGAGGCGGAAGAGATCATCCTTGAGTAAGGCCCGCTTTTACTCCCTCTCCCCTCCGGGGAGCGGGTTGGGGTGAGGGGCCAACCTCGCGCGACGTAGAAAGGAACTCAGACATGAAACGCATGAACGTCATCCGCGCACAGGCGTTGCGGCAAAACATGACGGATGCGGAGCGGCTGCTTTGGCGTCACTTGCGCAATCGGCTGTTCTCAGAACAGAAATTTCGCAGGCAGCATGAAATCGACCGCTATATCGTCGATTTCGTCTGTGCAGATGCGCAGCTGGTTGTGGAGTTGGACGGCGGGCAGCATGCCGAGCAAGTAGAGAAGGATCAGGAGCGAACGCGCAGGCTGAAAGCGATGGGCTATCGTGTATTGCGCTTTTGGAATGATGATGTCTTGAAAAATACAGAAGCAGTGCTTGAGGTGATTCTTGGCGCTCTCGCAAGTGCAGCCCCTCACCCCAACCCTCTCCCCGGAGGGGAGAGGGAGCCAAGCACGTAGCGAGACTTGACAACCTCGCCACACACTCACCCACCCTCCTCTCTCCTCTGGGGAAGGGTCGGGGTGAGGGGCAGGCCTCGCGAGCAGTCAGTTATACAACCGGAGTAATTGCGTGACTCACCCGATCCAACCCCGCCTCACCCAGCTCTTCCGCTTCGTGCGTTGCAGCTACGCCAACGGTGTGGCCGAACTGGTGTATGCGTTCGACCAGGGTGAGGAGCTGATCGAACGCATAAGCTTCCCCAACGCGCCGGACATGCCTGCCGCGCGCAAACACGCCTTCGACGCAGCATTGAAACTGCTGCACTTGTTCGCTGGCGTCAGCTACTACAAAGCCGGCGTGCCGCCGAAAATCGAAGTGGCCGAAGGTCCGCTCGACGACGCCACCGCCAACCTGCTCGATGATCTGTATCTACACGGTCTGGCCGAGTTCGCCTATCGCAATGGCCTGGACTTGCGTGGGCGCCTTGTATTTCCGCGTTCCGGGGAACCCTCCGGAAAAGTGGAAGCTGCGACACTGCATCTACCCAGGCGCACCCTGGTGCCGATCGGTGGCGGCAAGGATTCGCTGGTTGCGGCGGAAGCCATCAAGCAGACGGGTGGCGAAGCCACTGCGGTATGGGTAGGTAATTCCCCGCTGATTGCCGCTTGCGCGGAACGCACCGGCTTGCCCACGCTCAACATCCAGCGCGAACTCGCGCCGGGTTTGTTCGAACTCAACCGGCTTGGCGCATGGAACGGCCATATCCCGGTCACTGCCGTGAACTCGGCCATTCTTGCCGTTGCCGCCATTCTCTATGGCTATGACAGCATCGCTTTCGCCAACGAGCGCTCCGCCTCGGCCGCCACGCTCGAATACGATGGCCAACAGGTGAATCACCAATGGAGCAAGGGTTACGCTTTCGAGCAGATGTTCAGCGATTGGCTGCATACGCACGTCGCGGCTGATCTGGATTATTGCTCGCTGCTGCGTTCCCATTCGGAGTTGGCGATCACGCGCGCCTTTGCCAGGCTTGCACCGTATTTCGACGTGTTTTCGAGTTGCAACCGCAACTTCAAGATTCTCGGACCGAAGCCGGCGGATCGCTGGTGCGGCCAGTGTCCGAAGTGTCATTTCGTATTTCTCGCGCTGGCGCCGTTCCTGCCCAAGCCGCGATTGCTCGGCATCTTCGGCCGCAATCTGCTGGATGACGAAACGCAGGCCGCAGGTTTCGATGCATTGCTGGAATACCACGATCACAAGCCGTTCGAATGCGTTGGCGAAGGCGCTGAAGCACGTGCCGCGATGTATGCGTTGAGCCAGCGGCCAGAATGGCAGGAAGATGCCCTGGTGGCACGCTTTCGCCATGAAATCCTACCGCAGCTCGATGCGGCCCAGCTCGCACTAGAGCCGTGGATGCAAGCATTCGGTGAACATCGTGTACCCACCCGCCTGAAGGCGGCGCTGGCGGCGATCGGTTGACATGCGCATAGCGGAGCTCGCCGGCCAGCGCGTCGCGATCTGGGGTTTCGGTAGGGAAGGGCGCGCGGCCATACACGCAGTGCGCAAGCGCTTGCCGGATCTGTCGCTGGCGCTGTATTGCAGCGCAACGGAAGCATCGGAAGCGCAAGCCTTCGATACGACATTGCGTGTCTATCCGCATGAGCCGGATGCCGTTGCGCTGAGCGCGTATGACATCGTCATCAAGTCGCCGGGTATTTCCGCCTACAAGCCCGCTGTCGTGATCGCGCAGGCGCAAGGTACCCGTTTCACATCCGGCACGGCGCTGTGGTTTGCAGAGAGTCCACAAGCACGCGTGGTTGCGGTGACCGGCACCAAGGGCAAAAGCACCACCGCGGCACTGCTTGCCCATCTTGCGCGTGCGCTTGGCGTGCGCACCGCCTTGGCAGGGAATATCGGTTTGCCCTTGCTCGAATTGCTCGACCAGCAAGCCGAGCTGTGGGCGATCGAGTTGTCCAGCTTCCAGACCGGCGAAGCCGGTCCGCTGGAGCTGGGTGTCATCACCAGCCTCTACGAGGAACATCTCGACTGGCATGGTTCGCGCGAGCGCTATGTAGCCGACAAGCTCAAGCTGGTCGAGGCGGCGCATCGGTTGCTGGTCCATGGCGAGCAGGCGTCACTGCTGGAAAAGACGGCGCATCACGCGCATCGCCTGTTGTTCGGTCAGCCGGAAGGCTGGCATGTGGCGGACGGTTTTATTCGTCGCGGCGCATCCGACGTGTTTGCGCTGGATCGCCTTGTCGTGCCGGGTGTGCACAATGCTTTGAATGCATGTGCCGCATTGGCTGCATTAGAAACCATGGGCTACGACGCCGTGGCCGCCGCATCGGCATTGGCAAGTTTCCGTCCGCTTCCGCATCGCCTGCAACCGCTGGGCGAGCATGATGGCTTGCAGTGGTTCAACGATTCCATCAGCACCACGCCGGAGGCGACGCTTGCCGCGCTGGAAAGCCTGCATGGCCGCGAAGTGACGGTGATCGTGGGCGGCCACGATCGCGGTCTGGATTGGGCGCATTTTGTCGACGCGGTTACATCGCGCACGGCCTTGCGCATCATTACGCAAGGTGCCAATGGGCCGCGTATCGCCGTTGCACTGCGAGCGTCAAAGTCGGCAGTGCCGCTGGGCGACGTCGACACGCTGGCGGATGCGATAGAGATGGCACGTATCGTTACACCCGAAGGCGGCACGGTCTTGCTTTCACCCGGGGCACCGAGTTTCGATCAGTTCCATGACTACGCCGAACGTGGTCGCCGCTTTGCCGGCATGATCGGTTTCGATGAAAGCCAGATATCCGGTATCGCCGGTATGGGCATCGCCTGACACTCACTCGCTGAGCTGCCTGCAGGGTGGCAGGGAAATGTCAGTATGGCGCGTTCTATGCGGTGAATCCGCTGGGGTAGGGGTGCTACATAACCCATCATGAAAAAGAGCCGCGTCATGCGGCCCTTTTGCTTGCAACCGATTACCAGATCTTCACTCGATCATCCGGCGCCAGGTAAAGCTTCTCCCCCGGCTTTACGTTGAATGGCGCATACCAGCCATCGATATTGCGCACCGTCAGCGCACGGAAGTTGGCTGGCGCATGCACGTCAGTGGCGAGGCGTTGGCGCAACGCTGCGTCACGGATCTTCGAGCGCCAAGCCTGGCCGAAGGCAAGGAAGAAACGTTGATCGCCAGTCAGGCCATCGATCACTGGCGCCGGCTTGCCATCCAGTGACTTGTGGTAGGCCGCGAAGGCTACCGTGAGGCCGGAAACATCGGCGATGTTTTCGCCCAGCGTCTGTTGGCCATTGACGTGCAAGCCCGGCAGTGCTTCGTATAGGTCGAATTGCTTGACCAATTTTTGCGTGGCTTCCCGGAAGTGCGCGGCGTCTTGCGGCGTCCACCAGTTTTCCATCTTGCCCCGTGCATCGAAATCGGCGCCGGTATTGTCGAAGCTATGGCTGATCTCATGACCGATGATGGCCCCGATCGCGCCGTAGTTCGCGGCGGCATCCGCGTTCGGATCGAAGAACGGCGGTTGCAGGATGGCGGCGGGGAAGTTGAGCGCGTTCTGCAGTGGCAGGTTCACCGCATTCACGGTTTGCGGCGTCATCCACCACTCGCCGCGATCCACCGGCTGGTGCAGTTTGGCAAGTTGATGCTGGTATTCCAATGCAACGGCACGCTGGTGATTGCCGAGCGGATCATCCGCGCGGATTTCCAGCGCACTGTAGCTGCGCCAGGTTTCCGGATAGCCCACGCCGACGCGCAGGGTTTGGAGTTTTTCCTTGGCCTTGGCGCGCGTAGCCGGTGTCATCCATGCCAGCGTATCGACGCGGGCGGCGAAGGCGGCAATGATGTTCTTCACCATTTCTTCCATTTTCGTTTTGGACGAAGCAGGGAAGTAATGCTTCACATAGATTTGGCCGACAGCATCGCCGAGATCAGTATTGGTAGCGGCAACCGCACGCTTCCAGCGATCCTGCTGCTTGGGTGTGCCCTGTAGGGTGGTGCCGTAGAAGTCGAAGTTCAGGTCCGCATAAGCCTTGGGCAGCAGCGGTGCGGCCTGGTCCAGCGCGTGATAGCGCAGCAACAGCTTCCAGGTTTCCAGCGGTTCGCTCGCGACCAGTGACGCGATACCGCTGGTGGCCGAGGGCTGCCACACATCGATCTGCTTCTGATCCTCCAGGCCGGCGGCTTTGAAGTAAGCCGTCCAGTTGAGGCCCGGTGCTTTTTGAGCGAAGTCGCCCATGCTCCACACGTTATTAGCTTTGTGCGGATCCTGACTGTCGATCAAGGTGGCCTGTGCCCGCGCAATCTTGGTTTCCAGCGCGATGATAGCCTTGGCCTGCGTTTCGGCGTCGGGCGTGCCGGCAAGCTTCAGCAGCGAGGTGACATACGTCTGGTATTTGGCGCGCGCCGCAACCATGTCCTTGTCTTGCGACAGGTAATAGTCGCGACTGGGCATCGCGATGCCGCCCTGCATCAGATACGCCATGGTGTGCGAAGGATCTTCCAGCCCCTGCGTCACGAACAGGCCGAACAGGTTTTCCGTGTGGAAGTGGGTCGCGTTGATCGGGTCGACGTCCGCACGCTGCTGGCTGCCGAGCACGCTGGCGAGATCGTCGCGCGTCTTGATCGCATCGATCGGGTCGAACTGCGATGTCAGCGGGGTAAGGCCATGTTTCTCGATGCGGGCTTCGTCCATGTAGGCCGTGTAGAAGTCGGCAATCTTACGTTCATTGGAGCCGGCGGCAGCGTGGCTGCTGGCGATGCTGCGGATCAGTTCGGCGGTATGCTTCTCGGCCAGTTGATATACCAGCAGAAAGGTGCCGGTGCTGGCACGATCGGCGGGAATCTGCGCGGTCTTCAGCCAGTTGCCGTTGGCATAGTCGAAAAAATTGTTGCCCGGCAACACGCTGTGATCGATGCCCTTGAGATCGATGCCGATATCCGTGTTGCTGACCTTGGCGACTGATGCGCCTTCCATTGCTGCCGGCGCAGCCATCAAACGGGTGACGCCACTCAGTACCGCGGCGGTAAAAATCCATCGAAATCTCTGCATGGCAAACACCTTTGTGGGAGACTAAGTCTTTCACGATAGTTTGCCATGAGCGGCTTGCGAGCATGACTCTTGGTCTAGGCATCACTCGGGCATCACTCAGGGCCGTCGATTCCGGGGACATGCGTTCGACGTGTCCATAGGCGGTGGACACGTCCCGAGACCATCTTCATAGGAGCAGACATGGCCACCGTATCCGCAGCCCATTCTTCGCATGTTTTTATGCATCCGGACCGCCGTTGGCTGGCGCTTATCGTGCTGTGCATGGGGGAGCTGATGGTCGTGCTGGACACCACCATCGTTAACGTGGCGCTCCCCTCGATCAAGACCGATCTGAAGTTCGGCGATACGTCGTTGGCCTGGGTCGTGAATGCTTACATGCTTACCTACGGCGGTTTTCTATTACTGGGTGGACGATTGGGTGATCTTTACGGACATCGTCGGCTGTATCTGATCGGCCTCGGCGTCTTTACACTGGCATCGTTGGCCTGTGGTTTTTCCAGCACACAAGCCGCACTGGTGGTGGCGCGCAGTGTGCAGGGCCTGGGTGGTGCGGTGGTGACGGCGACGGCACTGTCTCTGATCATGGATTTGTTCACCGACGCTGTCGGACGTGCCAAGGCCATGGGCGTTTACGGTTTTGTGTGCGCCGGCGGCGGCAGTCTCGGCGCAATGCTGGGTGGTGTACTGACCAGCAGCTTGAGTTGGCACTGGGTGTTCCTGGTGAACCTGCCGATTGGGCTTGCTGTGGTGGTGGCTTCCTTGCGCTTGCTGCCGGCGGCGCCGGGCACGGCAACCTCGCGGCATTTGGATGTATGGGGCGCCGTGACGGTGACCGCGGCACTGATGCTGGCGGTCTATGCCATTGTCAACGGCAATCAGGTTGGCTGGTTGTCGTCACGCACGTTGGGTCAGCTTGCTGTCGCGGTCGTGCTACTCATGATCTTCCTGTGGACTGAAACGCATGTGCGGACGCCGTTGATGCCGCTACGCTTGTTTCGGCTGCGCAATCTGGTGATATCCAACATCGTGGGCGTGCTGTGGGCCGCGGCGATGTTCGCCTGGTTCTTCCTGTCGGCCTTGTACATGCAGCTTGTGCTGGGGTACTCGCCGATGGAAGTAGGGCTGGCGTTTCTGCCCGCCAACCTGATCATGGCGATGTTCTCGCTTGGCATCTCCGCCAAGTTGGTGATGCGCTTTGGCATTCGCCGTCCGCTGGCGGTGGGCCTGGCGTTTGCGGCATGCGGTCTGCTGCTGTTTTCGCATGCATCGGAAAACGGACATTTTCTGACTGACATCCTGCCTGGCATGCTGTTGCTCGGCGTGGGTGCAGGTGTTGCATTCAATCCGGTCCTGCTAGCGGCGATGAGCGACGTGGGGCCGTCGGAATCGGGGTTGGCTTCGGGCGTGGTGAATACGGCGTTCATGATGGGCGGCTCGTTGGGGCTTGCCGTTCTGGCCAGTCTTGCCTCTTGGCGCACACAGGTATTGATAGCGACGGGTGGAAACCAGGCATCCGCGCTTACCGGTGGCTATCAGTGGGCGTTTCTCGTGGGTGCTTGTTTCGCTGCGCTAGGCGCTTTGCTTGGCGCAGTGCTGTTGCGCACGCGTCACGCGCAGACTGATGAGCAGGCGGCGGTGGCGCACTGATGGGTAAAATTTTTAGATTGGGTTGAGATTTCAAGCCGGGCTCGTTTCCTTCACCAGAATGGCTGCCAATAGAAACATTCCGAGACCAAGGCCATACCGTGAACCTGGAAACTGATCGCCGAATTCGTGTTGCATTGCTCGACGACCATCCTGTGGTGCTGTTTGGTTTGTCCGCACAGCTTGGACAGTTATCGGATATTTCGGTCGTCGGCAGCTTTGAAAGCAGCCGCGCACTGCTTGTAGTCCTGACTTCGCAAGAAGTGGATGTCCTGGTGATGGACTATTCACTGGGTCCGAAGGAAATCGATGGTGTTAACCTGCTGCGCATGTTGCGCCTGCGCTTCCCCAAGCTTGAGATTCTGGTGGTATCCGGTTACTGCAATCCGGCCACTGCGGCATTGACTATCCGATCCGGTGCGCGGGGATTCATAGGGAAGATAAGCCTGATGCATGAATTGCTCGATGCGATACGGACGGTGGCGGCACGCCAACGTTATGTCGACAAGGTGATCGCGTATGAGCTTGATCTGGCGTTGAAAAAGGTGGCCGCTGATGATGACCGCGGAGAAACGGCGACGCTTGCAGAACAGGTCTCGCTGTCGCCCCGCGAGTGGGAAGTGCTGCGTTGTGTGCTGGATGGCATGGCTGTGACGTCGATTGCCACCAAGTTCTCGCGCAGCGTAACCACTATCAGCACCCAGAAGCAGGCTGCCTATCGCAAACTAGGGATTCGCACCGATGCGGAGCTGTTCAAGGTTCAGCACAGTCTGGGGAGGATGTACCAATAATCGGATTATTTCTCGATGCGGTAATTGAGGCTGGCGCGATTGAAGTCGGTGGCGTTTTGCGCTTCAAAACTCCAGCGCTTGCTGAGGCGATAGCGCAGCGTGATCACCTGACCGGGTTCGAACAGGCCCACGCCATAGCTCAGATAGAGCCTCGGCGAGAGGTACTTGCCCACTGTGAAGGCCGAGTTGCCGTTCAGCGCGTCGTTGCTCGATACGCCGATATCATCAATACCGAGTTTGCTACCGATGCTCTTGGCAAGCAGGTTGCCGGTGGCCGAGCCCAATGCCTGCGCCGCCGCATTCACCATGCTGCCTTCACCACCCTTTACTTGCGAAAGTGGTTTGCCGGTGACGAGGTAGGACAACGCATCGGATTGATCCATCACTGGGTTGGAGAACACCGTCAGCACGGGACGCTGTGCCGTGCCTGTGATCTGCAAGCCAACCTGCTGCCCCTGGTCGATGGCGGCGTTGGGCGTGAGACTGCGCAGTGCGCGGATGTTGAGGCCAGGATTGTCGATCGGCGTGCTGGCAAACAGCAGCAGACCCTGCTGGATCCGCAGGTTCTGGCCGTAGGCCTTGTAGGTGCCGTTGACCGCGATCTGGCCCTGTCCGGTGGTGCTGCGTCCGGGACGTTCATCCACCGTGAGTACGCCGCTCAGCCGTCCATCCAGGCCCATGCCGACCAGGTGCGCACGGGATCCAAGGTCGACCTTGATCGACGCCGTGATGGGCGTGGAGCCGCTGTTTGCCAACGGCTGAGGCTGATCCACGATCACGATATCCGGAGATGCCTTGTTAACGCCGCTGCCGGGCAACTTGTCCAGATTGACGTCAGCATTGTCCAGTCGCACGGAGCCTGCGGCGTTGATGCCTTGCGCATCGTGACGCACGAGTAGATCCGGTGAAATAGCCACTTTCGCAGCGGGAATGTCGACGACGGTGACATTGTTGCCTTTCAGCGTGATGCGGGTTTGCGTCTGCGCATCGAGACCCGCCACGCCATCGATCGCCAGCGTGCCCTTGCCGGATGTCACGCTGCCGCTGATGCGCAACTGATGGGTATCGGCGGCGCTGAGTGTGAGTTTGCCTTCGGTGAGCTTCAGGCCGGCATCCGGTACTTCGGCGGCGAAACCATCGACGCCCGCTTGTCCTGTGATCGTGGGCTCGGACAGCATTCCACCCAGCTTGAAGTCGCCATCGAGCCGGCCCCTCACGTTGGCCAGTGCGTCGGTAAACAGGCTGATGAAGGCCAGGTTGTCCAGATGCAAGCCAATCTCGCCGGCAAGTGCTTCCTGTGCACCAGTAATGCTGGCTTGCCCATCCAGTCGTCCATGGTTGTTGAGCGCGGCCCGCAAGCTGATCTGCTGATTACCCGGCGCAAGGGTGGCATTCAAGGCAAGATCAGTGTAGGTGAGTGCGGGTTGATCGGGATGTTCGTTGTAGGTGAAGCGACCTTGTTGCGACGTCACCGACGCATTGCCAGTGAGCACGCCCGCTGCATTGCGGTGAATCTTGCCGTTGCCTTCCAGCAGGCCGTTCGCGCTGAAAGGCAGGTTGGCGTTGCCAGCCGCATCCACCATGAGCGCGAGTGGTACGGCGTGCAACTGATAGCTTGCATCGAGGTTGCCGGCCTTATCGTAATCGCCGCTGACGCAGAGCAAGGGGTCACCCGCGGTGAGGCACAGCTCGGAAAGGCTGGCGCTGCCGTTGTTCCAGCCAAGACGTACGGCTTGTTGCAGATGCCAGCGTGGCAGGTCGTGCAGGTCCAGCACCAGCGAAGAGAGCGTGCCGTTCCAGTTCGGGCCCTTCAGTGAACCGCTGAGTGTCAGTGCGGTGGAGAGTTGATCGCCCTGGGCGTCCAGCGTCAGTTGATGCTGTGCTGATGTGCCTTGTCCATTCAGGCGTATCTGCCTGAACGCCAAGCCACCTACGTCGGCGCCGCTGGCATCCAGCTCCAGTTTTCCGCCCGGATTGCTGATATCGGGGATGTCCACCTGCAACTGCAGATGTTTTACACGTTGCTCCTGCCAGGTTAGCGATTGGCCTTGCAGATTGCCGCTGATGGCGAGCTTCGGCAGTTTGCCGCGAAGGTGGAATGGGCCGTTCAATTGCCCGCCGGCTTCCGGCAGCCAGTCATTCAGCGATGCAATGGCCAGCGTGACATCGGCATCGTTGCTGTTGCCGGGGCGGGCGAGCAGTTTGATGCTGCTGCTGGCGGATGCGAGATCCAGTGTGCCGTCCAACACTTCGTTGGGCGACAGATGCAAGTGGCCGCTGCCGCGCAGTGGGCGTTGGCGCAATTGTCCATCCAGCTTGCGCAGATCCAGCGTGACATCTGGGCTGTTCTTGACCAACTTGCCTTGTGTACCGAGGTCCGCGTCCAGCAACCCTTGCCATCCCGCGAAGAGTTGTCCGGGATCGAATTTGCTGGCATTGGCTTGCAGTTGCCAGGCGAGATCGGGCTGCAAGGTGAGTGAGCCGCTGGCGATGAGGTTGCCTTGTGGTTGCAGCAGGCTCAACGTGTGCAATTGGATCTGTGCGGGTGTGCCATCAAGATTCAGCGACAGCCTGGCGAGCTTGTCCGGTGGCCCAACGCTGACGTCACCTTCGGCGTGATAACGCTCGGCACTGCCTTTGGCGGTGAGATGTCCCTGGCTTTGCAGCACCTGGCCCACGAGTGGGGCGGGCAGCTCCACTTGTTTCCAATCGATGGCGAGATCGGCGCTGACCGGGTGAGCGTCCAGTTGCACGGTACCCGATGCATCGAGCAGACCTTTCACTTGCGGCGAAGTGAGTTGCAGGTGCTGTAGCGTGAGTGTCTTGAAATCCTTGTCGAAGTTCGCCTGCAGTGGCTGCAGGGAAAGGCGGTAGTCGTTGAGGACAAGCTCGCCGGTGATCGAGCCGCCGTACTGATCGCCACTGCCTTGCAGGTTCGCGGCAAGGTGCGTCAGCGAGCTGCTGCCGATCAGTGGTTTGGGGTCGAACACGGGTAGGTCGAGCTTTGCGGTCCAGGCATTCTTGCGTTGATCTAGGTCTAGCTGGAGTTGCGCCAGCATGGGTTCGCTCAAGGCGAGTTGAAGCTGGGCGTTGCGGCCATCGCTTTGCGCGTTCAAGCTGCCGGCGTATTCGGTGTTATCGATTTTCCACACGATTTGCGCGTGGCCTTTGCCACGATAACGTCGTCCGATGCCAAGCTGGCCATCCAGATCGACATGGCCATCCGGCGCGTGCAGGGTCAGTCGACTCACGTTGAAGCCGCGGTGGGTCCAGCTTCCGGCCAGATCGAGTTGATCGGAGGCGAAGAGCGATTTACCGTCTTGCTTGATCGTTACCGGCCCCACGTGGAGCTGATCCAGTACTAGCGCGATGGGCGGCTTCAACGAAAAGCTGCTCGATGAGGATGAGGTCTCTTGTGACTTGGGCAACGCCACATCGACACGGTTCACACGCAAGTCGATCACGTGCAGTCGTTTGTACAGCAGTGGCCAGAGACGCCAGTCCAGATGGGCTTGGGTGATCGTTACATCCGTGCCTTCGCCGTCGTTGTAGCGAAGCTGGGCCAGATCGAGCGGACCGATGAGGCGACCTTGCGCCTGCTGCACCTGCAATGTGCCATGGGTAAGGCTTTGTGCTTGGGCAAGCGCAAAACGCAGGCCGGAGCCAGTGCACAGCAGCCAGCCCATACTGCTTGCGAGCAGCAGGAGGATGATCAGCACGCCCAGTCCGATAACGCGCAACCAGCGGCGGCGAGAATGGGGAGTGGGCGGTGGAATGGTATTCACGCTATGCCTCACAGATCCGGCCCGATCACGAGGTGCAGTTCAACCCCGTGACGTTGTGCATCGTTGATGGGCGTGCCCACGTCGACGCGGATCAGGCCGACCGGCGAACGCCAGCGTACGCCCAGGCCCGTGCCTATTCTCGCATGCGCGTTGGTGCCATCGAAGGCGTTGCCCGCATCCAGGAACGTGGCGATACCCCAGCGCCGCGTGAAGTAGTGCTCTACCGTGGCGCTGGCGACAATCAGGTTGTTGCCGCCGATGACTCGGCCATAGCTGTTCTGCGGGCCGAGCGACTGAAACGAATAACCACGGATGGACTGGTCACCGCCTGCGAAGAAGCGTAGCTGGGGCGGGAGGGCTGCGAAATCGTCCGTCCAGACGTGACCGAGGCTGCCGCGCAGGATCAGCCGGTTGTTGCGCCAGAATGAGCGGATCCACTTGGCGTCGGCGGTGATTTCGCTGAAGCGCGCTGACGAGAGCAAATCGCCGGCGGTGCTGCGTGCGTCGAGACTGATCGACCAGCCCCGGCGCACGAAATCGAGATTGTCGGCCTGCTTGCGGCTCAGCGAGCCTTCGGCGTAGATCAAGGTGCTGCTGCCGTGCTCGATGCCAGGCGTGCTTTCCGGTTCGTCCGGTGTTTTGCCGACATCGAAGCTGCCGGTGAGTGCATGCACACCCAGGGTGCGCACCCAGTTGTGCCAGATCTCGCTTTCATTGGCGACCAGTTCCAGTGTGCGCGATTGCGAGGTAACGGTGTTGGCGTCACGGTAGGTGGCACCGAAGTTGAGGCTGCGCTCGTTGTCGCTGGGCAGGGGAATGGTGTACTGGCTGGAAAGCGTCTTCAGCCGTTGTGCCAGCACGATGTCGTTGGTCCACTTGTGACCGTATGGGTTCACCCAGCGTTTGCCGATGCCACCGCGCACGCCGACACCGGTATCGGTGCCCACGAACAGGCCGCTGGTGTAGATGGTGCGCTTGGCCGGCGCAAGCTGCACATTGATGTCGACGATGCCATGCCTGGCCGTGTCGATCTGCGGCATCACGTTGACGACCGAGAAGTAATCAGCGCCATTCAGGGTTTGCTGGAATTTCAGCAATTGATCCTGGCTGAAATAGTCGCCGGACTTGAACGGCATATAGCGGTCGAGAAAGCCTGGGTGAAATGGCGAGCCTTCGAAGTGGACTTGTCCGTAGCGGTAACGAGTGCCCACCTCCCAGGCCAGGTGGATGGCGGCGCTGTGATCACCGCGATTGACCTCGACGCGATGCACGGTAAGTCGCGCATCGAGGTAGCCGTTGGCGGTGAGCGCACCGTTCAGGGCATCGCGTGCGGTGTCGTAGGCTTCGTCATCCAGACGATGTCCCTTGAGTCTTTCGATGCCGCGTTGTGCCGCCTTGATCGGTTTCAATGCGCTGGCATTGGGTGCAAGCTTGACATCCACTGACGTGACGATAACGGGCTTGCCCGGTTGGACATGCAGGGTGACACGCCAGCCCTTGTCGGTTTTCTCAAGTTTGCCGGTGGCATGCGCATCGTAGTAGCCGTACGGCTGCAGCGCGGCGCTGACTTGCGTGTCGGCGCGGTCGTAAAGCCGCTGCACCTGGGCTTCGCTCACATCGCGGTTGGCGTATTGCGAAAGGCTGACGCCAGCAGTGACCGCCGCTTTAAGCGGATCATCCACGCCGTCCACGACAAGCTGTACGCCCGCATGGCTCAATGCGGAGACAGATAACAGCGGGAGTAGGCATAGACAACGGCGGATCCAGCGCATGCGTAAGGGTTCCATCCTCGACTCGGCGTCACAAGGAGCAGCTTAGCGAGTCGTAGATGGACGGCGCATTAAGCGCGCTTTTTATTTTAATCATGTGCTCTTCGCGTTCGCCTCCTCTCCCTTGTGGGGAGAGGATTGAGGTGAGGGGACGATCTTGCGCTGAACCCGCATCGGAGCGCGCCCCGATGGTACGTTTGCACGAGGTTGGCCCTTCACCCAACTCTCCTCCCAAAGGGGAGAGGCTCTTAGAACATCAACCCGCCTTGTCACCCGACTTGTGCGCAATCCAGGCGCCGGCCAACGCCGAGATATATGGGATCGCCTGTGCGGCCAGGATGAATATCCACAACTGGCCTTCGGTGAAGTGTGCGGCGGTGCTGCGGGCCATGCCGATAATGCATAGCACGAGTGCGCACAGCATCAGCATTTCCTCGCGCACCGGCGCGAAGGCGGCGAAATTGCTGCCACCCAGGCGGCGGCTCTTGGCGGTTACCACGAACGAGGTCTTCTGGCGCGTGAGGCCATGCAGGATGCCACGTGCGATGGCGTGGCTGAGGCCCATGCTGGCGATGGAGGCCATGATGGTGTCGTGCCAGCCACACGGCACACGCGCGCGGTACAGCACGATGCCGAAAATCGCTTTGGCGAAGAAGAAACCGATGATCGGGATCAGGAACAACTGCATCGGCAGGCTGAAGGTCTGCGGCAGGCCCACCATGCCGGCGGTCCAGAAGATCGCCATCAGCGTGAAGATCAAATGCAGGGCATCGGCGAACCAGCTAAACCAGCCGGTGAGGAAGTGGAAGCGCTGGCCGGCGCTCAATGGACCTTTCCGGGTCATCCAATCCCAGCGGCCTTTCAGGATTTGCATCGCGCCGAAGGCCCAGCGATAGCGCTGGCTCTTATAGGCTTTGAAGTCCGCCGGAGTCAGACCCTTGCCCATCAACGCGTCGACGTAAACCAGCTCATAGCCGGCGTGCATCAGGCGCAGGCCGAGCTCGGCGTCTTCGCAAATGGTCCACTCCGACCAGCCGCCGGTGCCTTCCAGTGCCGAACGGCGCACCATGGTCATGGTGCCGTGCTGGATGATGGCATTGCGCTCATTGCGGTGGTGCATGCCGATACGGAAGAAGCCGTCGTATTCCCACGCAGTCATGCGGCGGAAGCGGTTGTGCTCGAAATCGCGGTGCGCCTGCGGACACTGCACCACGGCGACCTTGGGATCGTGGAAGTAGCCGGTAAGCGACTTCAGCCAGTCTTCGCGTACCACGTAGTCGGCGTCGATCACCGCTACCACGTCGGCCTCCGGGTTGGTTTCCTTCAGGCCGAAGTTCAGCGCGCCAGCCTTGAAGCCGGGCCACGGCTCCAGATGGAAGAAGCGGAAACGTTCGCCCAGCTTTTCGCAGTATTCCTGCACCGGCTTCCAGATCGTCGGATCTTTGGTGTTGTTGTCGATCACCAGCACTTCGTAGTTCTGGTAGTCAAGCGCGGCCAGCGAGTCGAGCGTAACGATCACCATCTCCGGTGGCTCGTTGTAGCAAGCCAAGTGAATGGAGACGAATGGCTGCTTCTGGACCGGATCGGATGGCAGCAGATCGGCATGGCGCATCCACTTGCGCCGCCACAGCACTTCGGTGAACTCGAAACCATTGATCAACAGGATCGCCAGAATCGCCACCTGGGCCGGGAACAGTAGCACCAGCATGCTCCAGTCGATCCAGTCCAGGTAGAAATTGAAGGGCAGGGTGGCTGACCACACGACCAGGCCGCAGGCGAGCTGGATCAGCACGTCGAAGAACAGCCGGCCGGTGAGTTTGAAGCGGCTGAAGCGGATGCCGAACCAGATCATCGGAATGATCGCCAGCAGGCTGGCGGCCAGCGCCTTCCACGGCCAGGCGGTGTCCTCGACCACTGGGCCGGTGAGCGGGAACTTGAGCTGGCGATCGGCGTTGAAGATGCCCCAGTACGCGCCAGTGCGGCCTTCGCCGAGGCCCTCCTTCCAGGGTTGGTCGAAAGCTTCGAACAAGTAGTAGTCGACGTTGTTGGCCTTGGCCCAGATCAGCCATTGGCGGTCGAAGATGGCTTCATTGGAGATTGACGGATAGGCGCGCTCGCGGTGGTCGCCGTTGGAGGGCCAGCCCACTTCGCCTACCACGACATGCTTGTTGGGAAAGCGTTGCTTGATGCTGTTGTAGGCGCCTTCTGCGGCACCGAGAGCGTTGTTGCGGTCTAATCCATTCCAGAACGGAAACAGGTGGATGGTGATGTAGTCCACGTGCTCGGCCAGTTCCGGGTACTTCAGCCAGATGTAGTCCGGCTCGGCAATCGTCACCGGTTGGCGGATGTGCGCCCGGGCACGGTCGAGGTAGGTGATCATCTTCTCGACTGGGATGTTGTTGCGGAACAGTACCTCGTTGCCTACCGCCACCCGCTCGATAGTGTCCGGATAGCGGTTGGCCAGGGCGATCAGCGCATTCAACTCCTTCTCGTTATTGTCTAGGCGCGTGTCGATGTCGGCGCCGGCCATCACCTTCAGGCCCTCCTTCTGGGCTAGGCGAAAAACCTGCGGATTCAGCAAGGTGGAATAGGTACGGATGCGGCCGGTGTACTGGCGCAGCAGCTTCAGATCGCTGTCGATCTGGTCGTCGCTGGGAAAATCCTGCTTGAACGGATTCTGGTAGCGCTGGAAGAAGGAGACCGCAAAGCCGTTGATCTGGCCGTGCCAGTCCTCCGGGCCCTTCGGGCGGTTGCTCCACCACCACAAGCCGATATTCAACGCGGCGACCACCAGAGCCAGCAGGATGGCGGTGAAAATCGACGGCCTGGTTTTGAATTGGGTGGGCGTGGTGCTCAAGAAAATCCCCGTGACGGTGCCTCTTTCGAGGCGCATGAAGCTCGCGGAGCTTAACCAATTAACACCCGTGGGCTCAATAAATTGCGGCCGGAACGGTCAGCGCAAGGTCAGGGCATCCTTAGGGGCGAGGGAGTGAGCGGCTTCGAGACGAGGCAAGTTGAATCCGCGCGCGCCTACGAGATCGTCAAGCTGATCCACGAACGCTAGGTGTATCGGCCCGATAACATAAATCGTCGGGACTGATTACATCGACAGTTTGCGGGACCACATTAGCTGAGAATATCGGTCGCCGTGGGACCAAATTAAATGAGAACGGGCCCATTTTCGTTGATAACAACCCGATTACGTCGACGAGGAACCACATTCAGCGAGAACGCCTACAGCGGCACACTGGCAGCCAGGAGGGTGTTGTCAGCTCCTGCGCGCGCTCAAGCGCAAGATGGCACCCAGAAAGGTGCGTACTTCACGCGGCTTCGCGTCGTCGGGTGATGCAAATCTCTATGCTTTTTCGATTCCTACGGTAATCTTCAGTCCGTGTATGCCGCCATCAGAACATGTGCTCGGGTTAGCTGGTTGCTGTTGGCGATCAACGATCAACATATCCCTCGCACCTTGCAAAGCCACTTGCGACGGCCCTTGCGAGTCCATCGTGGAAGACGCAGTTCCTAGTTTTCTACGGCAGATCCTTACCATTCAAAATGGGCTGATGCCAGACATACCCCCGTCGATCGCGAGATCGGCGCCGGTCATGTAACGAGATTCCTCCGATGCGAGAAAAGCAATGGCGGCCGCCACTTCATTGGGCTCGGCCGGCCGTTTTAGCGGAATCACATTGGACCATTGTGCCAGTTGTGCCGGTGATATTCCCAGCGTATCGAAAATCGGCGTCTTCACGACACCCGGCGAAATACTGTTGACACGTATTTGCCGATCGGCCAATTCCGCAGCCAGGCTCTTCGCCAACGACACAACGGCCGCCTTCGAGGCGCAATAAGCCGAGAAATGCTTTGTTCCCTGTCCTGCCGCAAGCGACGCGACAAGAATGATTGACGCAGGCCGGGCCAGATAAGGCAAGGCCTCCTGAACCGTCACAAACACGCCGCTAACATTGATGCTGAGGATTTCCGAGAATTGTGCCAAGGACGTATCACCCACCGGGGTTTGCCGCGAAATACCCGCATTGGCAACCACTGCCGTCACATCACATTGGAAATGATCGACTGCGCACTGATAAACCTGCTTCATCTCTTCCGGGCGAGTGGTATCGGCCTGCACGGGTAGCACGTTATCGCCTAGCCGCGCGGCAGCGGCACGCAGCTTGTCCGTATCGCGTCCGCTAATCACGACGCGCGCGCCGTCGCGCACAAACCGCGCAGCGCTCGCATAACCAATGCCGCTAGCACCGCCGGTCACAACAACCAGAGAATGATCGAGCTGCATGGTCTCATGCTCCCAAGTTGATCACTACCGCGTGCCCTGCCTTGAGCGCGTGGGTCGTATGACCCGTGCCCGTCAAGTCGGCCGCAATAAACATTGCGCCTTCGGCGAAACGCCGCGAAGCGCCGCCGTGCACGGCGATCTCAAGCTCACCGGCCAGCACAATCACGTATTGTGTGGACGGTGGGTTATGCCAACTCATCCGGTAATCGGCGTCGAACTCGTGCACCAGCGTGCTCTCGCATCGTGTGGGTTGAGATAGCAACACGGTTGTGCCGGCAAAAAGCATGGGGCTTACTTCGAATGTTCGAACGCTTCTAAAGTGTGAGTGGCCATCTTGGCTCGTATGAATCTCAATGCAGTTCATCTTTATCTCGTTTCATCAAATAAAAATGTTGCCCGTCAAAAGAAAGTCGGCACGAAAGAGTCTCTTGCAAAATTCCCCGAGGTGCCCGATTTTTTCGGTGCCAGTGGCTCGAAAGGGGTTGCGGGTGCTGCCCTTGAAGGCATGATGGAGGTATTCGAAATCACCATCACATCCGCCCATGCATCATGCCCTACGCGAGTACCTGACGCAATTTCATTGCAGCTTGCAGGAAGAGCTCGTACCGCTGTGCCACTCATCGACCATTAACCCGCGTGGCGGCGAAAAGAAGCGGTTCGATCCCAGAGAAGCCGAGCGCTACAAAGAGCGCACCACGGTGGAGCGCGCCAACGCACGACTGAAGGATGATTTTGGCCTTCATCGCATCCATGTGCGAGGTCATGCAAAGGTCACGACACACATCCTGTTCGCCGTGTTGGCGCTCACGGCCGATCAACGACTGCGATGGATCACGTAGCACCTATTCCTCGCCGTCGCGAACACCCCTCGGTGATGCCCCGGGCAGGCGCCTGCTGTCAAAACGAAGCGTCTGTGAACATTTCTCGACCCATCTTTCGATGTCAACCCCCAGGGCGCGCCCGAATCACCAATATCTTCTGGATCCAGGCGGCAACTGGACTTGAATCACGAGATGACGAGGAAATTTTGCAAGAGGCTCGAAATTGACTTGAAATTTGAGGCTGTATCGAGGTCTTCGTGCCGGCCATCGGAGCGCGTTCGCCTTGGTCCCAGTCCCGAAACCACCGATGTAATCGGGTCCTGCGATTGATGTTATCGGGCCGCTACAGCTAGGTGGGGGGGTGATCGCCGGTGAAACCGGTTTGGCAAGTGCGCAGGCCAAGTCATGAAGCAGGACTCTGCATCCACGTGGCTGTTTCCATTCGCTACGTTGCGCATGATGGTTTTTCACTGGTTGTTGACGAGTGTTGTGAGATAAATATGCTGCGTTGCGCGATCAACCTGTCCCACTTTTTTTGGTAAAAATATTCAAGGTTGCTCAAATTATTTTGCAATGCGTCATGCGTCATGCGTCTTCGAGGTGCTGATAACCCGGTATCGCAGGGCGGCGAATTCGTAAGTGTGGTGTTTGCAAGTAAGTGTGTCGGCGTTCTTGCGGGACGCTGTAGAGATGTGCGCACCTTTTCGTTGACTTGATCTCGAACACTTCAAGTGGGCGAGTGTTCCTTGCTGCAACCGGTGGTGCCGAATTCGGGTGGTCAGGCTCCGGACATTGATGGTTTCTCTTTTTTTCATCAAGAAGTGTGGGGGGTGTCATGACTAGAGCCTGTCGTCATGAGGTGTTGAAATATGGTTAACTACCCGCCATGGAATCTTGCTGGATGGAATCCTCTGTGACTGCAGCCTATCGACGCCATGACATTTCCGATGAAAAATGGGGTTTGCTTGAACCCCATTTGCCGGGTCAAGCGGGCCGATGGGGGCGTGTAGCCAAAGATAATCGGCAATTCATCAACGCAGTGTTCTGGATACTTCGCACCGGAGCGCCGTGGCGAGATTTACCACCCGAGTACGGCGATTGGAAGAATACCCATCGGCGCTTTTGTCGCTGGCGCGATAACGGCACATGGGAAGGTCTGTTGGAACGTGTGATGGATGAGCCGGACTTTGAGTGGCTGATGATCGATGCCAGTCACTGCAAGGTTCATCCTCATGCAGCGGGAGCTCGTGGCGGCAATCAGGGCATAGGTCTCACAAAAGGGGGCGCAACACCAAGATACATTTGGCCGTGGATGCGCATGGTATGCCAGTCCGAATTCTTGTTACAGAGGGTACCCGGGCAGATTGTTCGCAGGCTGCGGAACTGATCAAAGACATTCCTGCTGAGCATCTCATGGCCGACAAAGGTTATGACAGTGATGCCATTGTTGAGCAGGCTCATGAGCAAGGCATGCAGGCGCATATTCCGCCACGTAAAAACCGAAAAGAGCCGCGCGACTACGACACGTACCTGTATCGTCATCGCCACCTGGTTGAGAATGCGTTTTTGTACCTGAAACAGTGGCGTGGTGTGGCGACACGCTACGCGAAGAATCTGTCCTCTTTCCTTGCCGCTGTGCAAATTCGCTGCCTCGTCATGTGGCTCAGAATCTTATGACGACATGCTCTAGTGCATCGGATAAAAGCGATTGCTATAGCATTCGTGGTCAAGTGGTTGTGGTCACTGGCGCAAGCCGTGGATTGGGGCGCGTCTATGCGGAGAAATTCGCGCGGTTGGGCGCACGTGTGGTGCTGATCGCGCGCGGTCAGGAACGGCTGGACGAGGTGACCAACGCCATCCGCAAGGGTGGCGGCGAAGCGATATGCGTGGCGGCGGATGTGGTGGACCAGCAATCCATCACGCGCGCCTTTGGCGTGATCGACAGTTACTACGATCACATCGATCTGCTCATCAACAACGCCGGTAATCTCGGTGCTACCGGCTTTACCTGGGAGCTGGATGCGCGGGAATGGTGGAGTACCCTGCAACTGCACCTGCTCGGCGGGTTCTACTGCATCCAGGAGGCGCTACGCCGCATGGTGCCTCGTCGGAGCGGGCGCATCATCAGCCTGGCAAGCCATGCGGGCGCATTCCGTTGGCCCACTCTTTCGGCGTATTCCGTGGCGAAGGCGGCGTTGATCAAGCTCAACGAGAACGTGGCGGTAGAAGCCGGAAAGCATGGCGTCGCGCTGTTCGCGTTTCATCCCGGCGTTGTGCGGGATACGGGGATACTGCCGAACTTGCAGGCGGACGAGAGTACGCAGCCAGCGTTGCTGGATGTCATTACCTGGTTAAGCCAGCAAGTGGCGGATGGGCATAGCACGACCGCGGAGCAAGGCGCGGCAGTACTCGTACAACTCGCCAGCGGTCGCTACGACTTTCTCAATGGTCGCTACATTACCGTTTATGACGATTTGGATGGCTTGAGCGAACAGTCCGAGCAGATCCGGCACGGCGATGCGATGACGATGCGTGTGGTTCACTGTGAACCCCTTGGCTGCAAACGCCAGCTCGCGATGATGGGGGAAGAAGCGATGGTCTGACTGCACAAGTGGGTGTGGCGGGCGCGTCTGACGAGCAGCGGAGGAAATGCGAATGCCGGTGATAGAGACGGGCTATCATGTACGGCTACATGAATGATGCGAAGCCCGATACTTCCCCCGTTTCCCCGGACAGCCGTCTGCGCGTGCTGCGCAAGTTGCTGGATACCGTTTCCAGTCGCGATTTTGGACGCCTGCTGGGGCGTTGGAGTGGTCTTTTGCGGCGGCCGGATGCGAAGAAACTCGAAGCGCTGGCCGTCGATATTGCCGCTTCCGCCGAGCGGCGGCAGCGTCGTGTGCAAAACAAGCCGGCGATCCGGCTGGACAAATCGCTGCCGATCACGGTACGGGCGGACGAGATCGTCAAGCTGATCCGCGAACATCAGGTGGTGGTGATCGCCGGCGAAACCGGGTCTGGCAAAACCACCCAGCTACCTAAGCTGTGCCTGGCGGCAGGGCGCGGCGAGGCTGGCCTGATCGGTTGCACGCAACCGCGTCGGTTGGCCGCGCGTTCGGTGGCGCGTCGCGTGGCGGAGGAATTGGGCACGCAATTGGGCGACAAGGTCGGCTTTCAGGTGCGCTTCAACGATCAGGTCTCCGAGCAGAGCCTGATCAAGTTCATGACCGACGGCATTCTGCTGGCCGAAACCCAAGGTGATCCATGGCTGTCGACCTATGACACCCTGATCATCGACGAGGCGCACGAACGCAGCCTCAACATCGATTTCCTGCTTGGGTACCTCAGGCGATTGGCGGCGAAGCGGCCGGAGCTGAAGATCATCGTTACCTCGGCCACCATTGATACCGCGCGTTTTGCCGAGCACTTCGGCGGCGCGCCGGTGGTGTCGGTGGAAGGGCGCACCTATCCGGTGGAAGTACGCTGGCGCCCGACGGACGACGTTGCCGCGCGGCGCAATCAGCGCCGTAGCGAGATGCAACAGGGCAGCGCCGAGCATGTTGCCGCTGTGCTGGACGACATCACGCATGACGATCCGCGCGGTGACGTGTTGGTTTTCATGCCGGGTGAGCGCGAGATCCGCGACACGCATTTGCTGCTTTCGCGCCGGCAGTATCGTGAAACGGAAATCCTGCCCTTGTATGCGCGCCTCTCGGCGGGCGATCAGGATCGGGTCTTCAAGCCCGGCGTCAAGCGTCGCGTGGTATTGGCCACCAACGTGGCGGAAACATCGCTGACTGTACCGCGCATCCGTTACGTGATCGACACCGGTACGGCACGCGTGAAGCGTTACAGCCAGCGCAGCCAGCTTGAGCGCTTGCATGTGGAGCCGATATCGCAGGCGGCTGCCGATCAACGCAAAGGGCGTTGCGGACGAGTCGGTCCTGGCATCTGCTATCGCCTGTATGACGAAGCCGACTACACCTCGCGTGCGGCCTACACCGATCCGGAATTACTGCGCTCCTCGCTGGCCAATGTCATCCTGCGCATGCTGTCGTTGCAGTTGGGCAAGGTGGACGAATTCCCGTTTCTAGAATCGCCCGATCCACGCGTGGTGGCTGATGGCTATCGCCGCCTGACGGAAATCAGCGCGATCGACGAGCGACGCCAGCTCACCACGGTGGGTCGTACGCTGGCGCGCCTGCCGATCGATGTGCAACTTGCGCGCATGCTGGTCGAAGCCGAAAAACTCGGCAGTCTGCGTGAGCTGCTGGTGATCGTGTCTTTCCTCAGCATCCAGGATCCGCGCGAGCGTCCGGCCGATGCGCGGCAGCAGGCCGACCAGGCGCATGCCGCTTTTGCCGATCCCAAGTCCGATCTGGTTGGCGTGTTGAATCTGTGGCGCGAGTACGACCATGCGCATGAGGAACTGACGCAGTCGAAATTGCGCGATTGGTGCTCGCGGCATTTTCTGAGTTTTTTGCGCATGCGCGAATGGAGGGAGCTGCATCGGCAGTTGTTGCTGGTGCTGGATGATGCGGGATTGGGGACTCAAGCGCCGGGACGCGGGCCAAAAGCTGGCAAGCCAGCCGATGCGACGAAGATCCAAGCTAGTGAGGCCAAGCGCAACTTGCGGAGAGCTGCTTCTCCGAGTCCCGAGTCCCGAGTCCCGAGTCCCGACGATAAATACGAAGCCATCCATTGCAGCCTGCTGGCTGGTCTCCCTACGCAGGTCGGCCACAAAGACGAAAAGGGTATTTTCCGCGGCACGCGCGAACGCCGCTTCCAGGTGTTCCCGGGTTCTGCGTTGGCCAAGACGCCACCAAACTGGATTTTCGCCGCGCAGATCCTCGATATCGGTGGTCGCGTGTGGGGCATGATGTGCGCACGTATCGAACCCTTGTGGATCGAGCAACAGGCCGCGCACCTTTTGCGCAGCACTTGTCGCGATGCGCATTGGTCGCGCAAGCGTGGCACTGTGGTCGCTTACGAACAGGCGAGTCTGTTTGGGCTGGTGTTGGTGGAGCGCCGGGCGGTGACGTTCCAGAAACAGGATTCCACACTTGCGCATGACATTTTCCTGCGCGAGGCGCTTGCACGTTGCGATATCGACGCGCGCGCCGATTTTGTCCGCGCCAATCAGCGCGTGCTGGAGGATGCGCAGGGCATCGAGGCGCGCCAGCGCCGCGAGGGTCTGATTCGTCATGACGACGAACTGGTGGATTTCTTCCGAGGCAAACTGCCGGAAGATATCGCGAGCAGCCGTGCGCTGGATGCGTGGTATCGGAATACGCGACCCGCCGAACAGGCCGCACTGCGCTGGTCGATCGACGATGTGATGGTGGGTGGAACAGGGCTGGATCCCAAGGCGTTCCCTGCGTCGCTGGAGATCCCGATAACCATGGAAGATCGAGTGCCACACGCGCAGGAGCGGCCGCAACGTTATCGTCTGGAGTACCGTTTTGTACCGGGTGATGACGCCGACGGCGTGACCCTTCATTTGCCGCTAGCCATGCTCAATGCGCTACCCACCGCACGCTGTGAATGGCTGGTGCGCGGATTGCTCGGTGAAAAAGTCGCGGAGCTGATCCGCGGCCTGCCCAAGGCTTTGCGTCGCAACTTTGTGCCCGCGCCGGATTTTGCGCGCGCTTTTGTCGAAGCCGAATCGCCGCGCGACGAATCATTGGCCAAAGTACTGGCCATGTTCCTTCGCCGCACGATGGGTGTGGACATCGATGCGAATGACTTTGCGCCGATCGAACGGGCTCCGCATTTTTCCATGCGCTATCGCCTGCATGACGAGAAAGGGCGCACGCTGGCGACCGGGCGCGATCTTTCCGTGCTGCGCGGACAATGGGCGGGGCAGGCGCGCGAAGCCTTCTCCCGCAAAACCGATATCGAACTTACCCGCGAAGACGTTACGAGTTGGGATTTCGACGAGATTCCCGAGCAGGTGAGATCGGCAGGCGGTTTACTTGCTTTCCCAGCACTGGTCGATCTTGGTGATGCGGTGGCGCTGCGTGTTTTCGAGCGTCGCGACGAGGCTGGAGCTGCACATACCAAAGGCGTTGAGCGTTTGCTGCGCAACGCGTTGGCCAGTGACCTGAAGCAGGCGCGTCG
The DNA here is from genome assembly GCF_004114615.1 of Dyella sp. M7H15-1. Classification (NCBI taxonomy): domain Bacteria; kingdom Pseudomonadati; phylum Pseudomonadota; class Gammaproteobacteria; order Lysobacterales; family Rhodanobacteraceae; genus Dyella; species Dyella sp. M7H15-1. The sequence goes on from NZ_CP035300.1 coordinate 3,420,924, forward strand.
GCGTTTGCCGATCGCCAACGCCCTGTCACTGAAGTATGCGCCGCTCGGCAGCGTGGATGGCCTGCGCGAGGATCTGGTCGAAGGCGGTTTCGCTGATCTGCTCGCCGTGCAGGATCTGCACGCACGCAGTGCCGCCACCTTCGACGTACTGCGCACGCATGCGGCGCGTGAATTGTTCGCTTCGGCGGTGGAGCGCTTGAAGCTGGCCGAGCCGATTATCGAGGCACAGGCCGATCTGAAGCCCTGGCTGCAACCACCGCTGATGGGGTTTGCGCGAGCCAGCTATGACGATCTTGGCGAACAGCTCGAAGCCATGCTTGCGCCTGGTTTCTTGCGTGAACTGTCGACAGCACGGCTGTCGCATTTCCCTCGCTATCTGAAAGCGATGCGCTTGCGCGCCGAACGCCTGCGCCAGGATCCCACCAAGGACCAGCAACGCATGTTGCAGGTGCTGCCTTATTGGCGGGAATACCTCAATCATTGCGCGGCAGGCGATGTCGGGTTGGATGAGCTGCGCTGGCTGATCGAGGAATGGCGTGTATCGTTGTTCGCGCAGGAACTGAAGACACCTGAACCGGTGTCGGCCAAGCGCCTGGCGAAGGCGCTGGAAGAGATCAGGTCCACCCATCGATAGGCACACCTGTGCTTTCATCCCAACCGCTTCCTGCAAGCAGGGCACACCTCGTGATTTGTCGATCCCCGGACAGTATGCTGACCGCTCGCACGCCATGATTCACATAGCGTGACGCACAGGAATCCCTGCAACATGGTTCATGCCACCACCACGGCTGCGGGACACTTGGCGGCGTGGCAGTCACGGGCTGGTACGCTGCCCGCGGTGCTGGTCGACGTGCTCGCTGCCTGTTCCCAGAACGGAGTGAATGAGCACGAATGTGGCGATGTGCTTGATCTGCTCGCCATGCTTGGCTGCGACGCGCAGACCCAGGCCGCGGCGTTGTGGTTCGAAATCGCGCATACCCATCCGTTGGTGTGGGAGCAGCGCGCTGCCGCGCTGCCGGAGGAATTGCGGCGTCTGGTGGCTGGCCAGGTGGCGGCCGAGCGGGTGTGGGCCTTGCATGCACAGCGTCCGCCTGAGGGAGGTTCCGAAGGCTTGCGTCGCCTGCTGCTGGCGATCATTCGCGATCTGCGCGTGGTGTTCGTGTTATTGGCAAGGCAGCTTGCGCGGATGCGCGCGGCCAGCACGTTCCCGGAAAGCGACCGGCAGGAATTAGCACGCCTCACCCGCGACATCCATTCCCCGCTCGCCAATCGCCTGGGTATCTGGCAATTGAAGTGGGAACTGGAAGACCTGGCTTTCCGCTACCTGCAGCCGGATACCTACCGGCGCATCGCCAAGCTGCTGGACGAACGGCGTGGCGATCGCGAAACCTTCATCCGGGAAACACTGAGCGAGCTGGGCGAGGCCTTGCGCATGGCGGACATCCGCGCCGACCTGGCCGGGCGCCCCAAGCACATCTACTCCATCTGGAAAAAGATGCAGCGCAAGGCGCTGGAGTTTTCCGATCTCTACGATATTCGTGCGGTGCGCGTGCTGGTCGACAACGTAGCCGATTGCTACGCCGCGCTTGGCGTGGTGCATGCGCTTTGGCCACATTTGCCGGGCGAGTTCGATGATTACGTAGCGCGCCCCAAGAACAACGGATATCGCTCACTGCACACGGCGGTGATCGGTCCGCATGGCAAGACATTGGAGGTGCAGATCCGTACGCATGAGATGCACCGCGCCAATGAACTCGGCGTCGCCGCGCATTGGCGCTACAAGGAAGGCGGTAGTGGCAATGCGGATTTCGAGGCCAAAATTGCCTGGATGCGCAAACTGCTCGAACCGCGCAACGACGATGGCGAACTCGCCGCCGATCTGCAGACCGAGTTGCTGGAAGATCGCGTCTATGTGCTCACGCCCAGGGGCGAAGTGGTGGACATGCCGCACGGCGCGACCGTACTGGATTTTGCCTATCACGTGCACACCGAGGTGGGGCATAGGTGCCGTGGCGCCAAGGTCAATGGCCGCATCGTGCCGCTGACCTACCAGCCGCACAGCGGCGACCGGGTGGAAATTCTTACCGCCAAACTTGCCGAGCCGAGCCGCGACTGGCTTTCCACCCATCACGGTTATCTCAATACCAGCCGCGCGCGCGACAAAGTGCGCGCGTGGTTCCGCCGCAGTGCGCACGAAGCGAACCTGGCGGTGGGGCGCGCCCTGTTCGAACGCGAGCTCAAGCGACTGGCCATGTCGGATGTCGATCTGGCGAAATTGCCCGCTCTGTTCCACCTACAAACACAAGATGAATTGCTGGTTGCGCTTGCCTTGGGCGACGTCAGTCCAGGGCAAATGGCGCGTGTGTTGCAGGAATCCCAGCACCCGCCCGAGCCACCACTGAGCGTACCCATCACCGCGCGTCCAACCGTGTTCGATCACAGTGCGATCAGCATCGAAGGCGTGGGCAATCTGTTGACTACCCTGGCGCGCTGCTGCCAACCGCTACCCGGCGATCCGGTGCGCGGGTTCATCACCCGTACGCGTGGTGTCTCGGTGCACCGTGCGAACTGCGCCAGCTTGGCACGATTGGCCAGGCGCGATCCGGATCGGGTGATCGAAGTGAGCTGGGGACAGGCGGCTGCGCAGGCGTATGAAGTCACCGTCCAGCTCAATGGCTACGATCGCAAAGGCTTGCAAAAGGATGTGGTGGGCGTCATCAGCCATGCCAACATCGGCATCATCGCCTCATCCAGTCGCCTGTTTTCGCGCACTGGCGAGGTGGAGATGCGCTACACCTTGCGGGTCAGGGATTTCGAGCAATTATCGACCCTGCTGGATCGGCTGGCCGCCTTGCCGAACGTGGTGGAAGCCAGGCGAATCGGGACGGGATGAGTTGCTTGGTAGCAGCAATCTTCATCGCGCGCATGCGCGTGAGAAAGCCCAACGAAAGCGCCCAATCACGGGAGAAGTCGCGGCTGGTTTCGAGCCAAAAGCATCGGTGGTCGCGACGGACTCTTATAAGCTCAAGCCTGGGCCTGCGACGGCGCGCAATGCGATCAAACTGCTAAAGAAGATTGGATTTCCGGAAGAGATTGTCGCCAATGCCATATCTTATGCGGAATCTGCATAAGGGCTAGTTGAACGCAGCATCCTGCTCTCGCCGCGAACAGGGGGCACAATGTTAAGCTGGATAGTATCGACTAACTTGCCTTGAGCCATGAGCGGACCTCGCGACCCGCACGACCCCTACGCCGGCCGTACCGAACCTAAACTGGGTGATCTCGATCACCTGGACCAGCCGCATCCGGCGACAGAGCCGAACGATGGTTTGCCGCGCATGAATGTGGAGCCGGACTACCGCCGCCGTGCGCCCCCCGGCCGGCACAAGCGCAAGAAACGCAGCGGCTGGTTGATGCCGCTGATCATCGTGGTTCTGCTGGCGGCTGCGGCAGGGCTCTGGTTCAACCAGGGACGTTTGCGCGGGCTGGTGCCGCGCACGGATTTCAATGACGTGTTGCACCGCGCCCAGGTGGCGTTGCAACAGGGGCGCCTGGATGGCGTGGATGGCACCAGCGCGCGTGAGTTGTTCGAAGCGGCGCGCGCATTGGAGCCGGATAACGATGCCGCGCGCCAAGGTTTGAATAATGTGGGGCGCGCGGAAATCTCACGCGCCGATGCTGCCTTGCAAGCGGGCAATGTGGATCAGGCCCAGCAGGCCTTGACCAACGCGCGGGAATTGCTGGGCGGTGGTAGTGACGTGGATCGCCTGACGCAAGCCATTGCCAAGGCGCAGGTTTCCACCGGGCAAATCGCAACGCTCGTCGCACAAGCCCAGCAAGCGTTGAGCGACGGCAAGCTGGATGGCACCGATGGTGCGACAGCTTTGTATCAGCGTGTGCTGGCGGCCGAACCCGATAATGCGGTGGCGCGCCATGGCATGGATCAGGTCGGCGGTGCGATGGCCACGCAAATCCAGAAAGCACTCGACGCGAATGATGTGAGCGCTGCATCTGCCGGTATGGATCGGCTCGCGGCCTTGTTGCCCAACTACGCACAACTGCCAACCTTGCGTGCTTCATTGTCCGCCCGGCAGGCGCAGACAGGCACGGCGCTGACCGATGCGATCAATCAAGGCAACGATGCGCTGCGTGCAGGCCGTATTGCCGGCCATGGTGACGACACCGCGTTGGCGCATTTCAAGGCGGCTTTGGCGATCGATCCCAACAGCCCGCAGGCCAAGGCCGGATTAGGGCAGGTGGCCGAAGCGCTGATCGTGCAGGCCAACGCCGCGATCGATAGCCGTGATGCCGATCATGCGCGGCAACTGCTGGACCAGGCGGCTAGCCTGACACCGGGCTCGGCGGATTTGATCGCTGCGCGGGCGCGTTTGGGTCAGCCGGCGGCGAGTGGCGCGGTCGTTGCGGCGAATCAGCACGATGACAATACGCCTGCCACGCCGCCGGTCACGCTGACGCCCCAGCAGCATCTGCAGGTGGCGAATATGGTGCAGCAGGCGAGGATGGCCGCGCAGCGTGGCAACATCATGTCCCCGCCGGGGAATTGCGCTTATGACTTGTATCGCGGCGCACTGGCCATCGATGGCAACAACCCGACCGCGCTTTCCGGTTTGCAAGCCTTGCCGGGCACGGTGCATCAGCAATTCAATCAGGCGGTGAGTGCCGGCAACCTCAACAAAGCCGGTGATTTGTTCGATGCGCTGAGCAATCTTTCGCCGGGTGATGCGGGGCTGATGCAGGCGCGGCAACGCTTGGTGGATGCCTGGGTGGATCAGGCCGAACAACAGCTCGACAGTGGTGATCGCAACAATGCCGCATTCTCGCTTGAGCAGGGACGCAAGTTGTCGCCCAACGATCAGCGCGTGCAGCAACTCACCCTACGCATGCAGGGCGGTGGATGACGGTATTGGTGTTCGGTGGTAGTGGTCAGATCGGGCACTATCTATTGCCGCTGCTCGCTGCGCGCGACGAGCCCGTCGTTGCGGTAAGTCGCGAACCGCGCGCTGCGCTGCCCGGCATGACATGGCTGGCGGGCCGTCTGGTGGACCAAGTGCCGTTCGTCGACGGCGTCTCGGCCATTTTCAGTTTGGGTCCGCTGTACCCGTTTGCCGATTGGCTGGGCCATGCCCCGTTGCATCATGCGCCGCGCGTGGTGGCTCTCAGTTCGATGAGCGCAGAAACCAAGTCTGGTTCGGAAGTGCCAGCCGAACGCGAAATATCGCATACGCTGCTGCGTGGCGAGAGTGCATTGATGGCAGCCTGCATGCGGCACGGCAGTGACTGGACGGTATTGCGTCCCACACTGATTTATGGGGCGGGCATGGACCAAAGCCTTACCCCTATCGCTCGTCGCGCCATGCGCACACGCGTGTTCCCGTTGCCGGCCGGGTGCGGTTTGCGCCAGCCGGTGCATGCGCAGGATCTGGCACGGGCTGCGCTGGCAGTACTCGATACATCGGCCTCGGCGATGAAAATCCTGTCCATCGGTGGTGGCGAGCGTCTTTGCGTACGCGAGATGTTCGCGCGGGTGAGGCACAGTCTGTCGGTGGATACGTTGCCGGTGCCGATTCCGGCCTGGCTGTTGCACTTGGCGCGCCGTGGTGCGGGACGGCTGCGCGGGCCATTGAGTCGGTTGGACGCTGATCTCATCGCCGACAATACGGAGATGACGCGGTTGCTGGGGATCCATCCGCGCCCCTTCCGGCCGGATGCCGAGAGTTGGTTGCAACATCGCTCCCTTTCTCCTCCCAGTTTGTAAAAGCTCACACGCGTCGCCCTAGCCTGCGTCCACTGCTGTCCGGGAAAATTATCCCCGATATGAGTACCTAAAGATGAGTAGGGCGCGCACCATCAAGTGTCATCAGGAATGCCGCCGGATGCCCGTCTTATGCCATTTTCCCCCTGCCCATGTTCATCCGGCCGCCGGGTGCCAGGCTCTATGATCCCCGCACCCCGCCACCGGATATCCCAACGTTGGACTCTCTGAGCCGAATTCGATCGATCGCAAGTGCGTGCTGGCCGTGGATACGCATTCCCTTCTGGATCGGCACTGGCCTGTTGTTCGGTTTCGTGTTGCCGTACTCGCTGATATTGAACAAGCGTGTGCAGGACCGTTTCAACGACCTGGTTTTCGCCGTGCCGACTCGCGTCTACTCGCAGCCGGTGCGTCTGGCACCCGGTGTACCCATGACGCCCGGCGCGCTTGAAGTGGGACTGACCTTCTCCGGCTACGTCTCCGATGGCCATGGCGATGTGCCGGGTAGCTGGGCCAGGAAGGGTGGCATCTATGTCATTTCCTCGCGCGGTTATGCCGGTCCCGGTGGCGGTGAATTGCCCAAGCATATTCGCGTGGTGCTGGAGCGGGGCATCGTGCAATCGGTGACTGATCTGGGCACGGGCAAGGCGTTGCAGGAAACCCATCTGGATCCGGCGCGCATCGCCACCGTGTACGGACCCAAGCAGGAAGATCGCAGCATTGTGCAACTGAGCGATGTCCCTCCCCTGTTGGTCGGCGGCTTGCAGGCGGTCGAGGATCGCGACTTCAAACATCACATCGGCGTGGATTTCACCGCCATCCTTCGCGCTGCCTTTGCTGACCTGCGTGCGGGACATGCGGTGCAAGGCGCTTCGACCATCACCCAGCAGCTCGTCCGCAATCTGTTCCTCAGTCGTGACCAGACGATGGGGCGCAAATTGAACGAGGCGCTGATGTCGATCCTGCTGGAAATGCATTACGACAAGTCGCGCATTCTCGATGCGTACATTAACGAAGTGTTCCTCGGCCAGCAGGGCAATCAGGCGGTGCGCGGTTTTGCGGCGGCGTCGGAATTTTATTTCGGTCGTCGCCTGGAATACCTGCGTCCGCAGGAAATCGCCATGCTGGTGGGATTGGTCAAAGGCCCCAGCCAGTTCGATCCACGCCGTTTCCCGGATCGTGCGCTGGCACGGCGCAATTTGGTGCTGGATCAGTTCGCCAGTACCGGCTTGCTCACACAGGAGCAAGCACGTGCCGCGCAAGCAACACCACTTGGGGTGATCGCGAATGGCCAGCTTCCACACGATCGCTTCCCCGCCTTCATGCAATGGGTGCGCGTACAGATTACCCATGATTTTGATGAAGAAACCTTGCGGCAGGGCAATCTGTCGATCTTCACCACGCTCGATCCGGCCACGCAGCTTTATACCGAGCAATCGATCGACGCCACCATCAAGAGTCTGGGCAAACGTGGCGACGATACCCAGGCTGCCGCTGTGATCACGGACTCCAGGACTGGTAGCGTGCTCGCCGTGGTCGGCAGCAAGGTTGCGGGTGACCAGGGTTTCAATCGCGCATTGGATGCACAGCGCCCGATCGGCTCCACCATCAAGCCTTTCGTCTATCTGGTTGCGTTGACGCAGCCAGAGCGCTGGAACCTTGCCTCGGAGCTGGACGATTCGCCTATCAGCATGCGTCAGCCCGATGGCACGCCATGGACGCCGCACAACGATGACAACCAAAGTCACGGCATGGTACCGATGGTGGATGCGTTGGCATACTCATGGAACCTTGCCACCATCCATCTTGGCCTTGATGTTGGCGTGCCGCGCATCAAGGCGTTTCTGGACTCCTTCGGCCTGGTGAAGATCCAGCCCGGTCCATCGCTGCTGATCGGTGCGATCGATCTGGCGCCGATCCAGGTGGCGCAGCTCTATCAGTATTTGGCTTCCGGCGGACACGCGTTGCCGTTGCTGGCGGTGAGCGGCGTCGTCGACGGCAACGGTCGCACCATCAAGCGTTATGAGGTGCAGAGCGGACAGGGTGAATATCAGCCCGCTGTGCGTCTGGTGACTTGGGCGATGCAGCAGGTGGCTACCTACGGCACCGCACATACGCTGGCCGAATCCAGCCTCGCCGCGCTGCATGTCGCCGGCAAGACCGGGACCAGCAATGATCTGCGCGATAGCTGGTTCGCCGGTTTCACCGGCGATCGCCTGGGTGTGTTCTGGATGGGCCGCGACGACAACAAGCCCAGCCACCTGTTTGGTGCCACCGGTGCCTTGCGTGCCTGGCAGGAATTGTTCCGCAAATTGCCCACTCAACCGCTCTCCGCCGCGCCGGGCGACGGGTTGGAAATGGCTTGGATCAACCCCGTCGACGGCAAACGTAGCGATCCGCAGTGCTCGGGCGCCAAACAGGTGCCAGTGATCGCCGGTTCGCTGTCCAGCGATTCGGAGGGGTGTTTTTGGCAAAAGGTCGGTAATCTGTTCGGTTCCAGCCCCAATGCCCCGGCGCCTGCCGATGCCACGCCTGCCACTACAGTCACCCGAGAATGATCATGCCGTTCCGTACGTTTCGCGCTTTCCCATTTCTGCCGGTAGCTTTCGCCGGTATCCTGCTCGCCGCATGCACCCAGCCCCTACCTGAAGCACCCAAGCCGACAGGGAAATCCAATGCGGCCATGGTGGCGGAGATCCAGGCCGCCGGCGAACGCGACAAATCGGTGATCAATGTGCATCCTCTGGTGGATCCGGGCATTACCACCCTGCAGGATGGTGCACGCACGGATGAACGCAACGGTCAGTTTGATGCCGCCGCCGCCAAGCTGGACATGGCGCTGAAGCGCAGCCCGAATTCGCCGGCCGTGCTGCAAGACCGTGCCGAATTGGCCATCTATATGGGCCATTACGACATGGCCGAACAGCTTGCGCATCAATCCTGGTCGCTGGGCTCCAAGCAGGGGCCGTTGTGCGCGCGCAACTGGCAGACCATCGTTGAGATGCGTCAACGCGTGAACGATACAGCCAGTGCCGCCACGGCCAGCAAGAGCGTTGAAGCATGCCGCGAACCCGGCATCCAGCGTTTCTGAGCAGATGAGCGCCACGCCACGGATGGTTTGGCGGCAACCAGGGCGCGGACTGCCTAAGCCATACTCTCCCGATGCCCCATCCCGATGACATCGACGCCCTCCTCGGTGCTGAAGGCCCATTCGCCCGCGAGTTGCCCAACTTCGCGCCTCGTTCTGCGCAGCAAGCAATGGCGAAGGCGGTGCAACACGCGATCGCTGAATGCGAAACCCTGATTGCCGAGGCGGGTACGGGCACGGGAAAAACCTATGCTTATCTTGTGCCTGCCATGCTATCCGGCGAGAGGGTGATTGTTTCCACTGGCACCAAAGCGTTGCAGGATCAGCTCTTCTTTCGTGATCTGCCTAACGTGCGCTCGGTACTCGGTGTGCACCTGAAGGCTGCACTGCTGAAAGGTCGCGCCAATTATCTGTGCCTATACCGGCTGGATCAGACGGTTCGCGAAGGTGCCAGCTTCGATCGCAATCAGGCCACACAGCTTGCCGCGATCCGCGCATGGTCGGCGCGCACGCGCCGTGGCGATCGTATGGAGCTGGCAGAGGTGCCCGAGGATTCGCCACTATGGCTACGCGTCACCTCCACGCCGGAAAACTGCCTCGGTGTGGAATGTCCTTTCTACGATGATTGCCATGTGGTTGCCGCGCGGCGCCAGGCGCAGGAAGCGGATTTGGTGGTGGTCAATCATCATCTGCTGTTTGCCGATCTCGCCTTGAAGCAGGAAGGCTTTGGCGAAATCCTGCCGGGGGCGCAGGCGTTTATTCTTGATGAAGCACATCAGATTCCCGAGCTGGCTGGGCAGTTCTTTTCGCAAAGTCTCAGCGCACGCCAGCTGACTGAGCTTGCACAGGATGCATTGAACGAATGCAATGGCATGACTGGCGCAATCGGTTTGGTGCTGGAGCCGGTTGAATCCCTGCAGGAGGCGGTGCGCAAGCTGCGTCTGACGCTAGAACCCTTGCCGACGCGTGGCCCTTTCCATGATGTGCTGAAACAAGAGGGTGTCCCAGAATCGCTGCGCGATCTGGGGGATTTGCTGGCGGTACTGACGGACGTACTGGCTTCGCAGGCCGAACGTTCGCGCGGCTTCATGAATGTGCATGAGCGTGCCGCCAGTTTCACCGAGCGTCTGGATCGAATTGTCCAAGAACATTCCGAGCAGGACGTACGCTGGTACGAGTTGTTCCCGCGCGGCTTTGCCTTGCATGCTACGCCGCTGGATCTGGCTGCGCCGCTGCGCACGATGCGTGAGCGCACCCACGCGGCGTGGATACATACGTCGGCCACGTTGTCGGTCGCCGGCCATTTCGATCATTTCGCGCGCCAGCTTGGCCTGGATGATCCGCAGACCATCCGTCTGGAAAGCCCCTTCGACTATGCCCGCCAGGCGCTGTGCTATTTGCCAGAGGGCTTGCCTGATCCTGCAGCGCGTGATCACACCGAACGCGTCATCAACGCGGTGATGCCGGTGCTGGAAGCGTCGAACGGTCGCGCGTTTCTGTTGTTCACCTCGCATCGCGCCCTGCGCCGCGCCGCGGAATGGCTAGCCGATCGTGTTTCCTGGCCGTTGTTCGTGCAAGGCGACGCACCGCGGCATCAGTTGCTGGAAGAGTTTCGCGCCAGCGGGCATGGCGTGTTGTTGGGAGCGGCGAGTTTCTGGGAGGGTGTAGATGTTGCTGGCGAGGCACTTTCGGTGGTGGTCATCGACAAGCTACCGTTTGCTGCGCCCGATGATCCGGTACTGCAGGCACGGCTGGCGGCGCTGGAGCAGGCGGGTATCAATCCGTTCATGGGCTGGCAAGTGCCGTCAGCCGTGATCGCCCTGAAGCAAGGGGCCGGGCGCTTGATCCGTGGCGTGCACGATTGCGGTGTGCTGGTGCTTGGTGATCCGCGCCTGACGACCAAGGGGTACGGCAAGTTGTTCCTGGCTAGCCTGCCGCCGATGCCGCGGACGCGTGATCTTGCACAGGTGCGGTCATTCTTTGAGCGTGTCGCGATGGAGGCGAGCAACCCGAAAGCGGCTGAGCGTGATAGTTTCTCCGCGCCAGACGATTAAGACAATACTGAATAAGTATTCAAGGGGCAGCCATCGGGTGCGCACGCAGAATCGACTATCACCAGACACGAATGGCGCTTACTTAAGCCCCTCTCCCTTCGGGAGAGGGGTTGGGGTGAGGGTGCGGTCGGAGTGCAATGACAAACACTTGTGCAAGAAATGATCACCGCGCTCCGCCCGAACCCTCACCCCCAGCCCCTCTCCCGAAGGGAGAGGGGAGTGTTCCGCGCGCATTGCAATCGACGAGCAAGCGCTTAAGTAAACGCCATTCCCACCAAACACCATTCCCACCAAACACTATTACGCGGAGAACAGGATCGACATGAACCTCAATACAAGTACAAATCCAGACAACACCCAGGAGGAGGAAACCGCGCGAGCCACGGCGCGCGTGGTATTGATTGCCGCGGCCGCGGCAATCGGCGGCTTTCTGTTTGGCTTCGACACCGCGGTGATCAATGGCGCCGTTGATGCAGTGCGCCACGGTTTTGCGCTGGGTGCTGGCGAGATTGGTTTCGCCGTGTCCTGCGCTTTGCTGGGTTCGGCGCTAGGGGCGTGGTACGCCGGTCCGTTGGCCGATCGTCTGGGGCGCGTGCGCACGATGCAGGTGGCAGCGTTGTTTCTGATGGTCAGTGCGCTGGGTTCTGGCCTCGTGCACGGTGTTTTGGATCTGGTGCTGTGGCGCGTGGTCGGTGGCATAGGCGTGGGCATGGCCTCGGTGATTGCACCGGCATACATCGCGGAGGTGTCGCCAGCCAATGTGCGCGGACGCTTGGGTTCGATGCAGCAGCTTGCGATCGTGCTCGGCATCTTCGTTGCGCTGCTTAGCGATGCCTGGCTCGCCAGCACGGCAGGTGGCGCGGCCAAGGTGCTATGGCTGGGGCTGGAAGCGTGGCGCTGGATGTTCCTCGTCGCTACCGTACCAGCGCTGATTTATGGGGTATTGGTGCTGGGTGTGCCGGAATCGCCGCGCTATCTCGTTGCGCGCGGGCGTCTGCCCGAAGCGCGCACGGTGCTGGCGAAAGTGCTGGACCTGCACAGCGACAGCGCACTGGATGCCAAAGTCAACGACATCGCGCACAGCCTGCGTGCGGAATATCGCCCGACCTTGCGCGATCTGCGCGGTCCTCGCACGGGCCTGCTGCCGATTGTATGGACGGGCATTTTGCTGTCGGTATTCCAGCAGTTCGTCGGCATCAATGTGATTTTTTATTATTCCTCGACGTTGTGGCACTCCGTGGGTTTCAGCGAAACCGACTCGTTTTCGATCACCGTGGCCACGTCGATTGTCAACGTGCTGGTGACGCTGGTGGCGATTGCGCTGGTCGACAAGATCGGGCGCAAGCCGCTGCTGCTGATCGGTTCGGCTGGCATGACAATCACGCTGGGATTGATGGCAGTGTGTTTCTCGCAGGCCACAGGCAGCGGTACCAATCTCAGCATGCCGGAACCGTGGGGCATGATTGCCTTGGTCGCAGCCAACGCCTATGTCGTGTGTTTCGGTTTGAGCTGGGGGCCGATGGTGTGGGTGCTGCTTGGCGAGATGTTCCCCAACAGTATCCGCGCGATTGCGCTTGCCGTGGCGGCGGCTGCGCAATGGATGGCCAATTTCGCCATCACCAGCACGTTCCCGTGGCTGGCGGAAATGGGCCTTGCCTTCGCCTACGGGCTGTATGCCTTGTTTGCCTTGCTATCACTGCTGTTTGTGATGCGTGCCGTGCGCGAGACACGTGGCATCGAGCTGGAGGATATGAAGGCGTAACAAAGTGCAGTGGTTTCGTGGGCTGGCGCGGACGTTAAGCCTGGCGTGAAACGGGGGCGAATGCGCCCCCGTAGCGCTGCGGCAAGCATGCCTTAACTTAGGGCTCAGCGCTCAAAATTCAAGGGCACTAAGGCCACCGTAGATTCCATGCTCGTCATTCCAGCGAAAGCTGGGATCGTGCGCCCGCGAAGGCGCTCAACCAGCGAGGTGAAAGTCCTCGTCGGGGTTAGCCACAGGCCCCGTAGCGGAAGGTAACTGCGTCGCCGTGAGGTGGGGTGGGGAGCAACCGGAAGCGAAACTGCGGTTCGTAGTAAAGCGAACCGGCTACGGTTCCATCGGGTGACGAGTCGTCCGGTTCCACGACGAAGTTGGCCTTAACGCCGCTTTGGGTAAGGGCCACCTCCGTAGCAACGCGGTCCTTGCGATGATTTTTCGTTTCCTGATTTTCCGCCTTCACGCGGACATCACTCGTGTGGGCGCACATGTGTACACTGCATGCGTACGAGTGTGCATGTACAGGAGATACTCGTCTCTCACATATCCGCGGAGGGTCTATGCGATACACAGCAGTGTTGTTTACCTTGCTGGCATCCGCCATGGCTACGACGGTGATGGCGCAAAGTCTTCCTGGCACAGTCACATCCATCGCCACACCGGATGGGTATCAGTTGCAGGTTTACGTTGCCGTGCCCGCAGGGCGGGGCAGTGGTCCCTTTCCGCTGGTGGTCATGCCATCCAGTTGGGGCGTGAACTACGCGGAATACGTGGGCGAAGCGAATGTGCTGGCCCATGGCGGCTATGTCGTGGTCAGCTACAGCTCGCGCGGGTTCGGCATCGGCTGCGCACTTGATCCAACATGCGGCTATATCGATATGGCTGGACCGTTGACCGTAGGCGATGTAAGCACGGTCATCACCTGGGCCTTGAACAACACGCCGTCCAATAAGGACGAGATCGGTGTTTCCGGTATTTCCTACGGTGCGGGCACCAGTCTGTTGGCCGCTGAAAACGATTCGCGCATCAAGGCGGTGGCCTCGATGAGCACATGGGCGGATTTAATAGCCTCGCTAAACGCCAATCAAACACCCAGCCAGCAAGGCATTGGCTTGCTGGCGTTTGCCAGCTATCTGGGCAAACCGGGTGCGCTGTTGACGCAGGCCAACGAAGATGTGCTTGCGCTCAATTTCGCTGGCGCGGTACACGCCGTCGAGAACGATCCGGACACGCCAGGGCGCTCACCAATCAACCGCGTTGCCCAGATCAATGCGAATGGCCCAGCGGTGTTTGTCGCCAATGATTTCGAAGACAGCCTGTTTGTGCCCAGCCAGTTGATCAACTTCTACAATCAACTCACCGTGCCGAAGATGATGATGTTCTCGCATGGTGATCACACCACCGCCGAACTGACCGGCGCGGCAGGTTTTCCCAACGAGATCTACACCGCCGTCAATGCGTGGTTCGATCATTATCTGAAAGGCGTTAACAACGGCATCAATATCCAGCAGCCAGTACAACTGAAATCGCAGACGGGCGTCTGGAGCACTTTTGCGAATTGGAGCGCTGTGCAGCAGGGGGCGGTGACGTATAACCTCACCCAGCCGGTGTCATGTGGTTTGTTGTATCAGTGTACGGGCAGTCTTTCGGCCGGTTCCGGCAGCAACTGGCAATACGGCATTATCGGCGGCTATCTGACCGCTGCGACGACCGGCATGGCCTTCGTCAGCGGCTTGCTGACCGGTTACCTGGATCTGCCACCGGCCGTCGCCCTATCATTGGTCAATCGCTGGAACGCTGGTGTGTGGGTTGGCCCGGCTGCTGCGCAAACGCAGAACTTGATCGGCATGCCTGCGTTGCAGGTTACTGTTACGCCGACCACCAGCCAGGTAACCTTGATCGCCTATCTTTACGATCTGAACTCGTCGGGTATGGGCCCATTGATTACCTGGAAACCGTACACCATCACCAACGCAGCCGTGGGTGTGCCGCAGACCATCAGCATGAATCTGGAAGCGACCAACTGGCAGATGAACCAGGGTGATCAACTGGCGCTGGTGATCAGTACCAATGATTTGCGCTATGCGGGTGTGACGCCGTTGAATAGCGATGTCACGTTCAGTTCGTCAACATCGTCACCTTCGACGTTGAGGGTTTCACTCCACTAGCGATGCTTTACTCCCTTTCACCTCCGGGACACGGGGAAGGGTCATGGGTGGCCCTGCTTTGAGGGAGTGAGGAGGAGGGTCTAGGTAGCATGAAGTTTGCGGCTGTAAGCATGCACCTCATCCACTAGTACTTGCATGTGTTCCGGATCGACTTCTGGCGTCACGCCATGGCCTAGATTAAATACGTGTCCGGGATGATTGCCGTAGCGGTCCAGTACATGACGCACTTCGCGGCGGATCACTTCAGGAGACGCGCGCAGCACGGTCGGATCGAGATTGCCTTGCAATGCCACCTTGCCATTCACCATCTGGCGAGCATCGCCGAGGTCGATGGTCCAGTCGACGCCAAGTGCGGCACAGCCGGTCTGGGCCATCGCGGCAAGATGGACGTTGGCGCCCTTGGAGAACAGGATGACCGGCAAGTCGCGTGCGTGTGCATCCGTCTTCAATGCCTCGACCACCTGTGCCATGTAGCGCAGTGAAAATTCGAGATAGGCGATCGGGCTCAGCATGCCGCCCCAGGTGTCGAACACCATCAGTACCTGTGCGCCGGCGGAGGCTTGCGCGCTGAGATAAGCCGCTATCGAACGTGCCAGGGTTTCGAGCAGTGTGTGGGCGAGCGCCGGTTCGTTCCAGCACATGGCCTTGGCGGTGGCGAAATCGCGCGAGCCTTCGCCTTCCACCATGTAGCAAGCCAGTGTCCATGGGCTTCCGGAAAAGCCGATCAGCGGTACGCTGCCGTCGAGCTCGCGCCGGATCACACGTACCGCATCCATTACATAGCGCAGTTCGGTTTCCATGTCGGGCACGCCAAGCCTCTCGACGTCGGCGCGGGTGCGCACTGGGTGGGCGAACCGCGGCCCTTCACCCTGCGCGAAGGACAGGCCAAGGCCCATCGCATCCGGAATGGTGAGAATGTCGGAGAACAGTATGGCGGCATCCAGTTCGAAGCGGCGCAGAGGTTGCAGCGTTACCTCGCAGGCCAGCTCGGGGTTCTGGGCCAGCGCCATGAAACTGCCGGCCTTGGCGCGGGCGGCACGATATTCCGGCAAGTAGCGGCCGGCCTGGCGCATGACCCAGATAGGCGTGGTGTCGACAGGCTCGCGACGCAGGGCACGCAGCAAGCGATCATTCTTCAGAGATGTAGGCATGTTTATCGGCGTCCGTGAGGGCCATCCAGCCCTTGGGCAAACATCACACGGAAGCCGCGCTTGAGTTGGGCATCGCGCATTTTCTCGAACGCGGCGATGGCTTCGTCGCGCTCCAGGTATTGGTCGCGCTTGAGCGTGGCGCGACCACCCTGCGTGCCCGACTCGCGGTACAGTGTCCAGCCACCGAGTAGATCCTGTTCCAGCAGGATCTGGACGTAGCGTGGCGGCTCGGCTGAGGCTGGCATGGTTTGCAGATAGAGGCGCATAGCTTCCAGGGGTGACATGTGCGGCGACAACGCCGCAGGTAGATCATTCTAGATGGCTGGCGTCTTGCTAGCGAGCGTTCGAATTCCGACCTATGCAGGGCGAGAGTTTCTGTCCGTCGCGGATGGTAAAGGGCAACTATCGGAACAACTCAGGTACTGCCTGTCGCTTCGTGTAGCACGGCGAGTACATCGGCTTCGTTCACGCCCGATACGATTTCCGCACGGCCCAGACCACGCCACAGAATCAGGCACAGCGTGCCTGCGATGTTCTTTTTATCCAGGCGCATCAGCGCGAGCAGTTGCTCGGGCTCAAAACCGGAAGGAACATCCGTGGGTAGGCCTGTCGTCTTCAGAAGTTGTTCCAGGCGCAGCGTATCCGCCACCGCACTCATGCCAAGCCGTTCGGAAAGTCGTGCAGCCAGCAGCATGCCGATGGCGACACCTTCGCCGTGAAGCAGGGTGGTGTAGTGCCCTGCTGTTTCCAGGGCGTGGCCGAAGGTGTGTCCCAGGTTGAGCAGTGCCCGTTCGCCTTGTTCTGTTTCATCGCGAGCGACAACCCCAGCCTTGTAACGTACTTTGGTGGCGATGGCCTGGATAAGCGTGGTTTCATCGCGCAATGCCAAAGCGTCGGCATGTTGTTCGAGCCACGCGAAGAAGCCGGCGTCACCAATGGCGGCACCCTTGATGACTTCGGCCAGGCCTGCGCGATATTCGCGCGCAGGCAAGCTATCCAGGCTGCCGATATCGGCAACGACTGCACGCGGCTGGTGAAAGGCGCCTACCAGGTTTTTGCCGGCGGGAAGATTTACGCCGGTCTTGCCGCCGACGGAGGAGTCCACCATGGAGAGCAGGGTGGTCGGCATTTGGATAAAGTCGATGCCACGCATCCAGCATGCGGCCGTGAATCCGGCAAGGTCGCCGACGACGCCGCCGCCCAGGGCGATCACGCAGGCATCGCGCGTGGCACCAAGTCTGGAGAGTGCGTCGAGTGCACGGCCGACATTGGCAAACGTCTTGTGCGCTTCGCCATCTTCCAGCAGGAACGATGACCATTGCAGGCCATCGAGACCACAGGCAACACGGTCCAGATAAAGTGGCGCGACGGTGCTATTGCTGATCACCAATGCATGCCGTCCTCGCAGGGTTGTGCGCCAACGCGTTGGGTCATCGAGCAAGCCACGCCCGATCCACACCGGATAGCTGCGCTCGCTCAGTGTGACATTGATGGTTTCAGGTGTAAGGATGCTCATCATGCGGCTTGCCGGTTCCAGTGTTGATCGATAAGCACGATGCAGCGTTCGGTGGCGGCGGATAGCCCTTCGTGCTCGCTGCCATGGGGGATCACCAGATCGGCAATTTCCTCGTAGAGTGGGGTGCGCGTCTGTGCCATCGCTTCCAGCTTGCGTTGACGATCGGTATCGGTGAGCAGTGGTCGGGCGGTGTCGTGCGCCAGGCGTTGCCATTGCAGCAGTACGCTCACCTGTAGCCAGACCACGTAGCCACGCTCGACGAGACAGCGACGATTGGCAGGATCCAGCACGGCACCCGCGCCACTGGCCAACAGTAGCCCGTGGCGCCGGCTGCATTCCTCCAGCAAGGCTTGTTCACGCCGGCGAAACCCTTGTTCACCCTCGATCTCGAAGATGGTACTGACGGGAACGCCGGTTGCGCGCTCGATTTCCTGATCCAGGTCGAGGAACGGCATGTTGTAACGCACTGCCAACTGGCGGCCGATCGACGTTTTGCCAGCGCCGGTCGGGCCGACTAGGAACAGGTTGCTGGAAGGATTCATGACTCGATTTTAGTATGGCTTGCGTGGATCTCTAGCCATAGAGCGGCTACTTTGATGTCATTTCGAAGGGTTCATGTGTGGGTGACAGCGTGGCTTCACGGGCCACCATGAGAAGGGGGCAGTTTCCCGACGATATTTGTGGTTTGTAAGGCGAGGTCCGCTTCCATGCCGTACTTGATCAGGTCGGCATCGCGGCGAATGCCCAGCCTGCGCATGGCGCTCATCTTCTGGGTGCTTACGGTCTGCTTGCTGCGGTGCAGGCGTTCGGCGATTTCGCTAACGGTAAGGCCCGACACAAAAAGACGAACCACTTCGAGTTCGCGCATGGTGAGGTTCTTGACCGGCGAGGGTGTGGAATGGTTGCCGATGCCATGCATTTTCACGATGGCTTCGATGGTGGGCGAGAAGAAACGTTTCCCGGACAATGCGGCATACAGACTGCCGGTAACGTAGGTCAGTGAATCGGCCTTGCTAAGGATGCAATCGACACCTTGTGCGACCAGCGAACGGATCACGCCAGGGTTGTTCATCATGGTCACGGCGATCAGATGCATCTTGGGAAAGCGACGCCTCAGGAAGCCGAACAAGGCCATGCCATCACCATGCGTACCGCCAGGCATAGCGTAGTCGGATACCACCACATCGACCGGTTGCTGATTGAGCAGGTTCACCAGCTCGGTGGAATTGTGGGCAATGCCTACCACGATCACGCCGGATTGCTTTTCAAGTTCGTGCATCAGGCCTGAAAGCAACAGTGGATGGTCATCGGCGATCGCGATTCTGACCGGACGGCCATAGGCACGAAGTGGATCCAGATCAAACTTATCTTGAGTAAGGTTCATGGGTGCAATGTTCCGCTGTTGTAAGAATGTCTTCCATGACACGGACCATGGTCAGGGTTGCCTTGATTCGTTATCGAGGCGCCGATGGCCACCGTCGATGATTGTGGTAATCAGGTGATAAGTTGTTTGTCGCGTGTCAAGTTCGGATCTGTACGAAGACTTACATGTAACGTGAATCGTACATTAGCGAATATGTCTCGGTAGCCAATGTGACCTAAGCACGTGGACATATGCTCCGATCGAATGCGATGAAATTGAAGTAAGAAAATGGGCAGAGAAAGACGGGAGGATTATGTGTGTACCCTTGTATAGGGCCAATAGTTCTAATCCTAAATTCACTTGTCCTTGTCTTTATGACGCGACGTGATGGCGGATGCACTCAGCTATGGCTGAGTCCGGTTACGTGGTGTTGGGTATCGTATTCCACGCAGGTATCGGCCAATACGGGCAAGGTGGCTAGGGCATGGTGGCTGAGTCGTTCGAAATGCGCCAGGAAGCGTTTCATCGCTTCGGCATTCATCGCCAAAGGGGCGCCGCGGGCCAGTAGTTCCTTTTCAGTTTCGCTGCGCCAGCCGCGCACCACGTCCCAGTTCGGTGCCTGCAATACGATAAGGGCATCGAGTTTGCGCCACAGCGGCTGGTAGGCGCGCAATTGCTTATTGACCCAGTGGCGCCAGCGACCGTCTTCGTCCTCGGTGCGTTCCAGTTCGTTGACAGGATACTCAAGCGCACTTTCCAATTGGGGCCGCAAGCCCAATGCCCAGCCTTCCACGATCACCAGGCGAGGTGGTCGGACGGCATGCGGCCAGCGTGAAGGCGGCATGCGAGTATCGCGACCTTTGTCGAAACGGGGCCAGGTGACCGGCAGTTTGTCGCAGGCGTGTGGGAGTGCGGCAAGTACAGAGAGCAACAATTCAATCTCGTGAGTACCTGGTACGCCGCGCGTGCGTAGTAGCGGATGAATCTGATGGGCCAGCGTCTCGCGCTCGCTACGCGAGTAATAGAAGTCATCCAGCGAAAGCACTTCGGTGGACCAATCACGTTGTTCAGCCTGGGTCTTGATGACCCGGGCGAGGGTGCTCTTGCCGCTTCCCTGAAGGCCCGACAGGCCGAGCACATACGGTCGGCGGGTCCGCGCGATGCGGCCGGCGTAATGATCCAGCAAGTGCTCGGCGAGGGCCTGATTGTGCGTGCTAGCATCCTCCTTCATTGCGTCATGATGACGTGCGTGAGCCACGATTCAAGTCCTTATGCTGAAACCAGAGATTCTTGACACTTTCAATACACTGCTGGACCAGGCGGTGGCCAGTGGCGATCCTGAGCCGACGGCCATGAACTTGTCCAGCGTCGATGCGGCCGGACGAGTCAGCTCGCGCATCGTATTGCTCAAGGGGGCCGACCAGCGCGGTTTCCGTTTCTTCACCAACTACCAGAGCGACAAGGGTGTGCAACTCGATGCCCATGCGCAGGTGGCCTTGTGTTTTCACTGGAAGCGGTTGCGTGAAGGGGTGCAGGTGCGCGTTGAGGGTATCGTGCGCAAGCTGCCGATTGAAGAGTCGGATGCGTACTTTGCCAGTCGCCCGCGTGGCAGCCAGATGGGTGCATGGGCGTCGCTGCAATCGCAGACCTTGCCGACCCGCGAAACGTTCGAGCAGCGCGTGGCGCACTACGAACAACAATTTGCCGGTTATGATGTGCCGCGTCCCCCGCATTGGGGTGGTTACGTGGTAGAGCCGGACATGATCGAATTCTGGTACGGCGCGAACTTTCGGCTACACGAACGCGTGCGCTGGGATCGCCACGGCCAGACCTGGACCAGTCGCCTGCTTTATCCCTGATGAGGAATACGCCATGAGCCGAGCCACTCCCGCGGAACATGTCGCCCCGCATGGATTTACTGTTTAGCCCGTTTACCATGACCGCTCAAGATTCATTCCCTCATCGCATCGTCTGCCTTACCGAAGAACCCACCGAGGTGCTCTATGCGTTGGGCGAGGAGCATCGCATCGTAGGCATTTCCGGTTTTACCGTGCGTCCTGCGCGAGCGCGCAAGGAAAAGCCCAAGGTATCGGCATTTACCAGCGCCAAAGTAGGACAGATCCTGGCCCTGAAACCGGATCTGGTGATTGGTTTTTCGGATATCCAGGCGGATATCGCACGTGAATTGATCCACGCGGGCATCGAAGTGTGGATCAGCAACCATCGCAGTGTGGCCGGCATCCTGGCCTACATTCGCCGGCTTGGCGCGATGGTGGGTGCTTATGAAAAAGCTGAGCAATACGCGCAGCGCGCCGAAGCACATCTCGCACAGGTTCGTGCCGCCACCGCACGACTGACACGACGCCCGAAGGTCTATTTTGAAGAATGGGATGAGCCGATCATTACGGGCATTCGCTGGGTCGCGGAGCTGATTGGCTTGGCGGGTGGCGACGATGTGTTCCCCGAGCATGCGCGCGAGTCATTGGCCAAGCACCGTATTCTGGCCGATGGAGCGGAGGTGGTGCGTCGTGCTCCGGACATCATTCTCGGCTCATGGTGCGGCAAGCGCTTCCGTCCGGAGAAAGTGGTGACGAGACCAGGCTGGAGTGTGATTCCCGCTGTGCTGCATGGCGATTTGCATGAAATCAAGTCACCGATCATTCTTCAGCCGGGACCGGCTGCTTTATTTGATGGGCTTGATGCCATACATGCCATCATTGTTGCGTGGGCTGCGCGGCAACGCTGAAATAATTTCCTCTCTCCTTCGGTTCATCAGCCGCCTTGGGCCAGGCGTGCGCCCAAGTCAAAAATGGGTGCCGCCAATAAAATGCGTGCCAGCAACAAGACGATCACCACAACGGTCGGTGAGAAATCGATGCTGCCCACGACCATTTTTCCGCGCAGCGGACGTAGCACGGGTTCGGTGATGACGCTGGCAAGTCGGAACAGCGGTTGATACGGATCGATCGACAACATGCTCATCAGTGACCAGCCAAAAATCACGATGATGTAGAACAACAACATGAAATCGAGCAGGTCGGCCAGTGACAGGATCAGCAATCCCGGCGCGGAAGGCAGGAAACCTCCCAGTGCAAAGATCACCATGCGTTCCACCAGCAAAGTGAGCCAGATGATCAGCAAGGCCGCGAGATTGATGCGCCGCCAATTCGGCAATATCCGGCGAATGGGAGCCAGTACCGGATTGGTATAGCGATAGATGAACTGGCTGAGCGGATTGCGGAAGTCTGCGCGCGTGGCCTCCGCCAGCAGCCGGCACAAGAACAACGTGGCGACGGCGCCAAAGGCGACCTGGATCAGCAAGGATAGCGCGTTGAGCAGGTAAGGCATCCGATCATTCCTTGTCCAGGGCGGCGGCCAACGCTTGGCCGCGGTGCGTGGCGGCCGCCACGGCGCGGGCGACAACGCGAGGCAATTGGTCGGCACTGAAGCTTTCCAGCGCAGCCTGTGTCGTGCCATTGGGTGACGTGACGCGCTGACGCAAGGTTGCGGGTGCCTCGTTGCTCTCCACCAGCATGCGGCCCGCGCCAAGGCAGGTTTGCGTGGCCAGGATGCGTGCGGTTTCGCGTGGCATGCCTTGTGCCACGGCGGCATCTTCCAAGGCTTCCACGATGACGAAGAAATAGGCGGGGCCGGAGCCGGAGAGGGCGGTGACGGTATCCATCAGCTTTTCGTCATCGATCCAGCGGGTGATGCCTACGGCATCCAGGATCAGTTGTGCTTGTTCCCGCTGCTGCGGCGTCACGCGCAGATTGGCACACAGACCGGTGGCACCCGCGCCGATCAGGGCGGGGGTGTTGGGCATGCAGCGCACGATGGGTAGCAGGTTGCCAAACCAGCGTTCGAGCTGGTCGATACGCACACCGGCAGCAATCGAGATCAGCAGTGGGCGATTGCGCTGGAGGGCATCGCGCAACTCGGCCTGAATGGCTGGCATGATCTGCGGTTTGACTGCCAGCACCAGTACGTCGGCATCTTCCGCCGCCGCCCGGTTTTCGGCAAAGGCGGCCACGCCGAAGTCGCGTCCCAGGGATTGGCGCGCCTGCGCCAAGGGCTCGGCGACGCGCAGGTTGGCGGCGGCCCCGCCCTTCTTTAGCAGGCCGCCAATCAGGCTGCGTGCCATGTTGCCGCCGCCGATGAATGCGATACGTGTCATGAGTTGTTGCTTACATCTTGGGTTCCGGCCCAATACCTTACCGGACTGGCGTCCCTAATGCTGCCGGCTGGCGAGGTCGGCGCGTAAAAGTTGAAACGCGCCCCAAGTCTCGCTTTGCGAGTCCCGAGTCCCGGGTCCTGAGTCCCGACTTGCAGAAAGACTGGCCCCCCACCCGCCGCCACAGGTAGTATCAACCCCGTTAATGAGGGGGAAACACCACCATGGATATCGCCGAACTGCTTGCCTTTTCGGTCAAGAACAAGGCGTCCGACTTGCACTTGTCGGCGGGACTGCCACCGATGATCCGCGTGGATGGCGATGTTCGCCGCATCAACATTCCCTCGCTGGAACACAAGCAGGTGCACTCGCTGATCTACGACATCATGTCGGACAAACAGCGCCGCGACTATGAAGAATTCTATGAGGTCGATTTTTCGTTCGAGATTCCCGGCTTGGCTCGGTTCCGTGTCAACGCATTCAACCAGAACCGTGGTGCGGGTGCGGTGTTTCGTACCATTCCTTCGGAAGTTCTAACCCTGGATGACCTGGGTTGTCCAAAGATTTTCCGCGAACTGATCGAACAGCCGCAAGGGCTGATCCTGGTCACCGGCCCGACCGGGTCGGGCAAGTCGACCACGCTGGCGGCGATGGTCGACCACATCAACAAGAACGAATACGGTCACATCGTCACCATCGAGGATCCGATCGAATTCGTGCACACCTCGCAGAAATGCCTGGTCAACCAGCGCGAAGTGCATCGCGACACACACGGCTTCAATGAAGCCTTGCGTTCAGCTCTGCGCGAAGACCCGGACTACATCCTGGTGGGCGAATTGCGCGACCTGGAAACCATCCGCCTGGCGCTGACTGCCGCGGAAACCGGCCACTTGGTGTTCGGCACCCTGCACACCAGTTCGGCTGCCAAGACCATCGACCGCATCATCGACGTGTTCCCGGCGGGTGAAAAGCCGATGGTGCGTTCGATGCTGTCTGAATCACTGCGCGCGGTGATTTCGCAGACGCTGCTGAAAAAAGTCGGCGGTGGTCGCATGGCGGCGCACGAGATCATGGTTGGCATTCCAGCCATCCGCAACCTGATCCGCGAGGACAAGGTGGCGCAAATGTATTCGTCAATCCAGACCGGTCAGCAATACGGGATGCAGACGCTGGATCAAAACCTACTCGACCTAGTTAAGCGCGGCCTGATCGCGCGCCAGCAAGCGATCGGGTATGCGAAGAACAAGGAGGTGTTTAAGTGATTTGCGGGAATCGGGAGTCGGGAATCGGGAATCGTAAGAGCAGTCAGCCTGACGCTTTTAACGATTCACGATTTACGATTCACGATTTACGCCCATGCGGGAGCACGCCATGAGCGAATTCGACTTCACCTCATTCCTGAAATTGATGGTCCACAAGAAGGCCTCGGACCTTTTCATCACGGTGGGTGCGGCACCCTCGATGAAGGTGCAGGGTCGCATCGTGCCGATCACGCAGAGCCCGCTGTCGGCGCAACAATCGCGCGACATGGTGATCAACATCATGACGCCTTCGCAGCGCGAGGAGTTTGAAAAGACCCACGAATGCCAGTTCGCGATTTCCGCGCAGGGCGTGGGCCGTTTCCGTGTGTCCTGCTTCTATCAGCGCAACTGTGTGGGCATGGTGCTGCGCCGGATCGAATCGAAGATCCCCACTATCGAAGAACTCAACCTGCCATTGGTGATCAAGCAACTGGCGATGACCAAGCGCGGCATCATCATCTTCGTGGGGGCAGCCGGTACCGGTAAATCCACCTCGCTCGCAGCGATGGTGGGCTTCCGCAACCAGAACTCGACCGGGCACATCATCACCATCGAAGACCCCATCGAATACGTGCACAAGCATGAGGGTTGCATCGTTACCCAACGCGAACTTGGCATTGACACCGATAGCTGGGAAAACGCGCTGAAAAACACCTTGCGTCAGGCGCCTGACGTGATCCTGATCGGCGAAGTGCGTACGCGCGAAACGATGGAGTACGCGATCAACTTTGCCGAAACCGGTCATTTGTGCCTGTGCACACTACATGCCAACAATGCCAACCAGGCCATCGACCGCATTTTGCACTTTTTCCCGGAAGACCGTCGCCAGAAGTTGTTCATGGACCTGTCCCTGAACCTTAAGGGTATCGTGGCGCAGCAGCTTATTCCCACACCGGATGGCAAGGCGCGCCGCGTGGCGATGGAAGTGATGCTGTGCTCGCCGCTAGTGCAGGACTACATCCGACAGGGCGAGATCCACAAGCTCAAGGATGTGATGAAGGAGTCCACCAACTTGGGCATGATGACCTTCGACCAGAGCCTAGTGACGCTCTATCAGGCCGGCGAAATCAGCTATGAGGATGCACTGCGCCATGCCGACAGCGCCAATGAAGTGCGCTTGCGCATCAAGCTGTCGCAGGGGGGCGATGCACATACCTTATCCCAGGGCTTGGAAGGTGTGGAGCTGGAGCAGGATCACCCCAGCCAGAACGACTTGGGTGGCGGATTCTTGCGTCGCTGATAGTAGGTAGATCGTTGGGTTTTGGCGTTAGATCGTAAAACGCTACTTCAATTCCGTATGCGTGGTGATCTCCAGCCCTTGGACACCCATTTTCACATTTACCCCGATCGCCTTGATATGCGCCGCTTCTGATTCCATGGCTGCAAATTGTGCCTTGGTGCTGGCCAGCGTAGCCTTCTCATCGCCCTGGGAATCGGAATTGTCGGGGTTCATCGCCGATGCCATGCTTGCCGTAGTCTCGGCGCGCTGCTCCATCAGACGGATCCAGTTCGCATACATGTCGCCATCAAGACGCACACGCATCAGCTCGCCTGCGTCCCCGCCGGGCTGCTTCAACAGATCTGCCAGTTTTGCGTCTTCGCCATCACCGACCGCAACGCCGAGTGACTTGGCCCCCATCGCTGCCCAGCCCGATTCGCCAAGGGCATTGGTGAGCTGGGTGGGCAGGGCGGTCGGCTTGCCGTCACTGGTGAGTTTCAGTCCGGCAATCAATGGACTGGTGACTTGCGCCATCGCCAACAGCCCAGCCGGGTTATGGGTGCCAACCAGCACACGACCGGAGACCTTTGGCATGCCATCGCCGGGGTTCGGGGTGTAGCTGTCCAGCGCAATATGCAGGCCCAGCAGATCACCGATCGGCGGCACGGCAGCTTTCTGCACGGTGTCGGCGAGGTTCTTGAAGCTGTCGTTGAGGTTGTCCAGCTTTGGGCAGGTAAACGGCTTGGCTGCCACGGCGTCCGCTTGCGCGCTCCAGAAGGCACGCATCTGGGCCATGGGCAAGGCAAGGCTGATTTCGAACGGTGAGCGCAGATCACTGCCCAGGCCTGGCAGTTCCACCTTGAGGCTATCGAACGCGCTGACGATATCGCTGGCCAGTGTTACATCGAAGCGCATGTCGCGATGCTTGTCGTCGAGGGTGGTGTAACCCATGCTCATCTGTGGCATGCGCGCGGCAATGCGATAGGCATCGGTCTGGCAGCTTGTGGGTACCTGCATCAGGTTCGCCACAGGTTCGCCCGTCTTGGCCGATTCGCTTTCGGCGCGGGCCTTCAGCAAAGCAAGCGCCAAGGGATCCTGGCCACCCGTGGCCAGCGGCAGCAGTTTGGTCAGGTCCAGTTCTCCCACCGCCCACTTGGCATAGCCCTTGGC
Organism: Dyella sp. M7H15-1; assembly: GCF_004114615.1. NCBI lineage: Bacteria > Pseudomonadati > Pseudomonadota > Gammaproteobacteria > Lysobacterales > Rhodanobacteraceae > Dyella > Dyella sp. M7H15-1. The sequence continues at coordinate 3,447,654 of NZ_CP035300.1, forward strand.
CTTGGCCAGATCGGTCAGGGTATGGGTGTCCTGGATGCTCTTGGCTGGACGATCCAGGCCAAGTACCTGGCGTAGTAACGGCTGCGCAGCATCGTCGGATAGCATGGCCAACACAGCTTGCTTGCCGACCACGGCAATGATGAATTGCAGGTGCGAAGTAGGGGCAACGTAACGCTGATAGCTTTGCGTGCCCAGCGTGGCCACATCGAACTTCTTGCCGTAGTTGTTCTGAATTTTGGCGACGAAGTTCTGGAAAGCCTTGGCATCGGCCAATTGCATGCGCAGTACCGGCGACAGACCCTGGCCATAGAATGCAGCGTAACCCTTGGGGTCGATACCCGTTTCCTGGATTACTTGCTCGGCGGTCTTGCCGTCAAATTCGCTGGCCACGGTACGCAAGTACTTGGCCATGTCCGGATCGGTCGCATCGAGCTGGTCGGCCTGCGCTTTCATCTGGGCCACCTGGGCCGGCATCTCCGCGTCTACCTGGGCCAGGATGGCCTGGCGTGTGCTGTCGTCGAGCACGTCCAGGTTGGCAATCACATAAGGGGTATCCGCAGGCACGAAGGCCAGGGGGGCATCCTTGTCTTTGTGCGAGCAGGCAACCAGCATCAAGCCGGTCAATGCCAGCGCCAGCACGCGCTTGGTCGTACGCATAATCATCCCCGGGTTATGGTGTCGTGTCTTGCCACAACATTATGCCTGCTTCGAGCGCAAAGCGGAGGACGACTTTCTTTAGGGTCACCTTTTCTGATGGAGACGCTCAGCGCGCCAACATTTCGGCCAACACGGCCATCCGCACAAACACGCCATTCCCTACCTGTTCCAGAATGCGCGATTGCGGTCCATCGGCCACATCAGGGGCAATTTCGACGCCGCGATTGATGGGTCCCGGATGCATCACCAGACAGCCGTGTGCCGCCTTGGCCAGCCGTCGGGTATCCAGACCGTATGCGCGAAAATAGGCCGCTTCATCAGGTAGATCGATGCTGGCCATGCGCTCTTTCTGCAGGCGCAGCGTGATGGCCACATCAGCGCCTTCGATCGCTTTGTCGAAATCATCGTAAAACGTGCAGGCGGGGAGTTCGCTGGCCTCCGGCATCAGTGCGGCGGGGCCGCACAGACGGATTTCCTTCGCACCCAATGTGCTGAAAGCGTGAACGTCCGAGCGCGCCACGCGCGAGTGCTTTACATCACCACAGATCACCACGATCAGCCGGCTGAAATCCGGCTTGTGCTGGCGAATGGTCAGGGCATCCAGCAAGCCTTGCGTGGGGTGCGCGCGATCGCCGTCACCGGCGTTGATCACCGAGACGCCGCTCATGGCATGTTTCACCAGTTCGTCCGGTGTGCCTGATACTTTGTGCCGCACGATGATCGCGTCCATATGCATCGCTTCGAGCGTGTGCAGCGTGTCGAACAGTTCTTCGCCCTTGGCGGTGGAGGAGAAACTAATATTGAAGTTGATCACATCCGCGCCAAGGCGCCGCGCCGCCAGTTCGAACGAGGTACGCGTGCGCGTGGATGGCTCGAAGAACAGGTTGAGGATAGTGCGTCCATTGAGCAGGTTCAGCTTGCGCGTGCCGTGCGCGCAGGCGTCGCGCATGGTGATGGATCGGTCCAGCAAGCGCTCGATGCATTCGCGTGGCAGGTTTTCCAGCGTGGTGAGGTGGCGCAGGCGGGTAAGCATGGTAGCGAGTCTTTAAGTGTTGTTATTGGAAATAAGGTTGGTATTTTCGTGAAACGTCGCGTTTGCGTTGCGTGTCATGGAGATAACGTCATTCATGGCGCGTTCGCGCCTTCATGCAACCACCGCTCCAGAATCACGGCTGCCGCTTCCGCATCGATCTGTAACGCATCCCTGCGACGTTTCAGTCCCGCAGAACGAGCATCGGCAAAACGCTGCGCGGCCTCGCGGGAGCTGTGCCGTTCATCCGCCAGCATAACCTGCACGTTGTAACGCTTTTGCAGGTGCTTGGCAAAGCGGCGGGAGCGCCGGCTGGCGGGTTGCTCACGGCCTTCCAGGGTCAGCGGCAGGCCGACGATCAAGGTGTCGGGCAGCCATTCGCCGCACAGACTATCCAGTGCAAACCAGTCCGGGATCTCGTTACGCATCGCCACGGTGGCGAGGGCGCGGGCGCTTGCGGTAACCCGATTGCCCACCGCGACGCCGATCAGCTTGCTACCGACGTCGAAGCCGAGCACGCAGCTCATGCGTGGCCCGCATAGCCGGGCAACTGTAGCGGATCTATCCCGACCAGCGCGGCTGCAGCGCTCCAGCGCTCCTCCAGTGGAGTATGGAACACCACGCGTTCACTGGCTTCCGCGGTCAACCAAGTGTTGTCTTTCAGTTCCTGCTCGAGTTGGCCGGCGCTCCAGCCGGCATAGCCCAGCGTCATCAGGGCCGGCCGCGGACCTTCACCGGCGGCCATGGCAATCAGGATGTCCTGCGATGTGGTCACTGACCAGTCGCCGTTGATACGGTAGCTCGATTCCCAGTGCCCATGCTCGCGATGCAACACGAAGCCACGTTCCTGCTGCACCGGGCCACCGATCAGCACCGGTGCATCGGCCAACTCGTGGTCGACGCAATCGAGCCTCATTTGGGCCAGCACGTCGCCGAACCGGTACTCGGACAAACGGTTCACCAGTAACCCCACCGCGCCGTCTTCGTCGTGCTGGCACAGAAAGGCCACTCCGCGGGAAAACGGCGGCTCGGTCAGGCTGGGCATGGCGATCAGGAACTGTCCGGCTAGGGATTGAGGGGTCTTGGAATACATGGCGGCATTGTATGCCCTGTGGGTGGTCACTGTGGGTGGTCACGTCTGTATAGATCAAAGCACATCGGCTGATAACGGCATGTGCAGAAGCTTACCGCGTTTTCAGCACATCACCGGGTCGAAACTGCCACGTGCGCGTGATGTAAAGAATATCCACCTTCTCCATGCTATCCGGCGGCAAGGGCGGAAATGGTGCGCACAGCTTCACGATAGCGAGGGCGGCCTTGTCGATGACGTCATGCCCCGAGCTCTGCGTGACATCGATGCTGTGCACGCTGCCATCGCGATTGAGGCCGACGGTGAGAATCACATCGCCATGAATGCGCTGTTCACGCGCTTGCTCGGGATAATTCAGGTTGCCGATGCGTTCGATGCGATCCACCCAGCCGCGCATATAAGTCGCGTAGACGTATTCCTTGGTGTTAGTGGAAATGAACTTCTTGTGTGGGCGTTTGGCGTACGCCTGGCTTTGTTCGCGCACTTCGGCGGCAAGTTGCGCTGTCTGTTGTTCGACGCGCGCTTCATCCGCATCAGCGATCGTGTCGCGTGCATCCTTGGCGGTGTCGCTGTCGACGCTGAAGTCCGCGTTGCCTGACGTGGTAAGCATGCGCTGGTCCGTTGCCTGCTGTGGTGCTGGGGAGGCGGCATTTACGTGCTGTGGCGAGGTGCCTTGATTAGGTATGGGAAGCAGGCCGGAGAACGGTTGCGAGGGGCGGGCGGCCTTGTCGCTGTCGCCGCCGCCCTTGTTGTTGGCCTGGCCGAGGAAGTCCGCCTTGTCGGGTGCTTCGTTGTTGGCCACGTTCACCAGGGTCACGTCCAGCGTGGGCAAGGCGGGTTTGGTGGTGACGTAAGTCACACCAATGCCGAACAGCAGCAGGCCGTGAACCAGCAGCGAAAAGATGAAGGTGGCCCCGATCTTGTTATCGCCAGGACGATGGGCAACGGCATTCACGCAGGCGTTTTCTCAATCGCATCGAACAGCAATCCTGCAATATTAAGCCCGAATTGCTGGTCCAGTTCGCGTACACAAGTTGGCGACGTGACGTTGATCTCGGTCAGATAATCCCCGATCACGTCCAGGCCTACAAAACGCAGACTGCGGTGACGCAGCTCCGGGGCGACTTCAGCGGCGATCCAGCGATCGCGGTCGCTCAGCGGCACGCCTTCGCCACGTCCGCCGGCGGCGAGGTTGCCGCGGAATTCATCGCCTTGCGGGATGCGCGCGAGGGCGTAGGGCACTGGCTCGCCGTCGATCAGCAGGAGGCGTTTGTCGCCAGCGCTGATCTGCGGGATGAATTTCTGGGCAATGGCGAACTGACGACCTTCGCCATGCGAGTCGCCGCCGATCAGTGTCTCCAGCATGGAGTTGAGGTTTTTGTCGCCCGCTTTGACGTGGAAGATGCCACGCCCGCCCATGCCATCCAGCGGTTTGAGCACGGCCTCGCCGTGTTCGGCTACGAAGCGGCGCAGCTCAGTCTTGTCGCGGGCGACCAAGGTCGGTGCCATGCATTGCGGAAACTGGGTGGCGAACAGCTTTTCGTTGCAGTCGCGTAGCGCCTGCGGATCGTTGATGACTTTCACGCCGGTGCGCTGGGCGGCTTCGAGCACGACAGTGTCATAGATGAATTGGGGGTCGACCGGCGGATCCTTGCGCATCAGCACGATGTCCAGCTCGCTCAAGTTGGTCCAATGGGCCTCGCCAAGAGTGAACCAGCCAGAAGGATCGTCCTTCACCGTCAGCGGGCGCAGCCAAGCCCAGGGGGCGCCATCGCGCAGGGTCAGGTCACCCTGTTCCATGTAGTAGACGCGGTAACCGCGGCGGGATGCCTCCAGCAACATGGCGAAGGTGGTGTCCTTGGCGATCTTGATGGCGCCGATGGGATCCATGAGGACAGCGACAGAGCGGGACATGGGCAATTCCGGCAACCAGGGAAGGGTGTGCATGGTGGCTGAGGAGGTCTGTGTGCGGCAAGGCGCGGTGCTTGTCGGAAGAGGCTCGGGCGCTAAGATCCGGTTGCTGCAAGCGATTTTTCCTTGACGGAAGGCCGTGCAGGCAGTAAACAACAACGATGGAGCGCCCTGACGAAGATCAGGCCACTTAAGTAAGTGTTTTGCGGGATTTTTCATCTACATCGGGTGGTGGTCCTTGGCCGTATACCGGGTGCCGTACCTGAGCCTGGGGGGCGGGCCGCAGGGGGGTTAAGTGAACTTGAACGTAGGTACGAACGGCTTGGCCGGTCTGAAGGTTATGGTTATCGATGACTCCAAGACCATCCGTCGAACGGCGGAAACCTTGTTGAAGAAGGAAGGCTGCGATGTGCTTACCGCCATCGACGGCTTCGAGGCGCTGGCCAAGATCTCTGACCAGAAGCCGTCGATCATCTTCGTGGATATCATGATGCCGCGGCTCGACGGTTATCAGACCTGCGCGCTGATCAAGAACAATCCGCAATTCCGGGCCACGCCAGTGATTATGTTGAGTTCGAAAGATGGTTTGTTCGACAAGGCGCGTGGACGCATCGTCGGCGCCGAGCAATATCTCACCAAGCCGTTCACGCGCGATGAACTGCTGGGTGCCATCCACCGCCATGTCACGGTTTTAGGCCGGTGATGAGCTCTAAAAGGGGGAGTTGTGGCCAATATTCTGATCATCGACGATTCGCCAACCGACGTGCACGTGTTCACCACCACGCTCGAGCGTGCCGGTCACCGGGTCGATGCTGTCGACAACGCTGAGGACGGCATCGAACGCGTGCGCGCCACGCGGCCCGACATTGTCATCATGGATGTCATCATGCGTGGCATGAACGGTTTCCAGGCCACGCGCATTTTGACGCGCGATCCGGCTACCGCTAGCGTGCCGATCGTCATCATCACCACCAAGTCGATGGAAACCGACCGGGAGTGGGGCAAGCGCCAGGGGGCTAGGGCGTTCATCACCAAACCGGTGAACGATAAGGAACTGCTGGCTTGTATTGAAGAGCTGCTGCCGAAGGCGGCCTGAGGTGAGCATGAATTCCGGGTCTCTGAGCCCATTCGAGATGCTCGCCCGCTACGAGCGCCTGTCGCTGGCGCACGCGTCCGGTACGCAGGAGCGCTTCGAGGCACCGGGCTTGTGGCGTGGCATCGGTTATCGCTCAGGCACGCACCTGTTCGTCAGTGGTATCGAAGAGATCAACGAATTGCTTGCCGTACCCGCGTTGACGCCGGTTCCCGGCACCAAGCCATGGTTGCTTGGCGTGGCCAATGTGCGTGGCAACTTGATGCCAGTGATCGATCTGGCGCGTTTTCTGTTCAGCGAACACACCTATCATTCCGAGCGTACGCGCCTACTGGTAGTGCGCCAGGGCGGCGGTAGTGTGGCGCTGATGGTGGACGAAGTGTTTGGCCAGCGCACCGTAGATGTAGAGCAGCGCCGTGAAGCGGAGCCGGAAGACGATCCGCGCCTGACGCGCTTCGTTGATGACTGCGTGAATGTCGACGGGCAGCGCCTGGCGATGTTCAGCATGGGCAAGCTGGTGCGTGCGCCGGATTTTCGTCAGGCCGCGGCCTGACGGGGGCGGAGGACCGGTGCCGGGTGTGGCCGGAGTTTGTCTGTGGGTTGAGAAAGTGTTTTTCTGCACTTTTTCGATGCATAGGGCTCGTCAGTATGTCCGGATTTTCTTGGCCCGCATGCGGGTGGCCGGTTTGCAGTAACGGATGAGGTGAAGACATGAGCACTACAGGGGGCGTCGGCAAGGAGCGGGGATACACCATCCTTATCGTCTTGCTGGTGATTTCGATTGGCTTCGCGGCCATCGACTTCGTACTACTCAATTTCAAGAACGTTGAAGACCGCCAAGCGATCGTGTTGACCACGCAGATCCAGGTACTTTCGCAACAGACGGCCAAGTACGCGCTGGAAGCCTCTGGCGGTAACCCCGATTCATTTGCCGAGCTGGAAAACGCACGCGACACGATCGATTCCGCCGTGCAGCGCCTAGTCAAGGGTGATGCCAAGACCGGCATGAAGCCCTATGCCGACAAGTATGCCGACAAGAACGCCACGCCCACCGGCCGCTCGGTCAACAAACTTGCCGACGCGTGGAAGCAGCTTGACGGCGATATCGGCAAGATCCTTTCCAACAAGGCCGCGGTGCTCGACTCCTCGCAGCGCGCCGACGACCTTTCCAGGCAGTTGCCGTTGCTCAATTCCAATATGGAGCAGGTGATCAACATCCTGCAGCAGCGCAAAGGCAGCAGCGCGGATGAAATGCTTGGCGCCTCGCGCCAAATGTTGCTGGCTGACCGCATCATCCGCCGCGTGCAGGAGGTGCTGCAGGGCGGTGAATCCGAACAGGCTTCCGCCGATGGTCTTTCGCGTGACGCGCAAAGCTACGGCGAAGTGTTGAAGGGCCTGTTGCAAGGCAATCAGGGCCTGGGCGTGCAGCAGCTCGGTGACGCCAACGCGCGCAAGATCCTGGCGCAGATGCAGAGTGACTGGGACAAATTGAGCGATCCGGTCTCCAAGCTGGTGGCTGCCGCTAGCAACATCGCCGACGTAAAGAGCGCTGGCAACCAGGCCTCGCTGGACTCGCAGAACGTGTTGCTGCGCGCGAATGACCTGGCCGACCAGATCGGCCAGCTCCCGGTGCGTCGCCTGTTCCCGAATGTGTGGTGGGGTGTTATCGGTGCGATCGGCGCCACCGGCTTCGCTGTCCTGCTGGTTATCCAGCTCGTCAGCGACCAGCGCCGCCGCTTTCGCGAGAGTACCGAGCTCAACCAGCGTAACCAGGAGGCCATCATGCGCTTGCTGGACGAAATGGGTTCGCTCGCTGGAGGTGACCTGACGGTAAAAACCACTGTGTCCGAAGACATCACGGGCGCCATCGCCGACTCGGTGAACTATGCTATCGACGAATTGCGCACCTTGGTGACGACGATCAACGAAACCTCCGAGCAGGTGTCGTCGTCGGCGCAGGAAACGCAGACCACCGCACGTCATCTGGCCGATGCCGCGCAGAACCAGGCGCATCGCATCAGCAAGGCCACCACCGCGATCAACCAGATTGCGAGTTCGATGGATAACGTGTCGAAGAACTCCGCCGAATCGGCCGACGTGGCCGAGCGTTCGGTGCAAATCGCTTCGCACGGTGCGGAGGTGGTGCGCGAAACGATTTCCGGCATGGACTCGATCCGTGACCAAATCCAGGAAACATCCAAGCGCATCAAGCGCCTGGGTGAGTCATCACAGGAAATCGGCTCCATCGTGGAACTGATCAACGACATTGCCGAACAGACCAACATCCTCGCTCTGAACGCCGCCATCCAGGCCGCATCGGCCGGTGAAGCCGGCCGCGGTTTCGCGGTGGTGGCGGATGAAGTGCAGCGCCTCGCAGAACGCTCCGCGAGCGCCACCAAGCGAATCGAAACCTTGGTGCAGACGATTCAGTCCGACACCAACGAAGCGGTGAGTTCGATGGAACAGACCACCGCTGAAGTGGTGGCCGGTGCCCGCAAGGCGGAAGATGCGGGCAGTGCGCTGGGCGACATCGAACGCGTTTCGCATGACCTGTCGGCGCTGATTCAGAACATCTCCACCGCCGCTCGCCAGCAATCCATTGCGGCGACGGATATTTCGCAATCCATGAACGCGATCCAGGAAATCACCTCGCAGACGTCGCAGGGCGCAAGCCAGACGGCAGAATCGATTGGTTACCTGGCACAGTTGGCAAGCGATCTGCGCCGCTCGGTGGCGCACTTCAAGTTGCCGAGTTGAACGGGCTTACACGATGTCGGATTGGCATCGGGCCATAACTAATGAGGGCAACCTCGACGGTTGCGTGATGCGCTAAAAAGCGCAGCCGCTGAGGGGACGCATGAGACTTCAAGATCACATCGATTTCACAACCCTGCAATGGGTCAAGCCCGAGCTTGACGAGACGCTTTCGCTCGCACGTCAGGCCCTGGAGTCCTACGTGGACAATCCTGGCGAGGGCGATGTCATGCGCGCTTGCGCGGACAACCTGCATCAGGTGCAAGGCACTTTGCGCATGGTGCAGCTTTACGGCGCGGCCATGGTCGCCGAGGAGATGGAAACACTCGCCATCTCCCTGCTCGAAGACCACGTGCGCCATCGTGAAGACGCTTACGCCGCGCTGATGCGCGGCCTGATGCAGTTGCCCGATTACCTGGAACGGTTGTCTAGCGGCCATCGTGACGTGCCCGTGGTGCTGCTGCCGCTGCTCAATGAACTACGCGCCAGCCGCGAGCAGGACGCACTGAGCGAGTTGGCGCTGTTCACCCCCAATCTTGATGTGCCACTGCCGGAGCAGGCGCCGCCGGCGGCAAGCGTGGCCGATGCGCAACGGAATAAGGGCGAAATCGGCGAATTGCGGCTGCACTTCCAGCAGCAGATGCTGGCCTGGTTCCGTGGCCAGGGTGCGCAACATCAGCTCGCCGCCATGCGCAAGACGCTTATCGCGATCGCCGCACGCGGTGCGACCACGCCGGGTCGCCGCTTGTGGTGGATTGCGGCCGGCGTACTGGAAGGCCTCGATCACGGCATGTTGAAAAACTACGCGGCCGAAGTGCGCCAATTGATCGGCCGCGTCGATCGCAGCATCCGCTCCCTGATCGACAACGGCGAGGAAAGCCTGCAAGGCGGCGACGCCGACGATTTGGCGCGTAAGCTGCTCTACATCGTGGCGCAGTCCAAGCAACGCAGCCCGCAGATGGCGCAGCTTGCCCAGACCTATCATCTCGACAGTCTAGTGCCCGATGCAACCGAACTGGAACATGCGCGTGGTTCGATGGCCGGTCGCAATCGCGCCTTGCTCGACTCCGTGGCGCGTGCCTTGAAAGACGATTTGCTGCGTGTGAAGGAATCGTTGGACTTGTTCCTGCGCCAGCCTGATGCTGATCCGACGCAACTCGGCGCGCAAGCCGAAGTGCTCGAGCGCGTGGGTGATACGCTTGGCATGCTTGCACTCAATGTGCCGCGCCGCGTGATCAACGAACAGCGTCGCTTGCTGGAAGAAGTCGCCAACCGGACACGCAGTCCCGATGAAGAATCGCTGCTCGATGTGGCTGGCGCGCTGCTCTATGTTGAAGCTTCGCTGGACGACCACATCGAAAGCCTGGGTGCGGAAAACGCGCAGGTCGAGGATCATCCCACGCCGGCCATGTTGCCACGCAGCGAGGCGCGCCACATCCTCGCCACACTGATGAACGAAGCCGTTGCCAACACTGGCAAGGTGAAGAGCGGCATCGTGGCTTTCGTCGAATCCGGCTGGCAGCACCAGCCATTGGACGGTATGTCCGCGCTGATGGACGAAGTCGCCGGCGCCATGCGCATGCTTTCTTTGTCGCGTCCGGCGCAAATTGCCGAAGGCGTGGGTCGCTTCATCGGCAACGAGCTAAGCATGGATCAGCGCGTACCCAACAGTGCGCAGATGGACCAGCTCGCCGATGCGCTGGCTGCGCTGGAGTACTACCTCGAAGCCGCCCGCGAACATCGCGGTGGGCTTGACCACATTCTGGATGTTGCCGAACACAGCCTAGGTGGGCTGGGTTACTGGCCGCCACCGCTGCCGAAGGCGATGCCGGAGCCGGCTGTGGCATTGCCAGCTCACGTCGAAGCCCCGGTACTGGCCTTGAACGAATCGGTCAGCCTGGCGCATGGCGAAGACGCCACCAGGCTGTTTATCGGCAGCAGTGACACACCCGTCCCGCACGCACACGACATCACCGGTCTACATCTGGCCGAAACTGAAACGGACACCCATTCGGCGGTTACGGGTGATGGTGAAGACTGGATCGAGATCGAAGAAGAAGTCGAAGAGCAGGTGGCCGGCGTCGATCCGCTAGCCGCCACGGCTGGCTTCCAAACCAGCACGGAAGGCATCGACGACGACATCCGCAACATCTTCCTGGAAGAAATGCAGGAAGAAATCAACAACCTGCATCAGGCACAGCAAAGCTGGAGGGTCGATCCGAGCCAGCTCACCGAGCTGACGCCGATCCGCCGTTCGTTTCATACGCTGAAGGGTTCCGGCCGCCTAGTCGGCGCCAGTGTGCTGGGCGAGCTCTCCTGGCGCGTGGAGAACATGCTCAATCGCGTGCTCGATGGCACGATCCAGCCACACGATGGTGTGCAAGCGCTGGTCGGCCATGCCATCGACGCGTTACCGTCATTGCTGGTCATGCTGAAGGATGGCGTGCTGCCGACCGCGCCACTCAGCGCGATCATGCAGGCCGCTGATCAGCTTGCCGCGGGTGAGCAGGCTGCCGTGGAACAGTTTGCTATCACTAGCGGCGCCCAGACGGCGCGTCATGTGGTGCGCCGTCGCGTGCCGCGCGCGAATGTCATCGCCGACACCATCCCGGCAGCGACGCATACGGATCAATTCGTCGCCACTTCGCATCCAACCGAAGAAGCGGAAGTCGCTTCGTACGCGCAACCTATCCACGAGCCGGTGCTGCCACCGATCGATCCGGTCCTGCTGGAAATCCTGCGCAGCGAAGTGGCGCAATATCTGCAGGTCATCCGTCACACGGCGAACTTCGCTGACGACGAACTGCCCGTCGAAGACAATCTGCTGCGTGCTGTGCACACTCTGCACGGTGCTATCGCAATGGTCGAAATTCCGTTGCTGATGCATTTGTTGTCACCGTTGGAAAGCCTGCTCAAGCGTTTGCGTGCGGCCGGTCAACCGTTGTCGACCGAAGGCGTGCGCCTGCTGTGCCGCAGTGCCGATGTGGTCGACGAGGTGATGGCGCAGTTCGACGCATCCCATCCGCAACTGCCCGATGCCTTGGCCCTTGTCGGGCGCCTGGAACAGCTCCGCGATCACCAGCCCGAGCCGCAGATGGCCCATATGGTGTTCGAATCACGTCATCTCGGGCCCGCACCAGCGACACACGAACGACGTGAACGGGAGCAGCCCAAACATCTACCCATCGAAGAGCTCACCAGTGCCGAACCCGAAGCACTGATCGAACCTGATTCGTTGGCGGAAGAAGTCAAGCTCGAAGAAGAAGCCAAGCTCGAAGAGACACCGCATATCGAGCCAGCGAGCGAAGAGCCTGCTGCCGACGTGCCGCACGACATCGAGCCGATTGCAGCCGTCGAAGCGTCCACGCATGAAGCGGAGCCGATCGCGGCGGCTCACCTGTCGCACGAAGCGCGTGAGGCCGACTCGACCCCGGTCGGCGAGCTGATCCACTTCAACCACATCGACGCCGACTTGCTGGAAATCTTCAGTGAAGAAGCGCGCGAAATTCTGGATAGCGCCGACGGCGTGCTGGCCAAATGGCGCGTCGAGCCCACCGACGTCACGCACATGAACGGCCTGCTGCGCCCACTGCATACCCTCAAGGGCGGCGCGCGTATTACAGGCATCACGCCGGTGGGCGATCTCAGTCATGCGATCGAAAGCATGCTGGAGCGCTCGCACGGTATCGATCCACAGCGTACCGGCCCGCTTATTGCCACGCTGGAAGCGGCTTTCGATCAGATGCACGACCTTGTGCAGCGCGCGTCGCAAGGCAAGGGCATCACCTATCCGCAAGCGATGATCGACCGCTTACAGGGTGGCGCGACGATGGCCGAGCCACTGGCCCTGGGACCCATTGCCGAAACCCCGGTGACGACATACGTCGAAACACCCACGCCGCAGCCGACCACGGAGCTACCCTCGCTGCTGCCGGCCGAAGAACCACAGCAAGAAGACGCCGCACACACGGCGCAAGAGCAAATCCGCGTACGCGCCGATCTGCTCGACAGCCTCGTCAACAACGCGGGTGAAGTGGCCATTTATCGTTCGCGCCTGGAGCAGCAGGTTTCGGCCTACCGCTTCAACCTGGTCGAACTGGAACAGACGGTATCGCGTCTGCGCGGCCAGCTCCGCATGCTGGAAATCGAAACCGAAACACAGATCATCGCGCGCTTCCAGCGTGAGCATCGCGAAGCCGGTATCGGCGTATTCGATCCACTCGAACTCGATCGCTTCTCCCAGTTGCAGCAGTACTCGCGTGCACTGGCCGAGTCGGTCTCGGACTTGGTGTCAATCCAGGGCATGCTGGACGAACTCACCCGCCAGGTGGAAACACTGCTGCTCCAGCAGTCGCGCGTCAGCTCGGAATTGCAGGAAGGCTTGTTGCGTACTCGCATGCTGCCCTTCGACACGATGGTGCCGAACCTGCGCCGCACGCTGCGTCAGGCGGCGCAGGAAGAAGGCAAGAGCGCCCAGTTGTACGTGGAAGGCGCACACGGCGAAATGGATCGCAACCTGCTCGACCGCATCAAGGCGCCGTTCGAGCACATGCTGCGCAATGCCGTGGCGCACGGTATCGAATCGCCGGACGATCGCCGCAAAGCCAACAAGCCGGAAGAGGGCGCGGTGCGCATCCGCGTGGCACGCGAAGCCACCGAGGTCGTGGTACGCGTGAGTGACGACGGCCGCGGCCTGAATCGCGAGGCGATCCGCCACCGCGCCATTGAGCGTGGCCTGGTGCGTCCGGAAACTCGCCTTAGCGACGACCAGTTGCTGGCGTTGATCACCCAGGCCGGCTTCTCCACCGCCAGCACGGTGACCCAGCTCGCCGGTCGTGGCGTGGGCATGGACGTGGTAGCCAACGAGATCAAGCAGCTTGGCGGTTCGCTCGCCATTGAATCGTGCCAGGGTGAAGGCACCACTTTCGTGTTGCGCCTGCCGTTTACCCTCGCGGTGACGCAGGCGATCTTGGTGCGCATCGGTGAATCCACCTTTGCCATCCCGATGACCTCGGTGCAGGGCGTGGCCCGCATCAGCCCTGACGAACTCGCGCAGCGGATGGCGCAAGACTATCCGCAATTCGATCACAACGGCGAGGAATACGGCATCCACGACCTGGCCGAGCTGCTCGGTCTGGTTGCCGGTCACGCCAGTGACGAAGAACAGTTGTCCTTGCTGCTGACCCGCTCGGGTGAACTGCGCGCCGCCATCCGCATCGATGCCGTGATTGGCTCGCGCGAAATCGTGGTGAAGTCAGTCGGCCCGCAGGTGAGTTCGGTGCCAGGCATTCTCGGCGCCACCATCATGGGCGATGGTTCGGTGCTGGTGATTCTGGATCTGGCCCCGTTGGTGCGTCATGGCCTCAGCCGTCGCGAACAACGGCTGGCCGAAGGCGCTGTGTACGCAACCACGGCACCGGTGATTGAAAATGTGCGCCCGCGCCCGCTGGTCATGGTGGTGGACGATTCGATCACCATGCGCAAGGTCACCGGCCGCGTGCTGGAACGCCACGAATACGAAGTGGAAACCGCCAAGGACGGCCTCGATGCCATCGATAAGCTGCACGAGCGTGTGCCGGATCTTATGTTGCTCGACATCGAAATGCCCGGCATGGACGGTTACGAACTGGCGACGCACATGAAGGCCGATCCGCGCTTCCGTGGTGTGCCGATCATCATGATCACCTCGCGTACCAGCGAAAAGCATCGCCAGCGCGCCTTCGACCTCGGTGTTGAGCGCTATCTCGGTAAGCCGTACCAGGAGGCTGAATTGCTGGCACAGATTAGTGAAGTACTTGAGCAGCATGCGCGGGAGCTGGTGAATGAGTAGGAGTCCGAAGCGTATCGCGCTCTTTTTTAATGACGCTGAGCTGGGGAGTCATTTGCGTGTCGTACTCTCCGAGCACGGTGCGCAGATGGCATACGAAGGTCCGCTGAGTAGCTTCGATGAAACGAAACTGCGCCAGGTCAGTGTGGATGTACTGGTGGTCAATCTTGACGATACCGTGGACGATGCCACGCTCGAACGCATCTATGGATGGATCGAGTCCAGTGACATACCGGTCGTATTCAACGATGCACAGGCCAGCCGCGACCTCGAAGGCTGGGATCGTGCGCGCTGGGCGCGCCATCTGGCAGCCAAGGCGCTCAACAGCGGAGCCATCGATCCCCCTCGCCCCGATAATGCGCGCGCGTTGGAAGCGCGGGCGATACCGGTCCGCAAGGAAGTCGTCGAGCAGCACGCAGAGCCGATCTTGGCAGAAGCGCCGGTTGACGATATTCCCGAGCCGGTCACCGAATCCAGCGAAGAACCGCCACTGGCGCATGACGTCTCCTCCCGGGACTCGGAAACCCTGGCTGCCGAGCTGGAGGCTCTGCTCTCCTCCGACGAAATCACGCATGCCGCAGCCGCTGAATCGGCATGGGCAGAAACCTCGTGGGCAGAAACTTCGTCCCCCACACGCACCGAAACACCATCGTTCAACATCAACCTGGATCATCTATCCCTCGCCGATGTCGACGAGGCGTCCAAGCCAGCACGGATCGACAGAGCAACGCTCGCCCAGCAGACGCCCATGCCGACGGCGCCGGAATGGAGTTTCGTGGAAGAAGGCGAAGCGGTTGCCGCCACGTCCAACACCCACAAGCCTTTCGGTGTCGAAAAAGTCAGCGCCACCGACTACCTTGCCCCGAATGTGGGACAGGAGCAGGTGGAGGAGCACGAACTGCCGATCGAACCGGGCACGCGCCTGGAACTCGTATCGCTCGAAAAAGCGGTGGCTCCCAAGCACGAGTACCAACCCTACGAAACACACTTGCGAGAGTGGGACGCAGCTTTTGCACGCTTGCTGGTGCTGGGCGCGGCGCGTGACAGCCAGGCGTCGCTATCGGCCTTCCTGGCCGTGCTGCCGGGCAGCTTCAAGCTGCCTATCCTGCTAACCCAGCACCAAAACACCGGCGGGGCTGAGCAATTGGTGCAATCGCTGGCCATGCAAAGCGCATTGCCGGTAAAAGTGGCTGCCATGGGCGTGCGCGTACGTGCCGGTGAAGTGTTGGTCGTGCCGCGCGGACAACAGGTGCATGTATGGCGCGATGGCCGTGTGGAACTGACCGCGGCCCATGACGATGCCAACGAGCAAGCCCCCTCCATCGACAGCAGCTTCACCATGGCAGCCAATGTGTTCGGGCGCGATGCGCTGGCGATCCTGTTTGCCGGCAAGGCCGCCGATGCCGTGGCCGGGGCGCAAGCCATCCATGATCGAGGTGGACAGGTCTGGGTGGAATCATCCGGCAGTGATCACCACAGCGATATGGTCAATGGCGTGCTGACCGAACGTCTGGCCAGCTTTTCCGGCTCGCCGCAAGAGCTAGCGGTGCGCCTGATCGAGGACTTCCGATGAGCGAGCAGCCACTTCCCCGTGAAATCCGTTGCGTGCTGGTGCCGGTCGGCGACCTGCGCCTACTGCTGCCTAACGTAACCGTGGCCGAAGTGATCGCCTTCACCACCCCCGAGCCGATAGCCGGCGCCCCGGAATGGCTGCTGGGACGCATTGCCTGGCGCGGCTGGCGCGTGCCACTGGTTTCCTTCACCCAACTGGCCGGTGCGCACGAAGGCCATGCCGAACTCAGCGTGCGCGTGGCCGTGCTCAAAGCCTTGGGCGACAACCCCGAACTACCGTTCATAGCGGTGCTGACACAAGGCTTCCCCCGCCTAACCACACTCAATGCCGAACTGATCATTCCCACCCACGATGGCAAACCCTTGCCGCGTGGTGTGAAGGTTCAGGTACTGGTGCGTGATGACGTGGCGATGATTCCGGATCTGGAAGGCATCGAGAACGAAGTCTACGAGTTGTTGCAGCAGGCAAGCTGATGGCCATGTCATCTCTCGCGGCAGGCAAGGTGCGAATCTTCGGCGACTGGGGCGTCTTTAAGGCAACGCTGAATAAGTATCGCCGTCGTCACCAGCCCTGCCTGTTCACATCCCGTCAGGCTGGTGACGACGGCGATACTTATTCAGCGTTGCCTTAAGTTCGGAGCATTGGGTGAGGGGCCGGGCTTGAGGGAAACTCCACGGCTACGCGAAAGTTTCGCTCTTTAAATCGCGCACGAAACAAGCTATTTCGCAAGATTGGCCCCTCACCCCGGCCCTCTCCTCGCTCCTCAAAGCCGAGCACATCCATGTGCTCTCCCCGCGTGCCCCAGAGGGGAGGGGCGCCGTAGCATCAGATTTGTGATCAAAAGACAGAGGCTTGATCCGGGGATAATCCAACAGATGACGGGGTGCTGCGATTTTTCAGTGTTGCTTAGAATTTGTTACGATTTTGCCCGGCTTGTTGAATGCAAAGCGTCCCACCGTGGGCGTCATACATTTTTTGAAGCGCAATGTCCGCATTATTTTTATCTTTCATATAATCGTTGTAAGCTTCAATTGCGATTTCGGTGCCTTGCATTACGGCGGATCTTTTTATCCCATACGAAATGATATCGTCCTGGTTAAGCAATGCACCTCTTGTTTCATTATTGTAATGAGAAAGATCGGGGGTGTAAGAATCCTTTAAATACTGAAGGACGGGATGCACTCGGCAAAACGTAACCTCACCTGTTTCTTTCTCGTGACAACCGAATTGCGCGAACTGCGATTTTGGATCCCAGGTGCCATAATTGCTGGGCATTAATGCATCTTCATCATTTTGGGTCCACTCAGTAGCCCCTGCCCAATTCTCCGGTTCGATATATTCAGCAACAGTTTCTCCATCCGGTCTATACATCGCAGTGAGCTCTTGCTTGAAAGCATTATGAACTTGAATTTTAGCGTTTTTAATAGCTGCTTCAATATCTTTGTCTGTAACACATTCGTTAAGTCGATAAGCTTCTGAAATCATCGCGTCAATTTCGCGTTTGTAGGTTTCGTTCATGCGAAAAGCAAGACTTGCCTCCTCTCGTGACATCTTCGGAATATTCACAGAGGCATCAAAGCCAAGCTCTTTTTGCCAATAAGTAGAAGAGGTAAGAATTTTATCCATGACGTTGTCATCGAGCTTTTTGGTCATGCAGTTTGCATTGAAGGTCTTCCTTAAAAATTCTTCATGCTCGTCTTGATTATTAAAAGTCTTAAGGCATCCAACACTCTCTCCCTTTAGGTCCGTTACATGGAGTTCATTTCCTTTCATTATCAATTGGTAGCCATTGCCTGGTAGATCGTTGATGTATAAGATATTAGGAATTTTTGAATCGAATTTATCAGGATTAACCCATTCATTCATAAGGATGGCGGGGATCGCATTATCCATTATGGAGCCGAGAATTTTATTCTTGGCGTCATCATTTAATACTCCAGCCCGCAAGCCTGTGCGGAGAATATCCATCAAAAATGCTTTATATTCGTTCTGACCATTAAAAGTCCTAAGGTGATCAATGCTATTTCCCCATGGATCCGCCACGTGTAGTTCATTTCCTTTCATCAATAATTGATATTGATTGCCGGGTTCATCATGGGCGTATAAGGTATGGGTGATATTTGGATCGGCATCAACATGATTATTCCATCCATTAATAATAATGGTGTTGATCGCCTTGTCCAGCTCAGCCTTCCTTTTTGGTATATGGTTCACCTCCAAAGCGGAGCTGATTCCAAGGGTGAATATGTTTTTGATCAGCTCTCCACCTCCGCTTTTTTTTGGTGCTACAGCATTACCGTAGTTGATAGTATTATCGCTACCGCCAAAAAATCTTTTGAATGAATTGACATGCATTTTATATTACCTATTAGTTGTGACTGACGTAAAATAAAATCATGAATGTAACACTAATATTCCGTGTTTGATGCGCAAGGCGCTCATTGTGACGTGTTTATTGGATTTTCATGATTCATGACACCCTTCCTGATGCTGATGCGTCGTAACTATTCAGCACAGGTTGAGTACGAGTGAAGGTTTCGCGGTGATGTTGAAGTTCGTGGCGTTCTACACTCGTGGGAAGTTGCGTTTTTTATTTAACACGCCGTCATTTTTTCTAAACTAATCAAAACTTACTATACGGTGTTTACCCGAGTTACGGCAAAGAGCGCGCTTACGCGCGCCCGGCAAATTCCCCCGTCAACGTATTCACCCACACCTTCTCATCGTTGGTGATGTACTCCGGTACCTGGATTTCGATACCGGTGTTGAGCTTGGCCGGCTTTGTGCGTTTGGTGGCGCTGGCGCCTTTCAGTTCCGGGGCGGTATCGACCACGGTGAGTACAACGCTGGTGGGTACCTGCAGGCCAACCGGTACATCGTCGATCACTTGCACGTAATAACCTTCCAGGCCTCCCACGATATAGCCGGCGTTGTCGCCCACCACTTCCGGGCCGAGTGTGTATTGCGTGTAATCCTCGTTGTCCATGAACACGAAGGCATCGCCATCCATGTAGGAGAAGTTGGCTGGACGGCGCGCCAAGTCCACGTCCTTCAGGTCATCGTCGGCGCGTAGGCTGAGGTCGAATTTGCGCCCGCCCGGGATCGAATACAGCGTGAAGCGGAAGGTGACGTTGCCACCACGTGCCGTGGGTGAGCTGCGCTCGATATCGCGTACCTGGTAAACGGTACCTTCGTGTTCGATCACATGGGCTTTCTTGACGTCGGAAGCTTTCATGGATGTAAGCCGGAAATGGGAAATAAGGAATGATTAAAAGTGTCGTGCTCGGAAGCTGGGCGGAGAAACGGGTTTTACGATTACCGTTTCTCCATTCCCGATTTCGTTCACTTCGGCTGCAACCGCACCGCGCCATCCAGTCGGATGGTTTCGCCATTGATATAGCGGTTGCCAAGGATGAACGCGACGGTCGAAGCGAATTCGTCCGGCTTGCCCAGGCGCGAAGGGAAGGGGATCGATGCGGACAGCGATTCTTGTACCTGCGGTGACATGCCATCCACCATCGGGGTCCAGAAGATGCCTGGCGCAATGGTGGCCACGCGGATGCCAAAGCGTGACAGTTCGCGGGCCATCGGCAGGGTCATGCCAACCACGCCACCCTTCGAGGCGGAATAAGCGGCCTGGCCGATCTGGCCTTCGTAGGCGGCGACGCTGGCGGTGTTGATGATCACGCCGCGCTCGCCGTCTTCACCCGCTTCATTGTTCTGCATCAGTGCGGCGCCGGCCTTGGCGACGTTGAAGCTACCCACCAGGTTCACCATCACGGTGTTGGCAAAGGTGCTGAGCGCCATGGGGCCCTCCTTGCCGAGCACGCGGCTGGCGCCGAGGATGCCAGCGCAGTTGATCACCACGTTCAGGCCACCCAGTGTGTTGTGGACGGCCGCTACGTTTATCGCCACGCCTTCCTCAGATGTCACATCGGTACGGAAGAAGCGCGCGTTGTCGCCCAACGCTTGGGTCGTTTCCTGGCCCTTTTCTTCGTTGACGTCGAACAGGACAACCTGGCCGCCATTCGTTACCAGATGCTGGGCGACGGCATAGCCGAGACCGGAGGCGCCACCCGTGATGATGGCCTTCACTTGATTGAGCTGCATGGAGTGTCCTGGGAACAGAAAGCCAGCATGGTAGCGCACCGGTCTTGGTGGCTGCCCGTGTTCTCAGGCTGATATGCGCGTAGACGACGTGAATGGCGTCAGCGTCTTCGAGGCGGGCGATGCGAATCATTTGCCGAGGGTTGCTTCAGGCTGTCGTGCGCGCCTTGGTAACGCGACTGGCGGTCGGTTTATTGAGCTGCGCAGACAGCCATGCACCGGTAGCCACCAGCAGATCCAGGTTGATGCCTGTCTGCATGCCAATACCTTGCAGCATGTAAACCACATCCTCACTGGCCACATTGCCTGTGGCGCCCTTGGCGTAGGGACAGCCGCCCGTGCCGGAAACAGCGCTGTCGACCACCCGCACACCTTCATCCAGGCAGACCATGATATTCGCCAGCGCTTGTCCATACGTATCGTGGAAGTGCACGGCGAGCGCGTGCATGGGTATTTCTTGCGCCACGGCGTGCAACATAGCGCGTGCCTTCACGGGTGTGCCGATACCGATGGTGTCGCCTAGCGAGATTTCGTAGCAACCCATGTCGTACAAGCGCTTGGCGACGCGCACCACATCCTCGACCGGAACGTCGCCTTGATAGGGACAACCTAGCGCAGTGGAAACATAGCCGCGCACCTTTACGTCTTCCGATTTGGCGCGCTCAAACACCGGCTGAAAGCGCGTCAGCGATTCGGCAATGGTGGCGTTGATATTCGCGCGATTGAACGCTTCGGACGCAGCGGTAAACACCGATACCTCGGCCGCACCCGCCTTGCGCGCCAGTCGATAGCCCTGTTCGTTCGGCACCAGCACGGGATAACCCACGCCCGGCACCTTGCGGATCTTGCGGAACACTTCATCCGCATCGGCAAGCTGCGGCACCCAGCGCGGGCTGACGAAACTGGTCGCTTCGATGGTTTTCAGCCCGGTGGTGGAAAGTCGGTCGATCAGCGCGATTTTTACATCAGGTGGAAGCAGCGTTTTTTCGTTCTGCAAGCCGTCGCGGGGGCCCACTTCCACGATGCGAACGACGTTCGAATTCGAAGTATCCATAGGCATCCGGGGAAGTCCGTTATTGCTAGATAATCAGGCTGTTAAAACGACGAGAACGGTGTCAGCTTCGACAAATTCGCCCTGTGCCGCATTAACACTTTCAATGATGCCGGCACGTGGCGCCTTCAAGGCCAGTTCCATTTTCATGGCTTCCATCACCAGCAGCTCCTGACCTTCCTCGACGGCATCACCCACCTGGGTTTTGACGAGTACGATGCGTCCAGGCATGGGCGCGATGATCTGGTTGCCGCCGGCACCTTGCTTCGATTCCCACGCGAACGCAGGTGCACGAACGAATACATGGCGTTGTCCGTTGACATCGTGCAGCGATACGCGCTCCTGGTCGGCATGTATGGGCAGACGGACACCCTGGCCATCGAAGCGGGCACTGAGGACGCCACCGTGGTGGCGCGCACCCCGTACCTTGCAATGCGATTCGCCGTGTTGCAACTGATAGTCGCCTTCGTGACCGTGTGCTTCGATCTCGTAACGCTGCTCACGCAGCGACAGCGCCACGATGCGCTTGCCGGCGTGGCCGATACGCCAGGCGTCGGCACGCAACCAGGGTGAGTAGGGATCGT
Source organism: Dyella sp. M7H15-1 (assembly GCF_004114615.1). Lineage (NCBI taxonomy): Bacteria > Pseudomonadati > Pseudomonadota > Gammaproteobacteria > Lysobacterales > Rhodanobacteraceae > Dyella > Dyella sp. M7H15-1. The sequence goes on from NZ_CP035300.1 coordinate 3,469,331, forward strand.
CGCCGTGCAAGGCATCGTTGACGATGGAGCGTTCGTCATGGAGCAAGGAGGCGGTGGCGGTGGCAAACAGGACATGGTTCGAGGGTGCGGTATTGCCAGTAAGAAATTCGCTAAGGTGACGGTCCAGGTAGCCGGTATCGATGCGGCCCTCGATCACCATCGGATGACGTGCCAGTCGTTCCAGGAAGGCGATATTGGATTTTGGTCCGACGATGTCGCACTCGGTCAACGCTTCACGCAGGCGTCGCAGCGCCTGCGTGCGATCGGTGTCGTACACGATCAGCTTGGCGATCATCGGATCATAAAAAATCGTTACGGTGTCGCCCTCGATCACGCCGCCGTCCAGTCGTACGTGGCGGGACGGCGAGGGCAGTTTCAGCGTACGCAGCTTGCCGGAGCCGGGCAGGAAGTTCTGTTCGGGATCTTCGGCATACAGGCGTACTTCAATGGCATGCCCGTGTGCATGAATCTGATCTTGCCGCAATGGCAGGGTTTCACCGGCGGCGACGCGCAGTTGCCATTCGACCAGGTCGAGGCCGAGCGTTTCTTCGGTGACCGGATGCTCCACTTGCAGGCGGGTATTCATTTCCATGAAGAAGAACGTGCCGTCTTGCCCCACGATGAATTCCACCGTGCCGGCGCCGACGTAGTTCACTGCCTTGGCTGCCGCCACCGCCGCCTCGCCCATTGCCTTGCGGCGCTCGGGCGTGAGGAACGGGGAGGGCGTTTCTTCCAGCACCTTCTGGTAGCGGCGCTGGGCGGAGCATTCACGCTCATTCAGATGGATGACGTTGCCCTGCGTATCGCCGAACACCTGGAATTCGATATGGCGCGGATGCTCGACATAGCGCTCCAGGATCACTCGCGTATCACCGAACGAACTGGCTGCTTCGCGTTGCGCGGAGGCCAGCGCATCGGTGAATTCCTTTTTGGTGCGCACAATGCGCATACCTTTGCCGCCACCGCCGGCAGCCGCTTTGATCATCAGCGGAAAGCCGGTCTTGCGAGCCTGCTCCTCAAGAAAGGCCAGGTCCTGATTGTCACCGTGATAACCCGGCACCAGCGGCACCTGATGTTTTTCCATCAGCGTCTTGGCGGCGGCTTTGGAACCCATCGCGTCGATGCTTTCCGGGCGTGGGCCGATAAAGGCGATGCCGGCGTTGGTGCAGGCGCGCGCAAAGCCAGTGTTCTCGGAAAGAAAACCGTAGCCCGGATGGATCGCTTGCGCGCCAGATTTTTTGGCGACCTCCAAAATGGCGTCGCCGCGCAGATAGGAGTCGGCCGGGCGCGGCCCGCCGATCGGCCACGCTTCGTCGGCCAGGCGCATGTGCTGCGCATCCTTGTCCGCTTCCGAATACACCGCAATGGTGTGGATGCCCAGCCGTCGGCAGGTGCGGATCACGCGGCAGGCGATTTCGCCACGATTGGCAATCAGTACGCGCTCAAACATGCGGGTTCCTTACCGGCTCGCAGAAGATGCAAAGCGAATAAAACTAGCAGATTTGCGTGATTGCGCCGATGCGCAGCGCAGCAACGGCGAGATGATTACTCGCCGTCCCAATAGTCCAACGAATCTTCCGGCCGCCCCAGGATGCGCATCGGCCTGGGCGCGCCGCTTGCGTCGCTGTTCGCGAACACGCCGTATTTGCCGGAATCGGGGTACTCGCAGACTTCCACTTCCGATTCATTGCTAAGTGCGAGGTAGCGCATCTCCACCTCGCCAGTGTTGATGATCTGGTGCGCGGTTTCCGGGCCGCCGGTGGGGCAGGCGATCACGTGGCCGGCGCGGATGGAATAATGCTGGTTGCCGTAGCGAAGCTCGCCGCTGCCTTCGAGGATGACGAACATTTCTTCTTCCACGCGATGGCTGTGGAACGGACAGTTGCGCTTGCCCGGCGCAAGCACGTTGAGGCGATAACCGAGTTTGCGTGCGCCGATCTTGCTGGCGATCTCACCGTAGCGCCGGTCATACAGGTGCGCGTTGTCGCCGCGCGGCATGCGCGATGCGTCGGGCAGGCGGATCTCAACGTCGTCGAGGTGGATGAAAGGTTTGCTCACGGTCTATTCGCCTTCCCAGTAATCCGCAGTGGCACCCTGGCGCATCATGATGCGGATTATCTGCGACTTGCCCTCCGCGTCGGGCTCGAACTCAATCAAAAAGCGCCGCCGGTACTGGCGTCTTGCATGACGATGACCTCGTTGTCGCTGCCAGGTTGCCAGCTTTTCACCTGGGAAGCGTCGGCTTCATTGCGGATGATGCATTTCCATTCGACACCCTGTTGCCCGGGCAGGGCGATGCTGCCTTTCCAGGTGGGGTACGTGCTGACATCCGTCAATCGCACTGCCTTAGCGGGATCCCAGTTGCCCAGCTCTGGGCTGCTTCCGACGACATAGACGCTGTCACCTGTCTGGGTCTTGCCGTTGTCACAACGGAAAGTGACGTTCACGGATGCGGCGGCTGGTCCGGTATGCCAGATCCGTATTTTCCCGTCGTCATGGCTCAATGCAGGCAGATAGGCATCCTGGCTGACTTGGTCGGGTTTGGCCAGATTTGAATTCAAGGCCACTAGCAATTGCTGGTGGGAGCCCGTGATGACGGCCACCAGGCCGGTGCAATGCTGGCTGCCGCACTGGGTGGGAAACCGGATGTCCGAATCGGCACGGATACCTGCCGTACGGCGGGTTTGGATCAGCAGGCGCAGATAGTCATGCAGATCGTCGTTGTCGGTATGGGGACCATACATATCCGGCCAGTAAACCGCCGGTGTGCCGGGACTGCTCAAAATGTAAGCGTAGGCTTGCTTGCGCAGTGGGCTGGCAATCGGCCAGATATGTTGTCCACCGCCAGGACCGGGGGAGGGGCCGGTATCGTGGTTGTCGACAAAAGTGACCGCAATGTCGCGCCAACGCGGTTCAGGGTTGCCGTTCAATCCGTTGCGCCATTCAGAGATTGAACCGTTTTGCATGCGATCCTTCAGCGCGAAATCAAAGACCATGCAGTCGGAATGGTCCGACCAATCTTTTAGCCCATCTTGAAAGCTCTTGTTGTGGAGCGGATTGTCGGCAGGGAATTCACCCGGTGATTTCCACATTTCGCCGATGCAAATACCGTTGTCGAAGACGTCGCTCATCCAGTGTTGCACGTGCCGCGGCGCGTAGCCGCGCACAAAGTCAAAACGCAGGCCGCTAGCCGAGTAGTTGTCGCGCAGGTTGATGAACTCCTTTTCGAACATCGCTTCGACGTCGGCGTTGCCGAGGTTGAAATCGGAATCGCCACTCATGAAAGGATCACCATCGTCACATGGGCTGGGGCCGGAACCGGCGCCTTTGTCGTCGCAATCCCGGCGCCAGATTTTGCCCGTCTTGGGAAGGAAGTTGGCGCTGCTGGCCTTGCTTCGATCCATGTGATTGGGCACCACGTCGTAAACCAGCTTGATACCCGCTTTTTTAAGTGCCTGAATGGCTTCCTTCAATTGCGTATTCGTGCCGTAGCCGCTGTTCTTATTGAAACTCCCCCAGAAGTAACCTTCGCCGCCACCTGATTTGTCGCCGCTTTTCCAGCTTGATGTGTCTTGCCAGACCGGCGGCAGCCAGATGATGGTGAAGCCATCGGCGGCAATTTGCGGGGCTTTTTTCTTTAGCGTGTCGTACCACGTGCCAGGCATGCGTACCGAGTTCCAATGAAAGCCTTGCAGGATGATTTCATCCTCGCTGCCGTAACGAATGCCGCCGGGACTTTTTTGTGCACAGGCGGCTACCGAAAAGGCAGCGCACCATCCAGCGGCGAGCACACAGATAAATACACGAGCAATCCATGTTGCACGACACATGACTCCCCTCCGGATCATCGCAACCTGACGTGCTATAGATCAGTTATGGCGATAACAGAGCGTGAAAAGGTCGTGCGGTCTGGATGAAACGCGTACGGGGATGGCCTATGCACAGTGGACCAAGGGTTTCCTTACACCGAACCTCAATCTGTTCTAGATAAATTTACTCTGACAGCATCTGACAGCAGTTGCTGCCAGGTTGTTGTCAGATGTGGTGTGTCCAGTTTGGTGCGCGCTTGTCCAGAAAAGCACCGAGCCCTTCCTGTCCCTCTTGCGACACACGCAAGCGTGCAATCAATGTGGCGTTGTCGTGGTCGATGTGCTCGGCAGCCGCTTCCGTCAGGCCGTGCATGCCCAATGCCAGACGTTTGGCTTCCTGCTGGGCGACGGGGCCGGCCTTGGCGAGCATCTTGAGTACGTTGTGCACCGTGTCATCGAGATACTCCGCAGGCACCGACTGGTGCAACAGCCCAACCTGGGTGGCGGTATCCGCGTCGAAAATCTCACCGGTCAAGAACAGCCGGCGCGCATGGCGCAGACCGATGGCCGCGATCACATAAGGGGAAATCACCGCAGGTACCAGACCGAGCGTGACTTCGGTCAAGCCGAACTTGGCGGTGTTGACGCCAATGGCAATATCGCAGCAGGCGAGCAGGCCCACGCCGCCACCGTACGCGGCGCCATTGACGCGGGCGATGGTGGGCTTGGGCAGGAACTGCAAGGTGCGCATCAGGGTGGCCAGGCGCAGCGAGTCTTCGCGGTTTTCCTGCTCGCTGGCTTTTGCCATGCCGCGCATCCAGTTCAGATCGGCACCGGCGGAAAAGCTCGCCCCCACGCCGGTCAAAACCACCACACGGACAGCGGAATCCTGCCCGGCTGCCTGCAGGGCGGCGGTGAGGTCGGCAATCAGCCGGTCGTCGAAGGCGTTGTGCACTTCGGGGCGGTTGAGGCGGAGTTCGCGGATGCCGGCATGGTCGGCGATCTGGACGGCACTGGTCATGGAGAAGTCCCGGGATAAGGCGCTGCATCTTAAGGGCACCTCTATAAATTGCCCAACCCAAAAATTTCGCAGATTTTTATGAATCGCCCCAAATTCTGCCTGCCGAGCAGAAGGCATTCCTTAGAGCCCGTCGTCATGATCTTGCCCCTCTTCCACGGACACCCGGTTAAGCGATTCAATTCGCTATCCGAGGTGAACGATGAAACAGAAGACAGGCGTGAAACAGGTCCGGCAACGTTACAGCCCCGAGTTCAAAGAGCAAGCCTTGCGCAGGGCTGAGCAGGATGGCGTGGCGCAGGCGGCGAAGGATCTAAAGTTATCCCCCAACCAGCGCTACGCTTGGCGCGCCAAAGCCCAGCTACGCAGTCAGACGGGCGAACAACAGCAGCTCCAGCAGGCTGAAAATACACGACTCAAACGTGAGGTAGCACGCTTGGAGGAGGTCGTCTTCCTAAAAAAGGCGGCAGCGTACTTCGCGAAGACGCCCAAGTGAAGTACGCCATGATCCGTACACATGAAGAAGCTCACGCGGTCCGGCTGATGTGCCGTACGCTGGACGTATCACCGTCTGGCTACTACGCATGGCGCGATCGTCCCCTCTCGTCACGTGCCCTCAAACGCACTGAGCTCGACGCCCGGGTGCGCGAAGCCTACGACACCGAGAAGGGGCGTGCCGGCTCGCCACGACTCACGCACAGGCTCAAGCGGCAAGGCCATCATGCCGGTCGGCACCAGGTCGCCCAAAGCATGCGTTGCCAGGCGTTGCGGGCTAGAGGCGCACGCAAGTACAAAGCCACCACGAACTCCAACCACAACTTGCTCGTGGCACCGAACCTCTTGCAGCAAAACTTCGATGCTGACCAACCGAATCAGGCGTGGGTCAGCGATATAACCTATATTGCCACCGACGAGGGCTGGCTGTACTTGGCCGTGGTGCTGGATTTGTATTCGCATCACGTGATTGGATGGTCGATGTCCGATCGTATGACCTCACCACTGGTCTGTAACGCGCTACGCATGGCCGTGTTTGCCAGGCATCGGCCACACGGCGTGATCGTGCATTCGGACCGTGGAAGCCAATACGGCTCGCAGGAGTATCAGCGCTTGCTCAGCGAGCACGACTTGCTATGCAGTATGAGCAAGAAAGGCGATTGTTACGACAATGCAGCCATGGAGAGCTGGAATCACAGCTTGAAGGTCGAAGCCATCCACGGCGAACGCTTTGCCACGCGAGAACAAGCCAGGGATCACGTGTTCGAATACATCGAGGTCTACTACAATCGACAACGGCTTCACTCCACGCTGGGCTATCTCAGCCCGGTCGAGTTCGAACTACGACATGTTGCTTAACCGAGTGTCCGTGATTCAAGGGCAAGATCATTTCGTTGTTACTTCGGTGGCACCGACGTCAAACCTTCGCTCGTGCCTACCCCGGGCTGAATAGTTACTTTTTCTGTTTCTGAAGAGGAATAACCTCATGCATGTTGGTCCTTATCAACGCGTTAATCCTTATCAACGCGAGGTATCTGTGGCGGATACCACGCAATCACCTGTCGGTGACGCACCAACGCCTGCCGACAGAGGGTTTTTTCACGGTGCCCAAGTCTTAGATCCGCCACCTGCTCGGGGTGGGCGAGGCACCGGCGATCGCTCTCGCGGCGGGATCAGCGGGCGAGGCCAGCCTTGGGCCACCGGTAACCATCACACGTCGGCACCGGTTTCTCCGTCAGGTTGCGGTGCGCCTTCAACGTTCGGCCCGGTCCCAGGTGCCCACCCACGGGGCGCGCACTCTGCGCAGGGGGGACAAGCTATTAGGGGCACGGCACCGACTCGGCGCGGTGCACCGAGTCATTCTCATCAACGCGAGGTATCTGTGCCGGGGACCACGCGATCACCTGCCGCTAACGCACCAACGCCTGCCGACAGAGGCGTTTTTCACGGTACCCAAGTCTTAGATCCACCACCTGCTCTGGGTAGGCGAGGCACCGGCGATCGCTCTCGCGGCGGGTTCAGCGGGCGAGGCCAGCCTTGGCCCACCGGTAACCATCACACGTTGGCACCGGTTCCTCCGTCAGGTCACGGTGCGCCTTCCACGTCTGATGCGGCCCCAGGTATCCACACAGAGGCTGCGCCGGTGGATGGGAGGCCGGCTGTTAAGGGCAAAGCACCGGCCGCACGGATCCAGTCAGCCGACGCACTGCGAGCGGCATTGGGAGCGAAACCGTGCCGGTTAAATGTGCTGACGTGTGCATGCTGGTTCAAAGCGATGAAAAGCTCCGATTGGCCTACGCCGGATGATCTCGAGTGGCTCGCGGATCAGCTCCCCACGCTTGTACGCAACTCAAGCCCGAACATATTGAATGAGCAAACGTATGCCCAATGGAGCTCGCTATTTCTAAAAGTCGGGAACGCCCCTGACTGCAAGCAGCAGTTGGAACGGTTATTAAGCACCATGGCCGACTGGTTGAACCGCCTGCCAGAAGGATTGGGTCCTCAGACCGTGGGCACCCTCCTTTACAACTTGCAGGCGATGCCATCCACCCCTGGCACCGAGGCGGTGCTGCAGGCCATGGCCCGACACATTTCCTCAAAGGAGGCACCCTCCTTAAATGCCCAAGCCATCGGCAACGCTTTGTACGGGCTGCAGAACATGCCTTCGACAGCCGGCACCGAGGCGGTGCTGAAGGCCATGGCTGGGCACATTTCCCGGGCGCCTTCCTTATCTGCCCAAAACATCGGCAACGCCCTGTACGGGCTGCACAACATGTCGCCGACGGCCGGCACGGAGGCGGTGCTGCAGGCTATGGCCCGACACATTTCCTCAAATAAGGCGCCTTCCTTAGATGCCCAAGCCATCGGCAATGCTTTGTATGGGTTGCAGAACATGCCTTCGACAGCCGGCACCGAGGCGTTGCTGCGGGCTATGGCCCGGCACATTTCCTCAAATGAGGCACCCTCCTTAAATGCCCAAGCCATCGGCAACGCTTTGTACGGGCTGCAGAACATGCCTTCGACAGCCGGCACCGAGGCGGTGCTGAAGGCCATGGCTGGGCACATTTCCCGGGCGCCTTCCTTATCTGCCCAAAACATCGGCAACGCCCTGTACGGGCTGCACAACATGTCGTCGACGGCCGGCACGGAGGCGGTGCTGCAGGCTATGGCCCGACACATTTCCTCAAATAAGGCGCCTTCCTTAGATGCCCAAGCCATCGGCAATGCTTTGTATGGGTTGCAGAACATGCCTTCGACAGCCGGCACCGAGGCGGTGCTGCAGGCCATGGTTGGGCACATTTCCCGGGTGCCCTCCTTATCTGCCCAAAACATCGGCAACGCCCTGTACGGGCTGCACAACATGTCGCCGACGGCCGGCACGGAGGCGGTGCTGCAGGCCATGGCCCCGCACATTTCCCGGGTGCCCTCCTTATCTGCCCAAGCCATCGGCAACGCCCTGTACGGGCTGCAAAACATGCGGCCGATGGTCGGTACCGAGATGGTGCTGGAGGCCATGGCTCCGCACATTTCCCGGGCGCCCGCCTTATCTGCCCAAAACATCGGCAACGCCCTGTACGGGCTGCAAAACATGCCACAAACCCCCGGTACCGAGATGGTGCTGGAGGCCATGGCTGCGCACATTTCCCTGGCACGATCTTTATCTGGTCAAGACATCGGCAGTGCCCTGTATGGGTTGCAAAACATGCCTCTAACGGCCGGCACCAAGGCGGTGCTACAGGCCATGGTTCCGCACATTTCCCTGGCACGATCTTTATCTGGCCAAGAAATCGGCAATGCCCTGTACGGGCTGCACAGCATGCCGCAGACAATCGGCACGGAGGCATTGCTGCGGGCCATAGCCCCGCACATTTCCCGGGTGCCCTCCTTATCTGCCCGACACATCGGCAATGCCCTGTACGGGCTGCAAAACATGCCGTCGACGGACGGCACCGAGGCGGTGTTGCAGGCCATGGTTCCGCACATTTCCCGAGCACCCTCCTTATCTGCCCAAGCCATCGGCAATGTCCTGTACGGGCTGCAAAACATGCCGTCGACGGCGGGCACCGAGGCGGTGCTGCTGGCCATGGCTCCGCACATTTCCCGAGCGCCCTCCTTATCTGCCCAAGCCATCGGCAATGTCCTGTACGGGCTGCACAACATGCCGCCGACCCCGGGCACCGAGGCAGTGTTGGAGGTCATGGCCCCGCACATTTCCGACGCACCCTCCTTATCTGCCCAAGAAATCGGCAACGCTCTGTACGGGCTGCACAACATGTCGCCAACGGCCGGCACCGAGATGGTGCTGGAGGCCATGGCTCCGCACATTTCCCAGGCACCCTCCTTAGATGCCCAGGTCATCGGCAACGTCCTGTACGGGCTGCACAACATGCCTCCGACGGCTGGCACGAAGGCGGTGCTGCAGGCCATCGCTCCGCACATTTCCTAGGAGCCTGTCGGATTTGAGGGCACTTTTATAAATTACCTGATTCCGTGACCTCCTAACGCGCAGTGCGCATGGCGTCTGGGTTTGCGAGTGATCTTTGACTCACCCGGCGGGTGAGTGGGTGATCTCACGCAAAGCAAGCGGGCAAGCGGGCATGCGGGGTGCGAGTCAGGAGCTCACGGAATCAGGAAATTACTTAACTTCCATGAACATGTGCCGATTTACATGCGAACAATGCGGCATCTTCTGGGGAGCTGATAATTTATAGAGGTGCCCTTAAGGCAACGCCGAATAAGTATCGCCGTCGTCATGATGGATTGGCCCCGCACCCCAGCCTTTGCCGAGGCGGGGCTGGCGTATGACCATTGGGCTGCACCCCATGCGAAAAGTGGATACAATGCGAACCATTCTTATTTAGAAGCGTAATAATCGTGCGCCTGTGTGACCTGCCGAAAGGTGCCTCTGCTGTGGTTGAACGAGTTGAAGATGCCCACGCCCATGATTCGATCGCGCAGCGCCTGCGCGATCTGGGTTTTGTCCAGGGCGAACGGGTGAGACTGGTAGCGCACGGTCCAGTGGGCGCGGATCCGCTGCTGGTGCAAATCGGTTACACCCGTTTTGCCCTGCGGCGCACCGAAGCGGCGCGCGTGACCGTGCAGGAAGTCGCATGAGCGCAGGCACACTGCGCATTGCCCTGGTCGGCAATCCCAATTGTGGCAAGACGGCGTTGTTCAACCAGCTCACTGGCGCGCGCCAGAAGGTGGCCAACTATGCCGGCGTGACGGTCGAGCGCAAGGAAGGGCGATTCACCGCCCCCTCTGGTCGCGTGCTGCAGATTCTGGACCTGCCAGGCACTTACAGTTTCGATACCACCAGCCCGGATGAACAGATCACCCGCAATGTGCTGGAAGGCAACTACCCCGGCGAGGCGGCGCCGGATCTCATCGTGTGCGTGGCCGATGCCACCAACCTGCGGCTGCATTTGCGCTTTGTGCTGGAAGTGAAGCGCCTGGGCCGTCCGGTGGTGCTGGCGCTGAACATGATGGATACCGCACGCCGGCGCGGTATCCAGATCGATATCGACGAACTGCAGCGCCGAGTTGGCATGCCGGTGGTGGAAACCATTGCGGTCAAGCGCGGCGGTGCGCGCGCCTTGATTGAGCGCGTGGATGGCGAAGTACCGGTGGCCGCTCCTGCCATGCCCGACGATGCCGCCAGCCGCGCTGGCCTGCATGCGCAAGTGCGCGAACTGCTCGACGCTGCCGTGCGCATGCCGCGCGCGACGGCGGCGCTGGACGATGCACTCGATCGCTGGGCGCTGCATCCGGTGTTCGGGTTGATGATTCTCGCCGTGGTGATGTTCCTGGTCTTCCAGGCGGTGTATTCGTTCGGCAAGCCGATGAGCGATCTGATTGGCGATGGCTTCGACTGGATCGGCGAGCATATTGCCATCGGGTTGCCAGAAGGTCCCTTGCAGGGTTTGCTCAAGGACGGCATCTGTACCGGTCTTGGCACCGTGCTTGGCTTCCTGCCGGAAATTTTGGTGTTGTTCTTCTTTATCCTTGTGCTGGAAGAATCAGGCTATCTGCCACGCGCTGCTTTCCTGCTGGATCGCATGATGCTGTCGGTGGGGCTCACCGGGCGCTCCTTTATTCCGTTGTTGTCGAGCTTCGCCTGTGCCATTCCCGGCATCATGGGTACGCGTAGCATCCAGGATCCGCGCGACCGTTTCACCACCATTCTGGTCGCGCCGCTGATGACCTGCTCTGCACGCTTGCCGGTGTATGCGCTGTTGATCGGCGCCTTCATTCCGTTGCGTCCCGTGCTTGGCGTCTTCAATCTGCAAGGGCTGGTGCTGTTTGCGCTGTATGTGGCGGGCATCCTTGGCGCGATGCTGGTGGGCTGGGTGATCAAGTACATGCGCCGCGACCGCAGCGAACATGCGCTGCTGATGGAGCTGCCTTCTTATCGCATGCCGCAGCCGCGTGACGTGGTGATTGGCCTGTACGAACGCAGTGCCATCTTCCTCAAGCGCCTGACCGGCGTGATCCTCGCGCTGACCGTGCTGATGTGGTTTATCTCCACCTTCCCGTCGCCGCCTGCTGGCGCGATCGGGCCGGCCATTGATTACAGCATTGCCGGTTACCTAGGCCGCGGTTTGCAATTCATCTTTGCGCCGCTGGGCTTCAACTGGCAGATCAGTCTGTCGCTGATTCCCGCTTTTGCCGCGCGTGAAACCGCGGTGGCCGCGCTGGCAACAGTCTATGCCGTGGGGGGCGATGCCGCGGGAGGTGGTTTGGCGCATGCACTGACCGCGAATATTTCCCTGGCGAGCGCGCTGTCCCTGCTGGTGTGGTTTGCGTTTGCCCCGCAGTGCATGTCCACGCTGGCGGTGATTCGCCGCGAAACAAATTCCTGGCGCAACGTGGTGATCTCCTTTGGCTACATGTTCGCTGTGGCGTACACCGCGTCGTTTTTCACCTATCAGTTGGCGAGATGGTTCCTGTGAACACGAGCCTGCTTGTCCAGTACATCGTGATGGCGCTAATCGTGCTAGCCAGCGCGTTGTACGCGTTACGCAAATTGGCCCCGCAGCTCACCGGCCGCTGGCTGGCTTCCGTATCGATCCAATTCAGCCAGCCGGGACATGCGGCCTGGATACGGGCATGGGGGCGCCGTTTGCAGCCGAAGCAGGCTACCGGCAGTTGCAGCGATGGTTGTAGCACTTGCGGTGCGTGCGGACCGAAGCGGTCTATTGGCGCGAAGGGTGATACGGTTCCGCTCGAATTCCGACAGCGCAATCGCTAGAGCATGTCGTCATAAGATTCTGAGCCACATGACGAGGCAGCGAATTTGCACAGCGGCAAGGAAAGAGGACAGATTCTTCGCGTAGCGTGTCGCCACACCACGCCACTGTTTCAGGTACAAAAACGCATTCTCAACCAGGTGGCGATGACGATACAGGTACGTGTCGTAGTCGCGCGGCTCTTTTCGGTTTTTACGTGGCGGAATATGCGCCTGCATGCCTTGCTCATGAGCCTGCTCAACAATGGCATCACTGTCATAACCTTTGTCGGCCATGAGATGCTCAGCAGGAATGTCTTTGATCAGTTCCGCGGCCTGCGAACAATCTGCCCGGGTACCCTCTGTAACAAGAATTCGGACTGGCATACCATGCGCATCCACGGCCAAATGTATCTTGGTGTTGCGCCCCCTTTTGTGAGACCTATGCCCTGATTGCCGCCACGAGCTCCCGCTGCATGAGGATGAACCTTGCAGTGACTGGCATCGATCATCAGCCACTCAAAGTCCGGCTCATCCATCACACGTTCCAACAGACCTTCCCATGTGCCGTTATCGCGCCAGCGACAAAAGCGCCGATGGGTATTCTTCCAATCGCCGTACTCGGGTGGTAAATCTCGCCACGGCGCTCCGGTGCGAAGTATCCAGAACACTGCGTTGATGAATTGCCGATTATCTTTGGCTACACGCCCCCATCGGCCCGCTTGACCCGGCAAATGGGGTTCAAGCAAACCCCATTTTTCATCGGAGATGTCATGGCGTCGATAGGCTGCAGTCACAGAGGATTCCATCCAGCAAGATTCGATGGCAGGTAGTTAACCATATTTCAACACCTCATGACGACAGGCTCTAATGTCTGCGTAGCTCTTGTTGACTCTCCTCCCCTGTGAATAGGGGAGGGAGTTCGAAACATGGAATCAAATCAATCCGACCAGTGTGTGCCGCCCGAATAGTCGCTACTCATCGTGCTTTTAAGCTGCGAGAGGATGCTCGAATGGGTGGTGATCAGGCCCAGTTCGCGGTTTTTGGTGAGTGAGGCGCTGGAGAAGTTCTCCGAGCCCACGAAGGCCATCTGCGCAGAAGTACCGTAGTCGGCCACGATGGCCTTGGCGTGGATGTACAGCGAAGTGGTGTTGTCTGGATACGTGCTGATGTTGACGCCGGCGTTGGTCAACTCGTTGAACTCGCTGGCGTAGTCGTTATCGTCGTTGGTCATCACCACGGTGACGCTCACGCCAGCCTTGGCCGCATTTTCCAATGCCTCGACGATCGCGCTGTCGCTCATTTCTTCATTCTCGACCAGCAGGCTGGTCTGGGCGTTATTGATGATGCTGAGCAGGGACGACTGCGAGTTGGTCGGGCTCCACACCAGGTCAGTGCCGTTTGACGGCGTTACCGACGAGTGCGCGAAGTCCTTGGCGAAGGTGGCTTCGATGGCTGAGATATCGGTCGTGTTGTTCTCGATCACCGCATAGTCGCGCGAGGTGCTGTAGTAGCGGCTGGTGAGATTGGCGGTCATGATCGCCGTCTGCGCGTTCGAGGTTGCGCTGTCGACGGTGATGGTCTTCTGGTGAGAAGCCTCATACTTGGTCCAGGCCCACACCACGTTCACGCCGCAGTCCTTGAGCTGATCGTAGGCAGCGGTGTTGTTGCTTTTTTCATCATTCACGTCAAGGATCACGCGCACGGTCACGCCACGCGCGGCGGCATTGCAAAGGTCATTCTGCGCGGTCGTGTCCTGCAATTCGTACATCGTCATATCGATGGTTTTCTGTGCCGAATTGATCAGGTTATAGATCGAGGTGAAGCCCTGGTCGGGGAAAATCACCAGCGTCTGCGTGCTGGTCTGCGCGGCCACGGGCAGGGCGGCACCGAAGGTGCAGGCAAGCGTCAGGGCAATAGACAGGGTGGTTTTTCCGAAAACGGAACGCTCACAACGGCTCTTCATGGATTGGATCCTTATCGTCGAATAGAAATGGACGCATTTCCCTGCGTTATCGACTGCCGCTCTCCCTGGGCGGCTTCGGCTTGACCGGGCCATCCGGTCTTCCCCATAACGGCACACATAGCCGTTACAGCCGAAGCGTCGATATGAACCGCCGTCGATGACATGGATCTTTCGGTGAGATTTCAAAACGCTGGCCATATTTATGCAGCGTGTACTTTCGTCACGTTTTGGTGAATGTGAAGATGCATCGATGTGATGAGGCCATGTAGATGGTCCTCGGTCCGGTTACATCCGGAATACACCGTAGCGTTGGGGTTCGATCGGTGCATTCAAGGAAGCGGAAATCGCCAGCCCCAGTATGCGGCGCGTATCGGCCGGATCAATGATGCCATCGTCCCACAGGCGCGCGCTGGCGTAATACGGGTGGCCATGACGTTCGTACTGCTCGCGGATGGGTGTTTTGAAGGCATCTTCTTCCTCGGCACTCCAGCGTTTGCCGGCGGCTTCGATGCCATCGCGCTTCACCGTGGCGAGCACGCTTGCTGCTTGCTCGCCGCCCATCACGCTGATGCGTGCGTTGGGCCACATCCACAGGAAACGCGCGCCGTACGCACGTCCGCACATGGCATAGTTGCCAGCGCCGAAACTGCCGCCGATCACCACGGTGAACTTCGGCACGTGCGAACAGGCGACAGCGGTGACCATCTTGGCGCCGTCTTTGGCGATACCGGCGTTCTCGTATTTCTTGCCGACCATGAAGCCGGTGATGTTCTGTAGAAAGACCAGCGGCACGTTGCGCTGGTTGCACAGCTCGATGAAGTGTGCGCCCTTGAGCGCGGATTCGGAAAACAGGATGCCGTTGTTGGCAATGATGCCGACTGGGTAGCCGTGGATGTGCGCAAAGCCGCACACCAATGTCTTGCCGTAGCGCGCCTTGAATTCGAGAAACTCGGAACCGTCGACGATGCGTGCGATCACTTCACGGATATCGAACGGACGGCGGGTATCCTGCGGAATCACGCCATACAGTTCTTCGATGGCATAGCGCGGTTCGACAGGTGCCCGCACGGTGAGTGGCATGGCCTTCTTGCGGTTGAGGCTGGCCACGATGTCGCGTGCGATCGACAGCGCATGCGTATCGTTTTCGGCGAAGTGGTCCGCCACGCCGGAAACGCCAGTATGCACATCGGCGCCACCCAGTGCCTCGGCATCCACCACTTCGCCGGTGGCGGCCTTCACCAGCGGCGGGCCACCCAGGAAGATGGTGCCTTGCTCGCGCACGATGATGGCTTCGTCGCTCATGGCCGGTACGTAGGCGCCACCGGCAGTGCAGGAGCCCATCACCACGGCAATCTGCGGGATCCCCAGGCCCGACATGCGGGCCTGATTGTAGAAGATGCGGCCGAAGTGTTCCTTGTCGGGGAAGACTTCATCCTGCATGGGCAGGAAGGCGCCACCGGAATCGACTAGGTAGATGCAGGGCAGGCGGTTTTCCAGCGCGACTTCTTGCGCACGCAGGTGCTTCTTCACCGTGATCGGGAAGTAAGTGCCGCCCTTCACGGTGGCGTCGTTGGCCACGATCACCACTTCGATACCATGCACATGGCCGATGCCGGTGATGATGCCGGCGGCCGGCGCGGCGTCGTGGTACATGCCGTGTGCAGCAAGCGGCGACAGTTCCAGGAATGGCGAGCCCGGGTCGAGCAGGGCGCGGATGCGCTCGCGTGGCAACAGCTTGCCGCGGGCGGTGTGTTTTTCACGGGCCTTGACGCCACCACCCTCCGCACTGCGACCCAGCTCACGACGCAGGTTGTCGACAAGGGTACGTAGTTGTGTGTTGTTGGTCTGGAATTCGGAGGAACGAGGATCGATCTGCGAGGTGAGGACGCTCATATCGGTGCTGCGACCATCTTGGCAAACCGTGGATGATAACGGTGCAGCCCGTCCTTCTGCATTTGCACTCGCAGCTTGACCATCGTACGGAGCCATTTTGGAACCATAAAAAAATCGGCCGCCAAGGGCGGCCGATTTGATGGAAACCACCAGCGAAGGATCAATGACCCTTCGTGGCATCCTTGGCAGCGTCGGATGCGTCAGCAGCGGCGGCCTTCATGGCATCGCCTGCAGCCGGAGCAGCGGGCGAAGCCGGAGCGGCAGCAGCGGTGGAAGCCGGAGCAGCGGCCGGGGCAGAAGCGGTGGAAGCCGGAGCGGCAGCGGTGGAAGCAGAAGCGGCCTTCTGAGCCTGATCAGCAGCCTGTGAAGCTGCTTGCTGGGCTTGGTCAGCCGACTTCTGTGCATCCTGCGCGGCATCCTGTGCGCCGTTGCTGCAAGCCGCCAGCAGCGCGACAAGCGCGGAGGCGAGAAGGGTACGCGTGAACTTCATGATGAATCTCCTTAGCCGTGAAGTGCCCATTGGCACGATTATTAATAGCGCGTTAGTGTTAAGTGCGCTACCCGTTTTATGAACAACTTTTATGTCACATTAAACCGCTGGTGGAGGACGCGACCGCCAGCCCGATGGGTAACAGGGGTGTCAGCTTAGTCCAAACGCTCCACTGCCATAGCGGTGGCTTCACCGCCGCCAATGCAAAGCGATGCCACGCCGCGACGCAAGCCGCGTGTTTTTAAGGCGTTGAGCAATGTCACCACCAGACGGGCACCGCTGGCGCCAATCGGATGTCCCAGTGCGCAGGCGCCGCCGTTGACGTTGAGCTTGTCATGCGAGATGCCCAGTTCACGCATGGGGGCCATGGCCACCACGGCGAAGGCTTCGTTGACTTCGAACAGATCGACATCGCTCACCTTCCAGCCAGCTTTGTCCAGCACCTTGCTGATGGCCGTTACCGGCGCGGTGGTGAACCATTCCGGCTCCTGCGAGTGCGTGGCATGGGCAACAATACGTGCCAGCGGTTTGATGCCGCGGACCTTGGCATCGTCAGCCGACAGCAGGATCACCGCGGCCGCACCGTCGGAAATGCTCGACGAGCTGGCGGCGGTAATGGTGCCGTTTTCTTTGCGGAACGCGGGCTTGAGTGAGGGGATCTTGGTGGTATCGGAACGGCCTGGCTGCTCGTCGGTATCCACCTGCACATCGCCTTTGCGGCTGGAGACGGTCACCGGCACGATTTCATCGGCAAAGGCGCCGGAAGACTGGGCGGCTTTGGAGCGATTCACCGATTCGATGGCGAAGGCGTCCTGCTCCTCGCGGGTGAAGTGGTACTTGTCGGCGCACAGTTCGCCGAACACACCCATGGCCTTGCCGTCGTAGGGGTTGGTCAAGCCATCCCATGCCATGTGGTCGACGAGTTGGCCGTCACCGTAGCGGATACCACCGCGGGCGTTGACCATGTGCGGGGCGTTGGTCATCGATTCCATGCCGCCGGCCACCACCACTGTCGCCGAGCCGGCTTTGATCAGGTCATGACCGAGCATGATGGCCTTCATGCCCGAACCGCATACTTTGTTGATGGTGGTGCTGCCGGTACCGACCGGCAGGCCAGCCTGCAAGGCCGCCTGGCGGGTGGGGGCCTGGCCGAGATTGGCGGGCAGCACGCAACCCATGATCACTTCGCTGACATCCCCGGCACCTACGCCGGCCTGTTCCAGCGCTGCGCGGATCGCGGCGGCACCAAGCTTGGGAGTGGGTACGCCGGTGAACTGGCCTAGAAAGGAGCCGATGGCGGTGCGCTTGGCACCGGCAATAACAATACTGACATCCGACATGCTGATCTCCGCAGGAGCTTTGATGCGTACCCCGCTAAGGGCAACGCTGGGGAAAATAACTTGCGGAATTATCGCAGCCCGGGACGTAAGGCAGCAAACCCAAGTTTTCGTGAGAAATCACGTACTCAGTGCTTGCTCAGTGCTCGCAATCCTACAAAGCGAACGAATAAGCTATAGCCTAGATACCGCCACTGGTGTGGCGGTAGTCCGACGTGTTGTGGGGATCAACATATCTAACAGGGGTAAGTTTTATGGCGACCGGAATGTGGGCGTGGCGTCGTCGTGAAATCGCCACATTGATTTGTCTCGGGCTGGAACTAAGTGCTTGTGGGGGAGGCAGTGGCGTCAAGTCGGCATCGTCGCAGGTGTCCCCGACGAGTCCCTCACCGGCACCCTCATCACCTTCTCCGACGCCATCACCGTCGCCGAGTTCCAATGTGCCGACACCGCCGATCAACGCGCAGCTTGCGCTGACCAATGCCTATGTCGCGCAACAGGCGGGCTACACCGGTAGGGGCGTCACCATCGGCGTGGTCGACAGCGGCATCATGCCGAACAACGCCGCGCTGGTCGGGCGCGTTGGGACGGAGTACATCGACGTCGATCCATCGACCAACAACACCCGTATTCCCGACGTAGTCGGACATGGTACCTGGGTGTCGGAGATTGCCGCGGGCACTTCCTTCGCGCAGTTTGCCGGTGGCATTGCGCCAGGCGCGAACTTGGTGTCGGCGCGCATCATTGACGATAACGCACCGGACGATAACGGTTCGACGGCAGCTTCGCAGGTCACGACGGCTGACGCGCAGTTCATACAGCAAGTCAATCAGCAAATGATTAGCTCGGGTGTCCAGGTCGAGAACAATTCTTGGGGCGGCATTACCTGGAGCAGCAGCGATACCGCTGTCACGCAGGCTTTCGATCAGGCGTACGCGCCGTTTATTGAGCAGCACAATGGCCTGGTGGTGTTTGCGGCGGGCAATGATTCGCAGGCCAATCCGAGCACGATCGCGTCGTTGCCTACCATTGCAAATGATCCGCAACTTCAACAAGGTTGGTTGGTTGCCGTAGCGCTTAATAGCAACAATCCCACGCAGCTCGACAGTTATTCGAACAAGTGCGGCATTGCGATGAACTACTGCCTGGCCGCACCAGGCGACGTGATCGTATTGGACAAGGACACGACCACCAGCACGACCAATCCGACCTATTACATCGTGGAAGGTACGTCGTTTGCTGCGCCGGCTGTCTCCGGCGCAGCGGCGCTGGTGTGGCAGGCTTATCCGTACTTCTCCAATTTCCTGGTGCAGCAGACGCTGCTGGGTACGGCGACGCCGATGGGTGGTGCGCAGCCGAATCCGACGTTTGGCTATGGCGTTCTCAATGTCGGCGCGGCAGTGAACGGTCCGGAGCAATTCAACTGGGGTAACGTTGAAGTTAATTTCAGCGGAACATCGAGCTGGAACAATCCGATTTCGGGTGCTGGTGGACTGATCAAGGATGGCTCGGGCACGCTCACGCTTAGCCATCCATCTGTGTATACCGGCGGCACTACCATCAACGGCGGCACCTTGAATGCGGTGTCGCTCAATTCCAATGCGAACATCAATGCCGGTGCAACACTGGCGATTACCGGCAATTCCAACACGGCGCAATTTCCGTTGATCGTTGGCCAGGTGAACAACCAGCAAGGTACCCTGGTAGTGGGTAGCAGCAACCTCACCACGCTCGGCAACTACACGCAGTCAGGAGGACGGCTTGCGGTGCCGTTGGGCTCTGCCTTGCAGGTGAATGGCAGGGCTACCCTAAGCAACCGCCCGGGGCTTTATGTTTACGGTGCCAACAGTGGCTATGTTGTCAATTCGCATACCGAGGTGTTGACTGCCACGGATGGGTTGACCGGTACATTTTCAAGCCTTAGCTGGGCATCGAGCGTGATACTGCAGGCAACGCTCGGTTACGGTCCGAGTGATGCCTACCTTAACGTGACTAGCGCCAATCTCACGCAGATTCGAGGGTTGCCGTATTCGGCAGCGACCTACGCAGCGGCTGAGCGTACCCAGGCTGCTTTCAACACCCTCAACAGCGTGATCCAGAGCGGCTCTTCGGGGCAGGCTTTGCCGGGCGATTTTGTCGCCGGCGCAGCGGGCATCCAGCAATCGCAGACCACAGAAGCGCTGCAGCAATCGTTGAACAGCCTGTCCGGCCAGATGTACGCCGCAAGCGCCGCGATGACCTTCGAAGCCATCGACGCCGATACACGTGCGCTGTCCGATCGCTTCGACAGCTTGCTCGATCATCCGCAGCAACTGAGTCTCAACAAGTTCCAGAGTTGGTCGCAGAACTTGGGTTACCAGGGAACGCTGTCGCGTAGCGGTTTCGACAACATGGGCTTCCAGCTCAACGGCACCATGATCGGTGGCGACCGCAGCTTCGGTAACGGTAGCGTGATGGGTTACGCCATCAGCCAAAGCCAGGGCTTGGGCAATATCCAGCAGAGCGTGGACCAGGGCTTCAGCCGTGCGCTGGAAGGCATGGTCTACGGCGGTTTCGTGCAAGGCAACTGGTACACCATGGGCCGCTTCGGTGTGGGCAGCGATTGGCAGGACACGCGCCGCCTGCTGATCCTCGGTGGCCAGACGGCGGGTGTGTCCAGCTTCAGCAACGGCAGTTACAACGTGGTGTATGGCGAAAGCGGCTATCGGTTCAATTTGGGCAACTGGAAGTTCACGCCATTCGCCAACCTCGAATACGCCAACATCGATCGCGACGGCTTCAACGAAGTCGGGGGCGATGGCTTCGGCCTGATGACGAACTCGCAGTCCATCCAGCGCTGGCAGGGTGGTTTCGGTTTGCGTGGCTCGCGTCAGTGGATCATGGCCAACGGCACCACCTTGAGCTTGCAGGCGCGCATGCTTTGGCAGGATGCGTTCGCCATGCACGGCGTATTGCCGAGTGCTAGCTTCACCGCCGTCCAGCAGTTCACGCCGATCGACGGCATTGGCTTGTCGCGTTACGGCAGCGTGGCCGGTCTGTCGCTGAATTGGGAGTTCTC
This sequence comes from Dyella sp. M7H15-1, assembly GCF_004114615.1. Taxonomy (NCBI): domain Bacteria; kingdom Pseudomonadati; phylum Pseudomonadota; class Gammaproteobacteria; order Lysobacterales; family Rhodanobacteraceae; genus Dyella; species Dyella sp. M7H15-1. The sequence goes on from NZ_CP035300.1 coordinate 3,490,124, forward strand.
AAAACGCTCGAATTTGTCGTTTGGCATCGATCAGTACAATGCGCAGCATGAACGCGCCACGATGGGGACGCTGAACTACCGCTTGGCGTTCTAATGCGCTGGCCGGCATCATCGACAAGGGCCTGAAAGACAGGCACGGGACATTCGATTGCGGCATAGACGCTGTACACATCCAGCGCATCGATCTTCACGCGCTGGTTGCCGAACACTTCGACTTGGTACACGGTGGTGCCGCCGTCGGCGCGGCACTCTTGCGTGCCGGTGCCGGTGCCGGTGCCGGTGCCGTCGAGCCAGTTGCTGAGTACCAGGTGGACGCGGTCGGCGCCGAGCGGGAGGTTGCTGAAAAGGTTGCGGCGGCATCGGCATGATCGATGCGGGGAGGGAGAACAGCGCCGATGCCGCCGCAGAAACGTTCGTGCTGGGTGAGTTGCAATCTTGCGCATGCGAACAAGCGTAATGGCTTGCGACTCACGAAGCGTGTCGGTTCTGTGCAGAAAACACGTTCGTCACGAAACGCTGACGGGCGAAGCGCATGATGACTACATGTGTGCACTGCGTTACCGACGAAACGGGCGATTGACGTGATAAGCAAGAGGACTTAGGGTTCTTGCGTCGCCGCTCAATCGGCGACCGGGTGTCAGAACCTGATTTTTCGGAGCGCACAAAGCGCCGTAAGGCGCTTTTGTGTCTTCACGTTCGTCTATGGCGGACGTGTTGGGCAGGCGCAAGCCTGGCCGGGCTCTCCGAACTCGGTTTCTGACCCCGACACGTCCGCCACCCACTCTCGGCGGCGGCCATCCCCTCAAGGCATGGAGCTTCCGATGAGCCTGCATTCCCGCGATACCTGGATCGCCCTACACACGCAGTATTACGTTGATCCCAAAGCCAACCATCATGGCCTGATGATGGACGCACATATCTTGCTCGATAGCGCGCACGGCATGGTGCAGATGCTGGGGGATACGATCAGCGAGGGTGACATGATCAATAACGATCGGATGGCGTCAGCGCTGCATGGCATCGCCTTGCTGGTGGAAATGGGACGGCGGTGCGTGGCACAGGCGGAGTTGCGGATGATGTTGGCAAACCATGGATGAAAGTGGGTGCTGGCAGAAGGACAGCTATCGGTGCAAAGAATCATGCGCTTACTAATCATGTGGTTGTGGCGATGGTTATGCCATTTGCGCAAGCGAAAGCCACGGAACATTTATCGCCGCAAAGGCATGCGCAAGCCGTATCGGCACCACCCTCGCAAACCCATCTGGGTGGTTGACGAGGTGATTCGCATCCATCAAGAAAGCGCCGATGGCTCGTGGAGGCGGCGCCCAAATTGCGACATCTAAAAGGGGATGGCCGTAACGCCTCCCATTGACTCTCAGTGCGTAGGCCAACGAGGGCCAGAGCATCGCTGGCCATTGCGGTATGCATCTGACTTTTTACCAGCTGAGGGCCGCGATATGTCACCCCCTCACTCTGGCGGCACTCAGGTTACGGGTGGCCAAGCTTTTTGCTGCACGAGGCGCTCGTACCAACGCCGCATCCCACTGTCTTCGACAGCGTAGTCACCACGCTCGGATTTCCAGATTAGCGGCGGCTCAATGGCGCGCAGCTTTTCGATGGCTCCGCGGGCGGAGCCGGCCGCCACTTTCCTGCCGTGCGCCCTGCTGTATTCGGCCAGCGCATCGGCCGTGAACAGGCGACCGTCGTGCCCGTTCGACAAGACACGCGTGAGCACGGCGCGTTGCAACTTGGAGAGGCCTTCGTACGCGGTCATATATTCGGAAGCGCGCTTCGCTTCGTATTTATTGGCCTCCTCATCTAAAAGTTGATGAAATCGATCGTTCCGGCCTCCCCCAAAAGGGCCAGCCACAACATTTAAGGCGTGCAGCATCTCTTCCGGCCGGTGGTCGAAGCGGCGAAACGTGGCGGCCAACCGAGCGTTGTCGATGTGGAGGGAGGGAACGTCGACGGCAAGTTGCGCGGCCAAATGCGCTGAAAAATCCTCATCCAAGAGCCGCAGATCGTCGATGTGTGATCCAAGGAAGGGCGTGTTGTTGCCGTGCACCAGGCGCAACAGTTTGTCCCGGTCCGATCCCGACATCACGAGACAAAAGCGTTGTTTGCCGCTGGCGTTCAGGATGTCACGGGCGGCCTTCAGGGCGAACATCGCGTCCATGCCGGACCTGGTTGTGATCGTGTGTTGCGCTTCGTCGACAATCAGGACAATCGGATTAGCGACCTTATCCTGGAGTGCCTGGAGCGCATCGGCGAGCGAAGCGCCTTGCGTGTTACCAACCTGGGAGAGCGTGACCTCGACACCCTTGATGCTCACCTTGCTTAGTCCTGCCGCCTTGGCCGCACGGGTGATCATTCCTTGGGCGGCAGCCAGCGCATTGGCGATGGTGATCGCAATAAGCTCGCCAGGGTCTCGCGATTTGTCTGCCCACAGGTCGACATACATCACCGTCGCGCCCCTTTCTTCCAGGGCGGGCCGTAGATCCTGCATGAGGAAGTTGGACTTGCCGGTGCGACGCGCAGCGCCCAGGAAGAGGGTGGTCGTGCTGAACATCCCGTTTCCGAGAAGGCGCTCGGCCACATCCTTCGCCAGTGCTGGTCGAAAAAAATACTTAGACATGACTTTTTAATACTCCGAAATCGACCGGATATTAATTTAATATCACGGCACGGATTTCGCCAGTACCGACCTCGACCAACCACCCAGAAAACCGTATGACGGCGCCGTTTAATACAGCGATTAGCGCCGAATATTAAATTAGCGAGCGCTGCACCACGTCAGCCCCGTCAGCTATCGCCTGCGGCGAGGCAGCCGATCGTGACTAAGACTCGCCCCATGCGTGGCGTCTCTGGGCGTCGCAGGCAATTCCACCCTTAGACGCTTCGCAAGCCACTGGACAGGTGAACTCCAAGCCGTTCCGTGCAGGGAGAGGTGATGCAGGATCACGCATGCCCGGGGGTCTACGCCGGAACCCTCGAAAATAGAGGCTGGGTATTCGCCATCAGCTCAGCAAGCCTGGCCACCCGTGGGAGAATGGCCGCGTTGAACGGCTGTTTGGCACGTTGAAGGAAAAGCTGGATCGGCTCACGGTGTATAGCCGTGCGGGTCTCGAAGAGGCGTTGATCGAGTTCCGTTTTTGCCTCTACGCCGCGTGGATGGGGTTATTTCCAACCGTGAAACAACTCGCGCCCGATCAGCATGCGGCGAATTTCGTTCGTGCCCGCGCCAATTTCATAAAGCTTCGCATCGCGCAACAGGCGTCCGGCTGGGAATTCATTGATATAACCATTGCCACCCAGCGCCTGGATTGCCTCCAGAGCGACCTTCACGGCATTCTCTGAAGCATTGAGTAGGCACGCTGCAGGATCGATGCGCGACGTCATGCCCGCATCGAATTCCTTTGCCACCATATAGGCAAAACTACGCGAACTCTGCAGCTTGGTGTACATGTCCGCCATTTTTGCCTGCATCACGCCAAAGGTGCCGATGGGCGCATTGAATTGCTTGCGCTCGCGCACGTAGGGCAAAACGAGATCCAGCGATGCCTGCATCAGGCCGATCGGACCGCCGGACAGCACCAGGCGTTCCGTATCCAGGCCACTCATCAGTACGCGTACGCCTTCGTTCACTTCACCGACGATGCTTTCGACAGGAATCTCGCAATTCTCAAACACCAATTCGCAAGTGTTGGAGCCGCGCATGCCGAGCTTGTCCAGCTTTTGCGCGGTGCTGAAACCCTTCATGCCTTTTTCGATGATAAAGGCCGTCATGCAGCGGCTGCCCGCCACGCGCGGCGCTGTGCGCATGTAGACCAACAATACATCGGCGTCAGGGCCGTTGGTGATCCACATTTTGGAACCGTTGGCTACCCAAACATCGCCACGCCGTTCGGCCTTGCAGGTCATGGAGCCAACCACGTCGGAACCGGCCCCTGGTTCGCTCATTGCCAGCGCACCGATATATTCGCCTGAGCACAGTTTGGGAATGTATTTGCGACGCTGTGCTTCGTTGCCGTTGTGAAAAATGTTCTGCGTGCATAGGTTGGAGTGCGCGCCATACGAAAGGCCCACCGAACCGGATGCGCGGGAGATTTCCTCCATCGCTACCATATGCGCGAGGAAACTCATGCCAGTGCCGCCGTATTCCTCCGACACGGTCATGCCAAGCAAGCCCATGTCCCCCATCTTGCGCCACAGGTCGTGTGGGAACTGGTTCTCGCGGTCGATGTTATGGGCGCGTGGCGCGATCTCCTTTTCCGCGAAGGCGGCAACGCTTTCGCGCAGCAGGTCGATCTCTTCACCGAGCGGGAACGGGCGCATCACGAAACTCCTGAGGAGGGGATTTAACCAAGAAATTGTAGCGCAGGGATCTGTTTGGACTCTGATGCGGCGCATCAGGGTGCGCACAATCTGTACATGCGCCAGAGGGTGAGGTGCAGATCGCATCCCTAACAACGACACCGCAGATTACAGGGACAAGAGACAGTCCCCTTCCGGGAAGAAGGAGCTCCAGTCGACTTTCCTCAGCACAGCCCCCCGTTAACCGAAAGCACCTGTCGCGTGATTGGTGCGCAATACTCGGTCCCAATCGTCGTCGGTCAAGGCCGGAAAGGCGCCATCGCGGGTCAGGCCGGCATTGCAGACCACACCGTATAAGCGCCATGCGCTTCAATATCTGCTTCGAGAGTGGCAACACAAGCTGCACGGTCGGCGACATCGAATTGCAAAATGTGTGCATGGCAACCCAGCGCTGTGATCGCTGCCCGCACCTGCTCGGCCTCGTCACGCCGGCTGCGGCAGTGCAGAACCAGATCGTAGCCGGCTTGTGCCAGTCGCAAGGCAATGGCTCGTCCGATGCCGCGGCTGGAGCCGGTAACCAGAACGGTATCCGTCATGCAGTGTGTCTCCGGCAATCGGGTTTCGACCTATGTGCGGGGTGCAGCATCATGCCGGATCCCCCAGGATCAGCGAGGCGTTATTGCCACCGAAAGCAAAAGAATTGCTCATCAGATAGCGCCGGCCACCCGCGGGCAAATGATTGCCTGTTTGTACCAGATTCAGCGCAGGCAGTGCGGGATCCGCTTGCCCATCCCACACATGTGGGGGCAGGCGCCGTTCGGCAAATGTATCAGTGAGGCTTAGCCAGCAAAATGCTGCTTCCAGCGCCCCGGCTGCGGCAAGCGTGTGGCCGGTGAGCGATTTGGTGGACGAACACGGCACGGCATGCTCGAACATCGTGGTGACGGCAAGGCTTTCCATGCTGTCGTTATGCTCGGTGGCGGTGCCGTGCAGGTTGATGTAGTCGATTTGCGCCGCCGCCAGGCCGGCATGGCGCAAAGCATCGCGCATGGCTTTTTGCGCGCCGCCGCCTTGTGGATCGGGCGAAGACATGTGATAGGCATCCGAACTTGCGCCACCGCCCAGAAACTGCACGGGCCCGGTTTCGCGTGTCATCAGGAACAGCGCTGCCGCTTCCCCGATATTGATGCCGCGCCGATGTTTCGAGAACGGGTTGCAGCGCTGCAGATCCACCGCTTCTAGCGCATGGAAGCCATTGATGGCTAGGCGACACAACGTATCCACGCCGCCACAAAGCACAGCATCGCACACGCCTATCCGAAGCAGGCGCTGTGCGCTCAACAAGGCGCGTGCGCCGGATGTGCATGCGGTGGAAATGCCGTAGCGTGGCCCGGCCAGTTCCAGCCATTCGGCCAGGAACTCGGCGGGCGCGGCCAGTTCCTGATGCGTATATCGATAATCCGCCGGCCACACGCCATTGCGACGATAAGCATCGATACCATAGGTGGCTTCTTCGATGCCGCTGGTGCTGGTGCCGAGCACGACGCCGATACGCGCGCGGCCATAACGTTCGATCGCGTCGTGAATATCCGTTTCTATCTCCCATGCAGCGGCGAGCAACAGGCGGTTATTGCGATTGTTGTGATGCTCGCGTAGCGCATCGGGTATGGGCGGCAGTTTCGCACGCACCGCGCCAAGCGGTGGCGCGTGACCAGGAATCCAGCCTTGCTCCGGACGAATACCGCGGGTATCGCCGCGAAACAGGGCTTCGGCAACGACGGACTTGCCTGCACCAAGGTTGCAGATCACGCCCAGTGTGTTGAGGTAGATGTCCATGCGGGTTCGGGTTGAGTGTGCTGACATGTTTACACGGCACCTCGCAGGCGCTGACGCCACAGCCATTCGCCAACAAACAGTACCCCTAGGATGACGTACACCAGCAAGCCGTTGTACAGCGTCCACACGTTCAGCGATGCCCACATCGTGAGCGCGGCCGATACCGCGCCGTTGAAGATAAAGAACCCCACCCAGACCCAGGTCACTTTGCGCGTATAGGGAATGGCTGCGTCTGGAAGGTTCGGCTCGCTCGCACGAGCGATACGTTCGATGATCGGCGGGCCGTATCTTAGGCTCAAGCCAAAGACGCCAAGCAACACGGCGCTGATCAGGGTGGGATACCAGCGCCATAGCGTTGCTTTGCCGCTGAAGGCCAGTAGTGCGCAGTAAACCAGCGCCGCTGCCAACATCCAGCGTCCACCCGGCTGCTTCAGCAGGTTGGGCGCCCGCATGAGCCAGGCCACGGCAAGTCCGAGTGCAAACAGCGCTGGCTGCGCACGATTCGCTCCCAGATATACCAGGAACGGATAAAGCACTCCGGTCAGCGTAAACAGAATGGACGTCAGCTTGGGCATGCGTTCCGATGTGCTTTCATGACCGTTGCCAGATCCATCGACGTGTTTTCCACGCGTGCTCCAATGCGTTGCTTTGCTGGTGGAGTGCACGCACGAATTCCAATGCGTGTGGCCACGTCGCTGGGGCGATCTTGTGTTGGTTCGATTCCAGTCGCAATTGCCAGCGTTTGTTGCTTTGCGCGCGTTCATCCACGCCAGCGGCCTTCACTTTCAGCGCCACCGTATAGGAAAACGGTATGTCGTCGATCCAGTCACGGTAGGCTTCGGGTGGCTGTTCCTCCGCGACCACGACCAGTATGGCGGGGGCACCTTCGCTCAGGATGGCAACGGCTTCCAACATGGCGTGTTCAAAGGTATCGGCCTCGCCCGCAATAGCCACGGATTCGCCATGTTGACCGCACAGGATCGACCACTGCCCAGCGATGGCGTTATGCACGGACAAGCCAAATTGTGTAGGTGACAGCGGTTGCTGATCCGTTACGTCACTTAGCAGCGCATAGGCACGGGACGTTTCACCGTGGTGCGAGGCAAATACGAAGGGAAGTTGTTCGTCTTCACCGCATAGGGGCCACGCAACATGCAAGGTCATGCGTGCCAATCGGCTGAGGCGGCGGCGCTGCAGAGCGGGCAGGAAATCGCAGCTTGGTTGGCTGCCGTCATCAGGCATGCGCATTGGGGTGCGCGACCACGCCTGCCACGCTTCGTTGTTATCCAGGCCGGGTGCCCAGGCGCGCCATTGATCGATGATGAAGTCCATCATGCGTCCTGCCTTTTTCGCGAGGTTGTGCTGGTCGGTACCAGCAAGACCGTGAAGCCAATACCCAGCAGCAAGGTAAGGCCGAAATCCCGCAGTGCCGGCATGGAACTCAAGGCTAGCAGGCCGAACGACAACAGGGCCGTGAAGGCGGAAAGCAGCACGCTGGCGTACATCGCGCCGGGATGATGCATGACATGCGGCTCACCTTCACGCAGGAAAACCGCGTAGTTGGCGCCCACGCCCAGTACCAGCATCAGCGCCATCCAATGAAACAAGGTCAGCGGCTGATGCAAATAACCGAGCACGGCAAGCGTAAAGCCGATACCCAGCACCGGCGGCGCCAGCACACGCGGTACCTCGCGCCAACCATAGCGCCAGCCGAATACCGGTACGATCAGCAACACGGCAGCCAGTAGCCAGACACTGGCGTAACGTCGATACCGTCCAAAGAGCGCGGAAATGCTGGCGGGTTTGTCAACTAGCATGACGCCAGGCAAATGATCGGCTGCGTGCTGAAGCATGGCAACCGGTGCATCGCCTTGTGGCAGCACGAGCGAGGCGGCGCCGTGATGTGCCTCATCGCCCATCCACAAGTAGCGAAAAGGTGTTGCTATCGGAGTCTTCAGCCATGCCTGCAAGTCGAGGGGCGTGCCGGGCCATGCATGGATGTATGGTTCGATATCATTGGCGCGAAATCCCACATGGCTCAACCATTGCCGCATGCGTTCCGGTTGCACGAACAACGGCGCCAGCAGCGCCTGGTTTGCCTGCTGACGCTGCAACGAAGGCGCCATGCCAGCCAGGCCAAGCCATCCCTGCAAGGAGTTCGCCTCGACCAACGGCTGCAAGCGTTGTTCCAGTGCTTCCTCGCGCTGCAGAACCTGTTCCTGATCCTTGCCTTGCACCAGATAGAACTGGGTGCCGTTGCCAAGGCCGGTAATGTCACGGATCTGCTTCTCTTGTTCGGTCAGTGCGGCAGGGGGCGCGATCAGCAGGTGCACGTCGTCGTCATGGCGCAATTGCCACCAGCCGGGCATCGCCAGCAGCAACAGGACCACCGCGAGTGCCACGGCGCGGCGTCCGTACGCAGTGCGAGCAACACTTTCCTGCAATATGCGTGCAATATGCACTGACGTGGTCGACAGCGGTTTCGCGGGCCGTTGCAGCAAGGCCGGCAACAAGCCGAACACACTCAAGCACGCCACCGTCATGCCGGTCATGGCAAAGCAGGCCATCTGGCGCAGCGCCGGAAACGGTACAAGACCAAGCAGGGCATAGCCCAGCAGCGATGTACCCAACGCCAGCAACAGCGCTGGCCGTACCTGGCGTAAACCTTTGCGTGGTTCCCATGCATCGCCGGCATTCGCGCGCGCACTCAGGTACTGAATGGAATAATCCACGGCTTCGCCCAGCAAGGCTGCACCGAATACCAGCGTCAACAGATAGATATGCCCAAAGATCAGCACGCAAAGTATTGTCGCCGCGACAATACCGATCGCGGTGGATAGAAACGCCAACAGCAAGGGGCCGGGTGAGCGGAACACGCCCAGCAGTAGCAGGGCGATGCCGATGGTGGAAACGAGTCCGACCAGATGTACGTCGTGCTCCGCGTCGGCACGTGCAGCGGCGGCATAGAACACGGCGCCAGTGCGCAGGATGCGGGTGCCGGGTTGATCACGTTGCGTCGCCAGTTCGGCCTGGTCCAGCGCGCCCAGTGCACGGCGTTGGATGGCATCGTCGTACGAGGAGCCTTTGAGCGTGGCCGTCACTAGCACGTAGCTGACTTCACCGCGATGTGCGGTCAGCAGATTGTCCTCCGGTACCAGTGGCGAGCGGTTCCAGGGCTGCTGGTCCAGCCAGTGCTGCAGCCAGCCGAAGGGGGCATCCTGCAGGCGTGTGGCCACGCCGGTGACAAAAGGTTCGTTCACGTGCTGCACTAATGCCTGCGCCGGATCATATCCGGGTCGCGCTAGCGCAGTGCGATCCGCATCGGCAAGCAGGTTGAAGCGATGCGCCAGATAGGGTGCCACCCGTTGCTGCAGGTTGAAGGGCGGCAACTCGGCCGTTACCGTGGCAAACACGCTATTTTTGCCCAGTGCACGCCCCAATTCGCGTGCTGCCGCTTTGGCGCGATCATCGTTGGCATTGGCAACCAGTAGAATCACACGATCGCCGTTGGCGTGTGCCAGCCGATGCGCGGCCACTTCCGCCAGCGGGTTTTGCTCGGTCGCCGGCAGCATAGCCAGCAGATCGGTCTGGATGGCGGAGCTGCCATGACCCAACAGTAGCCATGTTCCAAGCACAGCGAGAAGCAGCGTCGCCGCTGCAAACCAAGCTGCGCGTAGCCACAGACTCCGTGGACTCATGGCAGACCGAGTGAGTGCTTTTCCAGTGCGCTCAGCGGACCGGCGTCACGGGTGTCGGTCATGCGGATATCCGTCTGCGTGCCATCTTGCATATTGATGCGAATGCCCTGCAGAAAGCTGCCGCCGTCAAGCTGGATGTCGCGCAGCACCTGCGCCACGCGCGTCTGCTTTGGCGTGAAATGCAGCGTCCACCGCGCAACCGAGCCATCCGCGCTGACATTGAACTGCCGCATCACCGCATCGAGCCGCCCGGCTAGCATGGATTGCAGCATTTGCGAAATCTGGCTGATGCCACGTTCATTGCGCACGGATTGCATGCGGCCACTGGCGTCGATGCGCGCGGTCTGATTACCGGTGAGCGCCAGCATTTCCTGATAAGGCTGTTGCACTTGCCACAACATGCCGCGGCCGGATACGAACAGCAGTTGCCCACGGCTGTGTTGCGATTGGGTAAGGGCGGGTATCTGGCGCTGCTGGGTGAAAGATGCGCGCACGGCGGAGTGTTGGTTTAGTTCGGCAAATATGTTGTGAAGCAGGTCGGGCGATGCGGTTTGGGCATGTGTGCTCAGGCTCAACCAGGAAAGAAGGGTGCATAGCAATTTCAATGCATTGCGTGCAACGAATTTACTCCCTTCTTTCTTCAGCATGACAAGCAGCGAATTACTGCCCGCGCATACGCCCCGCAAAGCGTGGCGCGCCGTTGCCCATATGCGGCAGTTTGATCTTGCCGATCGCCTCGATGCGCTCTTCCGCCAGACGGTCCGCTGCTCTATAGGTGGGCACGTTCTGCGTCTTGCTGATTTCGAAGATGCGGCCCAGGTTGTAGTAAATCGTGCGCATCATGCGCATAGCGCGCTCGCGGTTGTAGCCGTCGATTTCCAGCGATACGTTCATAACGCCACCGGCATTGACGGCGTAGTCGGGTGCATACAGCACGCCACGGCGTTGCAGTTCGTCGCCGATCGCGTCGTTGGCAAGCTGGTTGTTGGCCGCACCGCAGATGATTTTGGCCTTGATGCGATCGATGGTCTGCTCGTTCACCGTGCCACCCAGCGCGCAGGGCGAATACACATCGGCATCGACATCGTAGATGTCGTCCAAGCCCACGGCTTCGCAGCCCAGCTCATCCACACAGCGTTGCACGGCATCCTTGTTGATGTCGGTGACGAACACCTTCGCGCCCTGTTCGCGCAGCAGCTTGATGAACTCGCTGCCCACATGGCCGGCACCCTGCACGGCGTAGCTATATTTGCCCACGTCTTCGTTGCCGTGCTTGAAATTCAGCGCCGCCATCAGGCCTTGCAACGTGCCGTAAGCGGTGAATGGCGACGGGTCGCCCGAACCACCGTGTACCTGGTGCACGCCAGTCACGTATTCGGTTTCGCGGAACACATATTCCATATCGTTCACGTCGATGCCCACATCTTCAGCCGTAATGTAACGGCCATTGAGCGAGTTGACGAAACGGCCGAAGGCGCGGAACAGCGCTTCGGATTTGTCTTTCGACGGATCGCCGATGATTACCGCCTTGCCGCCGCCCAGGTTCAGGCCGGCTACGGCGTTCTTGTAGGTCATGCCGCGTGACAGGCGTAGTACGTCGTTCACCGCATCCTGCTCGGTCTTGTACGGCCACATGCGCAGGCCGCCCAATGCAGGGCCCAACACCGTGTTATGGATCGCAATGATGGCCTTCAGGCCGGCATCCTTGTTGTGGCAGAAGACGACTTCTTCGTGGCCTGTTTTGGCGATGGTTTCGAAAATCATTGGAACATGGACTCCACGTTTGACGGCGCCGGGGAAGGCTACCACTTAGTTGAAGCGCTCGGGCCCTGCCAAGGACCTGACGCCTGAAACTCAAAGCCCCAGCAAGAAGCTGGGGCGGTGAGTTAGCGCCGTAGAGTTTAGTACGAGTCGGAGTGGATCGCTGGCGCAACGCAACAAGCGACAGCATGTTCCAAAAAGCCTCGCCGAAGCGGGGGCTTTTCGAGCCTGATTGCCAGGTCCCTCATGGCTAGAGCATGTCGTCATAAGATTCTGAGCCACATGACGAGGCAGCGAATTTGCACAGCGGCAAGGAAAGAGGACAGATTCTTCGCGTAGCGTGTCGCCACACCACGCCACTGTTTCAGGTACAAAAACGCATTCTCAACCAGGTGGCGATGACGATACAGGTACGTGTCGTAGTCGCGCGGCTCTTTTCGGTTTTTACGTGGCGGAATATGCGCCTGCATGCCTTGCTCATGAGCCTGCTCAACAATGGCATCACTGTCATAACCTTTGTCGGCCATGAGATGCTCAGCAGGAATGTCTTTGATCAGTTCCGCAGCCTGCGAACAATCTGCCCGGGTACCCTCTGTAACAAGAATTCGGACTGGCATACCATGCGCATCCACGGCCAAATGTATCTTGGTGTTGCGCCCCCTTTTGTGAGACCTATGCCCTGATTGCCGCCACGAGCTCCCGCTGCATGAGGATGAACCTTGCAGTGACTGGCATCGATCATCAGCCACTCAAAGTCCGGCTCATCCATCACACGTTCCAACAGACCTTCCCATGTGCCGTTATCGCGCCAGCGACAAAAGCGCCGATGGGTATTCTTCCAATCGCCGTACTCGGGTGGTAAATCTCGCCACAGCGCTCCGGTGCGAAGTATCCAGAACACTGCGTTGATGAATTGCCGATTATCTTTGGCTACACGCCCCCATCGGCCCGCTTGACCCGGCAAATGGGGTTCAAGCAAACCCCATTTTTCATCGGAGATGTCATGGCGTCGATAGGCCGCAGTCACAGAGGATTCCATCCAGCAAGATTCGATGGCGGGTAGTTAACCATATTTCAACACCTCATGACGACAGGCTCTAGGTCTTCGATCAGCGGCCCCAGTAGCCCGCGCGCCAGCGCCAGCTCGGACCCATCCGCACCCACGTACCGGGGTACCAGCGGTAGCCGACGCGTTCGCGCATCCAGTAACCAGGCACCCACACATGGCGGCGTGCATAGCCATCCCAGCGCCAGTAGCCCGGCGCCCAAACCCAGCCACGACGTGGCGGAGGAGCACGTTCAAAACGCGGCGGTGGCGGTGCTACGCCAACCGCGCCAACAACCACCTGTGCCGAAGCTGGCGGGATATAGCTCACACTGGCCAGCGCAAGGCCGATGCCAGCAACAAGGGCCAATTTGCGGGTCATGCTGATCATAGTGTCTTCTCCAAATTTAAAGCAGCCACGGAAGGCGGCTTGCAGTGCGGGAAACGCAATCGTATTTCCGATTGTTGACGTGATTGTTTTCGCTTGTTCAGGAAGCAGCATGAATTACTTGCGATGAGTAAAGGGCATTGGAATAAGAGGTGCTGTAAGCGTCACCCAAGGTCACGTCAGGCAGTGCTGTATTCGTGATCAGCAGGCGGATGCAGGCTGCCAGTGCCCGTTCAACGGCAGAAGCGAATCGATGTCGCGATCATAGTGTGGCGGGGCAGGCGGCGCCCATTCTTGTGAGTCGGCCAGTGAGACGTCACTTTCCTGCAACGCGTTGGTATCTTGGATGCACAAAATCTCAGGCAAATACCGGATCGTCAGCGTTGTTTAGCGAAGAGATACTTTGTTCGATACTGAATATGTATGGACTATCTGCAAAGGAATTCGTGCTGCTTGTCGCTGGCTATGAGGCGATGGATAGAGATCTTCAAAAGAAATGGGTGGTCCTTTACTAGCACAAATTTTAGTAACAAAACTATATGAACAAAGTCGCTTTTGAGCGACCACTTGCAGAATTTAGTTCAACGATTGAGCTGCCTGAATTGTCATTTGATGAGGATGGCATGGCCTATGTCACGGTTGATGATAGCCATCTCATCATTTTTCGTCGTTGAATGCGTGCTTCGTGCTACTTGACCAAGTGGTTGACACACTCCTCAGGCACACGGATGCAAAACCCCGTGGTTAGATATGCTTGTGATGAGCTTGTATGTTGTTTCGTCACAACGATCCGGGCATTCCAAGGTGGGTTCGCTACAAGAGCTTGGCCAAAAACACTGCATGAAGTAACAAAATGGACGCTAACGAAGTTATAAAAAGCATGCTCGCCGACATTTCGCAGCACTATGGCGTATCGCTCCAACTTGACCGCTGCTCTCGTTGCGAACTTATCGTCGATGAAGTCGAAATGACTATAGACGCGCCAATTGGATCTGATCTGGCAATAATGACCACTATCATTGCTAATGAAACTACTGATTTCTTGTCATCAGAAACATTGCTTGGAATTTTAGAGCTTAATTTTGTACAAAAGAAAACAATGGGTGGATGTATAGCGTTAGATCCCATTTATCGTCGCGTTTTATTCACAGTGAGCCTGGATGTATCAAGGATAGATTATCAATACCTTTTTAATGCCATAAGAAATTTTGTTGTGGCCTCATGTGCATTGAAAAAAGAAGTTCATCACTTAAAGAGCCAATGCGGTACCAAGCGGCTGGCTTTTTCCGATGTCTTAACATTTGTTTAATATTTATATATAAGAGGTTTAAAAATCATGCATGCTAATAATGTATCTGGCTATGGTGTTCCCACCACTACAACGCCAACCACGCAACCTGCAGCTAAATCTGCATCTGAGCCTCTTGGCCACCGTCCATCGATTACATCTGCGACTTCACTCACTCACTCAGTACCGTCAATGTCAACTGGCGGACATTCAATTGGATCTCCCAACCCGCACTTCTTGAAGGCCCGCGTAGGGCAGATGCCAAACATGGGCCGCATCAAGCCAGCCGAAAAAAACTACTGGTCTATCGCACACATTACGGGTGCTAATAAAATGCAAGAGGCCGTAAATGCAACTCATTATTTGTTAGCAGTATACGGAGAAGACCCAAGTGAGTTCTTCGGCAGAGTTATTTTACCTGAAGACGAAGCCAGGATACGCGCCGGCGCGAGAGAAAGCAAGGGCAATAACTCCCCTGCTTTGACGCCGCAACGCGCTATATTCCAAGAAATGCACAGTAGTAATGGAAATGCCTATTACTCGCCAAAAACTACCAATTCATTACTTGGAGGGTTATATAAAAAGATTGATTCGGAAAATGAAAAATTCAAAAAATCCTTGAGCGCTGCGAACTCCATTTCTGAAGTCATTGAGTGTGTAAATAACTTTAACACCGCCATTTGTCCACGTGTTCTTGATATTTCTGAGCTACATATTGTTAGATATAATAGCATTAATGGTAGGCAAATAAAATCAACAGATGTTTATGGATATGGTGAATATTTGTCAAAATCGCTTAATGATAAACTCGTCACTGCAGTGAATGACGGCAAAGACTTCGACGAGACCAAAAGATTAGTTAAAGAAAAACTAGATGCTAGCATGGATGCTACATTCATGAATGAGGCGCGAGTGAGTGAAATTTGCGCTCCAGAATTGCAAGCGTTCCGTGATGCGATCGATCGCGCCACTAACAATGATGAGGTACAAGGTGTAATTAATAATATCCGTGATTTTTTTCGACACAAAGATATATTCAATGTAAATGCACGGGTGGCGCCAACGAAGGAACAAAGAATTGATTGGCTAAATCGTATGCATATGAGTATGCACTCAAAGTGTGCTTTCGAGGCGCTAGCAAAATCGGCATATGAAAAATTCAGGGATAGTAAGGATCTTGATGAGTGCAAAAAATTACTAATAACGTATTGTGATAATATTACTTCAAATATTGAAGTTGATTCAAGCGCAATCTCACACGAGATTAATTTTTCGCAAGAAAATGGCTTGTCTACAAAAGCATATAAAAAAGCTCAAAACGAAGCCATGATAACAATTGAGACAAGCTTTAATGCGCTAATTTCATGGGCTCATAATACTGAAGAATTACTAAAAAATAACAAGTCATTGCCATATTCTGAATTTACAAAAGATGGCTTTTTAGATGAGGTTAAACGCAATTTTACGGCGGCACTTGAGGCATTTAGAAAAACGAATACTATTTTTGATGACTTAATACAAGAAAATCCGGGATCCATGAATATATATGAAGAAAAACCTGTTGATTTAGTGCGTCTTATAAAAAATATTGAAGACCTAGTGGGTGATCCGATTGTTGATTACATGGAGATGGCATTCACGGAAATCGCTCAAGGACCAGCAAGGAAGGATGCCTCTACTATAGATATCCTTAACGACTTTATTAGCCGGCTAGCGAGTTGTGTTGATAATAAAAATGTTGACGGTATTAGAGCGCTATTAAAGATGCCCTAACTCAGAATGAGGTAAGCCCCCGGCTTTGCCGGGGGACTCACCAAGGTTTGACCTATACGGCGGTCGTAGTGAACCTGAAATCTCGACCAAGAGACGAGGTTCACGATGAAAGAGTATCAAAGCTTGAGTCATGCCCGTTGGGACTGTAAGTACCGCGTGGTGTTCATTCCCAAGCGGAGAAAGAAGCAGGTGTTTGGAGAGTTACGCAAGCACTTGGGCGAGGTCTTCCACGAGTTGGCTTCGCACAAGGAATCGCAGATTGTGGAAGGCCACCTGATGAGCGACCACATTCACATGTGCATCAGCATTCCGCCGAAGTATGCAGTGTCGAACGTGGTGGGTTACCTCAAGGGTAAGAGTGCCATCACCATTGCGCGCAAGTTCGGAGGACGGAATCGAAACTTCACTGGGGAGTCGTTTTGGGCACGAGGCTATTTCGTCTCGACGGTGGGCTTGGACGAAGCGATGGTGAGGGCATACATCCGAAACCAAGAGCAAGAGGATGAACGTTACGACGAGATGAAGCTGGGCGTGTAGCCCGCCGCCTTCAGGCGGCTCACGCTGTTATCGCCCCTTTGAGGGGCTCACCCAATAAAGCCCCCGGCTTTGCCGGGGGATACTTACTGGATGGACATTCTGCGCGGCGAGTTTGTGCCGATTCTGGTGGCTATCACCCTGGCAATCCTGCTGCTTGGCACACTCTGGCTGTTATTGATTCGCCAGGACCGCAGCATATTTGCTCCAGTGTTGGCACGCGCAAAACGCGTTTACCAGAGTGAACTGCTCAATCGCACCATGATCGAAACCTCGCCCGTCGGATTATGTGTTATTTCGATGCGAAATGGGGCTCCCCTGCTGCAAAACGATCTTGTACGCGAATACGCCACGGACATCGCGGATCCGGATGGCACGTTCTACAAGCAATTGTTGCAAAATTTCTCCAACGCGACAGGTTCATTGATTGGCCGCCCGGAAACGCGAGAGTTCAACCTTTCGTTGACTGAGGTCCACGGAAAAGACATTCGTCACCTGCTGGTTGCCGCGATGCCTATTGTTTACGAGGATCGTGATGCACTTTTCTGTGTACTACGCGATGTGACTGCGCGTACCGAAATTGAAGAAAACCTGCGTCAAGCCCGTCGTGACTCGGAGCAAGCCAAGCAAGCTGCCGAATCGGCAAGCTTGGCAAAGACCTCCTTTGTGGCAACGATGAGCCATGAGATCCGTACGCCGCTCAATGGCATTCTCGGTCATCTGGAGTTGCTTGGCCGCTCTCGCCTCGAACCATCGCAGCGCGAGAGATTGGGGCGTATTCGTCTTTCGGCGGATGCACTGCTTGGCATCATCAGTGACGTGCTTGACTTTTCACGTATCGAAGCCGGTCAACTGGATATCGATCCGCTGCCGTTCGAGCTTCATCCACTGATCGAGCAGACTACGTTGCTTTACGCTCCGGCGGCACAGCGCAAAGGCTTGAAACTTTACTATGGCGTGGAATCGGGGTTGGCGAAGAGCTATGTCGCCGATGCACATCGCATTCGCCAGGTGCTGAACAACCTGGTAAGCAATGCGGTGAAATTCACGGAGTCCGGCCGCATCGTCTTGCGTGTTCGCCTCGCGCCGAAGCAAGGTGTCGAGCCGGTCCGGCTGCGCTTCGAAGTGATCGATTCGGGCATCGGCATGACCGAGCAGCAGCGCCAGCAGGTTTTTCAGCCGTTTTCCCAGGCAGATGCCAGTATTTCACGACGTTTTGGTGGCAGCGGGTTGGGGCTGACACTTTGCCATCAGCTAAGCGAGTTGATGGGTGGAAAAATCGAAGTGCAAAGCACACTTGCCGTAGGCAGCGTGTTCTCGTTCGAATTGCCCGCTACTGTGGACAAGCTTGAGTCGCCATCCGAGGGTAGTCCCCTTGCAAAGCATCGTATCGCCCTCTTGTCACTTGCGGCGGAATGGCGTGTCGAGATTGCTGCGCTACTCGGTCGTTGGGGCGCCGATGTCATGGTCGCTGCGTTGCCATCGGAACTGGATATGGATTGGGTGGGGCAGGCCGATGCCCTGGTTATCTTTGGCGATTGTCAGGCATGGCAGGAAGACGAGGAGCGCGCCGTACTGGACCGTGTCCGACGAGTCGTCAGAGCTACCGTCGACGGTCCACTGTTGCCTGAATTTCGTGATGGTGTGCATTTCGTTTCCTGCTATGCCAGTCAAGCCTTGCTGATAGCCATTCTCGAAGCAGAACCGAGCGCGGGGCTTCGAAACGACGAGGTCTTGTCGGCTTATTCGGAAAACGACACCGTCAGTCGCCGTCATTCGGTATTGCTCGTCGACGATAACCCCGTCAATCGTGAGTTGATCCAGCAGCAACTTGAAACGTTGGGATATACCGTCGATGCGGCCGAGGATGGCGTGGTTGCACTTCGCCTGTGGCATGAAGACCGCTACGACGTGGTATTGACCGATATCAACATGCCCAATATGAACGGCTATGAGTTGACGAAGCAGTTGCGAGCGCGCGGCATTACGGTGCCGATTCTCGCGGTGACAGCAACAGCACTGGCCAGCGAAAAAGTGCATTGCAAGCAGGCGGGCATCAACGATCTCTTGCTCAAGCCCTTGTCGCTGGATCGCCTGGGTGAAGCCATGTCGCGTCACCTGCCACAGGCGAGCCCCTCCCTTGCATCGCTGGTCAAGGTGGCCTGGGCAGGGAAATATCCGGAAAAGGTATTCCGTATCTTTGTCGAGTCAGGCACCCGAGATCTCAATGCCATTCTTGCAGCCGCCCGCACTCAGGATCAGAAAACACTGCTGGCGCGCATCCATTCCGTAAAGGGAGCGTTGTTGATGCTTGGCGAGCAGGAGGTCGCTGCCCAATGCGCCACGCTTGAAAAATGGATCGATGCCGATGGCATTGACATTGCCCGCCCCGGCATCGAAAGGCTCGATTCGACCATGCGCGAGCTTTTGCAGCGCTATGCCGAATTTCTTTGAGCTACATCGTGCGTTTGAGGTCAGGCGGTTCGCCCATTGCTACAGAACCCGTACCAATTACAAAGAAGACCCAATTGTCCGGCGTGCCGAGCGCCGCGCGGTTAGCGAGCACCATAGCAATGGCATGATGCAAAAACACTTTCGGGTCGATCCAAGGTAACGCCGTACCGTTGCTGTGAATCTGCGCCTTTACGATCCGCCTGCCGGGTTCCTCCACGACCGCGTATCCTCGTCGCCCAGGTTCTGCGAGCAACGTGGACTTACCGCCGCCTGATCAGCCGGAGATTACAACGAACCGATTCATATAGTCCCCTTTGCTCAGTCGGTACCAGAAAAACAGTGCTGAAAAATCGGCTAGAATAACGCACTTCGTGGCGGTGCAAAGTCAGCGAGCAGATGCAGGACACTCAACAGTCTAGCTCGTGATTCGTACCTGGTGTGACGCCACCGATCCTGTGCAGAGCTACCCTGATCGCTGACATGGCTGACGAATCGAACAGCAACCCAAGCTTGCCCGTGTTCAGTGTTGAAGACGAAGCCCATATGCGACACGCCCTGCAATTGGCTGGGCACGCGCGCGATGCGGAAAACGAAGTGCCGGTAGGGGCTGTGCTGGTGCAAGATGGCCAAATTGTCGGCCTGGGCTGGAATCGCAACATCACGCTGCACGATCCTACAGCGCACGCCGAAATTATGGCCTTGCGCGCGGCAGGGGAGAAACTGGCGAACTATCGCATGATTGGCGCCACGCTCTATGTCACGCTGGAACCTTGTGCTATGTGCGCGATGGCCTTGGTGCATGCCCGCATCGGGCGTGTGGTTTATGGCACCACCGATCCTAAAACGGGCGCAGCAGGCAGCGTGTTCGACACCTTGATCTCGGATCGCCACAACCACCGCATCGATGTGCAGGGCGGCTTGCTGGCGGAGGAGTCGGTGGTGTTATTGCGCGAGTTCTTCCGCGCCCGCCGCTGAGGTACGTTGTGCCCTGACTGAAAAAGCCTGACGGTGCGTTGCAGCAAAGCTGCCTGCGTGACATGCGGCGCGGGTGTAAAATCACGCCAAGCCCAACAGTAGGAGCGACGACTCCGTTGCACTCAGGATGGATCACGGTTAGATGAGTTCGGTGCGTTCGCAAAAGGTTCCGGAGATTGGAGGAGGGCAGCATGTTCTCGCATATCCTTATACCGACCGACGGTTCCGAGCATGCCCTGCATGCGGCCGAGATCGGCATTCAACTCGCACAGAAACTCGGTGCGCGTATCTATGCGTTTCATGTGTTGGCGCCACTCGCCGCGGTAGCCTATTTTTCGGACGTGATTCAGCACGCAGAAGACTCCTATACCGAAAGGGCGATTGTTCGTGCCCAGGTGCATCTGACCGATATCGAGGCGATGGCCAAGAAAGCGGGCCTGGAAGTCGGGTCGGGTTATGCGTTCGATCACCGTCCATACGTGGCTATCATCGGCGCGGCCAAACAGCAGCATTGCGACCTGATTGTCATGAGCACGCACGGCTACGCTACGCTCGACCGGATCTTGCTGGGCAGTGAAACCAATCGGGTGCTGAGTTGCTGCGATGTTCCCGTGTTGGTGTGTCAATGAGTGCGCAATGCGGTCGATTTTCTTGTCAGTTCCTCCCGCAGAGTGGCTACCTCCTCTGAAGGAGGTAGCGTATCCAGCATGGCCAGAAAAATCTGGAAATCCTGGCGCCAACCCAATCGGTCGATGATCAAGTCAAGCCGCTTGATGCGTGCATCGTATCGTCGTGCATCACTTTTCTTCGTGCCGGCCATGCGATGGGCTTTGCCCAGAAAAGCGAGCTGATAACGGACTTGCCGGGCACGCCTTCGCCAGCGGTGAAAAGCGTCATTGGTGCGGCACTGCTGCACGATATGATGCGTTTTTTTCATGCGTTTGACACTGCGCTTCAGCGCTTCTTTGGCGATGGGCAGGGTGATAGCCTGCCAGTTCAGGGCTTCAAGTGCCTTGGTGATGCGCTCGGCCTTGCGAGATCGGCGTCGCCACTCCGGATCGTTTTCCAGTGCGGTTTCGAGCAGGGCCTTGCTACGGTTTTCGAGCAGATCGATCAGTGCAGGCGTAAGCGTTGCTTCGTGGCTGTTGGCGAGCAATCGGGCTGTGCGTATTGCAACGTGTGCATCGCGCAGGTCGGAAAATCCATGTACCAGTTGCCGCAGCAACTTGTCGAGCGCTGTGGTCTGTTGCTGATCGTAAGGTGACTGGAAAAAAGCGAGCAGGCTGCGAAGGCGGCGGCAGGCCCGGCGCGTAGCGTGAATACCCGTGTGGCGTCCCTTGCGCGCGGCAAGTGCTTGTTGCAACAAACGACATTCCCGGCCCGCCAGCACCCCCAACGCTGTTCCAATCACCAGCTTGTCGCCACGCTTGGTTTTATTCATGCGCCAAGACGATCTCCGGGTATCAATACAGACCGTGCTTTAGTAACGATGAGTGGCGCTGTTGTATGCAACGAAATTACTTGACGAAGCTGTACTGGATCGAGGCCTGGATACGGGTGTCATCGTTGGAACGGTTGTCTTGCTCGATCAAGCGCCCATGCAGTAATTCGATACCAGCGGTGAACGTCGGGGCAGGGGTCCATAGCAGGTTGAGCGCGCCATAATTGCTGTTGTGGAAGCCGTTGATGGCAAGCAGGTCGGAATGCTGGATGCGTGCTATGCCGTAGACTAGATTGCTGCGCCAGTTGCTGCTCCAGTAGTGCGTATAGGCGAGGTGTGAGCCAATGCCGGTGAGTGGATGGAGCTTGCCATCCGGGCCAACAATCGCATCTAGGTTGAGGCCATCGGTGTCGGTCAGATAGCGAGCAATGCCCTTGCCCCAGCCGGCGGCGAACATTAGCAGGTCGCCATAAGGACTGGAGGGGCCCACCTTGAACGAGCCGCTCAACTGCGCGCCGCCGGCCAGCACGCGATCACTTTGCTCATAATCGGTATAGCCAAGTTGGCGCAGCACGCCGCCCCATTGCAGATGTCCCCAGCTACCCTCGGTGCGCGCGGCCAGAATCAGGTCGGGCATGTGTTGGGTGCCATGGATGGTGGGGATGGGAAGCGCGGGAGCCGTCAGGGGTTCGTAGATGCTGACCTGTGAGGTGGGCTGTTCGGCCGCAATCGTCAGACTGCTGTGTTCGCCCAGGTGGAAGAACTGGTGGATACCTGCCCGGCGGGGCGCTATCGTGCCGGGAGGGCCTTCAAAATCCAGCGTATCGGGCAGGGCGTCCAGATCTGTAAAGGCGGACCAGCCGAAACCCGCAAAAGTGTTGCCCAATTGCCCATAAGCCTGTCGTAGCCGGAACCCGTAGTTGCCGGCACCGCCGCCGAACAGGTCGGTCTCGAAATAGAAGCGCAAGGTTTCATCGAAAATCGTCGGCCGGCGGATTTCCATGCTCAGGCGGGTCTGGCGTGCCTGCATGGTGAAATTGTCGGAGTCGTCGTGTGGCTTGGGCACGGGGATGGCAGAGGTGACGAAAGCATCGGGAGAATTGATGGCGCCGGTGTCGTAGATAGTATCGAGCTTGGCATAACCACCCAGTCGGACCAGCGTTTCCGTGCCTGGAATCTGCACGAAGCCTTTCAGGTCGGGGTTGGTCGGTGGCGCTTCATTGTCGATGCGTGAAGCGGAATCCTGGTTCTCCGACACGCTTTGCTGTGCCGGCAGCGGCGAGCGTTCCGCGTCGCTGAGCTGGAGGGCGTTGACTTGTCCACTGGGCACTTCGGTCAGCGCCGTAGCTGCCGCAGGCGCAACGGGTGCGGTGGTTACCGGTGCGTTGGGGGCTGCTGCCACAGGGGTGGTTGTCGTGGCGGGTGTCTGGGCTTTTTCGGAGCGCAGCTCCTTCACCTCAGCCTGCAACTCTTTCACCGTGGTTTGCAGGTCGTCCACTTCATGCTGCAGTTTCTGGGTCTGGTCCTGCGCCAAGGCAGGTGACAGTACCGCGAACATCAGTAAGCCACTTAAATACCTTATGCACATCGTTCGCTCCTTTTAAACGCGCAGTACGAGGGGCCGTGAGAAAAAGTCATGCCAGTGCTGCTACGGCTTACGGTTTCCAGTTGTCCCCATCGCCACCCCAATGCTCCTAACTTAAGCGTAATCTCAATGTGTCGTCATTCCAGCTTTCGCTGGGATGACGAGCATGGAATCCCCAGCGTTCGTTCGGCCTTAAGTTCGGAGCATTGATCACCACCCTGGTGGGTGGTATTGCGCCCCAAAGGGGCTCCTGATTCGTTCCGAAGTTCAGCTGCCTTCGACTCGTAAGTCAACTGCCATGCGGGGTTCAGCCAAATTTGTAGGGTGCGAACACGCACCATCAGTGGAGCCACTAATAGTGGCTGTATCAAGCCGGTTCCTCAGCCTTATCAGCTGAACTTTGGGACGAATCAGGAAGGGCTTGTACCAGTGAAATCTCAGCAAATCTGAAGCAAAGGTTTCGTGAACATCTGGGACAGGTATTTGGGATGAGGCTTGTTTCATCGCTGCTGTATCGAACGTGTTACAGCTTGCGCATGAGCTCGGCATATGCTGTAGTCCAGGCCATGAACACGTTCGCCACCCGCCACCTTTCCACCCTTGCCGCTTCCGCTGTGTGCGTGGCTGCCATCGGCCTAAATAACAACGCTAATAACCATACCCGTCACTACGGGTGGGCCGGCGTGTAGACGAAAGAAACAATCCTACACACGCAAAAGGGCCCGCCGACCGCGGGCCTTTTTGTTTTTGTCGCTTCACCGTTGCCAACCGAACCACCTGATCATCGTCAACCCAAGGAATCTGCCATGTGTGCCATCTTCGGAATCTTCGATCTTCAGCCAGGTGATGACTTGGCTGCGCTGCGCCAACTGGCGCTGGAGCTCTCCCAACGCCAGCGCCACCGCGGGCCGGACTGGAGCGGTGTATATGTGGATGCTGGAGTGATCCTGGTGCATGAGCGCCTGGCCATCGTTGACCCGGCCAGCGGCGCTCAGCCGCTGCGCTCGCGTGATGGCCATCTGGCGCTGGCCGTGAATGGCGAGATCTACAACCACCGCGAACTGCGTGCGAAGAGCAGCTACGATTTCATCACTGGATCGGATTGCGAAGTGATCAACGCGCTTTATCAGGAATATGGCACAGATTTCCTCGGCCATCTCAACGGTATCTTTGCCTTTGCGCTGTGGGACGGCCAAGCCCAGCGTTACCTGATGGCCCGCGACCCCATCGGTGTCTGCCCGCTGTATTGGGGACATGATGCACACGGTCGGCTATGTGCGGCCTCGGAAATGAAGGCGCTGGTAGGTGTTTGTGCTGATGTGGCGCCATTTCCGCCCGGTCATGTCTACGACAGCGCCAGTGGCGAACTGCAGCGTTATTACAACCGTCCGTGGCGCGACTACGCCGCGACGAAAGGGCATGCGCCGGGGGCGGGCGCATTGCGGCAAGCATTCGAGCAGGCCGTGCATCGCCAGTTGATGACGGACGTGCCTTACGGCGTGCTGCTTTCAGGCGGCCTCGATTCCTCGCTGGTAGCCGCCTGCGCTGCGCGCTTTGCACGCGAACGTATCGAAGATGAAGATCGCAGCGAAGCCTGGTGGCCGCGTCTGCATTCTTTTGCCATCGGCCTGGAAGGCTCGCCCGACCTTGCGGCCGCCAATGTTGCGGCCGAGGCGCTAGGCACCGTGCATCACGGCTTTGTCTACACCTTCTGGGAGGGCCTGGATGCCTTGCCGGAAGTGATTCGCCATATCGAAACCTACGATGTCACTACCATCCGCGCTTCCACACCGATGTATTTGTTGGCACGCCGTATCAAGGCGATGGGCGTGAAGATGGTGTTGTCGGGTGAAGGCTCCGACGAAATCTTCGGTGGCTATCTGTATTTCCACAAAGCGCCATCGGCCGAAGCATTCCATGAGGAAACCGTACGCAAGATCGATGCCTTGCACAGCTACGACTGCTTGCGTGCCAACAAATCGATGATGGCCTGGGGTGTGGAAGCACGCGTGCCGTTCCTGGATCTGGAATTCATGGAAGTAGCGATGGGTATGGATGCCGCGCACAAGATGGCAGGCAAGGGGCGCATAGAGAAAGCGGTGTTGCGCGAAGCGTTTGATGGCGCATTACCGGAATCGATCTTGTGGCGCCAGAAAGAACAGTTCAGCGATGGCGTAGGTTATGGCTGGATCGATGGCCTGAAGGCACATGCGGAGCAAGCAGTTAGCGATCGTGAGTTTGTGGCGGCGGCAGCGCGTTATCCCTTCAATACACCGGCGACCAAAGAGGCGTATTTGTATCGCCGCATTTTCGAGAAGTATTTCCCCGGCGAAGCTTGTGCGGCGACGGTGCCGGGCGGCAAGTCGATTGCCTGCTCGTCGCCCGCTGCACTCGCCTGGGATCCGACTTTTGCGGCCATGGCCGATCCGTCAGGCCGGGCGGTGCGGGATGTGCATACGCATGCGTTGACAGCGGCGCCGTAGCGCTACGCGTTCAGCCTGGGCGGCTTGCTCTTGATGGCTGGATAAGCGCTTGTAGGCGGTCCCGTACCCGGTTTGTTAAGATGATCGCTTGGTGCGCGCCCGCTGGCGCGCCCGCCACCTCAGGTTTAACCCAACATGATCGAAACCAATCCGATCCTTGCGCAGATTGCGGACCTCAAGGCCCGTATCGAGTCGCTTAGGGGGTATCTTTGACTACGCCACCAAGCGTGAGCGTCTGGAAGAAGTAAGCCGCGAACTGGAAAGCCCCAACGTCTGGGACGATCCGCCGCGCGCGCAAGAACTGGGCCGCGAACGCGCCCGCCTCGACACCATCGTTAGCGGCATTGACCACATCACCGCCGGCCTTGACGACGCCGGCGAACTGCTGGAAATGGCCGCCGCCGACGGCGACGAAGCCACTATGCAATCCGTGGTAAGTGATGTCGCCAAGATCGATGCCGACGTCAACAAGCTGGAATTCCAGCGTATGTTCTCCGGCAAGATGGACTCGGCCAACGCCTTCGTGGACATCCAGGCCGGCGCCGGCGGCACCGAGGCGCAGGATTGGGCCGAAATGTTGCTGCGCATGTATCTGCGCTGGTGTGAATCGCGCGGCTGGAAGGCCGAGCTGATGGAGGCGAGCGCAGGCGACGTTGCAGGCATCAAATCCGCCACCTTCCGCGTGGAGGGCGATTACGCTTACGGCTGGCTCAAGACCGAAATCGGTGTGCACCGCCTGGTGCGTAAGAGCCCATTCGACTCCGACAACCGCCGCCACACCAGCTTCACCTCGGTATTCGTGTCGCCGGAAGTCGATGACGACATCGACATCGACATCAACCCGGTCGACCTCAAGACCGACGTGTACCGCTCGTCGGGTGCCGGCGGCCAGCACGTCAACAAGACCGAATCAGCAGTGCGTATCACCCACGTACCCAGCGGTGTAGTGGTGGCCTGCCAGACCGAACGCAGCCAGCACGCCAACCGGGACCGTGCGATGAAGATGCTGAAAGCCAAGCTGTACGAGATCGAGATCCAGAAGCGCAACGCTGAAAAGGACGCGCTGGAAGCCTCCAAGTCCGACATCGGCTGGGGCAGCCAGATCCGCAACTACGTACTGGACCAGAGCCGCATCAAGGACCTGCGCACCGGCATTGAGCGCACGGATACGCAAAAAGTGCTGGATGGCGATCTGGACGAATTCGTGGAAGCGAGCCTTAAATCCGGCTTGGATGCGGGCGCCAAGCGTCTCGATGCATAAATCGTAGGTGTACCGAACACGGAATCGCTGCATGAACAGCAAGAAGATCTGCGCAATTGAGTGCTTGAATTGCGCACGATGCGTGTATTGCCGCCATTTGCCTGGATAATGGCGTGACTGAATTTTGGACTGCCGATCGGGATTTTTTGCGATTTCCCGAGCTGTACATTCGTAATCCACTAGTGGCCTGAAGCATGAGCGATACCGACCTTATTGGCACGGCTGTGCCTGACGAAAACAAGCTGATCGCCGAACGCCGCGAAAAGCTCAAAGCGCTGCGCGAGCAGAGCATCGCCTTCCCGAACGACTTCAAGGTCGACTGTTTCGCAGGCGATTTGCAGGTCGAGTTTGAAGACAAGCAACAGCACACGGCGGAAGCTATCGAAGCGCTGGCGCGCCGGGTGAAAGTCGCCGGCCGCATCGTGCTCAAGCGCGTGCAGGGCAAGGTCAGCTTCGTGCAGATGCAGGATTTCTCTGGCCGCATCCAGTTGTTTGTCCACGCTGGCACGGTTGGCGATGTGTACGAAGCCTTCAAGAGCTGGGATGTGGGCGACATCGTCGGTGCCGAAGGCGTGTTGATGCGCACCAAGACCGGCGAGCTGTCGATCAAGGTCGACGTGCTGCGCCTGCTCACCAAGAGCCTGCGTCCGCTGCCAGACAAGTTCCACGGCCTCGCCGACGTGGAACAGCGCTATCGCCAGCGTTATGTCGACCTGATCGTTACCGAGGAAGCGCGCCGCACTTTCGCGTTGCGCTCGAAGATCATCGGTTTCATGCGCAAGTGGCTGGAAGCCGCGCCGCGCCGCTTCATGGAAGTGGAAACGCCGATGATGCACATCATCCCCGGCGGTGCCACGGCGCGTCCATTCGTCACGCACCACAATGCACTGGATATGGATCTGTACCTGCGCGTTGCGCCGGAGCTGTACTTAAAGCGTCTGGTGGTTGGCGGCTTCGATCGTGTCTACGAGATCAACCGCAATTTCCGCAACGAGGGTGTGTCCACGCGCCACAACCCCGAATTCACCATGCTGGAGCTGTACCAGGCCTACGCTACCTATCACGAGATCATGGACCTCACCGAAGCGGTGATCCGCGACACGGCGAAAAATGTGCTCGGTACTACCCAGCTTGTCTGGGAAAGCGCCAGCATCGACGTCGGCCCAGCTTTTCGCCGCTGGCGCATGGAAGATGCCGTGCTGGAACTCAATCCCGAGATCAAGCGCGAAGAACTGCGTGATCGCGAAGCCATGACCGCCCACGCCAGGCACCTTGGCGTGCAGGTCAAGCCGGGCTACGGCTGGGGCAAGCTGCTGCTGGAAATCTTCGAAAAGACGGTGGAGCACACCTTGGTGCAACCCACCTTTATCATCGATCACCCCGTGGAAGTGTCACCGCTCGCCCGCGAAAACGACACCGACAAGGGCATTACCGACCGCTTCGAGCTGTTTATCCATGGCAAGGAGCTGGCCAACGGCTTCTCCGAATTGAACGATCCGGAAGACCAGGCGGCACGTTTCCAAGCGCAGGTCGATGCAAAGGATTCTGGTGACGATGAAGCCATGCATTTCGATGCCGATTACATCCGCGCATTGGAAGTGGGATTGCCACCCACCGGCGGCCTGGGTATCGGCATTGATCGACTGGTGATGTTGCTCACCAACTCGTCGTCGATCCGCGATGTGTTGTTGTTTCCGTACATGCGTCCCGAGGCGTGACGCTTAAAGCATCGTATTCAATTCCTAAGGTCAAGCAGCTATGCCAGTCTCGGCGGCGAGCTGTTCGCCCCATGCCTGCAACAGGTCCAACACGGACCCTTTATCACTTTGCGCAGGGTCGTTACGCAAGATAGAGAGATGCTCGAAGTACTCGGTGAGCGTCAACGTGGTCAGTGGAGTGGAGCGTGTAAGACGCGTGATGCGGAAATTTTCCCAGCGTTCGCGTTCTTCGGGCGTCAGCGTATCTGGCCAGTTGCGGGCGCGGTAACGGAAGAGTAACTCGGCATAGCGCGGGTCGCGGAAGTCGAATGAGCGTTGTGTCAGTTGGTCGGGTGGTGTAGTGCGCACGTCGCGCAACAGCCGCTTGTCCGCATCTGGCACAAAGCCGCGGTACAGCGCCAGCTCCACATCTTCCGGCGGTGGCAGGTCAGTGGCTTGCTGAAAGATGCGACGTAGCTTCTCGCCTAATCCCGTTGCGGCGCGCAGTGTATCGGCATGGGCAAGACAGCGATCCAGATCCAGTTGCAGGCGCTGCATGTCCACACCTTTCAGCACAGACAGTGGAGCCAGTGCGGGGGAGCGATTGGCGTGCACAGTACGTAGTGGAACTCGTTCCACACCTTCTGGCAAATCGGCGCGTGGGGTGAACATCCGGTCGGCAATCGCGTCGGCGTCCAACGTCAGCAAATCTGCCGGATCCTGCGCCAGGTCGTACACGATCATTTCACCCGAGCGGGTAGGATGCACCGCCAGCGGCACGATCACGGCCAGACAAGCCCGGCTGGCGGGGTAGCGCGAAGACACATGCACCAGTGGCGTCATGTGGGTGATGTCCAGCAACTCGAACACACGTTGCTTGCGGCGCAGTGAATAATGCCAGTCCCACAAACGCGGCTGGCGCATGCGGATCAGCCGCGCCAGGTCGATTAGGGCGTGCACGTCCGAAAGCGCATCGTGCGCGCGCTCCTGTTGCAGATGATTGGCGGCCGCCAGATGCTCCAGCTTGAAGCTGGGCAGGCCATCGTCCCGTGTTGGCCACACAATGCCTTCGGGCCGCAATGCCGCGCACATACGCACGAGGTCGATCAGGTCCCAGCGCGAATTGCCGTTTTCCCATTCGCGCGCGTAAGGCTCGAAGAAATTGCGATAAAACAGTTGGCGCGAGAACTCATCATCGAAACGCAGCGAGTTGTAGCCCACGCCGCAGGTGCCCGGCGCGGCCAACTGCTCATGCGCGCGGGCAGCGAATTCGGCCTCGATCAATCCCTCGCGTTCGGCCTTTTGCGGGGTGATGCCGGTGATCAGGCAGGATTCGGGGGCGGGCAATGCGTCGCGCGGCGGCTTGCCGTAGAACATCACCGGTTCGTCGATGATTTCCAGCTTCATGTTCGTGCGGATACCCGCAAATTGCACCGGGCGGTCCCGCCGCGAGTCCGTGCCCAGGGTTTCGTAGTCGTGCCAGAAGAGGGTCTGCATGGGCGGATCATCGCACGAGGAGCCGCCAATCAGCTCTGCTAGACTGCGCGCCTCGGGAGGGCGCATGAGTCAAACCAACGAAGATAACCTTATCTGGATCGACCTGGAAATGACGGGTCTGGATACCGACAACGATTCAATCCTCGAAATCGCCACCATCGTCACCGACAAGGATCTGGTCATTCTGGCCGAGGGTCCTGTCTTCGCGATACATCATGACGGGGTGCGGCTGGAGGCCATGGATACCTGGAATCGCAATCAGCATCGCCGCTCGGGTTTGTGGGATCAGGTGGTCAACTCCACCACTGCCCATGTTGCGGCGGAGCGGGCCACGCTGGAGTTCCTCAAGCCGTGGGTGGCGCCAGGCAAGTCGCCGATGTGCGGCAATTCCATCTGCCAGGATCGCCGCTTCATGCACCGGCAGATGCCGTTGCTGGAGCGTTTTTTCCATTACCGAAACCTTGATGTGTCCACGCTGAAAGAGCTGGCTCGTCGCTGGGCACCGGCCATCGGTCGCGGTTTCAATAAGGATTCGGCGCACACCGCGCTGTCGGATATCCGCGATTCCATTGACGAGTTGCGCTATTACCGCCAGTACATGGGGCCGTTTGGCGGTGTGGAGTAAAGCGACATGTTGACGGAACTGTTCGCCACGGTACTCGACTGCAACGGCCGCCCCTTGACGTTGGATCGCCCGCGCGTGGTTGGCATCATCAATGTCACGCCCGATTCGTTTTCCGATGGCGGCCAGTTTGCCGATCTGGAATCGGCGGTAGCTCATGGCCTGCGCCTGGCAGAAGAGGGCGCGGACATGCTCGATGTCGGCGGCGAATCGACGCGTCCCGGTGCGGCGGAGGTATCCGTTAATGACGAGCTGAAGCGCGTCATGCCGGTTATCGAGCAACTTGTCGCACGCACCTCGTTGCCGATCGCCGTCGACACATCCAAACCGGAAGTGATGCGCGCCGCCATCGCCGCCGGTGCCGGCATGATCAACGATGTCTACGGCCTGCGCCGCGAGGGTGCAATGGATGCCGCCGCGGAATTGCGCGTGCCGATCTGCCTGATGCACATGCAAGGTGAACCGCGCAGCATGCAGGAAGCGGCGCAGTATGACGATGTGGTCGGCGAAGTACACCGCTTCCTCATCGATCGCCTGTTTGCCTGCGAACTGGCTGGCATCGACCGACGCAAGGTGATGGTCGATCCGGGCTTCGGTTTCGGCAAGGATCTGGAGCATAACCTGGCGCTGTTGCGCAAGCTGGAGCGCTTTGATGATCTGGGCAGCGGCGTCTATGTGGGCCTGTCGCGCAAATCGATGATCGGTGCGATCACCGGCCACACCCACCCCGCCAATCGTGCTGCCGGTTCCGTGGCCGCAGCCTTGATCGCCGTTCAGCATGGTGCGCGCATGGTGCGGGTGCATGATGTCGCTGCCACTGTGGATGCGCTGAAGGTGTGGCATGCCGTGCAATCGGGTGATAAGCCCGAGCGTATGGATGTGTCCAAGGTACCGCGTTGGCCGGACGATGATTAAAAAGCAGGATACGCAATGACCCAACGCAAATACTTCGGTACCGACGGCATCCGCGGCCGAGTAGGCCAATGGCCTATCAGCGCGGACTTCATGTTGCGTCTCGGTCGCGCACTCGGGGTGGTGCTCACTGCCCAAAAGAGGACGCTCGGCCACCCGCTAGTATTGATCGGCAAGGACACACGTGTTTCCGGCTACATGTTCGAATCCGCGCTGGAAGCCGGTCTGGTTGCAGCCGGTGCCGATGTACGCTTGTTCGGCCCGATGCCCACGCCTGCGGTCGCCTACCTCACGCGCAGCCTGCGTGCGGATGCTGGTATTGTCATCAGTGCTTCGCATAATCCTCACTACGACAACGGCATCAAGTTCTTTTCCACCCAAGGCGAAAAACTTTCCGACGAGATCGAGGAAGCCATCGAGCGCGAAGTCGATGCCGGGTTCACCACCGTGGAATCGGAAAACCTCGGCAAGGTTATTCGCGTTACCGACGCGATGACTCGTTACGCTGAATTCTGCAAATCCACGGTGCCGGATGATTTCAGCCTCGCCGGCATGAAGATCGTGCTCGACTGCGCACATGGTGCCACCTATCAAGTTGCGCCCAAGGTGTTTGCGGAGCTGGGCGCGGAGTTGCACGTGATCGGCGACAAGCCCGATGGCTTCAACATCAATCATGATGTTGGCTCCATGCATCCGCAGGCCTCGCAACGCGCGGTGCTGCAATATCAAGCGGATATCGGCTTCGCTTTCGATGGCGATGGTGATCGTGTGCAGGTGGTCGATCGCAATGGCGTGCTCGGCGATGGCGACGACATGCTCTACGTGCTTGCACACCATTGGCAAAAGCGCGGCCTGCTGAAAGGCCCGGTAGTTGGCACACTGATGAGCAACTTCGGCTTGCAGCTCGCGCTGAATGAATTGGGTGTGGAGTTGATCCGGGCCAATGTGGGTGACCGTTTCGTGCTGCAGAAACTGAAGGAGCACCATGGCATGCTCGGGGGCGAAACCTCCGGTCATCTGCTGTGCCTGGATCGCGCCACCACCGGCGACGGCATTGTCGCGGCGCTAGCCCTGCTCGAAGCCTTGAAGCTGGACGGTCAGGACTTGGCCTTCGCCCGCCAGGGCCTGCACAAGCTGCCCCAGATCATGATCAACGTTCGTGCGGCCGGCGCGAAGGAAGCTCTGAACAGCGATGCCGTGCGGCAGGCGCTGGCCGATACCGAAAAGGCTCTGCAAGACCGTGGTCGCGTCGTCCTGCGCGCCTCCGGGACGGAGCCAATGGTTCGCGTCACGGTCGAGGCCGCGGACGAGGCCGAAGTCAGGCATTTGGCAGAACAGCTTGCTGCCGTCGTAAAATCCGCAGCCGAATGCTCGTGAACCAGTAGCGCACCCTTTCCTTTCAGGGCGCGTTACACCCAGATCCCCAGGTCGCCAAGGAACAGGCCCGATGTGCACCGCCCCTGCGGTGGCGGAACACCTATTGACCGTACGCCAACCTGTGGAAAAAGTGATGGATATGCCCCTTAAAAAGGTTCCGACCCTCGACATCCGCCGCTACGACGCTGACCGCGAAGCTTTTGTCGCCGAGCTTGGTGCGGCTTATCGTGAATTCGGCTTTTGCTGCATCAGCGGTCATGGTGTCGCACCAACACTGATCGAGGGTGCCTACGACGCCTTCCAGCGTTTCTTCGCGCTGCCCGCCGAAACCAAGATGAAGTACCACGTGCCCGGTTCCGGCGGTGCGCGCGGCTATACGCCATTCAAGATCGAAACCGCCAAAGACAGCCGTTATCCGGACCTTAAGGAGTTCTGGCATATTGGACGCGAGATCGACCGCAATTCGAAGTTCGCCGACGTCATGCCGCCGAACATCTGGCCGGCGGAGGTCCCCGGTTTTCACGAGTACGCCTACGAGCTGTTCGAAGCGCTGGATCTGCTTGGCAGTCGCGTGCTGCGTGCGCTGGCCGTGCATATTGGCCTGCCGGAAACGTATTTCGACGACAAGATCGACCAGGGTAACTCCATCCTGCGCCCGATCCATTACCCGCCGATCACCGAGGAAAACATTCCCAATGTGCGTGCTGGTGCCCATGAAGACATCAACTTCATCACCCTGCTGGTCGGCGCCAGCGCCGAAGGCCTGGAAGTGCTCACCCGCGAAGGCAACTGGCTTCCCATCACCACCGAGGGCGACGCCATCGTGGTGAACATCGGCGACATGCTGCAGCGCCTGACCAACCACGTCTACCCCTCCACGACCCACCGTGTGGTGAACCCGCAGAACGATAACGCCCGCAA